>JBJEIZ010000062.1:0-7860 GCA_051877535.1 Brotaphodocola sp.
GAAATATAGATTACCACTACCCGCGACAAATGTCAACAACTTTTTAAACTTTTTTACACATGACTTTTCTCCAGATGCATGGCAACAAAAAAAGCAGAAAGAATCTGAAAGTCTTCTGTTTTCAGGTTCTCTCCGCTTTTTTATTTTCTAGCTTTTGTAAAGAATAAAAATACTAAAATCTTTTAATCTTCTTTGCCGCAGTCTTCGGAAATTCTTCTTTCCTGACAACCAGACTGTAAATTCGTTTATATACCGGCATTTCTTTATTGAAATCATCAATCATATCCTGCAGAGCTGCACGCACATCTTTAATCCCTTGCTTTTCTGCATATTCGTAATCCGGGTAGATTTCCGCCTCAATGACCGTTTCCTTTTCCCGCACCAATATTTCTTTCACTAAGTCAGAACGACTCAGTTCATTTTCTAACTCTTCCGGAGAAACATTCTCACCGTTTGCAAGAATGATCAAATTCTTTTTGCGGCCGGTAATGTATACATAACCATCTTCGGTCACATAGCCAAGATCTCCAGTCTTCAGCCAGCCGTCTTCCAAGGTCTCAGCCGTTTCTTCCGGCATCTTGTAATACCCCATCATAACACTGCTGCCCTTTACCCAGATCTCATCGTCCACAATCTTTGCCTCACAGTTCGGCAGCAGCCGTCCTACAGAGCCTTTTCGATTGTCCCAGAATACGTTCGTGCTGATTACCGGAGAACACTCCGTCATACCATATCCCTGCAGCACCGTAATGCCGTACTCGGCAAATCGGTCCACATAATCCGGATCCAGATAAGCTCCGCCGCTGCAGATCGTATGAAGCTTTCCTCCAAACACTTCTTTTGCTACCAGTTCTTTCGGAATAGATGGGTCTACATCGCGAAGCTTTTTGTAAATGGATTCCATTACCATCGGAACCATCAACACTATATCCGGCTGGAACAGCTTCATGTTCCGCGCTACACGCATGATGGAATCGTTAATACAGGAAATTACACCTATATAAACACCCTTAATAATATCATTGGTCAGGCAATATACATGATTGATCGGAAGCAATGTCAGCAACACCGTTCCACTCGGAATCTTCATGTCCAATGCAGTTGCATTATCAGCTAAATTCCGGTGTGACAACATAACACCTTTGCTTTTTCCCGTGGTTCCGGATGTAAAAAGCAGTGTGCAAAGCTGATCTGGATCCAATGCCGTCTCATATTCTCCCTGATTTTCCTCCAACAGTTTCTGCAGAGACAAAACCCCGCTTTCCGGATCTTCAGCCAGCATTCCCTGCATGGAGATCAATTTCGTAATCTGAGGGCACTGTTCTTTTACCGCCGTCACCAGATCGGCACGAATCTCATCAAAAATCAACATTTCTACATCTGCCCGATTTAACTGATCGCAGATCATGGATGCAGGCAACTGCACATCCATTGGAGCTGCCACACTTCCGCCGCCTGTGATTCCAAAAAAGCAGATAATCCACGGATAGCTGGTTGTCCCTACCAGTGCAATGTGCTTTCCTTTCATCCCCAGGCTCTCCACCATCCGGCTTACCGCCTGTGTGTCCCGATTCAGGTCCTCATAGGTACGTTCTTCAATTGTTTTATTTACCTTATAACGATATGCCGCCTGTGTACCGTAATGCTCTGCACCGTAACGGACAATGTCTCTCAATGTTTCAACTGCCATTTTACTCCTCCCGAGTTTTCTCACATCTGATTAGCGGGTTTCCGAAACCAGCCTTCTTTTTACTGCTGCAGAGACTGAATATAGGTAATTGCATCTGCAATTGTCTTCACATTTACAACTTCGCGCTCATCTACCTCGATGTCATATTTTTCTTCCAGTTCTCCCACCATACTCATAAAATCATAAGAAGTAAAACCCAGATCTTCAATAAAACGAGAATCTTCCTTAATCTCTTCCGGCTTTACATCCACATACTCACAAATGATTTTCTTAAATTCTTCGAACATTTCTTTTCCCTTTCTGTTTTCTTTTCTTATACCCAGTCAATGATTTCCCCGACAGTCCGGCTGCAGTCTTCTACGCCGCGGAACATAATCCGACATACATAGTAATATACATCCCGCAGTTTTTCCGGCGTTACCATGCCATCCTGATACTCAAAACAGAAATCCAGACCGTCATCCTCCGGATGATGGCTGACTGTCAGATACAAAGGCTGTGCTGCCACACCGTTTCCATAACGGGCTGATTTATACTTAATATCACCTAATTTTTCCAAACCAGGTCCCTCGTGCTTCATAGCCAACGGCTGATAAGTCAGCGCCATACCCTCATATGTTTGACCACGTTTCAGATTGTAACATTTTGTGCGAGTGTAAAAATACTCAGGAGAGCTGAAATTTGCATGACGGAACAGCATATTCTGACCATCACGAATTTTCAAAATTCCTTCCAAAAACGTATCTTCCCGCGGAACAATGGTACGGAATGGGAAACAGTGGATTCTCGTTCCTCCACAGCGTTTTTCAGTCAGTGTTGCACGTCTTGCAACCGTGGAAGTGATCGATACATCATCCGTATCATTTGCCTTCTGCAGATAAGTCCGCAGTCCCATCATCAGCAGACAAGTCATAGAAACATGCTGCTCCTCACAGAATTTGAACAGACGGGCCGCCGGTTCTCTCTCCAAATGGAAATTGCACAGATGCGCCTCCATAGACTTCGGAGTTATGGTAGCTGCGCGGAAGTTCGGATTTCCTTCTTTCTTGCGTTCCTCCTCCAATCTCGCCTTTCCGTACACATCCGTATAGATCGGCTCGGAAGAAGCAATCAATTTCTGGAAAAATTCCCGGTCTTTCTGACTGGCTTTGGAACCTGCCTCGTAAGCCAGATCCTTTTTCAGCTGCTCCAAATAAGAAGACATTTCCTTCGGATAGTCTACCGCATTGTATTTTTTATGAGAGTAAATCTCAATAACATCGCGGAAAAACATGATCAGAGACTGAGCATCCATCGTCATATGGTCTACGCAGACATAAAGTCCCTGAAATCCATCCGGCATCTTAATCATTACAAGCCTGTGCAGCGGAGTATCGTACCGTGGAAACGGCTTGCTGGTCCATTCATTCATTTTAGCCACTGCATGTTCCGGTTTCCAGCCTGAAAAATCAAAATGTTCAATCGGCTGAGTATCCTCTTTTACTATGTATTGATAAACCTTGTTTTCCTTCTTGTCAAAAGCGAAACGAATCCGCATGGACTCACAGCGAGCCACAGCTTCCTTCACAGCTTCTCTCATGATATCCCAGTCCAAATCAATCTGGATCGTCAGACTGGAACCAATATTCAGAATCTGTTCCATCGGACAGGCAGTCATGCTATAATAATGCAAATCCTGAGCTGCGGTTAACGGGTAAACTTTATAACCTTTTCTCGTTTTCATATCAAAGCCTTCCTTTCCTTACCTTGCCTAATCTTACCTTATCGCCTCGTCCTTTTTTCCTTATCCTGATTTTTGATTGTATTTCTATCAGCACTGTCATTTAGAGAAAATATCGGTCGATCCATGTCTGAACTACGGTACGGTAGCGCTCCGGTTCTTTATAGTAAGCTTCCGCATGCCCTGCCCCTTCGATGACCAGAAGTTCTTTCGACGCTGCACAGGCTTCATACAGTTCATATACCATGCTGCATGGCACAAATGTGTCTCCGGAACCGTGAATAAATACGGTAGGAACGTGAGATTTCTTCACTTCATTCTTTGCATTGCATTCATCCAGACCATAACCGGCTTCCCGGCGTGCCATCTTGTCAGAAATCTGCATCAGGGGGAATGGAGGCAAGTGGTACATCGTTTTCAGCACGGAAGTAAATACTTCCCATGCTGAGGTAAATGCACAATCGGATATAATGCCTTTTACCTGATCCGGCAGATCCAAACCGGAAGTCATGAGCACTGTTGCGCCTCCCATAGAAACTCCATGCAGCAAAATCTGACATTCCTCTCCTACCCGCTCAATTAGATAATCAATCCATTTTCTCGCATCATATCGATCCAGACATCCGAAACCTATATAAGTTCCCTCACTCTTTCCATGTGCACGTTCATCCACGCATAGCAAGCTAAACCCCTGATTCCAGTAATATTCTGCCATCATTGCATAATCGCTGATGCCCTCACTGGTATATCCATGAAAACACAATGCCACACGTGTTGCGTTTTCTCTTTCAAAAAAGAGACCATGCAACTTCAAGCCGTCCTGGGAAGTGATAAAAACATCCTCATGAGGCAATTCCATCAGACGTTTCTTACATTCCTGAATCTGAGGAATATAAAGATTCCAGTCCGTTCCAGCCATCTTCTGAGTCCGTTCAGTTTTTGCATTTCCTCGGATCAGTGTACGACGCAGAAAATACCGTGCCAGTGCATACTCACCGACTGCACCTGTCATTCCTGCCGCTGCAAGACCGGTCACCCATCTTCCAAATTTCATAAATTCACTCCTTTTTACAGAAAATTCTGCAGTTTCATTGCCTGCTCCAGATTCCCTTCCACTCTCAGTTTTCCGATCGTAAAAGCAAAAACCGGATTCAGCTTTTTCGCTGCCATTTTAAATAATGTATCCGCAGAACAAATAAAAACCGCATCCCGATCATAATACTCATAAGGCTCTACATAAAGCTCACCATTTCTTACTTCTGCATAGAATGCACCTTCTCCCTCACCGGTAATATTAAACTGAAATGCCAGATGTTCCTTTACCCCGCTCACATCGGATTTCATAAATAATTCCTTTGCCTTTGCAAAAACTTCTTCGTAAGTCATAAGCCTGTAAAACCTCCCGTAAATTGTTTCATTTTTCTGTCCATCGTTCAGTCGATGACTGCATTATGGATAAATTAACCTTACCATTTTTTGTTGCCTGCGTCAACATTCTTTGTTGACTAATCAACTTTCTTTTTCAGTTACTTTTCACATGATGGGAATGCCCGACGCAGCTGACAAGAAAATTTTGCAATAAAAAAACACTGCAGTACAGTCAGAGTACCACAGTGTTACCATATTAATTTTTATCAAAACACAAACTCGTCCAGCCGCTTCATCGCTTCTTTCACCAATTCATGCGGCACTGCCAGATTCATGCGAATCGCATACGGTTTGTGGAACGGACGACCATCCTGCCAGATCACTCCGACACTTAAACCTGCCTGATACAATTCATCCAGAGTCTTATCATGCTTTTTGCACCACTCTTCACAATCCAGGTAGAGCATATAAGTTCCTTCCGGCTTCGACAAAGACACTCCATCAAAATGTCCGCAAATATAATCATAAGCATAATCTACATTTTCCGTCAAAACCTGCTTCAGTTCATCCAGCCATTCATAGCCTTCCGGCTGGTACGCACCGATCAACGCATACATGGACAGAACATTCATCTGATTATAATGAGTCATACTGCCGCATTTATTTACCCTGTCACGAAGCATGCGGTTATAAATAACATGGTAGGAACCAATTAATCCAGCCAGATTGAAGGTTTTCGAAGGGGCATACACAGCAATCGTCCGATTTTTTGCATCTTCCGAAATGCTCTGCGTTGGGATATGCTCATGATCAGAAAGTGTGAGATCTGACCAGATTTCATCAGAAACCACAATACAATCATTGGCTTTATAAATTTCCATTGCCTTTTCAATCTCTTCTCGCTCCCAGACACGTCCACAAGGATTATGTGGGGAACAGAAGACAGCAAAATGGATATTATTCTCTTTAATTTTCCGATCCATGTCTTCATAATCCATACGCCACACACCGTTTTCATCCCGAACCAGATCACTCAAAACAATGTTACGCCCCATATTTCCGATGCATCCCGTAAAACCGATGTAAGTCGGAGAGTGAAGGAGAATTGCTTCACCCGGAGCGGTAAACGCAGCCACCGCGGAATTCACACATCCCAAAACACTATTTTCGTACCCGATATATTCCGGCAGCATCCCTTCCACATGATTTCTCTTCTTATGCCATTCGATAATCAAATTAAAATATTCCTCTCTCGGATGAAAATATCCAAATGCCGGATGTTTGGTACGTTCAATAATCGCATCCTGGATCGTCGGACAAGTAGCAAAATTCATATCTGCCACCCACATAGGAATTACAGAAAATCCCTCTTTTACCGATACCGGCAGAGTAGGAACTACATCCACAGCGATAGCGTCCTTTCCTCTGCGATCCATAATTGTAGTAAAATCGTACTTCATAGCTGTCTATCCTTCCTTCTGCTTCTTCGTTATTCCGTTAGGTCATTAACGCCCTGCATCGCATCATAACCAGTTTCACCCGTTCTGACTTTGACCGCATCTCTGACATCATATACAAAAATCTTGCCATCTCCAATGTGTCCCGTGTAAAGAACCTTTCTTGCTGTTCTGACCACTTCCTCCACCGGAACCTTGGCCACAATCACTTCAATGCGAATCTTCGGCAGAAGTTTCAACTCTACCTCCGAACCACGGTAGAATTCAGCAGCTCCTTTCTGAACGCCGCATCCTGTGACCGCAGTTACCGTCATACCTGTCACACCGATTTCATTTAAAGCGTCCTTCAACTCTTCAAATTTTTCTTTCTTTGTGATAATCTCTACCTTTGATAAAACAGACGGATGGTCTGCAGACTGACCAACTGCAATCGGGATTGCTTCTTCTACCGGAATATCCTTTTTCACCAACGACTGGTCACCAGATTTCACATGCAGCGTTACCGGATCAATCGAAGGCAGGAAGTCTGCATATGCGTTTGCCAGATTATGTTCTGTACTATCCAGTCCATCGATTTCTTCTCTTGCCGGAACACGGAGTCCCACTGTTCTTCCAACTGCTTTTAGCGTTAATGTCATCGTCACTCCAACCCATAAAATAACAGCCGCACATCCTGCGATCTGAATTCCAAGCTGTGCGAATCCACCGCCGTAAAACAGACCTTTTTCCGTGTGGAGAAGTCCGACAAAAATCGTACCCAGAACGCCGCAGCATCCATGTACGCCAACTGCACCTACCGGATCATCCACTTTTTGTTTCTGGTCAATCCACTCGATTGTCAGAACACAAATAAACCCGGCACAGATTCCCGTCAAAGCCGCGCCAAACGGTGACATAACATCACATCCGGCAGTAATCGCAACCAGCCCAGCCAATGCACTGTTCAGTGTCATGGACACATCCGGTTTTTTATAACGGATCCACGTAAACATCATCGCTGTCACAGCTGATAATGCAGCCGAAAGATTTGTATTTAAAAAAGCCCGTGCTGTAAGCTCCAACACCCGCTCGTCCTCAACAAAAACCAGCGAAGTTCCATTAAATCCAAACCAACTGAACCAGAGAATAAAAATTCCAAGAGCTCCAAGCGTAATGCTATGTCCCGGAATGGCTCTGGATTTTCCGTTTTTTCCATATTTGCCAATTCGGGGACCTAATGCTTTTGCACCACAGAATGCCGCAGTTCCACCGACAATATGTACTGCACAGGAACCTGCCAGATCATGAAATCCCAACTGCTGCAGCCATCCGCCGCCCCAGATCCAGTGTCCTGCAACCGGATAAATGATTGCAGAAATCACCGCACTTGCAAGGCAATATGCCGGAAATCTTGTACGTCCCGCCATCGCCCCTGATACAATAGTCGCTGATGTTGCACAGAAAACTGTCTGGAAAATCAAAAAAGCATCTTTCGGAATTCCCTGCGGTGCAGTCATCGTGTAATTACCTAATGAAAAAAAATCTACTGTTCCAAACACAGCAGAGCCTGCACCATACATAATACCAAAACCGAGGAACCAAAACAATGGTGCTCCGATACAAAAATCCATTAAGTTTTTCATAAT
>JBJEIZ010000063.1:0-37092 GCA_051877535.1 Brotaphodocola sp.
CACAGAAAAAGAGGCAGCAACGCCACCTCTTCCAATTTTCAGGCACCTTTCTGACACCACTTTGACACCACTTTCAATAAACAACCAAAATCCACCATAAACGAATTTCCTGATAAAATAAGGCTTTGCAACCCATGATGAAGCATGATAAATCCAAACTGTTAAATTTTATATCTTTCAGGTGGTGGATGAGAAGTGAGCATGAAGATACAGTAAACACAAGGTTTTTCCACATTCCCGAAACAACATTTTTTTGTATTTGACACACCTTTTGCCACACTTTTCTTGGATAAAACAGTCATTTTAAGGGCACCTATGCTATGGGTGCCCTGCTTTATCTCTATAATGCCTGTATAACTTTCTTCATTGCAACCCCTATCAGTTTTGCGTGTCCATTGCCTCTCATGGTGGATATCGCTCACAGGTACGACCGATAAGTTTGTGGGGGATTGTCTTCCCCAGTTGTTTATGTTTTGTTATACACCATATCACAACTCGCATCAACACTTATAAGAAACTTTTTATTCTATTTTGAATGTTTTTACATTACATTGCAACATTTTTTATTTGTGCTATAATCAAATAAAACAACAGTAAAAGGAGGCGGAATATATGTCGCATGATACCATAAGTATTCGAAATGAGATAAAGGCTGAAATAGCAAAATCCGGTTGGACATTGACAGATATAGTACGTGAAATGAACAAACTACATCCAGATGAACAAACTACATCGCAAAATATCTCAAACAAACTTACTCGAGGTACATTGAAGTACTCTGAAGCGAGAGAAATAGCTTCCATCATAGGCCGAAAAATCAAGTGGGTAGCCACTACGGATGCAGAACAATAACCAGAAAGGAAGTGAGTCCATGCCAGCATTACAACCACAGCCGGAAATCATTACTCTGGAGCAGTACGAGGTTCTGCCGGAAGATACCAGGGCAGAGGTCTTTGACGGTGTAATCTATGATATGTCCAGCCCGTCACAGGATCACCAAACAATATCCACTGAGCTGACCACCATATTAAACACCTATATCAAACGCAAAAAAGGCTCCTGCAGAGTATTCCACGCTCCATTTGATGTGAAACTCTCTGACAACCCACTCACTATTGTCCAGCCTGATATTATGATCGTATGCGACAGAGACAAACTGGACAGAAAGCGCTGTAATGGCGCCCCTGATTTCATAACCGAGATCGTATCCCCCGGCAATCCAGCAGACGATTACATCCGTAAACTGTATTATTACAAGAATTACGGAGTAAGAGAATACTGGATCGTTGACCCCCGCCGGAAAACCGTAACAGTAAACTATTTCGAGGGAAATCTGCTCAACCTTCAGTATTCTTTCGATTCCACGATCAAAGTCAACATATACGATGATCTGTATATCAATTTTGCAGAGGTTACAGAGACTTTGAATACTTAAACCTGCTGCTCTGCAACAAAAAGAAAAGACATAATTCAAAATGCAGCAGAGGCAGTAGGAGAAACAGTAAATGGATACATTAAAAAAGCGGTTGAACTTCGACTTGAATCCGACAAACCAGAGAATCCTGTCTTTCCTGCATCTGGAGATTGGAAGCTATATCAGAAATAACAATGGACCATGTGAAGTAATCCCGGCACCATTCGCAGTATTTCTGCACAATGAGGATGAATCCGACCCATTAAAGAAAACCATTGTAATCTATGACATGGAGCATGATGACGGCCCGGTTCTCCATTCCCTCAGTGATACCATCAAGGTGAACATCTACGACGATCTGGAGATTGATTTTTCCAAGTTGCATATCTGATTTGTTTCTGGCAGCAGACCTTCGCGGTTCTGCTGCTTTTTTATTTCTACTTTGACACTACGCTTGAATCCCGTGCGGCGCACTTTTTCCGTGTTCATCTGTATTGACAAACACGACCTTGCAGGAAGCAAATACCTGATCGGCATCCAGCATATTATATGCTTTCACTGCGATTGTCAGGCTGCTGGTTCCGACTTTCTCCAGTTCCCAATCCATATCGATAATAGTCCCAAGAGATGCCGGCTGACAAAACCGAAAGTCATTGATCGCACACATCACCACATGATCCCGACGCCCAAGCACCTCTACTACGCCAAAGAATGCCGCTTCTGACATCCAATTCGTCAAAACTCCTGCATACAGTGAATCGTGATGATTCATATGCTCTGGTCTTACATAATGACGAGCTGCTAATTTCATCATTTGATCCCCTTTCCCTATGGTTCCTTAACGGAATGCAGAATAAATCTGTCCCGCCTGCAATCCACGTCCTTTCGCTGCCGCCATCTCGCTGACCGTAACCAGCTGGAATCCGCGATTCACCAGTTCCGGTACAATACGCTCCGTTGCATCCGCAGTCTGACTGTACAGCTCATGCATCAGAACGATATCTCCATCTTTGACCTGACTTAAAACAGCATTCACGGTAGCGTCTGCATTCCTCGTCTTCCAGTCCAACGTATCAATACTCCACTGAATCATCGGCATATTGACATTGGAACGAACCGTGGCATTATGATTGCCGCCCGGAAGCCGCATTAAAGCCGGTGTCACACCGCTTGCTGCAAGAAGCGTCGCATTACACTGAGCGACCTGCGACTGAATGGTTCCTGCACTTGCTTTCTGCAGATACACATGGTTCTGCGTATGGTTCGCAACTTCATGCCCTTCTGCTGCCATTCTCTGTACTTCTGACGCAAATCCCGGAACACGCTCTCCCACCAGGAAAAAGGTTGCTTTTCCACCATACTTTGCCAGACAATCCATGATCCGATTTCCCACCGAAGGCTGTGGACCATCATCATAGGTAAGCGCAACCATCGGTCTGGAAGGATCGATCTGACGGCCGGACGCTTCCGTCTGAGCCGATTCTTCAGATACCTGCTCTGCGTTTTCCCCTGTCTGCTCCTCTGCCGCTGCTTCCTCTGAAGCCGCCGCTTCCTCTGCAGACACTGTTTCCGTCTCTCCTGACACATCGACGATCTGACCGTCCATCTGCGCCTGTCCCTGACCCGCTACGATCACATTGGATGAGGTCGGCGCTGCTGCACCAGGACCTGCTGCGGAAGCAGCCGGCTGCGCCTCCCTGTTTTCATCCACAACGGTAACACTGTCTGACTCTGCAGCCGTTACGGAACCTGTCTCTGAAACTTCCGCACCAGAAGCACCTGCCACAATCACCGGCGAACCACTGTTTTCCTGTGCTGCTGCCTGCACCATTCCAGGACCAACCAGTGCCACACCGGTATCTGCCCATACAGGCTGTGCTGCCAGCATCGCTGCTGTCAGCGATGCAATCAGAATTTTATTCCATTTTTTCATAATAATCTCTCCTTATATTAATCGTTACACCGTTTTACTATATAACAGTTCAGAACCAAAAACAAGTATAACTTTCTTAGGACTCCCCGCATCCCCAAAAAAGACCGAGCTTCTCACCCGGTCTTCTCATCTGCAATCCGCTCATCACAGAGCCGAATGTCCAAACGCATTTACTAAAGCATCAATCCTTTTGCCAGACTTGCAAAGCGGGCAATCACGATAGTCATAGCTTGCATAATCCGGGATGTCTTTCACTCCAAACACTGCACGAATCGGAATACCCGCTACCTCATCAATCGAACTGAATATTGCGGAAACTCCCTCCAGTCTGCCGCCATAATACAAAATACTTTCGATTGCCTTATTGGCAGAATGCCCTGTCGTGACGGTAGCCATTAAAATAATCACATGCTTATCACGGATTGCAATCTGCAGATTATCACGGAAAATGATCTGGCTGTTGCTGTTGAATTCCGGCCGCACAACATAAATCGTTTTATGCATATTCGTATTCAAAAATCCGCTCTTTGTCAATTCTTCGGAAAGATACGCGCCGATAACCTCTGTTCCCTCCATGCAGACAATGGTATCTACCACGGTATCATACAGATACATCGCTGCCAGAGATTTCGCGATCTGCTGTGCCTCATTTGTACGGGCTTTTAACGTAGTTACATCAAGATAATAATTGGTGTGCGCATGATTGGTTGCAAAATGCCCCGGCGTAATTTTCAGCGCGGCCTCTGTACCGTGTGTATAAATTTTGGTGTATCGGTTTTCCATAAGAAAAGCCCCCTTCCGAAATATATGATATCCAGACCACTTCTCCCGTCTGTCTATGCATTTATTATACAAGAAAGGGGGTAGCAGAACAAGCAGATTTCTTTACAATTCTTTTACATTTTTCAGATAATGATTACTGTATACCATATACATCAGAAATTTATCAATTATTTATGGAAAACTTTTACTGCCTGTGATAAACTAATGACAGTAATGATAAGGGAGGTACACACATGGCATTACATGTAATGGATGAAGCCAACCGCTGTCTTGGATGTAAAAATCCGCAATGTCAGAAAGGCTGTCCGATCAACACACCCATTCCGGAAATCATCCGTCTTCTGAAATCCAATCGTCTGGATGATGCAGGAAAGATGCTGTTTGAAAATAATCCGTTAACCACCGTCTGCAGCCTGGTCTGCAACCATGAGAATCAGTGCGAGGGACACTGCGTTCTTGGCAAAAAAGGTGCACCGGTTCACTTTTCCACAATTGAAAATTATATTTCAAACACTTATGCCAATAAAATGACCAAAGGTCCTGCAGTTTCCAACGGCATGCGTGTTGCCATTGTCGGTTCCGGTCCGGCAGGGATCACGATTGCGATCATTCTGGCCAGATACGGTTATGATGTTACGATTTTTGAAGGCAAAGACAAAATCGGCGGTGTTCTGCGCTATGGTATCCCGGAGTTCCGCCTGCCAAAATCCGTTCTGGACGATATCAAATACCGCCATATCGATCTGAAAGGAATCAAATTCCGTCCAAATACCAACATCGGAGGTGCAATCGGCGTAGATGACCTGTTCCGCGACGGTTACAAAGCCATTTTCGTTGGTACCGGCGTATGGAAACCGAATGCACTGCACATCAAGGGTGAATCTCTGGGACATGTACATTTTGGTATCCATTACTTAAACAACCCGGACAGCTACAATCTGGGTGAACGCGTTATCGTCATCGGCGCAGGAAATGCAGCGATGGATGTAGCCCGCACCGCCATCCGGCACGGTGTCCGCGATCTGACCTGTTTCTCCTTATCGAAAAAGGTAGCCGCAAGCCATCATGAGTTCAGCTATGCACAGCTTGAAGGCGTCCAGTTTGATTACAATAAAGCACCGGTTGAGATTACCGATGACGGTGTTATTTTTAAAGATATCATTGAAAATGAAGACGGCACCTTTACCGATGTGCCCGGTTCCGAAAAACTGTACCCGGCAGACAGTGTTCTCATTTCTATCAGCCAGGGACCTCAGAACCGAATCGTCACTACGACACAGGGTCTGCAGGCGAACCAGCGTGGTCTTTTGATGGCAGACGAGACTGGTCACACCTCTCGTCCCGGCATTTTTGCATCCGGAGATGTTGTAAATGGAGCGCGCACCGTAGTGGAAGCCGTTGCGCACAGTAAAATCGTGGCAGAGTCCATGCATCAGTATATGCAAAGTCTGCCAAAGGATGACCAGGAATAATCGCTCTGGTCTGTCCCGACATAATTTAGCCAAACTACATCCTTTCAACTGAAAAATCCCCCGTGACAGTCAAACAACTGTTTCGGGGGATTTTTCTATGCAGACATTCTGTATCTTTTTTATTTTATTTTGCTTTCTCTTCTTCCGGCAGTTCCACACGGATTTCCTTGGTACGGATTTCCTTGCAGATCTGTTCAATAAACGCATCAAGCGATTTCTGACCTTCATTGCCCGCGAAACGGCTTCTGACGGATACCAGTCCCTGCTCTTCCTCATTTGCGCCGACAACCAGCATATACGGAACCTTGTTCATTCTTGCGTCGCGAATCTTATAACCAATCTTCTCGCTGCGGTTATCCACGCTGACGTCAATATCATTCTTAGCCAGTTCTTTTCTGACCTTCTCTGCATAATCAGCATATTTCTCAGAAATCGGAAGCACACGAACCTGCTCCGGACACAGCCAGGTCGGGAATTTTCCTGCATATTTTTCGATCAGCCATGCCAAAGTTCTCTCGTAACATCCCAGAGAAGTTCTGTGAATGATATACGGACGAATCTTGTTGCCATTCTGATCAATATAATACATATCAAAATTCTCAGCAATCGCACAGTCAAGCTGAATGGTGATCATGGTATCTTCTTTGCCATAAACGTTCTTCGCCTGGATATCAATCTTCGGACCATAGAATGCAGCCTCACCGTCCGCCTCAGTAAATGGCAGGTTGTCTTTCAGCAAAATCTTTCTCAGTGCATCCTGGGTTTTCTCCCAGTAATCTTCATCACCCAGATATTTCTCACGATTATTCGGATCCCATTTTGACAGACGATAAGTTACGTCATCCTGCAGACCCAGAGTGTGGAGTACATAGTTTGCAAGATTCAGACAGTTCTGCAGTTCTTCCTCCGCCTGATCCGGACGGATTACCAGATGTCCCTCAGAAATTGTAAACTGGCGCACACGGGTCAGACCATGCATCTCACCGGAATCCTCATTACGGAACAGCGTAGAAGTCTCACCATAACGCAGCGGCAGGTCTCTGTAAGAGTGCTGGCTGTTTTTGTACACATAATACTGGAACGGACAGGTCATCGGGCGCAGTGCAAAGATTTCTTTCTCTTTTTCTTCATCTCCCAGGACAAACATGCCGTCTTTATAATGATCCCAGTGACCGGAAATCTTATACAGATCACTCTTTGCCATCAGCGGCGTTTTTGTACGCACATAACCCCACTCTTTATCTTCCAGATCTTCGATCCAACGCTGAAGTTTGGTCACCATTTTCACACCTTTCGGCATCAGCAGCGGAAGACCCTGACCGATCACATCAACGGTCGTAAACAGTTCCATCTCACGTCCCAGCTTGTTATGGTCACGTTTCTTAATGTCCTCAAGATGCTCAAGATAAGCAGCCAGCTCTTCTTTCTTGTTGAAAGCGGTACCATAAATACGCTGAAGCTGTGCACGATTGGAATCGCCTCTCCAATAAGCCATCGAAGAAGAAATCAGCTTGAATGCCTTAATTCCCTTGGTGTTCATTAAATGAGGACCTGCGCACAGGTCAACAAAACCGCCCTGATCATAGAAAGAAATCTCACTGCCTTCCGGAAGATCCTGAATCAGTTCCACCTTATACGGTTCCCCTTTTTCTTCCATAAATTTAATTGCTTCTTCTCTCGGCAAGGTAAAGCGGTCAATTTTATGGCCCTCTTTGATGATCTTCTTCATCTCTTTTTCCAGATTGTCCAGATCTTCTCTGGAAAATGGAGCATGGTCAAAATCATAGTAATAACCCTCTGCAATTGCCGGTCCAATCGTTACCTTTGCATCCGGGAACAGTCTTTTTACTGCCTCAGCCAATACATGGGAACAGGTGTGACGAACAACTTTCAGACCTGCCTCATCGTTCGCAGTCAGGATGTTCAGTTCACAATCATCTTCTACTACTGTTCTTAAATCTACAACGTTTCCGTTGATCTCGCCCGCACATGCTGCTCTTGCAAGACCTTCGCTGATATCCATTGCAATGTCATAAACGCTCATTGCCTGGCTGTACTCTTTGCAGCTTCCATCTTTTAATGTAACTTTCATGATATTCATTTCCTTTCTTGATCTTAAAATGAAAAGTCCCTCTCACTGCAAATGCAATGAAAGGGACGTAATTTACGCGGTTCCACCCTGATTGCCTTATGAACTTCATCACCGACCGAAACAGATGCATCAGCTAAGTCTGTCATAAGACCACTTTTATGATGATAACGGAATCACCGGACTGTATTAAAGTCACTCAGAGGTGGTTTTCGGATGGTTCATGCAAAAACGCTTTCACCTTATGCGCTTCTCTCTGATGCAGTTCCCATCGTACTCGTCTCTTCAACGTATTATGCTCATTCAATTCACAGCCGGACATAGGATAAATGCTCCAGCCGCCTGTCTATCATTTTACGCCCGCAGACTCCTTTTGTAAAGCATTTTTTATCAGAAAGTTTATTTCTCTGTCATCTCAAACACAATGGAGATATCTGCCGTCACCTGAAGTTCACCTGGTTCCACTGCCATATCTGTCACGGCAGCTTCTGCTTTCACAGCCCCCGCTGATAGTTGATTCATCGACAAATCTCCATTCACATAACGACCATATTGATTGTCTTTATGTTCCTCAATGCTCAGCACACCACCCAATGCTTTTCCGCTTGCTGCTGCCAACGCCTCTGCATTGCCGCGCGCCAGTTCCACTGCTTTCGTCAGTGCCTCCTGATATGCCTTGTCGTAACTGCTGGAAAAATAGGAAACACCGTAAATTTCATTGGCACCTTTCGTCATCGCCTCCGACAGTAGCTTACCCGCCTGATCCATCGGCACATCGGTGATGACTACCGTTGTCTGCATCTCATAACCGATCAGCTTTCTGTTGTCACTGCTCCAATCATAACGCGGATTTAAAGAAAATCCAGAGGTTTTGATGGAATGATCTTCAAAACCATTTTCCTTAAAATAAGCAAGCAGCGATTCCACCTGTTTGGCATTCTTCTGCTGACAGGTACCCGCATCACTGTCTTCTGTTCTCACTCCATAAGTAATCTCCGCCATATCCGGCACCACCTCCACAGTCTCCGAACTTGTCAAAGAGATTTTACCATCTGCACCGTCCGCTTCCTGCACCTGAATCACATCCGGGATCACTACCTGCGGCGCGGACTGGCATGCAGAAAGAAGCACGGCAGTGCCAAGAAGACAGCCGGCCAGTACTACAGTCATTTTCTTTTCCATATTCTCATTCTCCTTGCTTTATTACTCAGCAAATATATTTTATCATGCAAGCCCTTTCCATTTTCTACTTTTCTCTTACGCTTTCATTAAATGCTGTAAAAATTTTCCTTATGGCAGCTTCTTCCGGATACATGGCAACGCAAAAAGGAGTCCCACAAGAGACTCCTCTCACACTCCAAGCAGCCAGTCGATCACCGCCTGCACACTCTTTTCTTTCACCAGTATCGTCAGTTCCGGTTCATTGATATGCTCCAGATAATGCGCATCAGAATTGCTGATGATCTTACATTTTTCCAGATACGGATTATTCTTCTTCACTTCGTGAAGTTTCTTCAGATTCTTTAATTCCGCCACCTGAAACTTGCTGTCCGGCGGAACAAATCCCAGGTTCGCAATCAGGCTGTTGGCGGATTTTTCCACGTGCGCCGGAAACATGACACCATCAAAAGAACGCACCGCATCCCACAATTCATCAAAGGAAATATTGACACTGCTGATCAGCAGATTTGGCTCGGTTCCGACAATTTCATCCTCTTCGTTGCATAAAAGCTGGTGCCCGAAAACTTCTTCTTTATTCGGGAATTTCATCAATCGTTCATATACAAATCCATCAAACCGCATCGCCGCAGACAGCGTCGGAAACAAACAGACTGCATGAACTTCTTCCACAGTATTGATCTCCATACCCGGAATGACCAACACGCCATACTGTTCGCCAATCGCCATCGCCGCAGGACAGTTTCTGCAGGTATTATGATCTGTCAATGCAATTACATCCAGACCCTTGATTGCTGCCATTCCCACAATATTTCCCGGGGTCATATCATCATCCCCGCATGGGGAAAGGCAGGAATGGATATGCAGGTCATAAGTAAGATTAACCATGAATCCTCTGGTAAATCCACAGCGCAGCATCAAAAATCGGTTCTTCTGTCTTCAGCACAGTGATATCCTGATCTTTTGCTTTCTTAACAGCCACTTCATCCGGCAGTACCCCTTCTGCCAGAACGATGCACGCCGCATCTGCAAGGGTAGCAACCGCCAGGGTATTCATATTGCCCATTACTGTTACCCAGGCACACCCCGCCGGCGCCCGCCCCATCGCAATGCTGAGAAGATCACAGCAAAAAGGTCCTTCTATCTGCCTGTCTGTGTCTTCTCCAATATTTACTACTTCAAATTTTCCACTATCAATCAATTCCTGTACCGTCACGCTCATTCCTCCTCGTCACATCCATCCAGCCGGGACATCTCACAGGAAATCTTTCCAATATAGTCTTTCAGCACCTGCAAGGTTTTTTTTGCCCCCAGTTCGTCGCCGCTGCCTGCAACAATGTCCTCTGCCAGAACTGCTACTTCTTCTGATAATTTATGAAGATTTTCACGAAGATAATATATACAGTCATTTTCGCTCGCCTGACCACGCACAATATCTTCCGCAAGTGCCTTACAGGTCGGGGCCCCGCAAGAACCACAGTCCAGTCCCGGGAACTGCCTGCAAAGCTGCTCCACGCGATTCAGCCGCATAAAACTTTCCATCATGTTGCCGCCCAGACTGTAAACCGGTTCATATTCCACTTTTGTCGTCCATTTCAATGGTTCATCCGCGCTTTCTTCCATGCCCATATGACTGCGTGCCACCGGCATATACTTCCGAAGACGCGTCAGCTTTGCTTCTGCTGCATAAGGATTTTCCACTGTCAGGACACCGCCCACACATCCGCCGCTGCATGCATTCAGCTCTACAAATTTCAGATTTGTCAATTTCTGATCTTCCAGATCTTCCAGAACACTGATACAGTTTTCAATCCCATCTGCTGCCAGATAGCTGTCTGTGAACAGACCGCTGGCCTCTCCGCCGCTTCGTCCCCAGCTGATTCCGATCTTTCCGGATGTTGCCAGATCCCGCATATCATCTTCATCCACATCTTTCATATGATTCAGAAGATGCGGATACACATCCTTAATTGCCAGAACATGATCGATCGCACTCTTTTCGGTTCCCAGCGGAGACCTGGCATACGTCACTTTGGATGGACACGGAGAAATGAAACAGATACCGATATCTTCTCTCGGAAGTCCGGTCTTCTCCATCGCTCGTTTCACTGCCAGTTCTGCTGCAATTTCCACCGGAGGTTTTAACGGAAGCATCGATGAGATCAGATTCGGAAAACGCACACGGATCAACCGCACAATAGACGGACAGGCCGTGCTGATCAGGGGCTGATCATCCGTTTTCTGCGACAGGATCTCACGAGTCGCATCTGATACCAGTTCCGCTGCAGCGCTGACCTCGAATACATCATCAAACCCCATACGAATCAGCGCATTTAACACAATATTAACATCATCCAGGTTATTAAATTGACTGTAAAGTGCCGGAGGCGGCAGTGCCACCGTATACTTATACCGTTTCATAACATCCAGGGTATCATAAGTAGCAAGCTTTGCATGATGCTGGCAAACTCGGATACATTGGCCGCAGTCAATACAAAACTTCGGATTGATCTGAGCCTTTCCGTTCCTCACGCGGATCGCCTGTGTCGGACACCGCTTGATGCAGTTGATACAGCCTTTGCACAGATCCGAAACAAGCCGAACGGAATGATAAAATTTATCCATATACTAAGTCACCTCCTGCCTGCAAGTACCGGATTCTTTTATATATTTACGATCATAGTGATGGTTGTTCCCACCCCGATTTTTGTCTCTATCTCCATTGAATCCGTATATTTTTTCATATTCGGAAGTCCCATGCCTGCTCCGAATCCCAGGTTGCGTACCTCATCCGGAGCTGTCGAATATCCTGCTCTCATTGCAAGATCAATATCCGGAATGCCCGGTCCCACATCGGCCAGGATCATTTTAATCTCTGTCGGAGTGATCTCAACAGTAATCTCACCGCCATTTGCATGAATCACCATATTGATCTCACCCTCATACATGGCGATCGCCACTTTGCGGATTGCTGTCGGACTTACGCCAAGCTGTTTGAGTTTTCCTTTTACATCACTGCTCGCTTCACCCGCACGTGTAAAATCATCCGAAGAAACGGTGTATTTCAATATGATCGCATCACCCATTAAAACTCACCTCCGGTAAGCCCCGATTTATACAAAATACCGCATGAATTAAACATGCGATGTCCGGTTTCCATAACTACAATCTCACGTTCTTTTGCCATCTCAAGGATATTTTCATCTGCCTTTTTTCCACGAATAAAAATAATGCAGATAATGTCCAGCATCTCCGCAGTCCGGATGACCTGCGGATTGCAAAGTCCTGTAAGCAAAATGGAATGATCTTTTGAAAAAGCAAGTACATCGCTCATCAAATCCGATGCGCCCGCAGATTTGACTTCCCGATCCAGATACTCTTCTCCTACCAGTACCCTAGCTCCTAAAGCTTCCTGTGCATCTCTCAATGTCATACCAACATCCTCCAATCTATACACAACATATCGCTCACCGTCCCGGTCATAGGATGACCGTTCATTCCGCTGACTACTTCTAGAATATCATTATATTGCAGAATAATCAACTTATTTTCCCGATACTTTTGTTTAATTTTCATAGTTTTGCGACAACTATGACATTTTTATCACATATTTGATATTTTTATATCATTTTTTGACAGTTCGATAACAAGACTGTCTTTTTCGTGTCAGCAATGATATTTTCCTGACGCCGATGATAATTTTCTCACACTGCTGATAAATTAAAAACTATTGTAGATTTTTTATCATTTTCATGTTAGAATCATAGATATTCATTAAGCAAAATATCCAAATAATTAGGAGGAGGGTTACACATGGCTTGCAAAAAACAAGGTGTTCCTTTCAGTGGTACTCCTGAGCAGGAAGCTGCTTTAAAGAAAGTCATTGCTGAACTGAAGGACACAAAAGGTGCTCTGATGCCGATCATGCAGCAGGCGCAGGAGATTTATGGTTATCTTCCGATTGAAGTACAGACCATGATCTCTGATGAGATGGGCGTTCCGCTCGAAAAAATTTATGGTGTTGCAACATTCTATGCACAGTTTGCACTCCAGCCGAAAGGCAAATATCAGATTTCTGTATGTCTTGGTACAGCCTGCTATGTAAAAGGGTCCGCCGCTATTTTCAGTAAACTGGAAGAGCTGCTTGGCATTACCAACGGTGAATGTACCCCGGACGGCAAATTTTCTCTGGATTCCTGCCGCTGTGTAGGTGCATGCGGTCTCGCACCTGTCATGATGATCAATGACGAAGTTTACGGGCGTTTAACACCGGACGATATTCCTGGCATTCTGGCTAAGTATTAAACAACGCCTATGATGCCTGAAATTTCCTTAAATATTCTGGATGTAGCAGAGAATTCCACACGGGCAGGTGCTTCTCTGGTAGAAATTACCGTGCACGCAGACAACACTGCCGACCGTCTGACCATCATCATTGCAGATGATGGATGCGGCATGACTGCCGAACAGGTGGCTCAGGTTACCGATCCTTTCTTTACCAGCCGAACAACCAGAAAGGTCGGTCTTGGTGTTCCATTCTTTCAATATGCTGCCGAGAGTACCGGCGGTTCCTTTACAATCGAATCCCAGCCGGGAGTCGGAACCACCGTTACCGCTGTGTTCGTTCTCTCGCACATAGACCGAATGCCTCTGGGCGACATTACGAGCACCATTCACACTCTGGTTGTCTACCACCCTGAGACAGATTTTATCTATCATTACATATACGATGAAGCATCCTTTACACTGGATACTCGCGAATTTCGTGAGATACTGGGGGATGTTCCATTTGATACCCCGGAGATTTCCGCTTACATCAAAGAATATCTGACAGAGAACAAACAGGAAACTGACAGCGGCGCATTATACTGACGCCGTATAGAATGGAGGATTTTCACATGAAAAGTCTTGAAGAATTAAGAGCTATCCGCGAAAAAATGCAGAACCAGGTCAGTCTGCGCGGTGAAGATCACGATCACACCCGCGTAGTAGTCGGCATGGCTACCTGCGGAATCGCAAGCGGCGCAAGACCGGTCCTGAATGCACTTTCCAATCTGGTGCAGGAAAAAGGTCTGACCGACAAAGTTTCAGTTACCCAGACCGGTTGTATTGGTCTTTGCCAGTATGAGCCGATCGTTGAAGTTATGGAACCAGGAAAACAGAAAGTTACCTACATTAAGATGAACGCAGAGAAGGCAGCCGAAATTGTAGAGCGCCATCTGATCGGCGGTCACGTTGTAGAAGCCTACACCCTGAATTCAGCAGATCTCAAATAAGGAGGAACTGAGAATGTATCGTTCACATGTATTGGTTTGCGGCGGAACAGGATGTACTTCCTCCGGAAGCCAGCAGATAATGGAAGTCCTGAAGCAGGAAATCGCAAAAGCAGGACTGGAAAGCGAAGTCGCTGTAGTACAGACCGGATGTCATGGTCTTTGTGCTCTGGGACCGATCATGATCATTTATCCGGATGCAACTTTCTACTCCATGGTTAAGGTAGAAGATATTCCGGAAATCGTACAGGAGCACTTGTTGAAGGGTCGTGTTGTAAGCCGCCTCCTGTATCAGGAGACCGTTACTCCAACAGGTATCAAATCCCTTCATGACACCGATTTCTATAAAAAGCAGCACCGTATCGCCCTGAGAAACTGCGGTATCATCAACCCGGAAATCATCGAAGAGTATATCGGTACCGGCGGTTATGCAGCACTTGGTAAAGTTCTTACCGAAATGACTCCGGACGAAGTCATTCAGTGTCTTCTGGATTCCGGACTGCGCGGCCGTGGCGGCGGCGGATTCCCGACCGGTCTGAAATGGAAGCTTGCAAAAGCCAACGATGCGGATCAGAAATATGTATGCTGTAACGCAGACGAAGGTGACCCAGGTGCCTTCATGGATCGTTCTGTACTGGAAGGCGACCCGCATTCTGTTCTGGAAGCAATGGCGATCGCAGGTTACGCAATCGGCGCCAGCCAGGGTTACATTTATGTTCGTGCAGAGTACCCGATTGCGGTTCAGCGTCTGAAAATCGCGATCAACCAGGCTCGTGAGATGGAACTGTTAGGAAAGAATATCTTCGGTTCCGGATTTGATTTTGATATTGACCTTCGTCTCGGCGCTGGTGCATTTGTATGCGGTGAAGAAACAGCTCTGATGACTTCCATCGAAGGAAACCGTGGTGAGCCTCGTCCAAGACCTCCGTTCCCGGCACAGAAGGGTCTGTTCGGCAAGCCTACCATCTTAAATAACGTTGAAACTTACGCAAATATTCCTCAGATCATCTTAAATGGTCCGGAATGGTTTGCTTCCATGGGTACCGAAAAATCCAAAGGCACCAAGGTATTCGCTCTGGGCGGCAAGATCAATAACACCGGTCTGGTTGAGATCCCGATGGGTACCACCCTGCGCGAAGTTATCGAAGAAATCGGCGGCGGCATCCCGAACGGCAAGAAGTTCAAAGCTGCTCAGACCGGCGGTCCGTCCGGCGGATGTATTCCGGCAGAACACTTTGATATTCCAATCGATTATGATAACCTGATTTCCATTGGTTCCATGATGGGTTCCGGCGGCCTGATCGTTATGGATGAGACCGACTGTATGGTTGATATCGCAAAATTCTTCCTGGAATTCACCGTCGAAGAGTCCTGCGGTAAATGTACCCCGTGCCGTATCGGTACCAAACGTATGTTGGAGATTTTGGATAAAATTACAAAAGGCCAGGCTACAATGGAAGATCTGGACAAACTGGAGGAACTGTGCTACTACGTAAAGAACAACTCCCTGTGCGGACTTGGTCAGACTGCTCCGAACCCGGTATTGTCCACACTGCGCTATTTCCGTTCCGAGTATGAAGCTCATATCAAAGAGAAACGCTGCCCGGCTGGCGTATGTAAAGCACTGCTCTCCTACCATATCGACCCGGATAAATGTAAGGGATGTACTTTGTGTGCACGTAACTGTCCGAATAATGCAATCATTGGAACCGTCAAGAATCCGCACATCATCGATACCGATAAGTGCGTAAAATGTGGTGTCTGCATGGAGAAATGTAAATTCGGCGCAGTTTACAAACAGTAATGGAGGAGAATTGATATGGAGAACATTAATATTAAAATTAACGGCATAGCAGTTAGCGCTCCCAAAGGTTCTACCATTCTGGAGGCTGCTCGTCTGGCACATATCGAGATTCCGACCCTCTGCTTTTTAAAAGAGATCAACGAGATCGGTGCCTGCCGTATCTGTGTAGTAGAAGTAAAGGGTGCAAGAAGTCTGGTTGCTTCCTGCGTATACCCGATCAACGAAGGAATGGAAGTCTGGACCAATACCCCTAAGGTACTGGATTCCCGCAGAAAAACGTTACAGCTTCTGTTATCCAACCACGACCGCAAATGCCTGTCCTGTGTACGCAGCGGCAACTGTGAACTGCAGCACCTGGCAAAAGAACTCGGCGTAGACGATGAAGGAAAATACGATGGAGCACGCACCCCGTCCTGTATCGATGACAGCGCAGCACATATGATCCGCGACAACAGCAAATGTATCCTTTGCCGCCGCTGCAGCGCAGTCTGCGAAAAAGTTCAGGGAATCGGCGTAATCGGCGCAAATGAACGTGGATTTGCAACTTTCATCGGTTCTGCATTTAACATGGGTCTGGGAGAGACCAGCTGCGTATCCTGCGGTCAGTGTATCGCCGTATGTCCGACCGGTGCTCTGCAGGAAAAAACCCAGGTTGACGAAGTTCTCGCTGCTATTGCAGACCCGAACAAACACGTAATCGTACAGACTGCTCCTGCAGTTCGTGCTGCACTGGGAGAGGAATTTGGTTACCCGATTGGTACCAATGTAGAAGGAAAGATGGCCGCTGCACTTCGCAGAATCGGCTTTGATAAAGTATTTGATACCAACTTCTCTGCTGACCTTACTATTATGGAAGAAGCGCATGAGTTCCTGGATAGAGTTCAGAACGGCGGCAAATTACCGCTGATTACTTCCTGTTCTCCAGGTTGGATCAAATATTGTGAGCACTATTTCCCGGATTTCACAGAAAACCTTTCCAGCTGTAAGTCCCCGCAGCAGATGTTTGGTGCTATTGCCAAGTCTTACTACGCTGAAAAGACCGGTCTGAAACCAGAGGATATCGTTTGCGTATCCATCATGCCGTGTACCGCAAAGAAATTTGAAGTACAGCGCCCGGATCAGGCAGCAAATGGTGTTCCGGATGTTGATTATGCTCTGACCACCAGAGAACTTGCCCGCATGATCCGCAAAGTAGGACTTAAATTCACCGAGCTTCCGAATGAAGAGTTTGATGCTCCGTTAGGTCTTGGTACCGGCGCAGCCGTTATCTTCGGCACTACCGGCGGTGTTATGGAAGCAGCTCTGCGTACTGCAGTGGAGACTCTGACCGGTGAAGAACTGGCAAGCCTTGACTTCACCGACGTACGTGGTATGGAAGGCATCAAGGAAGCTTCCT
This sequence comes from Brotaphodocola sp., assembly GCA_051877535.1. GTDB lineage: Bacteria > Bacillota > Clostridia > Lachnospirales > Lachnospiraceae > Brotaphodocola. The sequence continues at coordinate 17,344 of JBJEIZ010000063.1, forward strand.
ACCCGGTAGCTGGTATTGACGTGAAAGTTGCTGTTGCATCCGGTCTTGGCAATGCCAGAAAACTGCTGAACGCAGTAAAAGCTGGTGAAGCAAACTATCACTTTATCGAGATTATGGGATGTCCTGGCGGATGTATCAACGGCGGCGGTCAGCCGATTCAGCCTGGTTATGTTCGCAACACAGTTGATATCCGTTCCCTGCGTGCAAATGTTCTGTATGAGTCTGATAAGAACAATCCGATTCGTAAGTCTCATGAGAATCCGGCAATTAAAGAGTTGTATGCTACTTACCTGGGTGAGCCGGGAAGTCATAAAGCTCATCACCTGCTGCACACTACCTATATCAAGAGAAAAGTTAATGAAATTTAATGATTAACAAACAGGGCATCCTGATAATCAGGATGCCCTGTTTGTTCTATACTGCAATGCTCTTTTCCTGAATTTTAAATGTCTCCAGATACCGATTCTCCATCGGTATCCATGTACTCCGAAACATTTCCAGCATTGCTGTTCCGCTGCGCTTTTCAATCCTCCGAATCTGTTCCTCCGGCTCAATTCCACAAAAAAATCTCAGATCATACACATCACCAAAATATGGATGCTGACTGTAAGAACCTTCCACAATATTCAACCGGTTATAAGGCACAGTTATCCGCTCATCCAACGCTCGTTTTTTGCACTGAAACACCTGATACGTCAGTCCCTCCGAGTCACTGGTATGGTTCAGGATTTGTTCCTGAAACCGCTCGTAGTCCACGTTCCCTCCAGGTTCTTTCAATCGTTCCGGTGTCCTTTGCTCCGGCCGCAGGAAAAAATCGTCCATGTGGAATAAATTGCAGGCATAGATTTCTTGCAGCAGCTTCCCTAAAGTGGTTTTTCCGGCCCCGCACATACCGTCAATCGCAGCAACGATTGTTCTGCTGCCCAACATCCGGTCAATCTCCAAAAATACCCGGTAGTAACGGGCAAATTCTTCATGTACTACCCGATAAGACGGGTGGTATTGCTCACGATAGATTTCACTATGACTCACTGGCGGATATCCCTGCGCCTTATACGCAGCCAGATACTCTCGTACTTCTTCTGCTTCAAATGGCAGTTCTTTCATTTCACAAAGAGCCAGCAATTCTGCCAGTTTCTGTTCAACCCCTTCTACGGTCCCTTTCTTTCTGTTCGCCGTCCAGACAAACATCTGATTCAGTGTCTCCGGTCTGAGTCCATCTTCCAGGACAGACAAATTCATACGGCAGGTTCCATCACCAATTTTTTCACAATATTCCTCTTTTACCGCGGCGTTTTTCCGGGCCTCCTCATGGATTCGTTCCAAACTTTTTTCCGGGTCATCGATCATGTGCCCCCCGCCAAACTCACTCTGATACAGTAATTTTACTGCATCCTGCACCTGCATTTTGGTATACTTTGTACAGTATTTTAACAATATTTCCTTCATTGAGACCATATTTACTCCATCATTTTTGCACGTTTCAGCGCCATAACGATCATCGGAATCATGACAAGCTGCAGAATGATCCCCGGAACTGCATTCAAAAAAGCACCTGCTGCAAACATCGAAATACTAAACGCATTGCCAACCATACCATACAACGGAATAGAAACCAATCCCCATACCAGTCGGCCGACAAGCATCGCTCCAATCAATGCTGTATAAACCGCACCGACACCGCTGGCTTTCCTACGAGACACAAAAGTATATAATCCTCCTGTTACCGCTCCGTATGCTGCCAGTTCAAATGCCATCGCTGCAGCAGTTGGCATCATTGGAGGCATACCAAACAGCGCACTGCGCAGGATCGGTACAATGAAACCAACCAGCAGCCCATATTTCCATCCACACACAAATCCGCAGATCAGTACCGGAATATGCATCGGAAGCAGGCGGCTGCCAATACCGGGAATCTGACCGGTCAGAAACGGCATGATCATGCCAAGTGCCAAAAACATCGCTGCCAGAACCATCATCCTGGAGCCCGCTTCCTCCTTTTCTAATACCATTTCGCTTCCTTGAACGATTTTTGTTTTCATCCTTTTCCCTCCTGTTCATCCATGTAACGAGACACATTTCGCGTGCATTTCACCTGAAAAAAGGTACCAGAAAAACATGCACTCCTTAAGAATGCAAGGTCCTTCTGGTACCTGATCTTTTCATGAAACCATATTTTTTGCTGCGCTTGACGCAGAAACTGACTTGTGTCAATCGATATTCCTATATTACATAAGGAAACGCCGATTGTCAATCGTTTTAATGCCGATGCATATGTACCTGATCTGCTCCGCATGCCTTCAGATTTGCATGCACCTCGCGATCTTCCGCCTCTTTGATCAGAAGATCACGGTCTTTCTTTGCCTCCATCTCAGATTTATGCTTGCTCGGTCCGCCTACACAGCCGCCCACACAAACCATACCTTCTACAAAGTCTGCCGGAAGTTTACCAGCTTTCAGAAGCAGCAGCGCTTTCTTACACTCAGCACCGCCGTTACACTGCATAACTACCGGCTCGATGTTCTCATTCATTTCTTTGAAACACTGAACCACAGCTTTTGTAACACCGCCTGAATTACCGAAACGTTTGCCAAATATAGAACCATCCTGATAGGTGTTTGCTTCCGGTTCAACCTCTACCCCTTTTGCACGAAGCATCGCACGGATCTCACCATAAGTTAACGCAAAATCTGCGTTGCCTTCGATGTTCAGATCCAGAGTCTCACTCTTCTTGGCAATACACGGTCCGATAAATACGGTAAACGCATCCGGCTCTTTCTCCTTGATCATTCTGGAAACAGCAACCATCGGAGAAACAGTAGTAGACATATGATCCAGCAGCGTCGGGAAATGCTGCTTGATCATATTTACAAATGCCGGACAACAGGAAGTGGTCATCTTCTTACCCTCTTTGTAAGCTTCTGCCCATTCTGCAGCCTCTGCGGCTGCAGTCATATCACCGCCAAGTGCAACTTCGATCATATCCTGGAAACCAACCTTTTTCAGCGCAGTTCTCCAGCTTGCCATGGTAATATCCTTACCGAACTGACCCTCCGTAGCCGGTGCAACCATTGCGTAAACCTTTTTGCCTGCATTAATCAAATTAATGATATCTACCAGGAAAGTTCTGGTTCCAATCGCACCGAATGGGCAGCTGTGAATGCAGGCACCGCACTGAATACATTTCTTCTCATCAATAATACAGATGCCATTCTCATCATAAGTGATTGCATCGACCGGACATGCTTTCTTGCACGGACGTTCCAGATGAGCGATTGCATTATACGGACATGCATTTGCACATTTTCCACATTCTTTACATTTATTCGGATCAATATGAGCACGGGTATCACCCATAGTAATAGCACCAAAATTACAGGAATTCTGGCATGCCTTACCCATACATTTGCGGCAGTTATCCGTTACGATATAAGATGCAATCGGACACTCCTCGCAGGCAGCGCCGATTACCTGTACTACATTAGTACTGGTGCTGCCGGTCGGACATTTACCTTCCGCAAGACGGATTCTCTGACGGAAAATTTCGCGCTCTTTATAAATACAGCAGCGAAAACGTGCCTTTGGACCCGGAGCCAACTTGTACGGAAGCTCTTCCTCATTCTCTTCCAGGACTCCTTCCCAGGCAAGTTTAGCTACTTCGGTCAGCACTTCGTGTTTCATGCGTAAAATTGTAGCGTCATTTGTTACCATGATTTTTCCTCCTCAATTAAAAACCTTTTCGCGTAACTGTACAGACTTCTGCAGTTACAACCTCTACTCTCAAAATTATGTAAAGCCCCCGCTTTAATAATAAGTAACGGTCACAGGTTTTCCTATCTCCTCAACAACGGTCCGAAGCTGCTCCACCAGATTCTGTCGAATACCCAGGTCAAATGGAAGACCCGGATTCTGGTAAGCACCGTTGATTGCTTTACCTACATACAAATGCAGTTCGGTGCAATCCTCAATAATCATCTTTGCAACCATAGATGCACCGTTATTTTTATCCAGTTCCAGGAAAAAATCTTCCGAAACGGTTTCATTTTTTGCATAACGTTTCAGAAGCTGAACCACGCGGTTCAGCGTGAGAACCCCTTCCGTAACCAGTTCAATTCCGTCCATATAAGCAATCGGCGGAATCTCAGGATCCACATATTCCATGGAAACATCCAGTTTTCGTTTCAGTACACGAGACACGATCGTCGCGCTGGTACCTCCGCATACTACGCGTTTTACCGTCTCATCACCGGACATGAAATCGCCGACCATCTCATCATCTCTGGAAATATCCTGCGCCGGACCAGTCATCAAATGTACCGGTTTTGCATCGATGATCCGCATACATCCAACGGTGGTATCATCACCCGGACGATATTGATAAAGTTCATCACATGCCTGCGTGATAGCTGTAGCCAGACGCATCGCCGAAATGGTCAGACGATATTGTTTGAGTGCATAATCGGCAATATCTTCCCAAAGCCATCCAAAGTTCAAAAGCTGCCCCACACCGGCATGAATGGTACCGTCACTCATCAGAATCAGCGCATCACCCTTCTGCACTTTAAATCGATACTCATTAATTTTTTTGCCGGATATTTCGCGGATATTATTCGGAATCGGCATCAGTTTTCCGTTACGGATGAAAATACAGCCCGGATTATCAAATTCCACCAGATATGCATCTCCGCTATGAAATACCTGAAGAATGCTGAATGTAGCATACGCCACCTGACGAACCTGACAGATCGGGAGCGTTTCCACGATCGTCTCCACACATTCTTCCAGAGTGGCACCATTGACAAACATGGTACCCAGGATCTTGGAAGTCAAAGTCGCCAGAATGTTCGCCTTAACTCCGCTTCCCATGCCATCTGCCAGGATCATGATATTGGAATCCTTCGTCTGAAGGATCTCTACCTTATCTCCACAAAGAACTTCGGAAAATTTGTTCAGGCTTCTATAAGCAACATCTACCGTAACTCCCATTTAATTTCCTCCGTTTTCACTGCCGTCTTCCAACAGGGATTTGCAAAGGGTCATCAGTGTCGTCTTGGTCTCTGCCGTGGTCTCGCCCAGAAGTCCTGCGATTTCCTGTGCAACCATCATCTGTTTGTGGATGACTTTTTGTGCCAGATCGATCGTGTCAAGCTTCTTCATGTAATCCTGACGTGCCTGTTCTTCCTCTTTCGTAATATCAATAAAGGTGGCAAGCACTACATGTTCCTTTTCAATATAAACGATATTTTGAAGAGTATGCAGATTGTATTCCGGATAGTTGACCTTTTTACCGTGAATATTCTGGTGCGTATCAAATACCCACTGGAAATCGGTCGGATCAATAAATTCATACAGATACATTTGCAGTGCTTCCGCACGGGTCTTACCGAAATACTTTTCACCGGCTTTAGAGTACTCCATGATCTTCATGTCCTCATCTACGATCAGAACAATGTTCGGTGAGGTATCCATAACCAGACTTGCAAAGGACTCGGATTTGTCATACATGAACGGAATACACATGTTAAGCTCTGCCTTCTTCTGGAATACCGCAATCGCCTTTTCCCGGCAGGTCGGATATCCACATGCCCCGCAGTTCAATTCGTCTTCCGGACGGGTTTTGCCGGTCATCGCAAGAATACTGCGGATCTCCGCCTGCGTCGGAACCGGATCTTTCGGCTTACGGTTCATAAACATTTTATGCAGAGAAATCTCCTCCAGCTTCGACTCAGTCACCTGCTCCTCCACCGGTTCTTTGGCAATTGTTTCTTCCATATCCAACTTTACTTTAAATCTGGATATAGACGGGTCATTGACAGTCGGCCCCTTAATGCAGCCGCCGGAACACATGTTCATCTCAATAAAGCAGCCGCTGATCTCGCCGCGAACCAGGCTCTTGCACAGATCAATACAATTGGATTCCCCATGCACATAAAACTTGCGATAGCCATCTTTCTTTTTCTCAGTAGCCAAAACAGAATTCACCACACCATTCGCAACCGGATACAGACGGTTGACCTTCGGGTCCATATGTACAAATGGCTGATCTTCGCATTCTGTGATTTCGATTTCTTCATCCTGAAGCCAGCGGCTGATATCGTTAAAGTTCAGCACAGCGTCAATATAGCCATCATGACGCGGATCCTGTGCCTCTTTCTTCTTTGCAATACATGGTCCCAGAAATACGACTTTAATATTATCGCCAAGCTCTTTTTTCAGCAGCATGCCGTGTGCGATCATCGGCGAAACTACCGGCGCCATCTGCGGAACCAATTCAGGATAATACTTCTCAATCAATTCATTCACGCTCGGACAGCAGGTCGTAATGATATTTTCCATTGTTCCTTCCGCCAGCAGCTTTGCGTATTCAGCAGTCACTAAAGCAGCACCCTCTGCCGTTTCACGCACATCCTCAAATCCAAGCTGCAAAAGAGCAGAACGAACCTGCCCGATGGTGTGATATTTCAAAAGTCCCATATAAGACGGTGCAATGGAAACAATGACGCGCTCCCCTCTGCTGATCATATCCTGTACTGTCTTCAAGTCACTGACCAATGTCTTAGCCGACTGCGGACAGATCTGCAGACATCGGCCACAAAGTACACAGTGATCCGGCATAATCTCAGCACGGCCATCTTTGACCATGATTGCCTTAACTTCGCAATAACGCACGCATTTGTAGCAATGACGACACTTTGTCGCTTTGAAATCAATAATTGCCATAATTACAGTCTCCCAAGAATTTCCTTCTCAAAGAACTCCTTTGTGCCTTCCGGTTTGAGTGAATGCAAAGTTCCGTCAACAGTTACACAAACACCATTTACGCAGTTTCCGCTGCAAAATGAACCGTTCAAGTCTACTTTATCTGCCACTCCATGAACTTTGACCAGTTCCTGAAGCTGCTGAATAATTTCTCTGGAACCTTTCAGATGACAAGCACTTCCTATACAAATCGTAACTCTCATAATATTCCCCTCCTATCTTTATTTTTCTACTCCTTTAATTATCAAATATTTCATGGCGTCAGTCAATACAGACTTTGACAAAATATATTATCTCATGTTGTTATATTTTTATCAATCGGTTTTTTCATCAAATTTTCCAGACTTTTCATCCATTTTTTTGAGTATATGGTATACATGGTTATTATCTGTGAGAATTAATCACCTAGAGCCCCTGCCACTGGCAGGGGCTCTTCCATTGTTCTTTATTCTTCTGCGGTCATCTCACTTTCCACACTTCCTGACTCACCCGGTTTCTTTCCGCCCAGGTCACGTGCCTTCCCGTCCGGACGTTCGCCGCGCTCAATTCCTTCCGGTCTTTCCCCTTTTTCCGGAGGGGTCATTCCTTCCGGTCTTTCTCCTCTTTCCGGTGGTGTCATTCCTTCCGGAAATTCTCCGCCTTCCGGTCTCGGACCATGACCGCCGCGTCCTCCGAAACCTCCCATCTGTTTTGCTTCACCAATCTCGGTCCGCACATCAGAAATCACTGCATCGACAGAAGTTTCACCCGTTACGATCTTATATGTGCTGTCTTTTTCCAAATCCGGAGTACTGATGATCACTGCGGTAAAATCATGTTCCGGTGCATAGCTTGCCAGAACATTTCCATCGATGTCCGTCAGCTGAATCTGAGTGCCTCCTGCCTGAATTTCATCATAGTAATTCACCAGATAATTTTGCGTCGATTCCTCGCCGAAATACTGCATCATAGACGTTCCGCCTGCCGCAATCACAATACCTCCGGTAATGCGGGATGTTCCGTTATAATCGATGATGGAGGCGTCTCCGACTGTCGGCGTAGTCAAATAAATTTCACCGCCATCGATATACAGATCCCCATTGGAATCAATGCCATCTGCAGACGCATCCAGCCAGATCTGACCACCTGCAATGCGCGTATAAACACCATCCTGATCCTGCATTTTCTCTCTTTCCGTCTCCGCAGGACCTGCAGAATTGATGCCGTCATCGGAAGAAACTGCCTTGATCTGACCACCCAGAATATCCACACTCTTACCTTCTAACGCTTCTTCAGACTTGGTAATCTCAATGGATCCTCCGTTAATAACAAGTGCATGTTCTGCCTGAATGCCATCACTCTCTGCTTCAATGACGATCTTTCCTCCGTCAATCCATACATAACCTTTTTCCAAATCCTCGTCATTATTGGATTTCACTCCGTCACCGCCGGAAATGATATGCAGTTCTCCGCCTCCGATCACAACAGAATCCTTGCCTTTCAAGGCATCATCTGCCGAATTCAGGTTCAGTACACCAGATACTACTTTCAAATCATCTTTACTGCGGATCGCACATGCGTAAGTACCATTTACTTCCAACGCACCGGTACCATTGATCGTCAGATCGCCTTTCGTAAAAATCGCCGCATCCGGCTCATCTTCGCCGTCTTCAAACTGATATGCGTCTGCATCGCTGATCACGTTTTTTGTACCTGCTTCCAAAGTCATGACTACCTTACATTTTTCAGGACTATAAATCGGAGAGGTGCTCTTGTTGGATAATTCTGCTCCATTCAGTACCAGATGAACCAACTCATCCCTGTCTGCTTCTATGCGTATCTGTCCATCCGTCCGTGTACCGCTCACCACATAAGTGCCTGCCTTTTCAATAATGACTGTGTTTCCGTCCGCACGAGCGCCTTCACCATCCACCGTAATGTCGGATTCCGAAAAAACAATGCCTGTGGCCTGCTCTGCATCCCAGGAAGCATCCAGATCTTCCGGCTCATAAGTCACACTCTTATCTCCGCCCTCGCCTAACGTTACAGTCACCGTCCCGGGTTCTGTAATTCCTTTCGTCACATCTTCCAGAGCGTCTTTCGTTTCATTCGGCTTGCTCTCTTCCTCTGTCTTCTCACCTGCAGGCTCCTTTTCCGGCTCCTGTGCCGTTTCTTTCGTTTCGACAATTGCCTGATCCGCACCGCCGCATCCAGTCATCTGTGTCATTGCAAGACCGCAAGCCATACAAAGCGCAGTCATTGATTTCCAGTTTTTTCTCATAAATAAAATCTCCTTTTCCATCACTTCATCATAATTCATCTTTTCCCGATGGGATATGTCCACAGACAATCCCCAGATTCCCATTGCGGCACCGTACCTGATCCAAAAATTCCTTTTCTTTTTTCTCATCTGATAATTCAATCTGGTATTGCAGTTCGTACAAACTGCCCATATTTACGGTACGAACACGCATAAGCTGTGCATGTCTGGTATAAGTCTGAAACAGATCATCAAAAATCCCCTGATAATCCAAATTTTCCGGAATTGTTATTTTCAACTCCCTTTCCGCCATGCTTCCTCTTCCATCAGAATATTTTACTACTGCAATTGTAATACATGCAACCACAAAAAGCAAAAGTGCCGCTACTCCAAGGTATCCCATGCCGACTGCAAGCCCCATTGCCATTGCCAGAAAAATACTGCTGATCTCCCGGGATGTGCCTGGTGCCGAACGGAAACGCACCAGACTGAACGCTCCCATCACTGCCACACCGGTTCCCAGATTTCCATTCACCAGCATGATAACAACCTGCACAATAACAGGAAGAAGTACCAGAGTCAGAAGAAAACTCTGAGAAATCCGATTTTTATAAGCGTGAATCCACGCAAGTCCAATACCCAGAACAACCGATGCAGCCGTACAGATCAAAAATTCATTCATTGCAACGGAAGCCGCCGTTCCATTTGCCAAGATACTATTAAGCACAGATTTTTCCTCCTTTGTAATCACTCCATGTCTCAGAAAACGGTAATATGTAATTTTTATAATAAGTTCCATATTTGGAAAATGTGGTCGGATAAATCTTCAGGTTTGAGAACAGTTCGCTCATCCACATCGGCATGGAACCTGGGATTTTCACTTCCATCAGCATCATGCCTTCTTCCATCAATGAGGTTCCATAAGTACCGCGTGCCAAATCAAGATCAAACTGTCTTGCCCGAAGGTTCATATCAAATGTCACGCGAAGCTCCGGATTTTCATTTCCGTAAAATGCGATCCGATCATACGCCAGATATACCATCGGTCTTGCCTGATAAAATTGATATGCATAATCAATCTCTCTTAGAATCTGGCTGTCCTTTTCCGGCTTTATTCCTTTTGAAAGATAATTCCTTGCTTCCCCAAGCGTCATCGGAACACGGCGTTTATACACAACACCGTCATATTTTTTCTTGAGCTCCAAAAATACCGTATCACCTTCATTCGGAACTCCATAGCTGCGTAAACGGATTTTTTCTTTATAAACTGGCTTATCCATCGATGTGCGGATCATCTGATAATCCAAGGTATCAAAATAAATATTACAGATCGTATGCTTGCCGTAAGAGTCAGGACACATTTTCGTGATCATATTGCTGATAAGCTGATTGTACTGTTCTCTGGTAAGCATATACTTTTTTTCATATCGTTGAAATACTTCCTGCGCCACTTGCTCGCCTCCTTTATTTGTTGGTTTTATGATATCTAAGGTTTGTGACTGGAATTTGTTCAGATTGTGATAAAAATGTGAAATTACCAGGTTACGAAATTTTTTAAAAAAAAGCAGAAATTTCTCTTGCTTTTTTTGTCGAAGCGTGCTATATTATTAAAGTCGCTTCGAGGCGTGGCTCAGTTTGGTAGAGCGCTGCGTTCGGGACGCAGAGGTCGCAGGTTCAAATCCTGTCGCCTCGATTTCGGCCTCATGGTCAAGCGGTCAAGACGACGGCCTCTCACGCCGTAAACTCGGGTTCGATTCCCGATGAGGTCATAAGCTGCTGCAGAATTTCTGCAGCAGCTTTTTTTGATTTCCGGTTGCATTCCAAAACATCCGGCGTTATAATTACCGTACAATGAAACATTGAGGGGAGCTTGCAGGATTCATCGTCGAATCGGACAGGCTGAGAGGAAGGTAAGCCCTTCGACCCGTAAACCTGATTTGGATAATGCCAACGTAGGGAAGCATAAATTCTGCTCGCATCGGATTTTCAACGGAAGTTATCGAATCGGTAACTTCCGTTTTTTTCATGCCATAAGAGCTGTTCCCTTATCATTTTGCATGATCCAGTCAAGAAGGAGGTATTCACACATGGTAACAATCAACGGCACCTCTCTCGATGCCGCAGGTCAGACTCTGACCCGGTATCTGGCATCCACCAGTTACGATCCCAAACGCATTGCCGTGGAACGCAACAATGAAATCGTTCCAAAATCCCAGTACGATACAACCGTGCTGTGTGACGGCGACGTTATCGAAGTGGTCAGTTTTGTAGGAGGTGGCTGAGCTGAAACCGATTCCTACCAAAGAAGAAATGCTGCACGCTCTGGAAGCACGGCACGGCAAACAGATTCAGTCACATTTTAACCATGCCACGGTTGCCATCTGCGGTCTGGGCGGTCTGGGCTCTAATATTGCCGTCTCCCTTGCCCGTGCCGGTGTCGGGACTTTGATTCTGATCGATTTTGATCAGGTCGATATTTCCAATCTGCATCGGCAGCAGTATAAGGCGACACAGATTGGACGGTATAAAACAGACGCTCTGACGGAAAATCTTCGGGAAATCGCGCCGTACCTTACGTTGGTCACACACACAGTGAAAATTACCGAAGAAAATTACAGCGAGCTTCTGGCACCTGCAGACATCATATGTGAAGCATTTGACAACGCAGAAGCAAAGGCGATGCTGGTAAACAGCGTCCTGGAAACCATGCCGGACAAATATCTGATCGCCGCATCGGGAATGGCAGGTTTTGGATCTTCCAACACCATCCGCACCAGGAAAATTATGAAGCATTTTTATCTCTGCGGAGATGAAGTCAGTGATGTTGCTGACGACATTGGACTTGTATCCTCGCGGGTCGCACTATGCGCTGCTCATCAGGCGCACATGGTTTTGCAGATTCTGGCGGGAAAAGAAGACATCAATATAGAAAGAAGGAATTTTTATGCAGACAAACGATAAACTGGTTATCGGCGGTCACGAATTCAACTCCCGTTTTATTCTGGGATCCGGCAAATACTCGTTAAACCTCATCGAAGCCGCCGTTCGCGATGCCGGTGCTGAGATCATCACCCTGGCTGTCCGTCGCGCCAATACCAAGGAACAAGAAAACATTCTCGACTATATTCCAAAGGGAGTCACACTTCTTCCGAACACCTCCGGTGCCCGCAACGCAGAAGAAGCGGTCCGCATTGCACGGCTGGCTCGTGAACTGGGCTGCGGCGATTTCGTCAAAGTTGAGATCATGCGTGACACAAAATATCTGCTGCCGGACAATCAGGAAACCATCAAAGCTACCGAAATCCTGGCAAAAGAAGGATTTGTGGTCATGCCTTACATGTATCCGGATTTAAACGCTGCCCGCGACCTGGTAAATGCCGGAGCAGCCACCATCATGCCGTTAGCATCCCCGATCGGCTCCAACAAAGGTCTGGCAACCCGCGAATTCATCCAGATCCTCATTGATGAAATCGACCTGCCGATCATCGTTGACGCAGGTATCGGCAGACCATCCCAGGCATGCGAAGCTATGGAAATGGGTGCTGCCGCAATTATGGCAAACACCGCACTCGCAACCGCAGGTGACTTGCCGATGATGGCATCTGCTTTCCGTCAGGCAATCGAAGCAGGCCGCAAAGCTTACCTTTCCGGTCTTGGACGTGTACTTACCCGCGGCGCATCTGCATCTGACCCGCTGACTGGATTTTTGCATGACTAAGGGGTGATCGTTATGGAAAATCAATTTTTTGTCGATTCTGAATACCTGACCCCTGCAGCTCTGGAGCGAAAACACCGCTTGGAGACAGAACCATCTTTCCGCAAAAATCACATGGAATACCTGCCGGGCATGGAGCAGATTGAGTCTGACATCTGCAGAACCGTCATTTCTCAGATGAAGGCATTTGACTACACAGCATATACTGCCAGAGATGTAAAAGCCGCCCTGGAACATACTACCTGTTCCATCGAAGATTTCAAGGCACTTCTCTCCCCCGCAGCCGAACCGTTTCTGGAACAGATGGCGCAAAAAGCACGTGTGGAGACCAGCAAACATTTCGGCAACACCGTATATCTGTTCACACCGCTCTACATCGCCAACTACTGTGAAAATTACTGTGTTTACTGCGGTTTTAACTGCTATAACCACATCAACCGCATGAAGCTTTCTATGGAACAGATTGAGCATGAAATGAAGATCATCGCAGACTCCGGCATGGAAGAAATCCTGATTCTTACCGGCGAAAGCCACGCCCAGAGTGACATTCATTATATTGGAGAAGCCTGCAAACTGGCACGAAAATATTTCCGCATGGTGGGCCTGGAAATTTACCCGGTCAACACGGAAGATTACCGCTACCTTCACGAATGCGGTGCCGATTACGTCACAGTTTTTCAGGAAACCTATGACTCTGACAAATACGAAACTCTGCACCTGGCAGGTCACAAACGTGTCTGGCCATACCGTTTTGACGCACAGGAACGAGCTCTGCGCGCGGGTATGCGAGGCGTTGCTTTTTCCGCACTGTTAGGTCTCTCTGATTTCCGGAAAGATGCCCTGGCAAGTGCGCTCCATGTATATTATTTACAGCGCAAATATCCGCAGGCAGAAATGTCCTTGTCCTGCCCGCGTCTGCGTCCGATCATCAATAATGACAAGATCAACCCGCTGGATGTAGGAGAAAAGCAGCTCTGCCAGATTCTCTGCGCATACCGCATTTTCCTTCCATTTGTGGGCATTACGGTTTCTTCTCGTGAAAGTGCAGCATTCCGAGACGGTATCGTGAAAATCGCTGCAACCAAAATTTCCGCCGGCGTTTCCACCGGAATCGGCGACCACGAAAGCAAATATACCGGAAAGGAGTCGGACGGTGCGCAGGGCGATGAACAGTTTGAGATCAATGACAACCGCAGTCTTGATAAAATGTATCAGGACATTTCCTCAGAAGGTCTGCAGCCTGTCCTGAACGATTACCTGTATGTCTGATATCATTTGCGTAACCAACCGGGCTCTGTGCGAAGAAGATTTTCTCACACGCCTGGAAAAAGTCGCTGCAGCACATCCTGCAGCTATTATCCTCAGGGAAAAAGACCTTCCGGAAACGGAATATCAGGCACTTGCCGGACAAGCACTTGCCATCTGTAAAGAATACGGCGTTCCCTGCATCTTACACAGTTTTACGGATGCTGCCATCGCACTTGGCGCAGACGCCATCCACATGCCGCTGCACCTTCTTCGCAGCATGACGGAAGAACAAAAAAACAAGTTTCGCATGATCGGTGCATCCTGCCACAGCACGGCAGATGCCATAGAAGCGCAGCAGCTTGGCTGCACATACATCACTGCCGGTCACATTTTCGCGACCGACTGCAAAAAAGGACTGCCGGGCCGGGGTCTGGAATTTTTAAAGGACGTCTGCGAAAGCGTCTCAATCCCGGTATTTGCCATCGGCGGTATTTCCAAAGAAAGCATCGCATCTGTACGCGGCGCAGGAGCAAAGGGCGCCTGCATCATGAGCGGGCTGATGCGCTGTGAAAATGTAATTACTTATCTGAACGATTTTTAATCTGACAATAAAGGGAAACCTTTATTCGCGGCAGACCGGGGGCACCACTCTCTGTCGCCGGATTCGGGTACTACATGCACAATGCACATGCACCCGGATCTGATAAAGAAAAAATAATGCAAAACAAAAGGAGAAAACACTATGAGAACAGCATTATCAATCGCTGGAAGTGATTCCAGCGGAGGCGCCGGCATTCAGGCAGATATCAAAACCATGTCCGCACACGGCATTTTTGCCATGACAGCAATCACGGCTTTGACTGCGCAGAACACAACCGGCGTCACAGACATTTTGAATTCCACCCCTTCCTTTCTTTCTGCTCAGCTGGACGCTGTGTTCACCGACATTTACCCGGATGCGGTAAAAATCGGCATGGTATCCTCCGCTGACCTGATTCGCGTCATCGCTGACAAATTAAAACAGTACGAGGCGCGTCACATCGTTGTAGACCCGGTTATGGTTGCTACCTCCGGTTCCAAACTGCTTCAGGACGAAGCTCTGGAAGCTCTGAAAACGGAACTTCTTCCACTGGCAGAAGTCGCTACGCCCAACATCCCGGAGGCAGAAATTCTGTCTGACATGAAGATCGAATCTCCGGCAGATATGGAAATTGCTGCAAAACGGATCAGTGAGCGATACCAATGTTCGGTTTTATTAAAAGGCGGCCATGACTTAAACGATGCCAACGACCTGCTTTGGAAAGACGGCACCGGTCACTGGTTTAAAGGGCGCCGCATCGACAATCCGAACACCCACGGAACCGGCTGTACGCTTTCCAGCGCGATTGCTTCTAATCTTGCAAAAGGCATGGAGCTGGAACAGGCCGTCGGACATGCAAAGGAATACATTTCCGGTGCATTGGCAGCCATGCTGGACCTTGGCAAAGGCCGCGGACCGATGAACCATCTGTTTGACTTAAAAAGCACCTTTATCGGGGAGGATTGAGAACTATGGCAAATTCTGTTTCTTCCCGTCTTTACCAGGCCGCCGCTTCTATCTGGAACGACTGCCTGAACCACCCGTTCGTCCAGGGCATCGGCGACGGAACCCTTCCCGCAGAGAAATTTCAGTATTTCATGCTGCAGGATTATCTCTACCTGTTTGACTACGCCCGCGTGTTTGCTCTTGGCGTAGTAAAGGCCCGCGACCCGGAATTGATGCGGACCTTTGCCCAAAATGTAGATGCCATTCTTGGCGGAGAAATGAACATTCACCGTGCTTACATGAAACGCCTCGGCATCACGGAACAAGAAGTGTTTGAGGTAAAACCGGCACTGAACAATCTTTCCTATACCAATTATATGCTGGCAGTCGCAAATGCAGGCGGACCGAAGGAAATCGTGGCTTCCATCCTTGCCTGCTCCTGGAGTTATGCATTCATCGGTCAGGAACTGGCAAAAATTCCAGGAGCTGCAGACCATCCTTTTTACGGTGAATGGATCACCGGGTATGCTTCTGAAAGTTATGCTTCTACCAATCAGGCACTGATCGAGCTTATGGATC
The DNA here is from genome assembly GCA_051877535.1 of Brotaphodocola sp. Taxonomy (GTDB): domain Bacteria; phylum Bacillota; class Clostridia; order Lachnospirales; family Lachnospiraceae; genus Brotaphodocola. Next base: position 33,409 of record JBJEIZ010000063.1, read on the forward strand.
AACTGGCTGAGGATGCATCTGACGCCGAAATTTCCTATCTGACGGATATTTTTGTAAACTGCAGCCGTTATGAGCTTGGTTTCTGGGAGATGGCATGGGAGATGCAGTCATGAGTTTACTGAAATTTGACCAGATTTCCTATCAATATCCAGGAGAGGATTTTGACATCATTGACCGTCTCTCTTTTGCCGTAGAACCGGGTTCTTTTCACTGCATCGTGGGAACCAGCGGATGCGGAAAAAGTACTATTTTTCGCCTGATCAACGGACTGCTGACACCCAAAAACGGCACCATACAGATCAATCATACCGGCAGCCAGGCATGTCGCTGCGGCTATATGCCGCAAAAGGATCTGCTTTTTCCCTGGCGGACCGTCGGCGAAAATCTGGCACTTCCGCTGGAGATTCAGGGAGGCTATTCCAAAAAAGCACAAAGGGAAATGATTGATGCGGCGCTGGCAGATGTGGGACTTTCCGGCTGTCAGAACAAACGCCCGGATGAACTTTCCGGCGGCATGCGCCAGCGTGCTGCATTTGCCCGCACCATGCTGACCGGAAGCGATCTGCTTCTGTTAGACGAGCCATTTTCCGCACTGGATTTTCTGACTCGTATCTCCATGCAGGAATGGCTTCTGGACCTGTGGCAGCGTCACAAAAAGACAATTTTATTCATCACCCATGATGTAGAAGAAGCTGTCTTTTTATCCTCCAGCGTGCTGGTGGTAGAGTCTACTCCCATTCGCAGTCTGCGGGAATTTCCGGTTCCGTTGGGATACCCGCGCACCAGACAGGACCTGGCTCAGCCGGAAATCGTGGCTCTGAAAGAGCAATTGGTGAACATGCTGAGAAAGCAGGTGATCATATGAGAAAGAAGAACAATTATCTGCCGGCACTCATCTTCATGTTTGCGCTTTTGATGCTCTGGCAGCTTGGTGCCATGAAAGTAGATGCTGCTTACATCCTGCCGACACCACTCCAGATCTTACAAAAGCTCTGGGAACTGCGTGTCATCCTGCTGACCATTCATTTGCCGGCTACCATGCTGGTTACTGCAATTGGTCTGATATTTTCCCTGATTCTTGGGCTTGGTCTGGCCGTGCTGATGGATGTCAGTCCATTCTGGCAAAAGGCACTGTATCCGCTTGTTGTTGCATCTCAAACCATTCCAACCACGGCCATTGCACCGCTTTTTGTACTCTGGTTTGGCTATGGAATCTGGAGCAAAGTACTGGTGACTGTGCTGATGACTTTTTTCCCCATCACGATCACGGTGTACGACGGACTACAGTCCGCCAAAGTAGAAATGACAGAACTTTTGCTGACCTATGGTGCAACAAAACGTGACATTTTTTTCAAAATTAAAGTTCCATGCACATTGCCTTACTTCTTCTCTGCCATTAAAATGGCTATTCCGCTGAGCATCATTGGTGCTGCCATTGGTGAATGGCTGGGCGCACAAAGTGGTCTGGGATATTTTTCGAGAAGAATGATGACACAGCTGGACGGTGCCGGTGTATTTGCACCAATCGTACTGTTATCTGCTGCTGCAATGCTTGCAGTAGCACTCATTTCCCTGCTGGAAAAGCGGATTGTCCGCTGGCGGGGAGAATTTTAAGGAAGGGGTATATTTATTATGAAACGCACATTATCGATCGCTCTTGCCTGCGCCATGCTGCTTTGCGGCTGCGGCAGCGCTGAAACCACTAAAACCACTCAGGCAGCTGGTGAAAGTCAGGCGGCTGTAACTGTCGAATCCGGAAAAGCAGAGGGCAGCTCAGCAGCGGATAAAACCGCTGAATCTGGTCAATCTGCATCTCCACAGGAGTTGAAGGAAATGGATGTAGTTCTAGACTGGTATCCGAACGCACTGCATGCATTTCTTTACGATGCTATCGACAAAGGCTACTACGAAGAGGAGGGGCTGAAAATCAACATACGGTTCCCATCCAACGCCAATGATGCCATTTCTCTGGTCGCAGCAGGTCAAGCAGAAATCGGCCTCTACTATCAGCAGGATGTCATCCAGGCTCGTGCTGATCAGAATGTTCCGGTCAAATCCATCGGTGCAGTTGTTCAGGGACCGCTGAACATCATTCTTTCTCTGAAGGAAAAGAATATTACTTCCCCGAACGATCTGGTCGGCAAGACCATCGGATACGCCGGAACCGAACTTTCCGAGGCACTGGTACGCAGCATTATGGAACATGCAGGCGCTGATTACAGCGATGTTACGATGATCGATGTAGGATTCGACCTGATGAGTTCCATGACCACCGGCAATGTAGATGCTACCATCGGCTGTCTGGTCAATCACGAAGTTCCTCAGATGGAAGAAGAGGGATTTGCTGTTAACTGGTTCGACCTGGACGACTACGGTGTTCCGACCTATTACGAAGGCATTTTCCTTGCCAGCGACAAAATGATCGAAAATGATCCAGAAAGCTTAAAGGCATTCCTTCGTGCATCTGCACGAGGTTTTGAAGACATGAAGAACGATCCGGCAGGGGTTCTGCAAATTCTTCTTTCTAACCAGAATGCAGAAAATTTCCCACTTTCAGAAGCCGTAGAAACCCAAAGTATGGAAACACTTCTGCCTATGATGGAAACCGATGAAGCCAAGTTCCTGACGCAAACGGACGCATGCTGGCAGGAAAACATCGACTGGATGCTGGAACAGGGTCTGATCGACCAGCCGGTTTCTGTAGATGATGTACGGGTAAACTTAGAATAAGTTTTATACCAGTCACCTTTTTCTGAGCTTTTCCATATTCTAAAAGAAAAAGGAATATTTCATCATGTACAACCAAAACTGCAACGATCAGGAACACGTCCACGAATTAACCGGAAGCACCAGGATCTTCAATGAATGCGACGACTGCCATAACCACAGATTCTGCACCGTCACCGGCGAAGCCAAGTATTTTCCCGGTAATCGGGACCACTTCCATGAGGTCGAATTCCACACTGACTTCTCCGATGGCCATTTCCACGAATTCCACGGAAGGACCACCGGTGCAATTGATGTTGGCAATGGAAAACATGTACACTTCATCAACAACTTTACTGAAGAGGAAGATAACCACCGCCATGAATTCCAGGCTGCAACACTCATTGACAGCCCAATTGACTTTAGATGCAGATAGCAGGCGTGCCCCGGAGTTACATCCGGGGCTTCTGCTGCATCAAAAAATGGCGGAATCCCTTGTAAAATAAAGGATTTCCGCCATTTTCAAGACCTGAGCGTGCGGGGATTCGAACCCCGGACAACTTGATTAAAAGTCAAGTGCTCTACCGACTGAGCTACACGCCCTTACTCTTTTGTGTTTTTATTCTAAAAAACTGGGCTAGTTGGATTCGAACCAACGTAATGCAGGAGTCAAAGTCCTGTGCCTTACCGCTTGGCGATAGCCCAATGCCTCACTCATCTGCATGTTCGAATCGAACATACCTCACATACCAGTGCAAACTCTCATCTCTCTGCATCTGCAGGAAATTCAAGCTGCGGGTGACAGGACTTGAACCTGCACGGTTACCCGCCAGCTCCTAAGGCTGGTGCGTCTGCCAATTCCGCCACACCCGCATGGGTGACACACTTAATATCGAGTAAAAAAAAATTCCCGAAGGAATTTTCAGGGTGGATAAAGGGATTCGAACCCTTGGCCTCCAGAGCCACAATCTGGCGCGC
>JBJEIZ010000064.1:0-7390 GCA_051877535.1 Brotaphodocola sp.
ACTTGCAGGACGACCTTCTCCAAATTTCTTGCAATATAATTCATGAAAACACCCCTCGGCTGATTTGTAGTTTAATTATATAATAGCCGAAACCAAAGCCAAAATCAAGCTGTTTTCGGCTAATCTATAACATAAATACATTTTAGCCGAAAAAATCGGTTAATAATAGTATATACATATGCTTTGGCTCTTATTCAAAACTATGATTAGGGTGTCAAAAGTAGCAATTTAAACTGTCACATTTTCCACCAGAGTTGCTTTTTATGGAATAACGGGCCATATTAGACGGATTTTGCTGTATATATGGAGGTATCCTTCACATATTTTTCAGGCAATTGCCAGATTTTGGGCAGACTCCCCCTTGTCCGTCTGTTGTGTTTTAGCAGCTTGTTAAAGTTGTATGCACCGATTTTAAACAGAAAGAACTGTCGGGAACGCAGGTATCCAAATACCGGGATGTCATCGACATGATATCTTCTTCGGAGTACAGATGGGATTCCCTCTATTGCGTTCCGTTTGCGGGTCAGCTGTTTGTATTCATCGGTCGAAAGTTTATCCAGATACTTTGCACGTTCAACCATATTGGCTGATACGTGAACGGCATAGTTTTTCTTTTGCTCCCTGGCTCTGCATTCTTCCCTGTGAGGACATTTTTCTCAGCATTCCCTTGCAAACAGAACCCGGCACATTGTTACTAATAGATCACGTTGTTGTAATCGTCGGGATCCAGGTAGTGAAGAAGTTCTTTTGGGATAAGCTCTTCATTGCCAAGGCGGTGTATCAGTCTGACTGCATTTGCGGTGATGGAATAAATGATCTCCAGCCTCGACATGCGCTTGCACCTGGAGGCAACCATGAGACTGTCCATACGCTTTATATTGGAGTTCAGATTCATGTAATCTAATAAATTGCGGAAAGCTCCATCATTTCTTCCTTTAACAGATTCCGCCCTGTCTCTAATTCGTAATTATAGAGGCGCTCACGAAAACGGCTGAAAGTCCTGTCGCTGACAGGCTGTTCCGGAAGATGGGTGGTATGAAGCGCATACTGGTACCGGACATCACAGCAAATGGACTCAAACAGCTCATCATCATTGAGGTTGTTGTTTTCCTTCAATATCAATGCACCAATAATGAAATTGACAGGAGTATTTGGCCTGGAAAATTTATTGTCGCTATAAAGAACAGAAAACCGTTCTTCATTGATAGCTGGAAAAACAATATCTGCAAAATCCCTGCACCAGGAATTCATAATAATTTTCTGTGTGCTCGGTGTTTGATTAATAAAACTGTCATTCAATGTGATCTGTTGATTTTGATTGGGTTTAAAAGGCATATCCTGTACCTCACTTCTGATATGTCTCTATTATAACAAAGTAGTGAGGATTTGTGTGTCCTGGTGCCAAGTTTTGACACCTAAATCAAAGTTTTTATTCCTCACCGCTGTTCCGCTATTTTACATATGCCGCTGTAGAAAATTCATCCATTCCGCCATCTGTTCTTTTGTCGCCATGGCCGCCAGCGCACCTTCTTTTGTCGTTGTATAAGCAGCATAGGCATTTGCGAACTCAAGATACTTCTTCAGGCTTTCCATATTGATCTGTTCCGGATCCTCCACCTGATCGCGGAGAAGGCAGAACAGAAATGCTCCGATAAAGGAATCCCCGGCTCCCGTCGTATCCCTTACTTCTACCGGATAACCAGCTGCCTGCGCCATACCGTTCCGGGTAAAGGCCTGTGCTCCGTCCTTTCCCTTTGTGTAAACAACACATTTGCAGCCGTCAGCCAGAAGCTGCAAAGCTGCCTGCTCAATATCAGTATGCCCGGTGATAAATTCCAGTTCCTCATCAGAAATCTTGACGATATCCGCACAGGGAAGAAATTCCCGTACAGTCCGTTTCAGATCCCCGATATCTTCCCAGAGGGAAAATCTCAGGTTCGGGTCGAAGGAAATTAGGACGCCCTTTTCCTGCGCCATCTCGATCAGCCGTCTGTGGGCCTGCTTCATGGGGGATTCAACCAGGTCCACGCTACAGAAATGAATCATGCCACAGTCGTCCAGAACATCTGCCGGAATATCATCCGCACAGTAACGCAGATCGGCGCTGTTCTTCCGGTAAAATTTGAAATCCCGGTTTCCGTCTACAGCCAGAGAGACAAAAGCAAGCGCCGTTTCGCCCTCCTCGTCCCTCCGAATGCAGGAAGTATCGATGCCGGCGTCCTGCAGCACCTCAACAATATAATCTCCAAACGGGTCATCTCCCAGCTTTGTCAGAAACTTCGAGGGGATTCCCAGTTTTGTCACTGCTCCCGCTACATTCGCCGGTGCTCCGCCTGCCACCCGCGAAAAGGCCGGCACATCTTTCAGGCGCTGTCCCTTTACTTCAGGAATAAAATCGATCAAGGCCTCTCCAATCGCACAAAGCCTGTTTTTATTCATTCTCCATATCCTCCACAACAAATGATTTCAGCGGATATACCGTCAATATTCCCTCACATTCGCCATTTATGTAAACCTGACCCTCCAGGCTGTATATTCTGGAGGTAAATACCTCTTCACCATGGTTTACAAAAATTTCAACTGAGCTTGTATCCGCAAAAATCTGCAAATGCTCCAAACGCTCCAGCCGCACTTTCCTGGTCGTACGCCCTGCCCCACAGCTTCCCAGATCCAGGCTCAGGACCTGGTCCCTGTAACTCATCCGGATTCCATCCCGCAGCATCATCTCCATGGTGCTGCAGCCGTCAAACTCCACAATCGCCTCATAGATCTGCAGTTCCACAGACACCGGTCGCCTCCCACAGTCCTGTTTTCCGAATGCGCACTGTACAGCATCACCCCGAAGCTGCTTCAGCTCTTCCAGCGGCTGCTGAATGATCCGTCCTCCGCGAACCATCAGCTCCCTTGGCAATGTCAAAGCATGCTGCCAGCCGGACTCCGTTGTCGGATTCGTATAATCCGCATCCGGGATTCCCATCCAACCAATCAAGATCCGCCTTCCTTTCTCATCCCGGAAGGTCTGCTGTGCATAGAAATCAAAGCCTCGATCCATCAAATGAATCTCCCGTATCTCATACAAATCCTTATCAAAGTCACAGTCCAGCTTCATCCAGACATTCTGATGGACATTCTCATAATCCATCCCCTGCTGCTCCACGCCCTGCGGGCAGCAGGAAAGAAACCATTGCCCGTCAATTTCAAAAAGGTCCGGACATTCCCACATATAGCCGAATTTTTTCTCCGTAGTGATGCGGGACTTGAATATCCAGCGCTCCAGATCCTGTGACTGATACAGCAGAACCAGCCCCCTGCCCGCCCGGTCTCTTGCGCCAAGTACCATATAATAGAAATTTCCCTTGCGGAATACCTTTGGATCTCTCACATGGCTGCTCATATCCGCCGGATAATCTGCCGTCGTCATCAGCAGCTTCTTCTCGGAAAAATCATGCCCGTTCCTGCTGCTGAACGTAATGGTATTGCTGCCGCGCCCGGAATTAATATAATCATAATCGTCACGGTCAAAATACTTCAGATTCCCGGTATAGAAAAAGTGAATCGCTCCGTCCTCCACATAAGCCGACCCGGAATAAGCGCCATGTGCATCCAGATCCGAATCCGGGAATAACACCGGTCCATCATCCTCATAATGAATAAAGTCTCTGGTCCTGTAATGTCCCCACAGCTTCAGCTCTCCGGTCGTCTCAAAGGGGGTATATTGATAATAAATGTGGTATACTCCGTCCTTCTGGCAAAGCCCATTCGGGTCATTCATCCATCCCGTCTTCGGCATCAAATGAAAATGAAGTCTTCTCGGATCCTGCTCCACCTGTTTGCGATACGCCTCATTTTCATGATACCACTTTAAATAATCATTTCGGAAAACCTTTTCATATTTCTGAAACATACCAATTCCCTTTCCGGTCACTCCAAAATCATGACTCTGGTCTGACTGTCCGCTTCCTCGGACGGAATCCTTCTTATCGCTTTCCCCTTTGCATCTGCGACCAGCAGCATGGTCTGCGTTTCATATCCGTGGCTCCTGATTAGATCAAGATCAAATTCCAGCAGCTTATCGCCTTTTTTCACCCGCGCCCCGGTCTTTGCAAATGCCGTAAATCCTTCTCCATTCAGTTTCACCGTATCAATTCCCACATGGATCAGCAGCTCTGCACCGTTATCCAGCGTAATTCCCAGTGCATGCATTGTATCTGTCATCAGGCTGAGGGTTCCGTCCGCCGGAGCATATACAACACCTTCCACCGGATTCACCACGATCCCGTCACCCATCATTTTTGACGCAAAGGCTTCATCCTTTGACTGCTCGATCGGGAGCACTTCTCCCTTCACCGGAGCATAAATTACAGTTTCATTTTTTTCTTCTTCCAGATGAAATCTCTTCCAGAAAATAACGGTCAGTACCGCCGATACCGCCATGGAAATCACCAGACCGATTGAAAAATTTCCATATGCCTCCGGTTTCATGGAGATAAATCCAGGAAGCCCTGCCGCGCCCAGTGCCTGGGCCAGAACTTTAAATGCTGCACAATAGGCGCTGCCCGCGGCAGAACCAATGATTGCCGCATAGAAAGGATATTTCAGCTTTAAAGTCACACCGAACATCGCCGGCTCGGTGATTCCCAGCAATGCGGACACTCCCGATGCCGAGCAGATCGATTTCATTTTCTCATTTTTCGTCAAGAACAGCACTGCCAGTACCGCTGCTCCCTGAGCCACGTTATTCATGCTGGCGGTGGTGAAGATAAAGCTTCCGCCTGTATTCGCCATATCGGTAAGCAGCTGCGTCTCAATGGCAATAAAGCTGTGATGCATCCCCGTCAGACAGATCGGGGCATATGCCAGACCGAACAGTCCGCCTCCCACAAAGCCCAGGGTATTGTAAAGCCAGGTAATGCCTGCTGCCAGAAGATTGCCTGCCTCACGCAGAACCGGGCCAACGCAGATAAAGGTCAGAAAAGAAGTCACAAGAATGGACAACATCGGGGTGGTAAGGTTATCCAGCCAGGTTGGAGTCACCTTATGCAGTTTCTTTTCGATGAATGCCAGAATGTAGGACACTGCCAGCACCGGAAGTACCGTTCCCTGATAACCGATTGCCGCAATCTCAAAGCCCAGAATGCTCCACACAGGCGGCTCCGCCACGCCAATGCTGTATGCATTCAGCAGATCCGGATGAACCATGATCATGCCCATCGCCGCGCCCAGATACGGGTTCCCGCCGAACTTTTTCGTAGCACTGAAACCGATTAGTACCGGTAAAAATACAAACGGTGCGTTCGCAAATGTATTTACCGCCGAAGCCAGCCCCGCCCATTGCGGATAAAGCTCGATCAGAGAGTGCCCGTCAAACAATCCCGATGTCAGAATATTGTTGATTCCCATCAAAAGACCGCCAGCCACGATCGCAGGAATGATCGGAACAAAAATATCACTGAGCAGCTTTACGAAACGCTGCAGGATATTTCCCTTTGGCTCCGACACCTCCTCGCTCTGCTCCGCACACTCTTTCGTCTCGCCGATCTGCTTCTGAACCTCTGCAAATACCAGATTCACCAGACCAGAGCCAAATATGATCTGGAACTGTGACTGCGTCAGAAAAACACCCTTTACTCCCTCAATATCACTGATGGCATCCTCGTTTCGCAGGTCATTGTCCTTCAGCTGAAGGCGCAGTCTCGTCGCACAGTGCGCCGCCGATCTGATGTTTGCTTTTCCCCCGACGTTCGCAATTACCTGGCTTGCAATTTTTGCATAATCCATGTCTTCCCCTCCATTTTACTCTTCTCTTTTTCAGTCCCATTTTGGAATCGGTTCCATATTTGGATTATATATTGTTTTTTCAAGTTTGTCAACATCATTTTTGGAATCGGTTCCATTTCTGTGTAAAAACCAAGCAGAAGGTCTCATTCTCCTTCTGCTCAGTTCCTGTCCTTTACACTCCTGCCTTCAATAAATTCGTATTCAATGATCTGTTTTTTTGAAACCGGTTCCTTATTGAGAATCTTTAACAAAGCCTCTGCTCCCAGATATCCCATGGCATAGGAATCAAACTTCAGGGTTGTCAGCTCCGGATCCAGAAGAACACTTTCTTCATATCCTCCGAAGCCGACCACAGAAACATCATCCGGTATCCGCAGCCCATACTCCTGAAGAACCCGGTATGCGCCAAAGGCCAGCCGGTCCGTGGCACAAATGATCGCATCCACCTTTCGGTCCTTCTCCAAAATCTCTCTTGCTGCCGCCTGACCGCCCGCAAAGCTGTAATCACTCAGCACAACAAGCGGCCTGTCCACTCCGTATGCCTTCAGGCCATCCAGAATCCCCTGTTTGCGCCGGATCCCCACAGCCACATCCGTTTCATCCACACTAATGATCGCTGCATTTCTGTGACCGCGCTTTCCGATGTACTCCCCCATGCACCTTCCGGCACGATAGTCATCATCCACTATGGAAACACTGCTTTCACACTCCTGTGCCATGACAACGATCGGTATCTCTGCGTTCTCCATGATCCGTCTGTGTTCTTCCGTGATTGCAATCGCACTGATCAAAATACCATCTACATTCAGGTGGATCAGCTTCTGAATATTCTGCAGCTCCAGCTCAATGTCATGGTCCGAGCTCCGAATCAGAGTCGCATAATCCCGCTCCCGCAGATACCGGTCGATGCTGGTCATGACCCGGCTGGTGACCTTGGAATTCAGCGTCGGCACCACCACGCCGATCAGATTGCTCTGCCTGGCATTCAGACGCGCGAATGTATTTGGCTCATAGTTATATTTTTCAATGACCTTCTGAATCTTCAGCTTTGTAGACTGCTTCACACTGCCTCCGTTGAAATATCGGGATACAGTGCTTTTGGCCACACCTGCCTGCATGGCAATATCATCCATAGTCATCTTCTTATTAATCATAATGATTCCCCACTCACCTTCGCAAACAACGTTTTAAAAGAAAAACTGCCACGGCTGTGACAGTCCTGAATTTATATTTTTAATTCGCGCATCCCGCTTTGTATATGTCTCACAGGCGTTACCCTGGCAGCCAGCTCGGTCCAGGCACCCTCGCGGCACACAGAAGGACTTGCTTAGTGCTGCTGCATTCCTGCCCTGACACGGTTCACAAGGTTCTGTTGCGCAAGACCCAAACGTCAACGCCGCTTACCAGGGGCAGCCCTGCAAGCACATATCCGAGGCGGGATATCACCCCTGCTGGAGCGGATTGCAGGTATAGGGCACCGCTATCTCCCCGGCTGCGCGGAAACTTTATAACGAAATTCATAATGCCTGTTCAGTATACCCCAGAGGTGCGGTTTTGTCAAGGTTTCACCTGACCGGCCTGCGGCAGACGCACGTTTTTTACTTTAAACTAT
>JBJEIZ010000065.1:0-34587 GCA_051877535.1 Brotaphodocola sp.
TGTAAATAATGATGTGTTCGAAAAGAACTCCTGGTATTTCCGCAATGCATTGGTGAGAGCAAACTACAACGACCTGCAGAACGGAGTCCATGCCACAACGAAGTTTTTGGAAATGTTTTTCAGTAACCTGCTTTTAGATACCAACTACGAGCTGAAGAACAGATATTTGCATATTGATTATGTAGATGATAATGCTTCCCAAAGTGTCAACTCCAAAATTCCAAAGTCTCAATTTGACACTTTGGAATGCACTTTGGAAGAACTGGCGGTCTTGGAATTGATCTTCAAGATAGAAAAGAGTATATCCGCAGAGTGGATGGGAAGAGATATGGTAAGTGGGAAGTTCTGGTCTTTCCAATATCAGAAATTGACAGGTGACAATGCAAGGGTAATGCAAAAAAGGGAAGAATGGCATGATAGTATATTCTGGATTAAAAAGCGATTTTTTGACAGCAGTGGAACGAGATACGATCGCTGCAGAAATAGAAGAAAAAATATATAGCGTAATGCATAGACGAACTGCTCAAAATGAGTTTCGCTCATGGGAAAATTCTCTGGAATATATGTATAAAGTTTTGAATGACAGTGCGATTCCAGAGAATTCTGGAGTTGCGATCGAATATAACATTCCGCAAACATCAAAGAGAGTAGATTTCATTATTTCCGGCTAAGGAGAGAAAGAAGAGGCGAATGTTGTAATCATCGAATTAAAGCAGTGGGATAAGGTTGAGGCAGTAGAAGGACAAGATGCATTAGTTGAAACTTTTACCGGTGGAACTGTGCGCAAGGTCGTACATCCATCGTATCAGGCATGGTCTTATGCGGCTATGATTTATGTATTGGAGACCAGAAAAAGCGTACTATCATTATTAAAGGTGGACTGGGAACCGGAAAAACAGTTGTAGCAATTAATTTATTAGCTAAACTTACAAACGAAGGATTATTTGTGCAGTATACCTCTAAGAATAGTGTTCCCAGAAACGTCTATGCCAGGAAGTTAACCGGACACAAAAAGAGCAGCATCAATAATATGTTTAAAGGTTCAGGTTCTTATGTAGATGCTGAATCGAATATTGTCGATGCAATAATTTGTGATGAGGCTCACAGGTTAAATGACAAGTCTGGGATATTTCATAACCTTGGAGAAAATCAGATAAAAGAAATTATTAATGCAAGCCTATGTAGCATATTTTTTATTGATGAGAGTCAGAGAGTGACTTTGAACGATAAAGGAACTGTTGCAGAAATCCGGAAATGGGCAGAGAAACTTGATTCAGAAGTAATTGAGATGGAATTGATTTCTCAGTTCAGGTGTAATGGTTCAGATGGATATTTAGCGTGGCTTGACGAAGTTCTTGAATTTACGACAGATTTTACGACAAATGATGGCCAAAATAAGTGTATTTATGCGTAGTTATACGGAAAAAAGTGAAATTACCTCTGTCGTACAGATGCCGAAAAGTGGCGTAAAATCAAGGAGAATCAGCATTCATAAGGAGTTTGAGATATATGATAAAAGTTTTGTTTGTTTGCCACGGCAACATTTGCCGTTCTCCCATGGCAGAATTTGTTTTTAAAGACATGATTTATCGATATGGTCTTTCGGAACATTTTTATATTTCCTCTGCGGCGACCAGCACGGAGGAAATCGGCAATCCAGTCCATTACGGCACCCGTCAGAAGTTAAAGCAGGTTGGAATCAGCTGTACTGGAAAAACTGCGGTTCAGTTAAAGAAAAGTGATTATGCGAAGTATGATTACCTGATCGGTATGGATTCCTGGAATATTCGCAATATGAACCGTATGTTAGGCGGAGATCCGGATGGCAAGATTTTTAAAATGTTGGAATTTGCAGGCAGTCATGCGGATGTGGCAGATCCATGGTACACCGGAGATTTTGAGGCAACTTATCGAAACATTGTTACTGGCTGTCAGGGGCTTTTAAAGAGAATTCTGGAAGATCATCCAGAATTATCGAATCTTTGAGCAAATAAAAGGAGATTTTACATGAATAGCAATACCAAAGCAAATCGTATCGTCCTGTTCAACGATCTTCCGGGATACGGAAAAGTAGCTCTGGCAGCGATGGTGCCTCTTCTTTCGCGAATGGGGCATTTCACATATCACATTCCCACAGCGGTACTTTCCAATACGTTGGATTATGGTAAATTCCGGATTCAAGATATGACGGATTATATGAAAGATACGCTGAAAGTGTGGGACGAACTGGGATTTGATCCGGACTGTATCTGTACGGGATTTGTGACATCGGAGGAGCAGGTGGATGTGATTGAAGCCTATATTAACAGCAGAAGCAAAGAGAAAGAACGCTGCATTATGGTTGATCCGATCATGGCAGATGGAGGCAGGCTTTACAATGGCATTGGTGAGGAACGTGTACTTGCTATGCGCCGATTGGTCAGCATTTCCGATGTAATGGTGCCGAATATGACAGAAGCATCGTTTTTGACCGGTATTCGTCCGGGAAAAGAGAGCGGAACATGGAAAGAAATCTGTGAGATAATAGATGGTCTTCGGCAGCTTTCCGGAAAATCGGTGGTGATCACCAGTGCCGTGATGTCGGAAACGGGAGAGCATATGGTCTGCGGATATGATCATAAAATAGATGAGTATTTTCAGGTGTTTTACGAGCATCTGCCGGTTCGTGTGGCAGGAACCGGTGATATTTTTTCCACGATCATGTTAGGTGAAATTCTGGCTGGGCGCAGTCTGCACGAGAGTGTAAAAAAGGCAGTTTCTATTCTTGAGCGACTGATCAAAGATAACCAGAATAGGCTTCAGGATTATAAAGGAATTCTGATCGAGCGATATTGGGACATTCTGGACGCATGATGTCATGTGTTGCGGGTGTGATTTCTCAGTATGCTAAGATGAAAAACGGGGTCAGTAGACAGGCTGATCCCATTCCCATTTCTGAGACATGGTGGCGAATGGAAAGTAAAATCAACCACGGAGAAGAAAAAGCTCAAGAAAAAACTGAGTGAATATCTGAAACGGGGCAAAGCAACAGCAAGACCTCCGGCAGTCACAATCAAGTATGTAAATGAGATAGTGAGAGGATGGATAAGTTACTTTAGAATCGGGATGATGAAGCAGTTTATGGAAGCGTTTGGACAATGGCTGAGACACTAGGATAAAAGATGGAGCAGGTCTGCTCAATCCTTTATCCTACTATTCAGTAAAAGTTGGAATATAAGTTGTAGAGCCGTATACGAGACCCGTACGTACGGTTCAATGGGAGAGACGAGAAAATTACTCTCCCTCTCCCCTATTTACGAATTTTCTTTCAGTTCATTGCAGATTCTTCGATATTCTTCTGAAAATGCACTTCCTTTATTCCATAAAAATGTAAAATCATGGGTCATATGGAAGGACGGAAGTGGAATCGGTTTTAAAATTCCCTGTTTGATTTCATTGCGCACGGCCGCTTCATACAGAAATGAAATTCCGCAGTCTTCGGTCAGCAGACTGACGATGGTGTGCACATTTTCTACTTCGACGATACTTGCAAAATCAGATACCTCAATATTGTGTACCGAGAGATTTTTTTCCAAAATATCGCGGCTTCCGGAACCGATTTCGCGGAGGATCAGACGCTCCATAAGAAGATCTTCCAGTTCGATCGTTTCCTGTTGGAAAATGTGGTCTGATGCACATACCGGAATAAAATCATCAGATTGATATACGATGGTGTCATACTCGTCGGATTTAAAATACCCCTCTACCAGGGCAAAATCCAGATCGCCATTGTGTAAAAGATCCAAAAGTTCTGAGGTATTGCCGGATTTAATATGGATATCGGTTTCTGGGTGCTTTTTTAAATAATGTGCCAATGGGGAGGCGATGATGTATTCACCGATTGTCATGGTAACACCAAATGTCAATTTGCGTTTCATATTATTGCACAGCTGCATTCGCTTGATCATGGCACGTTCATCGTTGCGCAGAACAGTCATGGTGGAGAGCAGAATTTTACCTGCCATAGTAAGTTCTATTTTTTTGCCTTCGCGGACAAAGAGTTTGGTCTGGTAAAGCTGTTCCAGGTAACGGATGTGTTGGGAGACAGCGGGCTGTGTAATGTGTAATTCTTCAGCAGCACTGGTAAAATTCATGTGTTTGCATACACTTAAAAATGTCTGGATACGAAAGTCAAGCATATTGTCCCTCCCATGTTTTTTATAATTATAACTAAAAATTATGATTATATCAAGATATATAATTTTTCATTTTTGAAAAAATGCACTATAATGCAATCATAAGCAAGAGATCATTTGCAAAAGCCAAACAGTTGCTGATATGTGGCCTTTGTGAAAGCCATATATACAGCATTTCAATATTTGTCACCTTTCATTGGGCCATCCATACATAAGTATGGGTGGCTTTCCCCTTTTCAGGGAAAGTATCGTTTGCACGCAGCTGCATTTTGTATCAAATATTATGACAGAAATTACATTTTTTGTTTTCTTTTTGATTGATGTGTGATACAATTTTATTGTAATTTTAAATAAAATTTTTCAAAATGTAACTTCTTGACTGATTGATAAACCTTGATTTTGAACAAAAGATGGAAATATACGAAAGGATTACCGATTTCAGGAGAAAAGGAACGGGAAAGTAGATAGCCATGACTTTTAATATCGATTTTTTAGTTGCAGGTCTGATCTGCCTGACATTTGTTTTGTATCATTTTGCCATTCAGAATCGATTGGTGGATACCAGCAGCAGAATTTTCACAGGATTTATTGTGATTGGATTGTTGGATATCACATTTGATATTGTATCTTCTTTGTTGATCAGCATGGAAGACCCGAATCTGGAACAGATCGTCAAAATGTCCCTGACCATATTTTATGTAATGCAGGTTTGCCTTCCATACGGAATGTTTTTATACATGCGTTCGTTGTGGGACAGAAACTTAAGTATAAAACGTGGAATGATAGGGATGACAGTAATTCCTCCAGTTGTCATGTCTTTATTGGTACTGTTCAATTACTGGAGTGAAATGTTTTTCTGGGTGCGGGGGGCTGTATATGGGGAAGGTCCGTACTATGCAGCAGTATATATTCATGCGCTGATTTATATGGGGATTACACTGTTTTCCAGTATTATTCATAAAAAATTTCTGGGAAAAGATCGTTTGGCAGCAATCTGTGAAGTAATCATGGTCATCACAGTATGTGTGGTGATTCAGTTTGTGTGGCGCACCCCACTATTGATCGGTTTTGGTATTTCATTGGGGATTTCCGTTTTCTTTTTTACGATCAATAATCCGAAAGAATACATGGACAATATGACTGCTGTATTTGATAATCGGTACTTTTCGGTGGTGGTTCAGAATTTAATTGAGAGAAAAAAACGTTTCCATCTTGTTACGGTAGATTTTTATTTATTGAAAAAAATTAACATGATTTATGGAAATCAGATTGGTAACCAGATTATTGTGGATTCTGCAAAACGCATTCATTCTTTTAGTGAAACAGGTCAAGTATTTCGGATTCATGGGAATCGCTTTGCTGTGATCACCTATTCTTTGACGGAATATGAGCAGATACTGAACCAGGTTGAGGAAAGCTTTAATGGAGCGATGGAAGTTTCCGGTCAACAGATTTCGTTTCCGGTTATTATTTGTGGGATTACGGAGGCTTCAAAACTTGGGAAACCGGATGCGTTGCTTTCTTATATTGAATATCTGGCATCTTTGCCGAATAGGAATGGTGATACGATTTTCATTCAGGATGATGATCGAATCATGGAAGGGTTTTGCTATGCAAATGAGATTGAAGCATATCTTCAGACGGCTATCGATGAGGATTTATTTGAAGTGTTCTATCAGCCGGTTTATTCTATGGAATCCGGAACTTATATTACATTGGAGGCTTTGAGCCGGTTAACTCATCCGAGTTTGGGGCAGCTTTCCCCGGAAGTATTTATTTCGATTGCAGAAAAAAACGGACAGATCGCACAGATTGGATATCTGCAGTTTTCCAGAGTCTGCCGCTTCCTGAAAAAACATCCGGAGCTGATGAAGCAGATCAGGAATGTTAAATTCAATCTGTCACCGGCAGAACTAATGACGAAGGGACATTGTGAACGTTTGATAGAGACCATTGGTCAATATGGGCTTCCGTATTCCTGGTTTCAGTTTGAAATTACGGAGACTGTTGCAACGGAATACAGCAGCAGTCTGTATGAAATCGGACATAAGTTGCTAGAAGCAGGTATTGGTTTATGTCTGGATGATTTTGGTTCTGGATTTGCTAATTTCAATACTGTGCTGAAGCTGCCGTTCCGTTCAATCAAATTGGACCGGTCTTTGCTGGTTGGAATTGAAGAGGATCCAAAAAGTTCTTTATTTTATCAAAATATTGTTTCGGTTCTTCAAAATATGGGCTACAGTGTGATTGCAGAAGGGGTGGAGACGAAAAATGAGATGGAATTGCTGACCGGCTGGGGCGTGGATATGATTCAGGGCTACTATTTTTCAAAACCGGTTGGAGAAAAGAAAATTCTGGATATTGTTTTGAATCGAAAAACAGAGTATAATGGGTTGCGGTGATTTTATCTGTAAAACAGGATAAAGGGGTGCAAGATGATAAGAAAAGTAAGCCTTGAAGAAATTTCGGATGGCAGATTATATGAAGCAAATGATATGGTTAAGACGGATTGTGGAGATTGTAAGGGGTGTTTTGCGTGCTGCTGTGGTATGGGAAGTTCCATCGTATTGGATCCGTTGGATGTATATCGCCTTTGTAAGGGGCTGAAGCAGTCCTTCTCCCAGCTGTTGGCTGATCGTCTGGACCTGAATGTGGTGGATGGCATTATTCTTCCTAATCTAAAGATGACCGGACAGGAAGATCGCTGTTCTTTTTTGAATTCAGAAGGACGCTGCACCATACATGAATTTCGTCCGGGTATCTGCAGAATGTTTCCATTAGGCAGGTATTATGAGGGCGATTCTTTTCGGTATTTTTTGCAGGTGCATGAGTGCCGCAATCAAAACCGCACGAAGATAAAGGTGAAAAAGTGGTTGGATACGCCGGAACTGCCGCGTTATGAACAGTATGTGAAAGATTGGCATCATTTTCTGAAAGAACTTCAGGAGCAGATTTTAAAAGTGGGAGACAATCATTTTTCTGAAACGAAAGCAAAAGAAATCAGTATGGCGCTGTTGGGCAGCTTTTATGTAACTCCGTTTTTGCCGGAGTGCGATTTTTACAATCAATTTTATGAGCGATTGCAGGAGGCAAAAGAGGAGCTGTTGTAGCGAAAAATACAAGGAGGGATAAGTATGGAATATACTTGTAAAGATAAGGAAGAAAATGCGCTGCATATAGATAAAGAAGAGATGAAATATAAACGTATTGAGCAAGAATCCTATGCTGCGGCAAAGGAATTGATTTCTGCTGCTCATTTAGACGTGGGAAATCTGCTGGTTGTCGGGTGTTCTACCAGTGAAGTATCAGGAGAGAACATCGGCAGTTTTTCCAATCCAGAGCTTGGAAAGGCACTGTTTAACGGTATTTATCGTGCTTCAAAGGAAGCGGGTGTCTTTCTGGTAGCTCAGTGCTGTGAACATCTGAATCGTGCCTTGATTCTGGAGCGGGAAGCGGCTGTGCGTTATGGTTATGAGGAAGTGAATGTGATTCCCCAGCCAAAGGCTGGCGGTTCTTTTGCAACGGCAGCATATCAGACCTTTGAAGCACCGACAGCGGTAGAACATATCAAAGCACATGCAGGCATGGATATCGGTGATACGTTGATTGGTATGCATTTGAAAGATGTGGCAGTTCCGGTGCGGCTTTCTGTGCGGAATATTGGCGCGGCACATCTGGTCTGTGCACGTACTCGCCGTAAATTTATCGGCGGAAGCCGTGCAGTTTATGATGAGAAATGTTGACTTGTGTCTTTTGTGAGAGTATGATAGAGAAAGTTTGTTCCGGAAGGAGGAACTTGGATGATTATAAAGGAACATGAGGAACAACATGAGGAACAAAAAGGAAAAGGGAAGAAAATGATAAATTCCGAGACAGAAGCGGGAGTGGCAAAACACTGGTTTTTACGCGGTATGAAAGACGGCGTTCCGATTGCCATGGGGTATTTTGCAGTGTCTTTTACACTTGGTATTTCCGCGAGCAAAGCGGGAATGTCAGCATTTCAGGCATCATTGATGTCTGCGCTGATGCTGGCATCTGCGGGACAATTTGCGGCAATCAGCATGATTGCGTCCGGTGCAGGATTTTTGGAAATGATCATTACAACGATTGTGGTCAATATGCGTTATTTACTGATGTCCAGCGCTCTGTCACAGAAAGTTCGGAGAGATAAGCCGTTTTATCATCGTTTTATCATGTCCTATATGGTAACGGATGAAATTTTCGGAATTTCTATGGCAGCAGAAGGCAAACTGAATCCTTCTTATATGTATGGTGCAGCATGTGTTGCAGCACCTGGATGGGTGTTAGGAACCTGTCTGGGCAGTCTTCTCGGTATGATTATGCCGGTTCGTGTGATGAGTGCCATGAATGTTGCAATTTATGGTATGTTTCTGGCAATCGTCATTCCGCCGTCCAGAAAGAGTAACATTATTGCAGGAGTGGTAGCCGTATCGATGCTGGTCAGCCTGATTTTCAGTACAGCACCGGTGTTAAAAGATATTTCATCGGGATTCCAGATTATTATTCTGACAATACTCATTGCCGGTGCAGCAGCAGTACTGTTCCCGGTTGCACAGGAAGAGGAGGGCAGCAGTCATGCAGCATAACGTTTATATCAGTTTATTGGTGATGTTTTTGACGATTTACAGCGTGAGGGCTCTGCCGCTTACTTTGATTCGTAAAGAGATCAAAAACCCGTTTATCCAGTCATTTTTACATTATGTACCGTATGTAAGTTTGTCGGTCATGACATTTCCGGCAATTTTGTCAGCAACAGAAAATCCAATATCCGGTTTGATCGGTTTTCTGGTTGGTGTTGTCCTGGCGTGGGTGGATGGAAACCTGTTTCGTGTGGCAATCGGCGCTTGCATGTCTGTGTATATTGCAGAGTTTTTTGTTCTATAAGGAAATTTTTGACCCTCTTTTTTGTGTTGTAAAGCAGGATTTTCTTGTGTTACATGATACAGAAACAGAAGAAAAGCCTAATATTTTCGTGAAATTTTGATGAAAAAATCGGGATACGTTCGAATAGATTGACAAAAAGTGGAATTCGAATTATAATTCCCTCGATGCATTTTGAAAAGGAATTTGATACAAGTGATTGGATTCAAATAGGAGGATTAGAAAAATGGCAGCTAAGAAAACAACTGCAGCTGAATCTGCAGTTCTTGAAAATGTAGAGACAAAAGCAGCTGAAACAGTTGCAGCAGAGGCTGTTGCTGAGGAGGCAGCTCCGAAGAAAAAGACGACCAGAAAGACGACTGCTAAGAAGACTGCAGCAAAGAAAGAAACAGCAGAAGCAGAAAAAGCAGCAGCAAAAAAAGAAACTGCAGAAGTAAAAGAAACAGCTGAGAAGAAACCGGCAGCAAAGAAAACGACGACCAGAAAGACCACGAAGAAAGCTGCTCCGGTAGAGGCAACGGTTATGATTCAGTATGGCGGTAAGGAAATCGTTGCAAAAGATATTTTGGAGGCAGCTACTAAAGCATTCCAGGAAGCAAACGAAGGTATTGCAATCGAGACAATTCAGCTGTATGTGAAGCCGGAGGAGAATGCTGCTTACTATGTGGTAAACGGTGTTGGTTCTAAGGATTACAAAATCGTACTGTAGTTGATGGCAAAGTGCGTTATCAGTGTACTCCACTGTATTTTGAGAAAAAGAGTCACGGTCTGAACAGACCGTGACTCTTTTCAGCATATCTGCGTATGCAGAGAAATTATCATGAAAGGATTGAAGACATGAGTGACTGCTCGAATCCATGGAATCTCCCGGAACGCTTTTTGGAAAAGATGAAAAAATTGTTGGGAGAGGAATACGAAGCATTTTTGAAAAGCTACAATGAGGAACGTGTCCAGGGACTTCGTTTCAATACGCGAAAAGGAGATCAGTCTGTTTTTTTTATAGAAAATCAGGAGCGGTTTGGTCTGAGCGCAGTACCTTGGTGTGCGGAAGGATTTTACTATCGTCAGGATACCAGACCTGGAAGACATCCATATCATGAAGCGGGAGTGTATTATATTCAGGAACCGAGTGCTATGGCAGTGGTATCGCTTCTAGATCCGAAACCGGGAGAACTCGTGCTGGATCTTTGTGCAGCTCCGGGCGGAAAAACGACGCACATTGCAGAACGTTTATGTGGAAAGGGACTGTTGGTCAGCAATGAGATTCATCCTGCCAGAGCGAAAATCCTGTCTCAGAATGTCGAGAGGATGGGAATTGAAAATGCTGTTGTAACGAATGAAGATTCTGGTCGTTTAAAAAAGTATTTTCCAGAATTTTTTGATCGGATTGTAGTGGATGCACCTTGTTCCGGGGAGGGGATGTTCCGAAAAGATGAGCAGGCAAGATCTGAATGGAGTGAGGAAAATGTTCGGATTTGTGCGGACCGTCAGCAGGAAATTCTGGATAATGCAGCGGATATGCTTCGCCCGGGAGGGCGTCTTGTATACTCTACATGTACATTTTCTCCGGAGGAAGATGAGGATGGAATCTCCTGCTTTTTGGATCGTCATCCCGAATTTACCATTGTGAAAGTTCCGGATGTTAAGAAACTTTCCGGTTTGTCGGCAGGCAGACCAGAATGGAGCAGAGAAAAACGATCGGATCTTGCCGATACCTATCGCATCTGGCCGCATAAAGCAGAAGGCGAGGGACATTATCTGGCTCTTCTGGAAAAGAGTAGAACGGAAGAAGAAGGAAACAGGAAAAAGAAAAGTCATGTTCCAAAATACTGGAATGATCGTGCCGGGATGAAATTGCTGCAGGAATTTTTTAAGGATAGCTGCAACGATTTTGAACCTCCTCTGGATTCTTTAGTTTTGTTTGGCGAGCAGATCTACTGGATTCCGAAAGAAATGCCGGATTTTTCCGGGTTAAAGGTACTCCGACCGGGACTTCATCTGGGGACATTAAAGAAAAATCGTCTGGAACCTTCTCATGCTCTCGCATTGTTCCTGCATCCCTGTCAGGTACGTTCCAATATTTCCCTTGGAGCAGATGAGGCGCTGCTGTTGGATTATTTGAAAGGATATACACTTTCGGATGAGAAAGGAAGAAAAGGATGGACGTTGGTCTGTGCAGATGGATATTCGATCGGATGGGCGAAAGCGGCATCTGGAATTTTGAAAAATCATTATCCCAAAGGACTTCGAATATAAAATAAGAAAAACTTCCGACAATGTTCCTGCAACAGGCACATGCCGGAAGTTTTTTGTCAATTTAATGATAAAGATCCGTGTCGTTAAAATCCTTTAAATGATGATTATCTTCGACGACCATGATCATTGCTTCCACATCAAAGCGATATTCTTTCAGCTCTTCTCTTGGATTTGGAATGTAGTGTTCCAGAATCGGAATCAGGATGAGAGCAGTAATACCGGCTGTAAAGCCACCGTTGTAGAGTACAAGACCGCCATGAAGTGCACTGGTTGCAGTACACATGGAAGCACACATAAAACCAGCAGCAATTCCGGCACGGACGCCGTAACGACCGACAATCGGACAAAGGCCTGTGGCAAACGCAACACCGTTTATGTATCCTTGCGTAGAAATCGTCCAGCCAATTTCTCTTCCGGATGCCTGACAGAACAGTGAGGTAAGGATGTAAAGCAACTGATAACCGATCATGATAGGCCATACATTTTTCGGGTGCTGTCCGGTAGCAGTAAAAGTAAGTGCTGCCAGTAAAACTCCAATAGTAGCACCGGTAAATCCGGCACCTTCTGTATAGTTGGTAACGATATTAAGATAAATCAGGAACAAGAGTCCTACGCATCCGATATTGATCAGACAGACTGGCATTCCGTAAAGCGCCGCGAAGTCGCTGCGGTATCCGGTATTTTTCAGAAGTTTTCCGTAACCGCGAAAACTCTTGCCGTTTAACAGGTATCCGGTCAGGATACAGAGTGCAAACACAATCAGGAAAAACAGATTGGCAAACTCAGAATAGGATCGACCAAATGTTTCGTAGACCGGATTGAAATGATCGATTTTGGCAGGAGCCGGAATCCCCATGGTTTTATACATAAAGTTATAGACAAAAAAGCCGAAAATACCAAAAGCTAATCCGCCGTTATATAGGTTGTACCCTTTGTGCCATGCCTGAGCACCAGGGAGAATCGCCGGAACGATGAACCCCAACAGGATGACAAAGCAGACTGTGAGAAAAATACCCTCTGCCGTTAGTTGGACTTTTCCGAATTCAAATCCATCACCAATGGTATAACGGAACAGAAATTCGCTCACAAACGGTCCGAAGGAAGTGCAGAACATACAAATATGCAAGTTGTCATTATAGTTCAGCTGTTTGCGCTGAAGATAAATAAATGGAGCAATAAAACAGGGAAGCATATTCACAAGATTCAGACCATAAAAACAATGTGCAACGACCAGAAAATAGCCGGCCATTGTATTGGGACGGGAATCTCCTTTCAGAAGAATCATAAAAAGAAAACATACCATTCCGCAGGCACCGGCATTTAAAAATGCACTGGCCAGTCCTCCGATTTCCAGATAGTCAGTAACAAGCGGGCATGGAGTAGTCATAATCTGATACCAGTTTTCAAAAACATGTCCCCATTGACCGGTATATTTCGCTGCTGCAAATGATGCGATGAAAAAGGATGTGGAAAAGCCAAGAGCAATTCCATTGATGATAGTACTGTTTGTTAGTTTCTGTTCTTTCATATTTTATTTCGCCCCCCAATGATAAATATTATAACGCAGCGGTTAAGTCATTTCAATCATTAAGAAATTTGTTTTTATAAAAAAAGACGGTTGTTTCTGGGGTGTCGATGTCCGCAAATTATGCGGGCATAGCTCATGCCTCTCCATATGATGGGGCTTTCGTAAAGATTTTCATATCGTCTGGAATCTCTGCCTCAAAGTGCAGGGAGGTTCCGGTGATTGGATGTGAAAAATCCAGTTTCCAGGAGTGCAGGCTTTGCCTGGAAATAAAACGGTAGTCTGGATTATACAAAAAATCACCAAATAATGGAAAACCGAGGTATTTTAAATGAACTCGGATTTGGTGGGTGCGTCCCGTTTCTAGTTGAAGTTCCGTCAGTGTTGAATCGGTTGCAGAATGATAGGAAAGTATTTTGAAATGAGTACGCGCTGTTTCTCCCCGTTCAAAATCTACCTGCCGTTCTATGGTTGAACCGGCGACCCGGGCGATTGGAGCATCGATGACACCGGTTCCTTCGGGGCATACGATTCGAATATCTCCGCGGGCAGCAGCCAGATAGGTTCGGTGAATCAGTCGTTTTCGGACCATATCGGACAGAATGCAGGCACTGAGCGCGTGCTTGGCGAGGATCAGCAGCCCGGTGGTATCCCGGTCCAGACGATTGATCACCCGGTAGACAAAGGGTTCCCCTTTACAGGAAAAGTACCAGGCTATGCCGTTTGCCAGTGTGTTGTCATAATTTCCTTGAGACGGGTGAATCGGCAGGTTTGCCTGTTTGTTAATGACCATCAAATCATCATCTTCATAAACAATATCCAGCGGAATGTCTGTTTTTACAATATTTTCTGAAGATGGTTCTTCCGGCAGCCGGACGGTCAGAATATCGCCGGTGCGAAGCGTTCTTGTTATATAGACATGTTCTCCTTTTATGGTCAGATAATCCGGACTTTTCTTTAGATCAATGATCAGCTTGCGGGAGTAGCCAAGAGAGAGCAAAAGCTTTTCCACAGAAATTCCGTTTTCTGATTCTTGGATAGGATAAATAAATGTTGGTTTCATGATTCCTCTTTCTGATGCAAGTGTTTTTTCTTACTGATTGCATGATCTACAATCCGGTCAGATGATAAAAAACTGGCTCGTTTGATACTGTCTACGCCATATTTTCCGCGAATGGAATCCACCGCTTTTTCCAGATTCTTGAGTTTGCGGGATTGTTCTGTTTCAAAGAGACTCATCTGTTCAAAATGGTCATTGGAAATGTGGCTGGTTCGAAGACCGATGAGCCGTACGGGAGTCAGATCCCAGAATTCTTTTAATAATCTGCAGGCGTTCTGATAGAGAATAGCGGTGGAATCCGTGGAAATCTGTAAAGTGGTTTGGTGGGAAAAACTGCGAAACTGCCAGTCTTTTAATTCTACACAAATACAGTTGCAGCGCACCTTTTTTTCTCGGAGACGGGTACCTACAGTTTCGCTTAAAGCCAGCAGTACCTGACATGCGGTATCATAGTCGGAGATATCGTGGGGGAGTGTAATGCTGTTGCCGTACCCTTTGTTGATTGGTTCCCGTTCGCATACCGGATCATCATCAATCCCATTTGCGTACTGATGGATCAGATTACCATATTTATTGCCAAGGTGTGCACAGATGATCTTCGGATCACAATGAGCCAGGTCACCGATGGTATGCAGTCCGATTCGTTCCATTTTCGTGACTGCGGCTTCTCCGGCGAAGAACAGGTTCCGCAGAGGGAGCGGCCACATTTTTTCTGCAATTTCGTCATGAAATAAGGTATGAGTTTTATCCGGTTTTTCAAAATCTGATGCCATTTTTGCCAGGAGTTTGTTTGGTGCAACGCCCACGTTGACTGTAAAACCCAGCTCCTGATGGATTCGTTTGCGGATCTGATCGGCGACTGTGACTGGTACTCCAAATAAATGAATGGTTTCAGTCATATCCAAAAAAGCTTCATCGATGCTGAACTTTTCGATGTCCGGCGTATAGTCGGAAAGGATTTTGAGCATATCGGAGGAATATTTTAAATACAAGTCAAAGCGAGAAGGTACGATGACCAGATCCGGGCATTTCCGCATGGCACTGACAAGCGTTTCAGCAGTAGAAATTCCATATTGTTTGGCAGGAGTAGATGTGGCCAGCACAATGCCATGACGGGATTTGGCATCTCCGCCTACCACTGATGGAATGGTGCGCAGATCAAGGGTGCCGGGATCCTGTTTTAAGCGATAGACCGACTCCCAGCTTAAAAAAGCAGAATTTACATCAATATGAAAAATCAATCGTTCTTTTGCCATGCTGGAACCTCCTTTGCAATCTTCTAATCAGTATAGCAGAATAATCCCCGTTTTTCCAGAATAGGATGCAATAATCAATGGACGGGAAGAGAATATGAACAGGAAAAGTCAGAAGTATGGCCGAATGGCAGGAATTGTCCTTGGATTTGCAGTATGGGGATGCATGGCTGTATACGCAAACGTTTCTGTTTACAGACAGCAGGAGATACAGGTACAGGCGGAATCGCCGTCTCTCAATCTTCATGCCGTGTCTGCGGTGCTGATGGATGGTGACAGCGGGAGGGTCTTGTATGAAAAAGATGGAGACAAGGTGCGTCCGATGGCAAGTACGACGAAGATCATGACCTGTATTGTAGCATTGGAAAATGGAAATCTTTCAGATATCTGTACTTTTTCGAAAAGAGCTGCATCCCAGCCGAATGTCCGTCTTGGAGTGCCGAAAGGCACGCAGATCTGTCTGGAAGATCTTTTGTATTCTTTGATGTTGGAATCTCATAATGATTCTGCAGTTGCGATTGCAGAACATATCGCAGGAAATGTAGAAACGTTTGTGGGAATGATGAACCAGAAAGCCAGAGATCTGGGATGCAGTCATACCTGGTTCATTACGCCGAATGGTCTGGATGCTGCAGTTACGATGTCAGACGGGACAGAAAAGATACATAGTACAACAGCGGCAGAGCTTGCGAAAATCATGCGGTATTGCATCAGCGAATCACCCATGAGCGGCAAATTTCTGGAAATTACGCAGACAGCGTCCCGTACATTTTCTGATATATCAGGTGCTTACCATTATTCATGCGTCAATCACAATGCATTGCTTACCATGATGGACGGTGCGATTTCCGGAAAGACAGGATTTACCGGAGGTGCCGGGTATTCTTATGTGGGAGCAGTGGAAGATGAGGACAGAACATTCATCATTGCGCTTTTAGGATGTGGATGGCCGCCTCATAAGACTTATAAATGGGAAGATGCGCGAAAACTATTCCGGTATGGGGCAGAACATTTTCATTATCAGGATATCTATCAGGAACCGGAACAGATTCTTTTGCCAGTGGAAAATGGAATTCCGGGAAAGCATGGGACGGCAGTGGAGCTGACAACAGGATTGCAGGAAAGTGAAAAACGATTTCCTTACCTGCTTGCAGATAAGGAGCATGTACATACGGAAATCTACTTGCCGGATTCCATTGAAGCACCGGTGGAATCCGGGGAGTTGGTCGGCGCAGTGCGGTATCTGCTTGACGGTCGCCTGATCCGTCTGGACCCTTTGTATACAAAAGAAGATATGAAAAAAGCAGATATCCCTTATCGTATCCGTCATTTTCTGGAAACATGGATGCCATGGACATAAAAAAGCGCAAAAAACATGCTTAAAGTTAAAAAAATAACTTGAAATTTACCGGACCTCATTATACAATTATAATCGGCAGAAATTGGATTTACTAGGCGATTCTTGCTATGGCGGCAATATATGGCAGGCATCGCTAATATTACAAAATGGAGGATTGCAAAATGAGTAATTCAGCACAAACATCAGCAAGTAAAAGAATCAATGCCTTACTTGATGAGAGCAGTTTTGTTGAAGTAGGAGCTTATATCACAGCTAGAAGCACCGATTTTAACATGACTGACAAGGAAACTCCGGCAGATGGCGTAATCACCGGTTACGGCACCATTGACGGAAACCTTGTATACGTGTACAGCCAGGATGCTACTGTATTAGGTGGTTCCATGGGTGAGATGCACGCAAAGAAAATTTCTAATATCTATTCCATGGCCATGAAGATGGGTGCACCGGTGATCGGTCTGATCGACTGTGCAGGTCTGAGACTTCAGGAAGCAACCGATGCATTAAACGGTTTTGGTCAGATGTATTTAAATCAGGCGATGGCTTCCGGCGTGATTCCGCAGATTTCTGCAGTATTTGGCACCTGCGGCGGCGGTATGGCAGTATCCTCTGCAATGGCAGATTTTATTCTGATGGAGGAGAAGAAAGCAAAATTATTTGTAAACTCCCCGAATGCCATTGACGGAAATCGTGCAGAGGTTTGTGATACTGCAAACGCAGCATTCCAGAGTGAAGAAGCAGGTCTGGTTGATTTTACCGGTACAGAAGAAGAGGTGCTGGAGCAGATTCGTGCTATGGTTTCTATCCTGCCGGCAAACAACGAGGATGATATGTCCTACAGTGACTGCACGGATGATCTGAACCGAGTATGTGCAGATCTGGAGAACTGTGCAGGTGCCGCTGATCTGGCACTGGCTCAGATTTCTGATGACAACTTCTTCATGGAAGTGAAAAAAGCATATGATCCGTCTATGGTGACTGGTTTCATTCGTCTGAACGGAACGACCATCGGATGTGTTGCCAACCGTACCGAAGAGTACGATGAGAATGGTGAGAAAGCAGCAGATTATGAGGCAGTTCTGTCTTACCGCGGATGCGAGAAAGCAGCAAAATTTGTTTCTTTCTGTGATGCATTCAATATTCCGATCCTGACTCTGGTTCATGTAAAAGGCTACAAGGCATGCAAGTGCAGCGAGCGCAGAATTGCAAAAGCAGCCGGTCGTCTGACCTATGCATTTGCAAATGCAAGTGTTCCGAAAGTAACCGTTGTTGTCGGTGAGGCTTATGGTTCTGCATACCTGACCATGAACAGCAAATCCATCGGTGCTGATATCGTTTATGCATGGCCGAACGCTTCTATCGGTATGATGGATGCAACTGCGGCAGCTAAGATCATGTATGCAGACGAGATCGCAAAAGCAGACGACAGTATGGCACTGATCAGCGAGAAAGCAGCTGCTTACCGTGAACTGCAGTCCAGCGCTGTGGCAGCAGCTAAGAGAGGTTATGTAGATGATATCATCGAGGCTTGTGATACCAGAAAACGCGTGATCGCAGCATTTGAGATGTTATTTACCAAGAGAGAGAATCGCCCGGATAAAAAACACGGCACGATTTAATAATGAGGTGACTGGTATATGAAACAAAAATTGAAAAGAGCATTGTTAGTGTTATGTATGGTTGCAAGCTTCTTTACTTTATCTGCATGCTCCGGTGCTGCAGATTCCAAAGAAGCTGAGACTGTAGATGCACAGACTTCTGCTTATCTGTGTCAGGTGAATGAAAGCCTGCTGCAGCAGATTGTTTCTTTCGATGAAGCTGCTGCAATCACGGTACAGGAACAGTTGACCAAAGAAAAATCAACTGCTCTGGCCGGAGGAGTTGGTTCCTGGATCAATGTAATGAAGGATACAGGAGCTTTTGACTCTATTATTTCCTCTGAGGCAGGTATTAGTGAAGACGGCGAGTATTATTGTACCACTATGGCACATTTTGAGAACCGCAATGTGGAGTTTAAAGTGTTCTGGAATATAGGTGCTCAGAATATGGAACCGATCTCCATCTCGATCGCACCAGAGTACACCCTCGGCGAAAATATGTCAAAAGCAGCTATGAATACTCTGCTTGGCATGGGTACTGTATTTGCGGTGCTGATCTTTATCAGCCTGCTGATCTACTGCTTCAAGTTCATCAACGCATTTGAAAACAAGATGAAAGCAAAAGCAGAACCGGCAGCACCGGCACCGGCAGCAGCTCCGAAAGCAGCACCGGTTGCTGTTGATGAAGAAGATGAGGAACTGGTTGATGATCTGGAACTTGTTGCAGTTATTACGGCAGCAATCGCAGCAGCAACAAATTCATCTGCAGATGGTCTGGTGGTTCGTTCTATCAAACGTGCACCGGGTGCAAAATGGAAAAGAGCATAAGCAAATTAGGAGGATTCTATCATGAAAAATTATACAATTACAGTAAATGGTAATGTTTATGAAGTAACCGTAGAAGAAGGCTTCACCGGCGCAGCACCGACAGCAGCTCCGAAGGCAGCACCGAAAGCAGCTCCAAAGGCAGCAGCACCGAAAGCAGCAGCTCCGGCTGGTGCAGCAGGTTCCGTAACCGTAGCAGCTCCGATGCCAGGTAAGATTCTGGCAGTTAAGGCAAACGTTGGACAGGCTGTTAAGAAGGGTGATGTAATCATGGTTCTGGAAGCCATGAAAATGGAAAATGATATCGTAGCTCCGCAGGACGGCACGATCGCAAGCGTTAATGCAGCAGTTGGCGATTCTGTAGAATCTGGCGCAACCCTTGCTACATTAAACTAATCGCTTGCTTTGACGGCAAGTTCTATATGGAGGGATTAAAATGGATTATATTATAACAACTATGGATAATCTTCTTCATCAGACCGCGTTTTTCAACCTGACATTCGGTAACTTCCTGATGATCCTGGTAGCTTTATTTTTCCTGTATCTGGCTATCAACAAAGGATTCGAGCCGCTTCTGCTGGTTCCGATCGCGTTCGGTATGCTGCTTGTTAATATCTATCCGGATATTA
Organism: Brotaphodocola sp.; assembly: GCA_051877535.1. GTDB lineage: Bacteria > Bacillota > Clostridia > Lachnospirales > Lachnospiraceae > Brotaphodocola. The sequence goes on from JBJEIZ010000065.1 coordinate 19,581, forward strand.
TGGCATCACCTGAAGAGATGTCTAATGGTGTAGGCGGATTACTTCATTATTTCTTCCTGCTGGATGAGTGGAGTATCCTTCCGTCTCTGATTTTCATGGGTGTTGGTGCGATGACAGACTTTGGTCCGCTGATCGCGAACCCGAAGAGTTTCCTGCTTGGCGCAGCAGCTCAGTTTGGTATTTATTCTGCTTACTTCATGGCCATCTTTATGGGATTCAATGATAAGGCAGCAGCAGCTATTTCCATCATCGGTGGTGCAGATGGTCCGACATCCATCTTCCTGGCAGGTAAGCTGGGACAGACTGAATTTATGGGACCGATCGCAGTAGCAGCTTATTCTTACATGGCTCTTGTTCCGGTTATTCAGCCGCCGATCATGAAGGCACTGACGACTGAGGAAGAGCGCAAGATCAAAATGGCACAGCTTCGTCCTGTTTCCAAATTGGAGAAGATTCTGTTCCCGATCATCGTTACCATCGTGGTATGTCTGATCCTGCCGACCACAGCTCCGCTGGTTGGTATGCTGATGCTTGGCAACCTGTTCCGTGAGTCTGGTGTTGTAAAACAGCTGAGCGAGACTGCAAGCAATGCTTTGATGTATATCGTTGTTATCCTTCTGGGTACTTCTGTTGGTGCAACTACCAGCGCAGAGGCATTCCTGAAAGTAACCACCCTGAAGATCGTAGCTCTGGGTCTGATCGCATTTGCAGTTGGTACCGCAGCAGGTGTTATTTTTGGTAAGATCATGTGCAAGCTGACCGGCGGTAAGGTGAACCCGCTGATTGGTTCCGCAGGTGTATCTGCAGTTCCGATGGCAGCACGTGTATCTCAGAAGGTAGGAGCGGAATACGATCCGACCAACTTCCTGCTGATGCATGCAATGGGTCCGAACGTAGCAGGTGTTATCGGTACTGCAGTAGCAGCCGGTACCTTTATGGCAATCTTCGGAATTTAATGTGCAGTGCAGAAATCCAGAAAAAGTATCTGCGTTTTGTGGATATATAAACAGATACTTTTAGCTGAATATAGTGATATATTATGGAGGAAAATAGAATGGCAGTAGAGAAAAAGCCGGTTAAGATTGTTGAAACCGTTCTCCGTGACGCTCATCAGTCCTTAATCGCAACCAGAATGAGTACCGATCAGATGCTTCCAATCATCGAAAAGATGGATAAGATCGGCTATTATGCAGTAGAATGCTGGGGCGGCGCTACGTTTGATGCTTCACTGCGTTTCCTGAAAGAAGATCCGTGGGAGAGACTGAGAAAGTTAAAAGATGGATTCAAAAATACCAAATTACAGATGCTGTTCCGTGGTCAGAATATTCTGGGTTACAACCACTATGCAGATGATGTAGTAGAGTATTTTGTACAGAAATCTGTAGCAAACGGTATTGATATCATCCGTATTTTTGACTGTCTGAATGATCTGCGCAACCTTCAGACCGCAGTAAAGGCAGCTAATAAAGAAAAAGCACATGCTCAGATTGCTCTTTGTTATACACTGGGTGATGCATATACCCTGGATTATTGGAAAGATATTGCAAAGAGAATCGAAGATATGGGTGCTGATTCCATCTGTATCAAGGATATGGCAGGTCTTCTGACCCCATATGCTGCACAGGAACTGGTATCTGCCCTGAAAGAATCTACCAAACTTCCGATCGACCTGCATACGCACTACACCTCTGGTGTAGCTTCCATGACTTACTTAAAGGCTGTAGAGAGCGGCTGTGATATCATTGATACCGCTATGTCTCCTCTGGCACTTGGTACCAGCCAGCCGGCTACTGAGGTTATGGTTGAAACCTTCAAGGGAACTCCGTATGACACCGGTCTGGATCAGGTAAAACTGGCAGAAATCGCAGATTACTTTGCACCGATTCGTGAGCAGGCATTAAAGAGCGGACTTCTGAATCCGAAGGTACTGGGTGTTAACATTAAGACCCTGCAGTATCAGGTTCCGGGTGGTATGCTGTCCAATCTGGTTTCCCAGTTGAAGGAAGCAGGCAAAGAGGATAAATACCGTGAGGTATTGGAGGAAATTCCGCGTGTAAGAAAAGATTTTGGTGAGCCGCCGTTAGTTACCCCGTCTTCTCAGATCGTTGGTACACAGGCAGTTATGAATGTGATTTCGGGCGAACGTTACAAACTGGTTCCGAAGGAGTCCAAGAAGATTATGATGGGCGAGTTTGGTCAGACTGTAAAGCCGTTCAACAAAGAAGTTCAGAAGAAGATCATTGGCGACGAGACACCGATCACCTGCAGACCTGCAGATCTGATTCCGCCGCAGCTGCCGCAGTTCGAAAAAGAATGTGCACAGTGGAAACAGCAGGATGAGGACGTTCTGTCCTATGCTCTGTTCCCGAAGGTAGCAGAAGAATTCTTCAAATACAGAGAGGCTCAGCAGACCAGAGTTGATGCTGGAGTAGCAGATACTGCAAGCAAGGCTTATCCGGTTTAGGCATTGAGTAAAATATGGAAAGTGAAGAGCTGGTGCGATGTGATGAAAATCATAGAGCACTAGCTCTTTTTGCATTACCATGCATCCGGAGAAAACTGCCAGCATCCGGTTCTGCAGGTATATGAATGACTTCTTAATAATTTATTCCATTTATATGAACTTTTGGTGTTGTCAGTTGACTATCCCAGTTTTTGTCATTATAATAAGACTAATGTCAAAATTGGGTGACTCTGTCATCCATGAAGGAGAAACTAAATGAAAAAGTGGACATGGAAAAGAGGTCTGGCAGCAATGCTTGGACTGGTTTTAGGTATACAGACTCCGTTGGGGTCGTTTATGCTGACGCAGATTTCCTATGCTTACACGGCGCGGTCTGCAACAATTAATGCATCAAGTCTGAATGTCAGGAGTGGTCCTGGAACATCTTATTCTAAAGTAGACAGTCTGACACGGGGGACTGCGGTGACGGTGATAAATGAAACTGCCGGAAGTGATGGTCGTGTCTGGTATCAGATTCGTTTTACCGGAAGCGGCGGAGTATCTTCCAGTGGTTATGTACTGAATACATATGTAAAGTTTCCTGTGTCATACAGTCATGATGCAGATTTTGAATCGTATTTGACTGCGCAGGGATTTCCGGAAAGTTATAAGGATGGTCTGAGACAGCTCCATGCACAGCACCCAAGTTGGGTCTTTACTGCCCAGAACACGGGGTTGGACTGGAATACGGTGATTGAAAATGAAAGCGTGCTTGGACGCAATCTGGTGCATACGAGCAGCATTTCTTCTTATAAATCATTAGTAGATGGTGCGTATAACTGGGACAATGGTGTATGGACCGGTTTTGACGGAAGTACCTGGGTGGCGGCATCGGAGGACATTATCCGTTATTACATGGACCCGCGAAATTTTCTGGATGAAGTTTCTGTATTTCAATTTCTGGATCAGACATATGATGCCAGTCTTCACACCAAAGATGGTCTTCAAACCATGTTAAATGGTACATTTATGGAGGGGACGGCAGGCGGAAGCAGTAATTCCGCTTCCGGAAGTTCCGGCAGCAGCTCAGGCGGCGGACCGGGCGTATCGGCTGGACCGGGAGGTTCTTCAGGTAGTTCAGGAAATACTGTTTCATCAGGCGGCAGTGGTGCTGTGTCCACACCGGGCGGTCAGAGTGCAGTGATCATTGCTCCAGGAAATTCGGGGGATAATGCAGGAAACAGTGCCGGCAGCAATGCAGGGAGCAGTTCAGATAACGGGATATCTTTTACAGCACCGACAAAAGGAGCATCGGATGTTCAGCTGATTGCACCGCAGGCATCCATCAGCCGCAACGAGGCATTTGTCGTCGGGACGGCAGTGATTACAGCAGGACCTGGTTCCGTCAGCAGTGTTCCCGGTTCAGCTGTTTCTGTTCCGGGAAATGGTTCCATATCGGAAAATCGCGGCGGTCAGCTTTATGCAGACATTTTAATGGATGCGGCATCGCAGTCTGGTGTGAATCCTTATGTGCTTGCTGCTATGATCATTCAGGAACAGGGCAGTGACGGACGAGGCAACAGCATTTCCGGCAATTATGGAGGATACAGCGGATACTATAATTATTTCAATGTTGGAGCTTATACATCAGACGGTATGTCAGCAGTAGAACGCGGACTCTGGTATGCCTCTCAGTCAGGAAATTATGGCAGACCATGGAATTCTGTATACAGTTCCATTATCGGTGGTGCACAGTTTTATGGAAGCAATTATGTACAAGCTGGTCAGGATACCCTTTACCTGAAGAAATTTAATGTTCAGGGAAGCAATCTGTACAAGCATCAGTATATGACAAATGTTGACGGCGCATCAGCAGAAGGCTGTATATTTGCAGAAGGATTTTCTTCGCAGCTAAAAGCGACTGCGCTGCAGTTCAAGATTCCGGTTTATAAAAATATGCCGGATACTGCATGTGCAAAGCCAACCCGTGACGGAAGCCCGAATAACAAATTGAATGCTTTGGGAGCGAATGGATTTGCACTGACTCCGACCTTTAATAAAAATACGATGTCCTACGACCTGATTGTTGATTATTCGGTATCGGATGTTACAATTTATGCAAATGCAATTGATTCGAAGGCAAGTATCAGTGGCACAGGAACGATTATGCTGCAGAGCGGTACTAATGAAATCCGTGTTCAGGTTCAGGCGGAAAATGGTGATCAGAGAGAGTATGTGATCCATGTGGTTCGGCAGAATAACGGACCTGTTTATAATGCCGGAATTGGCGGTCAAACATCAACTGCTGAAAATGGGGATACGATTTCTGCTGGACCTGGAGAAAGTACTGGTGTAAGCGGCGGACCGGGAGCGGTCTCTTCCGGAAGTACCGTGACTTTGATCGGACCTGGGGGCTGATCTTGTATGCTGAACGATAAAGAAACTGAAATGGAAAGAGGAGCAAGCAATGATAAAGAGTAAAATCAGAAAAATCGGCTGCCGCGCAGCTCTGATTTGTGCAATGGCTGTAATTTTGCCGTTTGAGAGCCTTGCAGCTACGGCAAGAATTGCATTTTCTGATCCGTCAGCACAGGTGGGCGGTGAAGTAAATGTGACAATGAAATTTACTTCCACGGACGGAGCTGCACTTGGAAATACCGATGTGATGTTGGCATATGATTCGGAAATGCTGGAATTTATCAATGAGACAGAAAATGCCAGCGGCGGTGCGGGTGCCATTCGTGTATGGACAGGTCCGGAAGGAAAGACGGAGATGGTGACCCAGCTGCGCTTTCGTGCATTGAAACCGGGTACCTCTCAGCTTACTATCACAGACTGGGAAGGATATGATAATGATGGCAACAGCCTGACGGATGTAAAACAGGGCAGTTCCAAAATCAATATTAAGGCTTTGGAGACTTCTTCTGATGATGCAAAACTGATGTCATTACAGGTTTCTCCAGGTACATTGGAACCGGGATTCAGTCCAGATGTGGAAAATTATACAGTGACAGTCGGTCTTGATGTGGAAAAACTGACGGTCAGCGCAAATCCGAACAACGCAAAAGCGAATGTTGCAGTAGAAGGTGCTTCGGAACTGCAGGAAACTACGAATACAGTTGTATGCAAAGTAACTGCAGAAGATGGAAGCACTGTGAAAAATTATACGATTACTGTGAATAAAGAAGAGGGCGGAGCTGGCGAAGCAGATCCGGTTTCCGGAAGTGAAACTGAGACTCAGGAACAGGAACTGGAAGTTCTTGCAGAATTAGATGTGGCAGCTAAGAAAATTCGTATTGCCGCGCTTCCGGAAGGTGTGGAGGTACCGTCTTATCTGAAAGAGAGTTCCATTGCAATCGGTGATGTAAAAGTACAGGGATGGACCAGTGCTGCGGAAGAAAAACCGAGCTACTGTATATTCTATGGAATGAATGAAAATGGAGATGCAGATTTTTATCGTTATGATTTGAAAGACAAGACTGTTCAGAGACTCTTCCAAAATGAGGCAGGCGGTGTCATTTCTCAGCAGCAATATGATGCAGTCGTTGAGGAGCATGACAGTATCGTAGATGATTATAATCGTATGATGTTTATCGCAATCGGATTGGGTGTGGTCTGCATCATTCTGATCATTGTGCTGATCGCAGTACTGCGTACCAGACGTTCTTCTGAGCAAGAGGACTTTATAGAACCAAAAGAAAAACGGGAGCCGAAGATGCTCCGTTCTGCACAGGGCAAAAAGCTGTCAAAAGAAGAGCGCTATATGATGGGCGTTGAAGATGAATATGAGGAAGAAGATCCGGAAGATTATATGCCGGAACCGGTCGCAGAACAGGAGCCAAAATCGATGACGAGCAAGACTCGGATTTCGAAAAAGGCTGCTGAGCCAGAGATTGAGCCACAGGCATTTGTGGCAGCAGAGCAGGCGGCAGCAGAGGAAGACCTGGATTTTGAAATTCTGGATGAAGAAGAGGATGATTTTGAGTTTTTTGATTTGGATGACTGATCGTCAGCAGCATTGGACTGAATGGTTGTGATGGGAGAAGAATATGGGAAAATTACGTTTAGGTATTTTGGGAAGTGGATTTCACTCGGAAATCATTGTAAAAGCGTATCTTGATGGACTGCTGGATGATTACGAGCTGGTTGGTATTATGGGACGCAATCCGGAGACTCTGCCTGTATTGGCAGAGTCCGGGAAGTGCAGGGCATGTACCAGTATTGAAGAACTTTTAGAATTAAAACCAGATTACATTGCAGAGGCAGCGTCGATTCAACTGATCAAAGATTCGGCGGAAAAAATTCTGAATGCAAAGTGCAGTCTGGTGATGATTTCCATCGGTGCATTTGCGGATGCAGAGTTTTATGATAAGATCCGTATGTGTGCGGCGGCAAACGGTGTGAGAGTTTATCTTGCATCTGGCTGCGTTGGCGGGTTTGATGTGCTTCGCACGATTTCTCTTATGGGATGCACTCGTGCAGGAATTGAGACGCATAAAGGACCGAAATCTCTGCGCAATACGCCGCTTTTTCAGGAAACACTGATGGAAGGTACAGAAGAAACCCATGTATTTGAGGGCAACGCAAAGGAGGCAATCGAATTGCTTCCGACGAAAGTGAATGTTGCGGTAGCGGCATCTCTGGCTACCAGAGGTCCGAAGAATACAAGCGTGGATATTTACAGCGTTCCGGAATATATTGGTGACGATCATAAAATTACTGCAGAAGCGGATGGTGTTAAGGCGGTTGTGGATATCTATTCCAGTACCAGTGCCCTGGCAGCATGGAGTGAAGTCGCAGTTCTGCGCAATATCGTATCTCCGATCGTATTTTAAGATAGAATTTAACAGGAGGGTTCGAGAATGTTTCAAAAACTTGTAGCAATTGAGCCGGTAAGTCTTGTGGCGGAGGCAGAAAAGAAACTTTATGATTATGCCAGAGAGGTGGTACTTTATGATGATATTCCCGAAAATGATGAAGAAATTCTTCGAAGAATCGGGGATGCAGATGCGGTTCTGGTAAGTTATACTTCTCAGATTGACCGATATGTACTGGAACATAGCCCAAATGTACGATATGTAGGTATGTGCTGCAGTCTGTATTCGGAGGCAAGCGCCAATGTGGATATTGCATGCGCGCGGGAACATGGAATTCAAGTGCTTGGAATCCGGGATTATGGGGATTGCGGTGTAGTGGAATTTGTACTTTGTGAACTGGTTCGCCTGTTGCATGGATATGGTCGTCCGATGTGGAAAGAACTTCCGGAAGAAATCACACGGCTGAGAGTGGGAATCATAGGTCTTGGTGTGTCTGGTACGATGATTGCAGAGGCAATGCAGTTTATGGGCGCTGAGGTTTCCTATTACAGCAGAACCCGAAAGCCGGAGTGTGAAGCAAAAGGGATGCAGTATCGCATGTTGGATGAACTGCTCAGTTACAATGATGTGATCTTTACCTGTCTGAATAAGAATGTGATTCTCCTTGGTGAGAAGGAATTTGATCAGATGGGAGATCATAAAATCCTGTTTAATACCTCCATCGGACCATCTCATGAAGTGGATGCTCTGGCAAAATGGCTGGATCACGGCAGGAACTTCTTCGTTTGCGATACGGTTGGAGCACTTGGTGATCCGAGCGGCAGGCTGTTGGAGCATGAACGTGTGATTTGTGCCAATGCTTCTGCGGGACGTACCAGACAGGCGTTCGAACTTTTAAGCGACAAGGTTTTAGCTAATTTACAGACAGCCTTAGAAGTGTTGAAACAGTAAGGTGCAGAACGAGAATAAAAGAATGAAAGCGGCGTATTGACTGCGCCGTTTTTTTTGTGTATAATCGTTATAATAACAATATAACAATAAGAACGGAAGATGGGGGAATTATGATCGTTAAAATTGATTTTGAAAGTGATGAAGCGATTTACATTCAGCTGCGTGATCAGATTATTATGGGCATTGCGACAGAACGTATTAAAGAGGGCGATTCCCTGCCGTCTGTCCGACAAATGGCAGAAATCGTTGGTATCAATATGCATACGGTGAATAAGGCATATTCTGTTCTGAAACAAGAAGGTTTTATTAAGCTGGATCGTCGGAAAGGGGCAGTGATCGCTCTTGATATGGATAAGATTCGTGCGATCGATGAACTGCGGGGACAGCTTGGAGTGATCCTGGCGAGAAGTATTTGCAAGAACGTCAGCCGCAGTGAAGTGCATAATCTGGTAGATGAGGTGTATGATTATTACATCAATCAGTGTAAAGAATAATGATATAAATGGACAGAAAGTCAGATGGAGGGGCACTATGTTATGTGAACGTTGCAAGATTCGAGAGGCTAACATTCAGTATACAGAAGTAATCGGCGGCGTAAAGAAAGAGCACCATTTTTGTTCCCAGTGTGCAAAAGAATTGGATTTTGGACCGTATTCCGCGATATTTGACGGAGAGTTTCCGCTTGGCAAGCTGCTTTCCGGTTTGTTGGGAATTGACGAAGAACAGAAAGAAAGCAGTACAAGTCAGATTGTTTGTCCTACCTGCGGTACCAGCTATGATGAGTTTGTAAAGAACAGCCGGTTCGGATGTCCGGATTGTTACAGCATCTTTGATTTGTTGATGAGTGACAAAATCAAACAACTGCAGGGCAGTGAGAAACATCGGGGAAAACAGCCGAAGAATCGTCAGAACCGGGCATCAGAACTGAATGGAGAGATGTCTGGAATTCTAAAAAAAGAAGAAAAGACAAACAGACCGGAAGAACAGATCCGTATTTTGGAGGCAAAACTGAAGGATGCAGTTCGCAGAGAAGAATACGAGTCAGCGGCTGCGTATCGGGATCAGATCAGGGCATTAAAAGAGGGAAAGAATGATGACAAAGTGGTTTGAACGGGTGGATCGGGAACGTCCGGCTGTGATCAGCAGCCGCGTTCGTCTGGTTCGTAATTTGAGTGAATATATATTTCCGTCCAGACTGTCTCAGGCGGAAAGTGTAGAGATAATCCGGCGTCTGGAATTGGCACTGGAGGATATTGGTTCTGTGGATGGAAGACATTATGAATATGCCTGGCTGAGCCAGCTAAGTGAATTGGAGCGCAAGGCGCTTTGTGAGCGTCGGGTCTTTAATTCGACGGTTGCTTCTGTGAAGACACCTGCAAGCATTATGATTTCTGATGATGAGGAGGTCAGCATTGTATTTAACAGTACGGACCATATCCGCATGCAGGTCATGGCACCAGGGCTTCACTTGTATGAACTGTGGCATCAGGCAAATCTCCTGGATGACCATATTAATTCCAAATTCACTTATGCGTTTGATGATAAATACGGTTATTTAACAGCGTTTCCAACGAATGTAGGCACTGGAATGAGAGCTTCGGTTATTCTGCATCTTCCGTCGCTGTCTATGGGTAAGAAGTTTTCTGGCCTTGTCAGTGAAATGGGACGTTTTGGTGCTTCAGTACGCGGTTTGTATGGGGAAGGCAGTGAGAATTACGGCTCTTTGTTTGTTGTATCCAATCAGAAGACGCTGGGGCTTACGGAAAAAGAAATTTTAGATCTGGTAAACAAAGTGGCACTTCAGTTAGTTACTCAGGAAAATCAGGTCAGAAAATTGTCTTTGGAAAAGCATGGTCTGGAATGTGCAGATGAAGCATATAAATCTTATGGCGTGTTAAAATATGCAAGAAGATTATCGGAGAAAGACGCGATGGTATTTCTTTCTCAGATCATGTCCGGAGTTGCTGACGGACTGCTTGGTTTTAGGGAGCCGTGCAGTATTTATCGGATTATGCTGGGAATTCAGCCGGCGAATCTTCAAAAACTGTCAGATCGTCCGCTGGGCAAGGAAGAACTGGATATTGCACGAGCATCTTATATCCGGAGAGAACTTCCGGAATTAAAATGATATTCGTAACGATTAGGAGGATTTAGAAACCGATGATAGATCGTTTTACAGAGCAGGCAAGAGAGGCGATCAGCCTTGCTGTGGAATCGGCAGAGAATCTGGGACACAACTATGTGGGAACTGAACATCTGCTGATTGGACTTTTACAGGAAGGAACCGGCGTAGCTGCCAGAGTCCTGGACTCCTGTGGAGTTACCGCCGAAAAAGTAATGGAACTGGTTAATCAGCTTATTTCACCGAATAATGCAGTTGGAACAGCAGAAGAGGCGGGATATACACCGGGGGCGACCCGGGTGATCGAGAACAGTTACAGAGAGGCAGTGCGTTTCAAAGCACCGCTGATCGGAACGGAACATCTGTTGATTTCCATGATTCGCGAAAGCGATTGTGTGGCTGTCCGTCTTTTGAATACGATGAGTATCAGCATTCAAAAGCTTTATGTAGAACTGCTTAATGCGATGGGGGAGGATGCGCCTGCCAATAAAGAAGATTTTCAAAATAACAAAGGTTCTAAAGGAAAGTCATCCACACCGACATTGAACAATTACAGCCGCGACCTGACATCTCTTGCAAAAGAAGGAAAGTTGGATCCGGTGATTGGAAGAGAGAATGAGATTCAGCGGGTGATTCAGATTTTGAGTCGCCGTACAAAAAACAATCCATGTCTGATCGGTGAGCCGGGTGTGGGAAAAACTGCGGTAGTGGAAGGTCTTGCACAGCTTCTGGCATCCGGAGATGTACCGGAGATCATAGCGGATAAGCGTGTATTAACGCTGGATCTGTCCGGAATGGTGGCAGGTTCCAAATATCGAGGTGAATTTGAGGAACGAATCAAGAAAGTATTGTCAGAAGTCAAGGAAGATGGGGAAATATTACTGTTTATCGATGAGATTCATACGATCATCGGTGCAGGCGGTGCAGAAGGAGCCATTGATGCATCGAATATTTTAAAACCATCTTTGGCCAGAGGCGAGATTCAGCTGATTGGTGCAACGACGATTGATGAATATAGAAAATACATTGAAAAAGATGCGGCTCTGGAACGGCGGTTTCAGCCGGTGACTGTGGAGGAACCAAATGAGGAACTTTCTATAGATATTTTGAAAGGACTGCGTCCAAAGTATGAAGAACATCATAAAGTGACGATTACGGATGAGGCATTAACAGCAGCTGTGCGCTTGTCATCTCGTTATATCAATGATCGTTTCCTGCCGGATAAAGCAATTGACTTGATTGATGAGGCTGCTTCCAAGATCCGTCTAACCACCTATGTGGAGCCGGCAGAAATCACGGAACTGGAAGAAGATATTCGAAAGCTGGAGCAGCAAAAGGAAACTGCGATTAAGTCGGAAGAATATGAAAAAGCCGGTGAACTCAAAAAGAAACAGCAGAAGAAGAGAGAACGAATCGAGAAAGTACGTGCTAAATGGCAGAAAGAAAAGAGCGCCCGCAAGCTGGTAGTTGGAGAAGGAGAAATTGCGGATGTCGTGTCTGGATGGACTAAGATTCCGGTTCGTAAGCTGGAAGAAGAGGAATCCGAACGATTGAGAAAATTGGAGTCCATTCTGCATGAGCGTGTGGTTGGTCAGGAAGAAGCAGTGACAGCCGTGTCAAAAGCAATCCGGCGAGGACGAGTGGGTCTGAAAGATCCGAAACGTCCGATTGGATCTTTCTTATTCCTGGGTCCTACCGGTGTGGGCAAGACGGAATTGTGTAAGGCGCTGGCAGAAGCGATGTTTGGAACAGAGAACGCGCTGATTCGTGTAGATATGTCAGAATATATGGAAAAACACAGTGTCTCAAAGATGATCGGTTCACCGCCAGGATATGTGGGATACGAGGAAGGCGGTCAGCTTAGCGAGAAAGTGCGCCGGAATCCATATTCTGTGATCTTGTTTGATGAGATTGAAAAAGCACATCCGGATGTGTTCAACATTCTGCTTCAAGTGCTGGATGATGGTCACATTACGGATGCGCAGGGAAGAAAAATTGATTTTAAGAATACAATTTTGATCATGACCTCCAATGCCGGTGCGGAAAATATTGTTTCTCCGAAACGTCTCGGATTTGCTTCTTCCGATAATGCGCAGGAACGATATAAATTTATGAAGGACCGTGTGATGGAAGAAGTGAAACGCCTGTTCAAACCGGAGTTTTTGAACCGTATCGATGAGATCATTGTGTTCCATCAGCTCGGCATGGACCACATGAAAGCAATTGTAGAAATTATGCTTGGCAGCATTATGAAACGTACTGTTCGACAGATGAATATGCATTTGCAAGTATCGGATGAGGCAAAGGCTTTGCTGGTGGAAAAAGGATACGATGAAAAATACGGAGCTCGTCCGCTTCGCCGCGCGATTCAGACTTATCTGGAAGATAAACTGGCAGAAGCTGTGTTGGATGGCGTGATAAAAAACGGTGATGAGGTGCAGGTTGGACGGGAAGGTGATTCTCTCAAATTTTTCACGTCAGAAGCTATAAAAAACTAGCTATTTATTTGTGAGTATTGTATAATAAAGTCAGGAAACAGCATGAGTTTTGATGCTGTTTCCTGATAGGCATACCTGAAGGCAAGCTGCCAGTGACAGGCTGCCTGTATCACAGCGAAAGATTTTTACAAAATACCAGGAGGGCAATACGATGCCAGTGATCGAGACATTAATTCGTTCCGAAGCAGACGGAACCATCAGCTTTGGAAACTACAAACTGCAGACCAAATCTAAATTAGATAACTTCGAGCATGCAGGGGATTTATATAAGATTAAAACATTTTATGAGATTACCAAACTGGAGCGCAACGGACTTTTTGTTTATGAATCAGTTCCGGGCACTGCGGTTGATCATTTTACTGTAAATCATGACGGTGTAGAGTTTAACGTAGCGTGCGATAAGGATGCGCAGATTACCGTGCAGCTGGAAGATGACAGTGAGTACGAAGTATTTGTGAACGATGTTGCAGTGGGAGGCATGAAAACCAATATGAGCGGCAAGCTGAGTTTAAGCGCAGAGCTGAATGAAGGTGCTGTATGTCATGTAAAGGTAGTAAAAAGATAACAAAATGAATGTTACATAATGCGATGAAACGCGTCGTTAAGGCGCGTTTCATCGCATTTTGGGGCGTTATCAGAAAGGAATTGTATGGCGAAAGCAAAGACAACTGCATTTTTTTGTAAAGAATGTGGATATGAATCTGCAAAGTGGGTTGGACAGTGTCCGGCATGTAAAGAGTGGAATACTATGGTGGAAGAACCGGTGACGAAAAAAGAGTCTTCGGTACGCCAGGCAGTCAGTGTTTTCAAACAGAAAACAAGACCGGTTCATTTGGAAGAGGTATCCATTGATGAGCAGGATCGGATCACCACAGGATATCAGGAATTGGATCGGGTATTGGGAAGCGGGATTGTGGCCGGTTCCCTGGTTTTGGTGGGAGGCGATCCAGGAATCGGAAAATCTACGCTGCTTTTGCAGGTATGCCGGAATCTGGCGGCAGCAGGACATAAGGTACTTTATATTTCCGGAGAAGAGTCTTTAAAACAGATTAAACTCCGTGCAAATCGTATAGGAACCATTTCCGGAGATCTGCTGTTTCTGTGTGAAACCAGTCTGGATGATATTGAAAAGGCGATTCAGGAGGAAAAACCGGAGATAGTGATTATTGATTCGATTCAGACGATGTTCCGGGAAGATGTTTCCTCTGCACCTGGAAGCGTCAGTCAGGTGCGTGAGTCAACGAATATTCTCATGCAGATTGCAAAAGGCATGGGAATTGCTGTTTTTATTGTCGGGCATGTGACAAAAGAAGGTGTGGTCGCCGGTCCGCGTGTTCTGGAACACATGGTAGATACCGTTCTCTATTTTGAAGGTGACCGCAGTGCGTCTTACCGTATTCTGCGCGGTGTAAAGAATCGTTTTGGTTCTACCAATGAAATCGGTGTTTTTGAAATGCAGGAACAGGGACTGGAGGAAGTAGAAAATCCGTCGGAATACCTTCTGAGCGGAAGACCGGAAGAAGCATCAGGCGCTGTGGTTGCATGTTCTATTGAGGGAACCAGACCCATTCTTTTGGAGGTACAGGCACTGGTGGCTCAGACTAATTTTGGACTGCCGCGCCGAACCGCAGCAGGCACTGATTATAACCGTGTGAACCTGTTGATGGCGGTTTTGGAAAAACGCTGCCATTATGAGATGTCTCGATACGATGCTTATGTCAATATCGCAGGTGGTGTGAAAATGAATGAACCGGCATTGGATCTGGCAATCATTCTGGCACTCGTGTCCAGCATGAAAGATAAACCGGTGAATCCGAAGACCATTATCTTCGGTGAAGTGGGGCTTTCCGGAGAGGTACGTGCCGTGTCTATGGCTGAGCATCGTGTCAATGAGGCCATCAAACTGGGATTTGAAGCTTGTATTCTTCCGAAAGTGTGTCTTGATAAGATGAAAAAGACAGACAAAATTATTCTGCATGGAGTCAGCAACGTAAAAGAAGCAATTCGTTTGATATGAATAAATTTTTGAAAAAATTTGAAAAATTTTGTTGACAGATTTTGAACCTCGTGATATTATATAGAAGTCGATGAGATAACCGCTCAGAAAGAGCAAAGGGGAATAGTTCAATGGCAGAGCAACGGTCTCCAAAACCGTTAATGGGGGTTCGAATCCCTC
>JBJEIZ010000066.1:0-33825 GCA_051877535.1 Brotaphodocola sp.
CCTTTCTTACACTCTATCGCCCCGCTTTACTCTTTTGGACGCTTCCTCTTTCTCCCGGCGGGGCGATGGACTTCCTTTCTTACACTCTATCGCCCCGCTTTACTCTTTTGGACGCTTCCTCTTTCTCCCGGCGGGGCGATGGACTTCCTTTCTTACACTCTATCGCCCCGCACACATAAAATAACAGCAGAACTGCCCCGCCTGCAATGTGCAGCCGAACCAGCTCTGCTGATTTACTAAACTTTCATGCCCGCTGTCGCGGGCACCTCCACATAGGAAAGTCGATTGCTTCGTGCTTACGCACTCCCGCAATCACCGCCGGTATTCGTAAATCGCCCCAGCCGCAATGCGTCTGTGGCTTTTTTACTCATACCGTCTTGCCCGTCCTATGTCCATGAATGCGCTCATGCAAGCATGGCTCATTCATGTCCGCATGACGGGACTTTCATAGTAAATATTTTTATTAAGCAAGCGTAATTCTCATGAAATTCTTTTTACCACGTTTAACGATCATGCCTTCACCTTCAAACGCTTCTTTTCCATAAACAGCCTTGAAATCCTTCTGCTGCTCACCGTTGACGGAAACACCGCCCTGCATCACGTTTGTTCTTGCATCAGAACGGGATTTGGTCAGACCGGATTTGTGAACAATGGAAACAATATCGATCACGCCATCCTTGAAATCTTCCTCTGTTAACTGGAAACAAGGCATATTGTCCAGATTTCCCTGTCCGCTGAACAGTGCTCTTGCAGCTTCCTGTGCTTTCTTTGCTTCTTCCTCTCCATGTACCAGACTGGTCAGCTCATAAGCCAGAATCTCTTTTGCTGTATTGAGCTGGCTTCCTTCCCAGTGATCCATCTCATCGATCTGCTCAAGCGGCAAAAACGTCAGCATGCGCAGGCATTTCAGAACATCTGCATCGCCAACATTTCTCCAGTACTGATAGAAATCGTATGGAGAAGTCTTTTTCGGGTCTAACCATACAGCTCCGGACTGAGTCTTACCCATCTTCTTACCCTCAGAATTCAAAAGAAGAGTAATCGTCATTGCATGAGCGTCTTTTCCAAGTTTACGGCGAATCAGTTCTGTACCGCCCAGCATATTGCTCCACTGGTCATCACCGCCAAACTGCATGTTGCAGCCATACCGGCGATACAGCTCCAGGAAATCGTAGGACTGCATGATCATATAGTTAAATTCCAGGAAACTCAGTCCCTTTTCCATACGCTGTTTGTAACACTCTGCTCTCAGCATGTTGTTTACAGAAAAGCATGCACCAACCTCACGCAGCAGTTCTACATAGTTCAGTTTAAGAAGCCAGTCTGCATTGTTTACCATCATTGCTTTTCCTTCAGAAAAATCAATGAAACGGCTCATCTGCTCTTTAAAACAGTCACAGTTGTGCTGAATGGTCTCAACTGTCATCATCTGACGCATATCTGTACGACCAGACGGATCACCGATCATAGCAGTACCGCCGCCGATCAGGGCGATCGGTTTGTTGCCTGCCATCTGCAGACGTTTCATCAAACACAGCGCCATAAAATGTCCTACATGCAGACTGTCTGCCGTCGGGTCAAAACCAATATAGAAGGTTGCTTTTCCTTCATTCACCATCTTCTTAATCTCTTCTTCGTTTGTAACCTGCGCAATCAGACCGCGGGCTACCAGTTCTTCATAACAATTCATAATCGCAATCTCCTTTAAACTTAAGAAACCTCATCCTTCTGATCAATCAAAAGGACGAGGTCAAAATCTCGTGTTACCACCTTTATTCGCAAACGACTCACATCGCCTGCCTCATGAAGCCCGCCGCCCTGTCAAATCTTTGCCGAAATGTCCGCTCCCAGACTTTAAAAATTCCGTACGGTCCATCTTCCGCATGCTCTGCAGCCACTTGCGTGCTCCGGCACAATAACGGGTGCCATCCCGTCGCAGCCTACTGAAGTTCTCATACGCGCCTGCAATGTCATCACGCTATGCTTTCCGCAATCGTCATGCATTCCCGCAGTCACACTTCTCATTCGGTGCGAAGCTCAAAGATGTATTCGCAGTCTGCCTTTCACGCGCCTCTCATCAACCGGTTGCTTTCTGTGTGAAGCATCAGTCTGCTACTTGTTCTTATCATCGCCAAATCCCTGTTTACTTGTCATCGGATGATTCGTTACTAGGGAAAATTATAGTAAACAGGCGCGAAAATGTCAAGACTGAGATTTGAGACCGGAAAACATTATATGGTTGTCCGAAAGAAAAAATTCCCAGAGAAAAAACAAAAAACTTATATCATCTCGCATCGGGAATCAAAATCATCTCCTTCAAACAACCCTCTATCCTCGTACTCCACCTCACCATTCTGATTGTCATATGGATCGGAGCGCAGATATTTCTTTTCAAAACAAAAATCCGCCTGATATCTGCACGCTGCCGGTAAACGATATGGTTCCAGATTGCCAAAATAAAACTCCCATCGTTCCAGATCTCCTGCCCGGTATGCAGCTCCGCCAAAGGAACAGTCCGCATACAGCCAGCCATATTCTTCCAGATAAAACTGTGCCCAGTCATGGTTTCCGATGCCCAGCGGACTGGTGTAAAGTCCGGACTGCCATCTGGCCGGAATTCCTGCAATCCGACACATGGTAATAAACAAAAGCGCCTGCAGACCACAATCACCTTTCATTCCCGCAGCAATATAATTCACATGCTTCGGAATCAGGAAATAGCTGCGCACGAAGGAATACATGACTTTTGTCGTGATATAATCATAAATCTTTTTCGCCTTCTTCAGAGGGCTGGTTTCATCGCCAACTGCCTCTTCTGTCATCGCTTTCAGGTATGGAGTGAAAGCGATGTGCGGAAGCTGCTCGAAAAGGTCTGCTTCTGTCGGAAGCGTCTGATCTGCTTTCTCCCATGCTTTTGCGCAGCATGCTCCATCTTCCATTGCCCGTTTCCAGTCCCAATACCGCATGGTATTTTCAAACTCATACTCCACGACAAACTTCTGCCCTGCCGGATATACTCCCTCAAAACAAATGGTTCTCTGCGCACATTGTCCCGGCGCTGTCTTTGCTCCCTCCGGACTGCTGGAAATCAGCTTAAAATCCGTCACCTGGCTATATTCCAAAGGCAAAGGTATCTGCACCTGCACCCATTTCCCCGGTCGTTCCTTATCCGGATGAATGGCAATCGTGCTCCGGATCCGAAACCGGCATTTTACCTCATCCTGACTTTTCATGTTCTCGATCGCCGCATCCAACATCCGAAAATTCTCCCACTTGCCTGCAATCTTACTTTGATCCAGAACGCGATCTGCCAGATTTTCTCTTGTCTTTATGAGGTTTGCAATAAAATTATTTTTCAAGTACATCGTGCCATTCAGATAAATCCATTCAAATGCGCCATCCAGCAAAAGCTCATGAAATTCTTCTTCTGTAAAATTCTGAAAATTCTTCCTTAATTCATCCATTGCTTCTTCGCAGCTATAAGGATACTCCTGCGGCAGCCTTGCGAGCATCTCTTTTTCAATACGCAGACGTTCCTTCATGATTTCCGGAATCGGTTTCTGCAAACGACGATCCATCACCTCCATTGCCAAGTCCAAATTTCCATTGGCAACCAGCCGTGCAATATCCTCCGGCAGGTCTACAGAAAGTGCCTGTAAATCCCGTGCCAAGCGCTCGCCCTGCACCCTCTTCTTCATATCCATCTCCCAATTCATATACTTCCAACCTCCATCATATTTCCATCGTTCCTATCTTCATGTACCATCTTACCGCATCCCATCTCAAAACGCAATTCCGTCTTGCTGTCAGCAAAATCAAGTACATACTCCCGTCCAACAGATACTTGCATTTTACTGAAACCCATATTATAATACATATATTCGCTATTTAAACTACTAAAGTGTGAGGAGATATATTATGGGATTCGAATTCATTAACAAACTTCCGACTCCGGCAGAGATCAAGGAACAATTCCCGCTTCCGCTCGAATGTGCCATTGCCAAAGCCCAGCGTGACGAGGCAATCAAAAAAGTATTTACCGGAGAAAATGATAAATTTCTTGTTATCATCGGACCATGTTCTGCCGATAACGAAGATTCCGTTCTGGATTACACCAGCCGCCTGGTTAAAGTTCAGGAGGATACCAAAGACAAGCTCATCATCATCCCACGTGTCTACACGAACAAGCCAAGAACCACCGGCGAAGGTTATAAAGGCATGCTGCATCAGCCGGATCCGGAAAAACGTCCGAGCATGGCAGAAGGTCTTCACGCAATCCGCCATTTACACATGCGTGTACTTCAGGAGACCGGACTTTCCACCGCTGATGAAATGCTCTATCCAGACAACGTAACCTATCTGGATGATATTATGTCCTACATCGCAGTCGGTGCCCGTTCCGTGGAGAATCAGCAGCACCGTCTGGTATCCAGCGGATGCCACGTTCCGGTTGGCATGAAAAATCCGACCAGCGGAGATTTATCCGTTATGTTAAACTCCGTAAGAGCCGCCCAGGGCGGTCACGATTTCATTATGCGCGACTGGGAAGTACAGACCGAAGGCAACCCGTGGACACATACCATTCTGCGCGGTGCTGTCAATAAACACGGTCAATGCCTGCCGAACTATCATTACGAAGACTTGATCCTGCTGCACAAACTTTATCAGGAACGTAACTTGAAAAACCCGGCAGTAATCGTAGATGCCAACCACTCCAATTCCAACAAGCAGTACAAAGAACAGATTCGTATCGTGAAAGAAGTTCTGCACAGCCGCAGACACTCCGATGACCTGCGTAACTTCGTAAAAGGTGTCATGGTTGAGAGCTACATCGAAGGAGGCAGCCAGAAGATCGGCGAACACTGCTATGGCAAATCCATCACCGATCCATGTCTGGGATGGGAAGATTCCGAACGCCTGATGTACGAAATTGCAGAGAACCTGTAATTGAGTATGCCACTGATACAGAGTATCTTTTTTATAATAAATTGTGTTTTGATATATATCTATTTTTTAAGAAACACCGGACTTTGCAGAGTCCGGTGTTTTTTTCTGCCAACGAAAAAAGCCGCCAGCGGCAGCTTTTCGGTATGCTTAGCAAACCAAAAACTGCCGCACAAATTGCTTCGTGCGACAGCCTTATCATGGTTGTTTTATAACTCTTCCTCATCCTTTTTCCGGTTCTTCACAACTCCGCCGACGAACAGTACAATACCTGCCGCAGCAAAAATCGGAACCAGCCACCACAGCGTACCAGTCTGCGGTAATGCAAGCGGAATATCAAACGGAAGGATCGTTGTGGTCGGAACTTCCGGATCTGTAATCTCCGTCACACCCGGACCTGCGGTCGTCGATCCACCGCTGTGGGAGCTGCCGCCACCGCCGCCGCCGCTGCTGGATCTGTCATAATCATTTCGGAACATGCCATCCTGCTTGGCTCCATTGCCATCCACAAAAAATGCTACTTCCGGAACCAATTTTCCCTCTTCCTCTGCATTTTTGATGATGACACGGACACGGAATACCTGCTTGTCGTAATGGTTCCTCGTTGTGTCTGTCATCTCCTGTTTCAGATCATACCAGTAGATGCCAGGTCTAGAATACGCAATGTTAATGAAATTATCCTCTGCCCCGGTCGTGAATGTCTTTTTGTACCCTTCCGCCGTTGCCTCAGCCGGCATCGGCGCGTTGTCTTTCTCTTGTAAAACCACGGTGATCGGTTCCACCGTCTTTTTATCCGTTGTATCCGTGTAACCAAGATTTACCGGAATCTGCGCTGTCACCTGCTCATATCCGGCGTAAGAACATACAGGTACACAGAGTGCCGCTGTTATCAAAGCAGCCGCTAAACCTTTTAACAATCTTTTCATCCTCATTCTCCTCCTTGTATCTTACTGGCATGAGGGATCATCTCAGCCAAAACAATCGTTCTTGCATCCGTGAATTCCGTGGAACAGGTGCTCAAGATCAAGACCTGAGTCCCCTTCGCCGACTCCAGCTTCGCTATTTTCTGCTCATCAAAGTGAAGCCCGTCTGTTTCCACCAAATCCAACAGTTTCTTTATATCAGACCCGTATGCATGCGGCTGGAATACGGCATCTTCCGATGCGTCCGTCAGAATACAGGCAAAGATTTCCAAGTCATAGGTCCGATCCGGCAAGATCAAAAGACCGGTTTTATTTTCCGAGAAGAATTTTTCTTCTTTAAATTTGTCCAGGTCACCAAACATATCACTCTGGTCCATGTGATGACCATACAGGAGTGATACCGTATCGTGAAAGGTTCTGTCATTCCGTGAATCAAGGAAAATGCTGCCCGCAAGGGCAAAATTTCCATACACATCTGTATTGATATAACTTAAGTTCGTTTCTCCCTGCAGGACAGGGAAATCAATGTTGGTATTGTCGATGGTGAGCCACGCACAAACATCATGGTTGATGGCAAGAAGTTCCTCAAAAGAGGCACCACCGTCGCCGTCCTCATCTAAGACCGGCTTTAATTTAATCATATCCGCCTGCACGTTGGACGCGGCTGCATAGATCTGGTTGTTGTCCCAGAGGGCGTATCCGGCGTAGCTTCCGGCAAGCAGAAGGCTTATGACAATGATAAAATTCAGAAAGGAATTTGCAATTTTAAGGATTCTCTGTGCCATGACTGCACTCCCTTCCTTCGGGTAATCGGTTTCTTTTTCATGGACACGGCGGGTAAAAATTTCGCCGTGTCCGGTTTGTAGTTTTCAGCAGCTAAATCAAGTTTGTTCCTATCGCTTCTGATTAGAACTCTTCCTCACGTTTTTTGCTTACTACTGCGAATGCGCCAAGACCTGCTAATGCGAGAAGCAGAACGTATGGTGCGGAGTCGAGGATGATGCCGGTATCAATATTTTCGTTTTTTAAAGTGTTTGTATATTTCACAACATCACTCGTAGTATTGATTGTACCATTAACTGTTTTCTTTGTATCTGATCTTTTATCAGATTCAGGAAAATTGGTTTCCTCGATCGTTGCCGTATCTGCATTACTCTTATCAACCGTTGATACATACTGTCCCTGATCCTCGCTGATGGAATACGAAACACCAACTGGTACATTAGTAAACTCAAAAGAATTATCATTAGTAAGTTTAAACGTATAAGTCACTTTTTTATTAGAATCATCTTTCGCTTTTGTTACCTCATACTGAGAAAGACTATCATCTGTTAACGAAGTTCCATTTAACTTCAATTCAATCAAGTCAGCTGCAATATTATTAGTATCCTCAAAAACTACTGTGAATGTGAATTTCTTTGTCATATCTGCAAGATTACCAGCTATGTACTTCTCGACCTTCAAAGCATTTGCATCATACGCATTATTAAATCCATCACCAGTTTTTGTTCCACTCTCAGTATCATAATGAATAGCTGATATATAATGCTTGCCATTAGTATTATCTCTATAAATAGTCATGACAAGATATAATGTTTCATTTGTCCCATAAGTAACACCTGCATTATTACCACTCTGCTCGTTAACTTGGTATGTATAAGTACCAATTGGACAATCACTAAGATTTGTTACCTGAACAAACTTTTCCAGTGTATATGTTCCAGCTGTTAATTCAGTTGGATAAGTACTTTCACTCACACTCACTGCAACGTTATCTTTTTTCACAATATCAGTTGCTGTATTTAAAGCTGCAGAAGAGATATTTGGTATCTGATCATTCGTCAAGGTCGTTTCTGTTCCTTCATTATTTTTATATCCCTGAAATGTAAAAGTAAAATTAAAAGTTTCCTGTGGCGCTGTACCATTTTTTACTTCATATGTTTTCAATATTCTTACACCATCATCCTCTAATGCCTCATACGGATTTTCTGTTTGCGTTCCTTCTATTTCCTCATTACTCTCACCATCTACCGCCCATGCAGTCATACCCATACTCATAACCATCGTTGCAGCTAACACTGTAGCCATAATCTTTTTGATTTTCCTCATTCTTATTACCTCCTGGTTTTAAAAATTATATTCTAACTTCTCATATGAGTAAGTTATTTAATACAATATGAAATTATAATTCTCTTCTACGTAAAATAGTAATTACTTTTCCCTTTACCTCATCTACAGGTATTGCACCATAATCTCTACTATCTTTCGCATTTGTTCTATAATCACCCAAAATGAATACTTGATTTTCTAAAATTTTATAGGGATATTCAATTTCCTCTTTTACATAAGTGGGATACAAAATCTCTCCACCCTGCGTAATGCCGTTAACTGTAATGATTCCATCATTAATCATTACCGCATCATTTTCTAAGGCAATAATACGCCCCATTTTTTCTATTCCATCAATTTCATAAACCACTACATCATCTTTGGCATAGTCACGCTGTAACCGATACGCAATAACAAGATCGCCATCTTTCATAGCTGGAAACATTTCCATTCCTTTGTTTTGCGTTATCAGAAAAACCTGCGTAAACATCAGATAGATCGCTGCTATAAACACTGCAACGCGACTCAACAAACTTATGTATCCCTGTCTTGTATTAAGGGAAATTCTCCTCTCCCGAATCACATCCGCAGCATTTTTATACCTCTTTTTGCTCATCACCCACTCTCTCCTTCGGCAATGCAATTCCTGCCGTGTTCTGAGCCAACAATGTCTCATATCGAATCCGCTCTGCTCTCAATGCGGCATCGTACAGCTTATTTAACTCATCAATCTTTTTCCAGACATCTGCTTCGCTGACACCGCCGAACAGCTGTTTTTGAAAGCGGACTTTCTTCAGCCATTCGACGATTGCCTTCTGCTCAGAATTCAACGGTTCTGTTTCCGTCACTGGATGGGATTGATGTTGAGTTTTACTTTTTCCCATTCCATTGTCCTCCGTTAATCCAGATTATCTTCGTCCGATTTCCGCTTGCGGATGACAAAGAATGCAACTCCTGCTGCTACCGCTAAGAGAATCAGGATGTATGGAATAGAATCAAGGATGACACCAGTATCAATATCTTTCGGATCATATTCATTGTTGACCGTGATATCAATTTCACCGGTTGCAGTATTCGCTATGGTGCAAGTGCAGGTACTCGTAGTCGAAGTTTTTGAAACCTCATTTATATTAACACTACTAGAATCCGATTCCACGGTCATTTCATATTTTCCGCTTTCTTCCTCAATCGTTAATGCTGCACCTATCGGAACACCAACTAAGGTTGCAGTGTCATTATGACCGATGTAGAATGTGGCAATCGTTTTATCAGCATCCTCAAACTTACATCCACTCTTGTCATAACTACTCTTAATCTCACTCATTGCCTTATTGGATCTCACGGTGAATTTAAATTTCTTGGCGGTATCTCCCATTCTTCCGGAAACGGTCTTTTTGATTACTACGTCAACAGTCGCAGGTTTCCAGATTGCATATAATGTTTTCTCATCTTCTGATAACAGGATTGTTCCGCTTCCTAATTGATATGTAGGAGTTTCTGCCGTGCTGACTGTATCCCAACCAATCAACTCATATCCTTCACGAGTAAAATGCGGTGTATTTGCATCCATGTTATCCCAAACATCAACGGTTTGATTTCTTCCCCATGTTTCAGTCACGCGTTCACCGTCGCCACCATTAGCATCGTAAATCAACTGAACAGCATCGGTTGTCCACTGTGCTTCAAATTCCATCAACTGACGCGTCACTAACACATACCTTCCCGGTTGATAAACGGCACCATTCGGAGCTTTCCATCCAATAAAAGTCAACGCCGTATTTTCTGGTACTGCTCCATTCCAAAGGACTGATGGTTTAGAAAGGAGGACACTTGCATCGTTGATTCGATATTTTGTTGGATCCTCTTTACGCTGCGAATCATTATCTCCGCCAATACCTGGAAGATAAACGACTGTACCATTTTCTCCGCTCCAAACACCATATAGTTTTAAAATACCATCCTCACCCACATGATTACAACCTACCGGTGATGTGAAATCAAATGGCTGAAGTACTCCATCCTGATACCAGTACCATCCGATAAAGCTATCCTGTACTTCCGATGGAACGATCCAGTTCGTTAATTTTCCGCCCTCTACAAATCCTTGCTCACGGTATGGAGTCATATCATCCGTGTAAAGATAAAACTCAGCCTTAAACTGACTTGGATCCCATTTCGCATACAGATCCATGTTTGCGTAAATTCGTGAATTGGCATTCGGAACAAACTGCGTTCCGTCAGTAAAACTCGGATCAGTATACCATCCAGCAAAAGTATAACCATCCTTTTTCATGCCTAATTCCACAGTTTTAAGAAGATCATTGTCATCATTATAAATATAATCACCATACAGATATTGATCATCGGATTTTGACTCGCCATATGTTTCATCTTTAGTATAAAGCGTTAATTTAAGAGTATTTCGATCATATAACAAAATCTGACAATTATCATTTGTATTAGCGTACGTATCTGTTCCTACAAAAACTCCATCAAAAATATCCTTCATTGTCTTTGAAGAATCATAAACCTTTACACTAACACTATCATTTTTGAACCATCCATAACTGTAATCAAATTTAAACTCACTTAACTCATTAAGATTCCTATACTTTGCATACCATGCTATCTTTGTGCTATTACTTTTTGGAGGATATTCTACAGCAACGCATCCAGCTAAAGCTTTGTATTCAAAAATTCCTGTTTGTGAAGGTGAAAGACCTTTCTGGCATGCTTCCTTATAAATCGTGTAGTTTTTGTTATTATAAGTGAAATCTGGTTCTTCATCTGGCAATGTTGTCCTTGCGTAAATTAACCAGTCAACTTTAACATTCTCATTAGCGTAAGCACTTAAACTACCAGTTCCCTGCAAAACCCCATTTGTAATAGAAAGTTTATTAAACAAATACGACTCCAACGTAAACATTCTGGAAGCCTGTATTGTATTATCAGGACACCGCCATGCAAAAAATTCTCTGCTAGTACCCACACTACTATGATTTACCCATGTAATTTGCGGCCAAACAGGGGTAATATCCTGTCCATATTTTGCTGTAAATGAATATTCGAACTTTTTATTGTCCCCGTCATATGGCGTATACACTACATTGTATTTGTCTTGATCCTGCTTGCTGATTTTTTCATCTATGTTAATAGAACCAGCGTTAGAGCTATCTTCGCAATATGGATAATTAGAGTCATTATTCGCCGTTCCAGTCGTAAAGTTAAACGTCAGTGTAACCCTTGCCCTGTTATAGTAAACCAGCATCACCGTTGAGCCATCTGGCATAATCTGGCGGCGGTTTGTTGCTGAATAATACTGTACATATGAAGCAATATCCGAAGCAATAGTATTCGGAATATCCTTAATTTGAGCTGTTCCACCCGCTTCACTGATTCGGACATCTTGTTCTGGTTCCCCATCCAACGTTACAGAATATCTCAAATTATGATACGTATTATTATTAGTTACGTTATTCTGTACAACAGATACATAAGAACCGGACGGTGCATAAAATGTCGTACTATATCCAGCCGGTGTATATTCACTATCATCCGCATTTTCAAACATATAAACTACAGTAAACGGGACAAAATTTGCTTCCCAAAATGCGTAAAGTGTGAGATCTTCTTCCACTGTACTTGAGAAATTGAACGCTTCGTATTTGTCTTTATTAGTTGACCATCCAACAAAAGTATAACCCTCACGCACAGGTATTACACTCTGGACAGTTTGCCCTTTTTCAATATACTGGGTAGGAACTGCAATACCTCCGTTAGAGATAAAACTAACTTTCACCGCATCCCCGTACCATGCATACAGATTCAATGTATTCCCATCATCCGCAATCGAAGAACTGACTGGATTATTAAAATCAAAGCTATCAAAATCTTCTACGGGCGAATCACCCTGTAAACTTGTTGACCAGCCTTTAAAGATTTTTCCTTCTACCGGTACTGCATCAATCGATGAAACTGTTTTACCCTCTTTCACCGCAATGGTCAAAAGAACTGTGTTTCCATCAAACGTACAATAGTTCACATAATAGTATCCATCTTCCTCTAAAGACACCCAATTTGCGTATACTGTTGTATCGTCTTCCAAAGGGGTATTGGTATCAAATTCTGTTTCAAATTGCTCATCCAAATACCAGCCTCCAAAAGCCATAACTGGATCGCCATTTTTGTCATTCCAGACAGGCGTAGGTAAATATTCGACACAGCCATTCTCTCCTGTCATGACTGGATCTGGTGCTTCAACTCCTGCTGCCGTAGCGTCCTCTCCAATATCAAATATTACTTGGCGAGATTCATAAGGCGTAGCTAAGGTTGTTGTCTGCCATTTAACCGTTACCGTTGAAAAACTCTTTAAATGAAATTCCGCAATGGTTACCTCAGACTCAAACTCGATAACCCCGTCCGTTTCATCCACAGTATCCGCGACATGCTCTAACTCAATATCGCCATTTACATTTTCCTTTAAATGCTGAACCGTCAACGTACCCTGATTAATATTCTCCGGAAGCACATCATTTTTTAAATGAATTGACACCCAGACATTTCTTTCATCATCTGGCTCAATTTCATTTCCATCAGCATCATAGAAACTGATATCCATTGCCAACATGCCATCAAAAGAAGGATTCTCCTGCTCTAATGTCTCTTTTGCCGCTGTATACTCCTCATCACTTTCGGAAAACATCGTTACTTTTAATACTGCATCCGCCGGAAATGTTCCACGCAAAGCCCTTACTTCAACGGATACGTCTTTCTCATCTGCCTCATAAACGCAAATCGTATTAGACTCTGCACCCAGTTCACTCAAATCCACATCCAGTTCCAGTTCTTCAAATGTAGCAGCAAATGCAACCGCTGATCCCTTATCAGTCAGCACTGCATCATAAAGCGTACCATCCAGAACTTCCAAATCCGCATCTGACCCGGTTGCATCAGACGGGGTGGCTTCTTCCTCATCCGCTTTTTCTGCATCGGATGGGGTTGCCGCTACCAACCAGGCTTTATGCAAGGAAATCGCTGCAGTTTTCTCATCTGCTTCTTGCTTCTCGGAACTGTCTCCATCCGATCCTGCTTCTTTGGAGTCTTCCCCTTTTGCATCCTGTTCTTTAGAATCCTGTTCTTTTGTACCGTGGTCTTCTGAGTCTGCTTTGTCCGAAGAGGAATCATCGGTATCTTCCGGTTCATCTACACTTACATCCGAACCTTTGCTGACCTCAGACCCTGCATCAGAAGACCCTTTGTCTGAACCAGTATCAATCGTGATGTCGGCATCAGAAGAATCTTTGCTGCTGCCGTCATCGTCCTGGCCATTCTGGTCATCGGTTTCTTCTTTTACAGAATCTCCCTTATCCTGATTATCGGAGGTATCAGCTTCTGTTTCTTCTGAAACTCCTGCCTCTGCTTCGCTTTCCTGTTCCGCTTCGTCAATGACTTCTACAGAAGCACCACCGTGACTACTTCCGCCACTGGAACTTCCTCCGCCTCCGCCTGAACCGGAACCACTGGAACCGCCACTGATTACAATGCCGTCTGCCGCCTGTGTTTCTCCGTTTGCCCCCGGACCGCCCAGTTCTGACGCGGACTTGTATGCATCCATCTGGCTGTCAGACATTACCGCGGTCTTTGGTGCAACCTTGATCTCTTCGGTCGTTTTATCACCCACGCGGATTACTGCGGTCTTTTCCTCATTTGAAGTATTCGTCAGCAGGAAGATCATTTCTTCCGAACCGTCAACCTCATACGCACTGTCCAGTTCAATCTCCCCGTCCAGACGGGCAAACACCCGCAGGCTCACTTTCCCTTTATTATCCGGGATCTCTGGTTTCAGTTCATACAGCGTGCCGTCTGCCTCCATCAAGGACTCATAGCTTTCCGCTGCCTGACCATCGAACTGGAAATCATTTTCCACAGTCTGGTCTTCTGCTACTGCCTCCTGCAGTGCCTCATATAAGTCCAGTCGATCCAATTCAAATTCATAATCCGCACTGGAACCGTCATCTGCCACTGCCGCCAGATTGCCGATATGCCCAGCGATCAAACTCACACACAATGCCGCCGCACAGTATCTCTTTCCTTCCCGACGCAGGAAACGCACGAGCTGCGAAGCCTTGCTTCTGCGTCTGCTCCTTTTCACGCCTTCTCTTCCCATACTCTTTCGTCCTCCCTCTCATAGATTGCATATCGATTCTTTCCCGGAACACTCCGGATCGGGTGCCCCGTATGTCTTTCGCGTAACCACCGGTGCAGGAGCCAGATCAGTTCCGAGCTGCTCTTAAAGCAGCACCGTTCTTCTCCCACCCGGATTTCTCCCTGGATATCATTCCATGCCCTGCTGTAGACGCGGATCAGGAAATTTACCGGCTCCCATGTCATAGGTCCAATCTCAAAATGTTCCGGCAACGCTCCACCTGCAGCCAGCCCACATAAGATCAGGATCAAATGATCCAACCCGCTGAACGGGACAGGCTTTTTATCCAACATGGAACGGACAACCCCTTTTGCAAGACCGTCCTCATAAGAGTCCACACTGACATGCACGGTGCCTGCCAGTTCCTGCATATGTTTCCGTTCCAGACTGCGTACAAATCCAACTGCCAAATTACTCAGCCCCTTCCGTGAAATACTTCAAAATAAACATTCTTTGGTAATAGGCGGTGCGGTAAAGGAGAAACAGGCCGTATGGACGGCATTTTTCGTCACTGTTTTTTCGTTCTGATATAAAGAAAGAAGAAAGAAATATAGTGATAGGAAAGAAAATCGCACAACAAAATATCTGACCGATTAAATTTTTCGGTCAGGTCTTCTTTTTGCGCCTATTTTTGTAACCTTTTTAAAAAGACTTGTAATTTGAAGAGAGTTGTTTTATAATTCTAGATAAGAAAATTTGGGAAACAGCAGTTTCTGGAAAGTATGATTACCTCAGAATGTTTATTTTGGGGTATTTTTTATGTCCGGTATAAAGGGCAGGGCGCAGCCAGCAGCCCGCCTCCAATTCTCCCGTAAACAGAAACATTCTCCCCGTGAGTGCTTTCCATAAATGTGCCTGCCGTCGCCTGCTTTACGCAAGCAGGTTCATGCGGTTGAGCATACGCTCATGCTGTGCCGCACTGACTGCGACATAGATCCGGGTCGTTTCAATGGAGGAATGCCCCAGGATATCTGCCAGGTGTGCAATATCTTTATGTAAACTGTAAAATTTCCGTGCAAACAGGTGCCGCAGGCTGTGCGGGTGTACCTTTTTCAGGCTGACCCCGGCACGCTCCGCCAGCTTCTTCATTTCATGGCAGACATTGGAACGGTCGACCGGTTTCCCGCTCCTTGTTATAAAAATGGAACCGGACGTGATGCCGCATGACTCCATATATTTTTTCAGTTCACGGGCCAGCTTCTTCTGCAGGATGATTACACGATGCTTCCCTTTCATGCTGATCTCCGCTTTTCCTGCTTCTACTGCCTCGGCTGTGATAAACTGAAGCTCACTGATACGGATCCCGGTGTTTGCAATCGCCAGTATGATATAGTAGAGTCTCGCATTCGCCATCCTCGACGCCTGTTCCAGAAGTGTCCGGTATTCGCGCTCCTTCAGTTCTGCGGATTCATCCACAAACGCTTTCCGCTGGATCTTCAAAAGGTTGACTTTCATGGATTTCAGGTCAAAGCAGTTCAGGTAGCTGCCCACAGCAGACAGCTTGTTGTTCACCGTAGATGCCTGGAATTTCTTCTCCATGTACTGCCGGTACTCCATGATCTTTTTCTTTGTGACCGGGTTTCCTTTCAGATATTCCATAAAATCACGGACATCCCTGACATATTTTTTGATGGTCGAGCCCGCCTTCTCCCCCTCAGCCAGATATTCCGCAAACTGCTCCATCGTGCTCTCTGTTATTTCATGTCCCATTTCTTTTGTATCGCCCATAGCTGATCTCCTTTTTCATTCGTTTTCCTTATTATAGAAAATCACCTATCTTAGAAACGGTCATATTTGGCATTATTTTTTGCATTTTTCAAATTTTTTCAAAATAGTGGAGCAGGCGAACATATTTAAGGGAGAATCGATTTCAATGAAAGTATAAAAAAGATTCCATTTATGAGAATCTATATAAGGAAATTTCAAAAATCGATTCCAAAATAAGCGTGAAAAGGAATCTTTATGAGCGTTTCTGGAAAATAGATACTTGAGATCAAGGCAAAAAGGAATCTTTTTTACAAAATGATGCATATTGATTCCTGGCAGGAATGAAAGCTCCCCGGAAAATAGATGTGGATGAAAAAAGTGGTCACAAACATCTGCAACTACTCAGCCGTCACACGGAGTAGTGACGGGCGGATATGCCACACCGAAAAACGGGACCGTTTTCGGTTGCATTTTTACCCGCTATTATATATAATCTATAACATAATCTCTTCCCGCTTTCTTTCGGAAGATTTCTTGCACTGGATCTCTTATCGGAACGCAGTTTATTCCGGTCCAGCGTCCCGGCACCCTGGTGCCATCGCCGTCCGTTCGACGTTTTTCAATTATCATGATTTCAAAAAAAGAGGTGATACCCGAAGTTTACTATTGATATTATTTTCTATTTTATTTATAATATAAGGAGAAGTACATGGATCAAACACCAAAGTTACAATGGCATCCCGCTTTCTGTGCAGCACTGCAGATCGAACTGGAAGGCGAAGATTTAGAATTCAGCTTCGAGCATAATCTGACCCGCAAACCACTGCAGATTGATGCCCTGGTCATTCACAAACATCCGGAGGTGACCATACAAAAAAGCATCGGGAAGATTTTCCGGATGCACAATATCTTAGAGTTTAAAAGTCCGGAGGATACGCTCAGCATCCAGGATTACAGCAAGGTGCTTGCCTATGCCTGCATCTACCATGCCAATCAGGAGCATGTCCACGATGTCTCTCTGGGCGATATCACGATCACCTTTGTAGGAAACCACTATCCCCGCGCAATGATCAACGAACTGCAAAAGCAATATGAAAAGGATCTGTTCTTAGTAGAACCGGCATATCCGGGCATCTACTACCTGCGCGGGCTTCCCTTTCCTACACAACTCGTGATCACAAAGGAACTGTCATCAGAGGAACTGGTCTGGCTGAGCCGCCTCCGTTCCGACTTGACAGCGGAGCAGGACCGGGATATCCTGCTCCACGCATACAAAGGGAAAGATCAGATTCCCAGATATTCTACGCTCATGGATATACTGGTCCGGGCAAATCAAACATGTTTTAAGGAGGACAACGAGATGTGTGACGCTTTAATGGAATTGATGGAACAACCCATACGGGAACGAGAAAATAAGGCGATGCAGGATGGATGGAATCAGGGATTGAGCAAAGGGCGCTGCACCTTACTTATCGAACAAATCTGCCGTAAAATCACTTTTCACAAATCCATATCTGATATTGCAGATGATCTGGCTGTTTCTTTTGAAGAAATCGAACCCATCTACAACATCGCAAAAGATTTTGCACCGGACTATCCTGTGGAACAGATTTATGAAAAATTAATTGCATCAAGATGAACTTCCTGATGAACTGCAGAAAACCCGCCATTGGCGGGTTTTCTGGTTTACGATTCCGATTCTTTTTATTAAGCAAGATATTTTTTCAGGGTTGCTCTTACAGCGCCCGGTCCGGCGATTTCTTCTACAAACATGCCTTCAATCTTCTCACCCAGTCCTGCTTTATACAGGTCGATGCCAAAGATGTTCTCGTTAGACAGGATACCCTTCAACTGACCGGTATAGGTCTCCGGCTTGCCAACTACGATGCCCTCCAACTGTGGAGTCAGAGTCGCGATCATCGGATCAGCAGACAACTCGAACTTCTCACCGTTGTCATCAACTGCCAGAAGATATCTGCACCATCCAGCGATTGCTAACGGGATAGCGGTCAGAGCAGATGCATCACCGTCTTTTGCAACATAAGACTTGATGGTCTCGCCGTAACGGATGCCGACCTTCTGAGAGGTATCTGTAGCGATACGCTGTGGGGTATCCGGCATGAATGGGTTCGGGATTCTTACGTTAATAACTTCATCAACAAAGTCTAACGGAGACAGGATGCCAGGGTCGGTAACTACCGGCATGCCTTCTACCGGTCCGATCTGATGAACCAGCTTGTTCAGTTCTGCATCTTTCATTTCATCAGCGATCAGCGTGTAGCCCAGTACGCAGCCATATACAGCCAGTGCTGTGTGCAGCGGGTTCAGGCAGGTAGTAACTTTCATACGCTCAACTTTGTTTACGGTATCACGGTCGGTCATATAAACGCCGGCGTTCTCCAGTGCCGGACGACCGTTCGGGAACTTGTCCTCAATTACCAGATACTGCGGTCCTTCTGCGTTTACAAACGGAGCAATATAAGTTCTCTTGGAAGTAATAACCGGATCCATATCCTCGATACCTGCGTTCTTCAGTTCTGCACACACAGAATCAGCTGGTCTTGGAGTGATCTTATCAATCATAGACCACGGGAATGCAACGGTTGCTTCGTTGGTCAGGTATTCAATAAAGTCTGCACCTACGAAACCTTTCTTTTCCCATTCCTTTGCCATGGTTACGATAGAACTCTGCAGTTTTGCGCCGTTATGAGAACAGTTATCCATAGAAACGATGGAAATCGGATATTTACCAGCTTTGAAACGCTCAAACAAGAGAGCACAAACAACTGCCATAGCAGCACCTGGTTTTTCCGGACCATTGTCAATATCAGCCTGGATGAACGGGAAGAAGTTTCCATCAGGACCAGTCAGCGCATAACCTTTTTCCGTAATGGTAAAGGATGCCATCTGCAGTTCCGGATTCACGAAAATTTCTTTCAGACGACCCCATGCAGCCGGATCGGAAGACTGTGCTTTCACAGCTTCTGTCAGAGAGCCAAGAACCTGTTTCTCCGTAGAACCATCTGCTTTCAGGGTAACTGCCAGTACCAGATTGTCATATGGTTTGTAAATTTTATCAACTACATCAAAATCAAAAGTTTCAACACAGGTAATACCTTTGTTTAATTCACCAGCTGCGATCAGCTTGTCAGCAATACCGCCGATAAAAATACGGAAAATGTTGCCTGCGCCAAAATGCACCCAGGTCGGAGCTTTCTTCGTTTCTTCCGCAACTTTTTCAACATCATAAGACGGCAGTTTCACACCTGCTGCTTCCCATGCAGCGGTTTCCTTGATTCCAGCTAATGTCAGTTTCATAACGTTCACGCTTCCCTTCAAAAATATTATATGGTTGATTGCTACTAAACACTATTATAGTGTATAACAACAAACGAATCAAATACATATTTTGTTGAATGTATTGCAATTCTTGTCCTGTACACTCATCCTTGCTGTGAAAAATGACACAGTCCAGATAAATTTGCAGCCTCCCGCACCGGGAATTTGTCTTGTATACACAGATATGCGGATGGTTTACCGGTTATATTTTGCATACATTACAAACAAAAAAATGTTTACTCTTACTATAACACGTTTTCCCTTTTGCGGTCAACTGACAGCACATATTTTCATTACAATGACAGTCCACCTTTCGCTTTTGCCCTTCGATCCCGTACCGAAACGATGATGGGAACCAGAAAAATTGCGACCAGTCCACCGGCAAAACCATTGTTATAAAGGTTCATTCCCCCATAAACAATTCCCACATTCAACGCCACAGATGAATGCAAAAAACCGGCCAGAATTCCTGCCAGAATTCCGAACTCTCCCGCAATTGGTGCCAGCGTAGTGGAAAGCATAAATGCCAGAGCCGGTGAAGGGTCGGTAATATTCCATTGTTTTGCCTTGCTCGCCATCCACACACCAAACATGACCGGTGCAATATTGCGAATATGTTTACCGGTGGCGCTGAAACCGACTACCGTAAAAATGCTGCCAATGGTCGGACCATTCAGATCACCACCCAACAAATGAAACAGCCATGTTACAAACAACCCGTTTACTCCCATATTGACCATGGTTGCAGCTCCGCCGTTGGTCTTATAATAATCGCTTCCTCCATGACCGGTGGATTTCAAGATGCTGCGATATTTTTCCAGTACTTTCCGGTCTCCAATGAAGCCCAACACAATCATGCCGCCGAAGAATATGCTCAGAACTACCAAAAACCACGGATTATTTCCGCTGGACCAGATCAGCCTGGACTCGGTAGTAATTCCAAAAGATTTCAGCAATGACACGATGATGGTTGCAATAATGCCACCCGCAAACCCCACATTGTAAAGAGAATAACCTTTATGCGCAGCATGCACATGGGTAGCCAGAGGCGGAAGTACGAAACCAATCGTAATGCCGATCAGAAGGCTGACGACCACTCTCATCAAAACAGGCCATTCTCCGACCCACATCACCTGAGTAATGATCGGAGAAAGGCTGGTTCCATAAAATCCAATATAAATATAACGGGAAACCGGTGTCTTATGATATTTTGCATAAAGAATGACACCGACCAAAATCGCCCATATATTCAGCAGATTTTTACCAAAAAGAGAAAATCCGAACATCAGACAGGCCGATGTGATCGTATGTCCGTCCACATCCATATCCAGACAATAGACGATCACAATACTGATCAGTGACAAAATTCCCGCATTCAGGAAAGATGCGCCGACACCGCCAATTACAAAGTAATCCGTGATCAGGAAATCCGGTTCATATATGATCTCTACCAATCCGCGTATCAGATCTCCCGGACTGTAAAAAATAAACGCTGTTGCAATAAAATATATCGGCATCAGACTCAACAGCAGAAATTTCTGTTCTCTGCTTAAAGCTTTTTTTGATTTCATCGGCTATTGCCCCTTCCCCACACAATCCATCATACAACGGCTCCAAACTATGCCAGCAATGCTGTCACTGTAAAATACGCCACCACAATAACACCAAGCACAATCCGGTAATATCCGAAGAACTTAAAGTCATTTTTCTTAATATACCCCATCAAAAACTTAATCGAATAAACAGATACCAAAAATGCTACCAGCATACCGACAATCATATAAATCAGCTCTGCAGCTGTAAAATGAATTCCGAATTTAACAAGCTTTAACAGACTTGCACCAAACATGACCGGAATTCCCAAAAAGAAAGAAAATTCCGCCGCTGCACCTCTGGAACATCCCAGAATCATCGCCCCCAAAATCGTTGATCCGGAACGGGAAGTACCCGGCACCAGAGACAGCAGTTGAAATAATCCGATATACAATGCCGTCTGATAAGAGATCTGAGTCACACGCTGAATCGGAAATGTCACACCCTGATTCCGATTTTCCAGCATGATAAACAAAATACCGTATACGATCAGAGTCGCAGATACCACATAACCGTTATACAGATGCGCCTCCATCCAGTCATCAAACAGAAGCCCGAAAACAGCCGCAGGTATGCAGGCAATCACGATCTTAATCCACAAATGGATGGTTGCCATCTTCTGGCTCTCCGTTTTTTCAGAATCAAACGGATTCAGCTTACGAAAATACAAAAGCACAACCGCCAGAATAGCGCCAAGCTGAATGACCACCAGAAACACATTTTTAAAATCTTCCGTCACATTCAGATGAATGATCTCATCTACCAGTATCATGTGACCGGTACTGCTGATCGGAAGCCACTCGGTAAATCCTTCCACGATGCCAAGCACCAGCACTTTTAATAATTCGATCACGCTCATAAATACCGCCCCTTTTATATATTTTCAATCTGCCAATCAATCGGTGTCAGTCCATTTCCTTTCAGAAAATCATTCGTCTGGCTGAACGGTTTGCTTCCGAAGAATCCGCGATATGCAGAAAGCGGACTCGGATGCGGGGCTTCCAGAATCAGATGCTTCGGATTATTCAGCATCGCCTTTTTCATCTGCGCCGGTCTGCCCCAGAGAATAAATACCATCGGCCGATCCTGCTC
This sequence comes from Brotaphodocola sp., assembly GCA_051877535.1. Taxonomy (GTDB): domain Bacteria; phylum Bacillota; class Clostridia; order Lachnospirales; family Lachnospiraceae; genus Brotaphodocola. The sequence goes on from JBJEIZ010000066.1 coordinate 21,913, forward strand.
ATTTAAAATACGAATCGCCGCATCCGTAAATTCCTCCCAGCCGATCCCTCGATGAGAATTGGCTGCATGCGCACGAACGGTCAGGACCGTATTCAGCATCATAACTCCCTGCTTTGCCCATTTGACCAGATAACCATTGTTCGGTATGTAACAGCCCAGGTCATCGTGAAGTTCCTGATAAATATTTACAAGAGACGGCGGAATTTCCACATCCGGTTTTACAGAAAAGCATAGTCCGTGCGCCTGCCCTACATTATGATACGGATCCTGACCAAGGATCACAACCTTTACTTCTGCAAGCGGTGTAAATTCAAATGCGTTAAAAATATCATTTGCATCCGGAAATACCTGATGAGTCTGGTATTCATGCATTACCGTTTCATATAATTTTCGATAATATGGCTTTTTAAACTCCCCGCTCAGAGGTTTAAGCCAGTCATTTGTAATCGCTCCCATAATTCTTTGCCTCTTTCTCTTGCTGTCTGACGGCTGTTTTTTTACAATCTCACAGAAATACCGCGTTCTCTCAAATAACGCTTGAGTTCCCGGATTTCCAGTTCTTTATAGTGGAATAAAGACGCAGCCAGTGCCGCATCTGCCTTGCCCGCAGTCAGTGCATCATAAAAATGTTCTTTCGTCCCTGCTCCGCCGGAAGCAATCACCGGTACGGAGACATTTTCCGCAATCAATGCTATCAGCTCGTTGTCGTAGCCGGCTTTGGTCCCATCACAGTCCATACTGGTCAGCAAAATCTCACCCGCACCCAGAGAATCGGCCTTCATTGCCCATTCGACAGCATCCAGTCCGGTATCAATGCGTCCTCCATTCTTAAACACATTCCATCCGGAACCGTCCGCTCTTCTCCGTGCATCAATGGCAACTACTACACATTGACGTCCAAATTTGTCAGCTGCATTGGAAATCAATTCCGGAGTGTTGATCGCGGACGAATTGATGGAAATCTTATCTGCACCTTCACGAAGCAATCGGCGAAAATCCTCCACCGTGCGGATTCCGCCGCCCACCGTAAACGGGATAAATACCGTTTCTGCTACGCGGCGAACCATGTCAACCACAGTTTCTCTGGCATCAGAAGATGCCGTAATATCCAGAAATACCAGTTCGTCCGCACCGGCTTTATCATAAGCCGCCGCAATCTCCACCGGATCGCCTGCATCACGCAGATTTACAAAATTAACCCCTTTTACTACCCGTCCATTGTGTACATCCAGACAGGGAATTATCCTTTTCGTAAACATATGCCGCTCCATTCTGCCCAATTGGTTACAGGCTTATAAAATTTTTCAAAATATGAAGTCCCACATCGCTGCTTTTCTCCGGATGGAACTGACATGCAAACACATTGCCTGCCTCCACAGCCGCATGAATATGAGTACTGTACTCTGTAGTCGCAGCCACCTGTGCCTCATCGGCTGCTTTCAAATAGTAGGAGTGCACAAAATAAACATAAGAATCATCGGCAACCCCAGCAAACAATCGAGAATCAGGACGAATCTTTAAAGAGTTCCATCCCATATGCGGAATCTTCAGACCGTCACAGTCCGGAATTCTTAAAATCTCCCCCTTCAATACACCCAATCCGTCTATACCCGGAGTTTCCTCGCTGCGCTCAAATAAAAGCTGCAGGCCCAGACAAATACCCAAAAACGGAGTTCCTTTTTCTACAACCTGATGAATCACATCCACCAATCCATACTGATGAAGCTTTCCCATAGCATCACCAAAAGAACCCACCCCCGGCAAAATGACTTTATCTGCTTCCAGAATCTTTTCCTTTTCACGTGTAATCACCGGGTCACCGCCCAATGCCAGCAGCGCCTTCTCTACGCTTCTTAAATTACCTGCATCATAATCAATTATCGCTATCATCTATTTCCTCCCGGACACTTTCAACTAGTTTACCATAATTTCTGTACCCACGCAACCGATGGTTCCGTGATACTTTCTGCACGTTCTGCCAATTCTTCCGTAATCTGGGCAAGCGTTCCATTGACCCGGACCAGAATCGATTTCTGATTAAAATAAGCAGTTTTTTCAAATGGGAATCGGATCACTCCCGGTTTGGAAAATCCTACGCCCAGTTCCAAAATGACCAGTTCTTTATTAAATGTTCCGCTCAGCCAGCGCAGATAGCGATCCCATTGCGGAAGATATCCTTCCTCAATATAGGGAGTCGCATCCATCGTATTGCCAACCAATGGTGCGCCGCAATGCGGGCAAATGTCATCCGGGATCTCCCCCGGCTCCCAAATATCCTTTCGACACCCCACAGAACACTGACGCCAGGTCTCATTGCCGCATGGTGCAGTAATGCGCTGGAATCTTGTATCCTTGGGCACTTCTTTTGGCGGAAAAAGTTCATTCATCTTCGCCATCATCGCCTCATCCACGGAACAGGAAAACGGTTCCTGTTCCACATGATCTGTGGACACTGCCTGCTCCGTCTTACTTCCCAGCGGTGTATCAAAAATCACTGCATCCGTTGCCATTGTCACAATAAAATAATCTTTATCTTTCAGCAGTTCATAAAGCTTATCATAAGCGCATCGAACTGCCGCTTCCTTTTCTTTATCTCCTTTGATTCTCCACTCTTCGCCCAATCCGACCAGCACCTTCTGCGATGTGGCAAAGCGTTCTTTCCATGATGTCATTTCCATGATGTATCCTCTCTTTTCCTGCTGTACAAGATCACTTTCTGAAAGATCCCGTCCTGTGTACTACATAACTATCCTCTGTAATTATACCTAAAACATAGAAAATTGGAAAGACTCTTTATATTGCATTTTTCCCTCGGTTTTTCTATACTTAAATCAATCGGCGACCGTTCCGTACTTCTACAGTTACCATAAATCGATTTTAAAAAAAAGGGGGATTCCATAATGCAGATTACCTCCCTGCATATTCGTAATTTTAAATCCATCCGCGACCTGGAGATTCACGACATTGACAACGCTCTGATTTTAGTAGGAAAAAACAATACCGGCAAGACCAGTATTCTGGACGCCATCCGCGTTGTCATTGGCTCCCTGCAGATCACAGAGCTGGATTTTAATGAAAAAAAACAGAATATCGAAATTTCCATGGTCTTAAAAATTTCCAACGAAGACCTGCAGCAGTTCCATTCCTACGGCATTGTGAGCTGCTACAAACGCTTTGATGCCTGGCTTCGGGATTTTAAACACAAGCTGCCTGCATTTGAGGATGGATTTCTTCCGTTTACTTTCATCGCAAACCACAACCGCGAAATCCGCTATACCGACGGTATCAAAAAAAACAACCGTTATATCTGCGAAATCCTGCCGAAAATTTACTTTATCGATACTGCCCGCAACCTGCAGCCGTTTCAGGAAGATCTGCTGATGTTTCAGGACAACCAGCAGTTGATCCGACTGCGTTCCAATGTCTGTATGTTCAACGCTGCCAAAACATGCAACCAATGTTTCAGCTGCATTGGACTCATCAATCAAAAAAGACCGGAAGAACTGAATCTGCAGGAAACAGCCCGCCTTCTGGAACACAAGATGTACCAGCTGAACCTGCTCAACTTTGCCAAAAAAGTCAATGAAAACTATCAGAAAAACGGAGGTTATGAAGAAATACAGTTCACGCTGACCTGCAATCCGGATACGCTTTTCCATGTAACCGCGGATGCATGGCACGAAGAACAGCAGCAGCTAAAACCTCTGGATCGCCTTGGAAACGGTATGAAAAGCATCTACATGCTCTCCCTTCTGGAAACTTATATCGAAGACGAAAACCGAATTCCCAGCATTATTCTGGTAGAATACCCAGAGTTATTTCTCCACCCGTCACTGCAGAAGACCTCCTGTGACATTCTTTACCGACTGTCCAAGAAAAACCAGGTAATCTTCACCACACATGCTCCGACCATGATCAGCAATTTCACCAGCCGTCAGCTCCGTCAGATCGTGCTGGACGAATGCGACTACTCGATCGTCCGCGCCCATGCTGACATCGATGACATCCTGGATGATCTGGGCTACGGAGCAGAAGACCTGATGAATGCCAGCTTCGTTTTCATTGTAGAAGGACGTCAGGACAAAACACGGCTGCCGCTGCTTTTGGAAAAATATTATTCCGAAATGCATTTAAACGACGGCAGTCCCGCCCGCATTTCCATTATCACCACCAACAGCTGCACCAACATCAAAACCTATGCGAACCTGAAATATTTAAATCAGGTTTATCTGCAGGATCAATTTCTGATGATCCGCGACGGCGACGGCAAAGACCCGGAAATGCTGGCCAGTCAGTTATGCCGGTATTATGAGGAACGAACCATCCAGGACAGTGACCGTCTCCCTCGTGTCCGACGCCACAATGTGCTGATTTTAAAATACTATTCCTTTGAAAATTATTTTTTAAATCCAACGGTTATGACCCAGCTTGGAATCGTGAAAAGTGAAGAAGATTTTTATCAGATTTTACTAAAGAAATGGAACGAGTACCTCCATAAAATCAAGAGTGGACAGCAGCTGACTGCGATTCTTGGATTTCAGATCAGCACCATTCAGGAATTGAAAGACCATATGGAAGAATTCAAAATACATATGCGCGGACACAACCTTTTTGATATCTTTTATGGCCGTTACCGCAAACAGGAGACCGGACTTTTGAAGCGATATATTGACCTTGCGCCGAGAGATGATTTTAAAGATATTCTGGATGCGATTGATCAGTTTGCCTATTTTGACAGCAGGAAACGAGGATAAAATTTTTGCCGGAGACAGAAGACAATTTCTGACTCCGGCATGCTTGTTTCTTTTCTGATTTGCACTGCACGCGGCAGTGAGAAAGAACGTTTCTTTATGCCAGCGCTTTTCCCAAAGCTTCGCAATTTGCCTCGCCCTCGGCGTCTGGTGTTTCATAACAGATCACACCATCCATGACCAGATTTGCACCCAATTCTTCACAATCGGCCTGCCAGATACGCATCCACTCCCCTTCTGCCCAGGAATAAGATCCGAAAAGACCGATCTTTTTTCCGTTTAATTTTGACTTGCAATCATCAAACATCGGCTGAAATTCAGTATCTTCCAGTTCCTCAGAACCCATTGCCGGACAGCCATAGGCGATTGCATCGTAATCATCCATCATACTTGCATGAAACTCAGAAGCGGTATAAACCGTTACATCTGCTCCTGCTGCTTTTGCACCTGCCGCAACGCTGTTTGCCATTGCTTCTGTATTGCCGGTTCCGCTCCAAAATACGATTGCTACTTTACTCATACTGATCATTCTCCTCTTTTTTTATATTTCAAATGCTCATCTGCATCTGATTTTCACTCAAATTACTTTTGCCCTGACGTTTCAAATCCTTATGCCATCACCGTCAGACTCCAGATCGGTCTACCCTGGTCCCAAAGTTTCATATACACATCCTTGCAGCGCAGAAAAAGGGCAAATAATTTCTTCGCTTCATTCTCATCCGAATACACTTTCCAGATTCCGCTGCATTTACAGTTTTTCCCTTCGTTTCGGATGAATCCAACCACATCCTCCAGCGGATATCCAAGAAAAACGCCGATCTCATGAGGGAAATTTTCACACTCTGCCAACCGGATCCTGAGTCTTTCCAGTGCAGCTTCCAAAGTCAGATCCGTATATCCATAATTCTGTAAAAATGTTCTGATTTCCGCGCGTTCCAGATCTCTTTGCAGATGTGATTTTCTGCATACATAAATCAGCGCGCGATCTCCTCTGCGTCGAAGCTCCGTCAATAAGAGTCCCTTTTTCGAAAGCCATCGATTGACGCATCCAAGCTGGATCATAAATTCCTGTTCGTCTGTAATAGCCAGGCTAAACAAATTTGCTGTTTTTAAGGATGCCAACGTAGGCGCACAATATTCGACAAGATATTTTTCTAATGACATCTGCACACTCCTATCTCTCAGAAGTTAGTTATTGCTAACTTTCTTACATGAGCACTTTAACACAGCTCTTTCTTTCTGTCAATTGCATTGTTGCTTAATGAGAATTATACTCACTTGTACGCTTTTTATACACACTCAGGGATTCCAACTCCATGAAAAATATGTTAAAATCCAGTTATTAACCAGATAAAGGAGATTCTTACTAGTTTATGGCATATGCAACTGTAATTCTGAAAAAAGGCGAGGGCCGCACTCTGAAAGCCGGCGGAGCCTGGATCTATGACAATGAAATTGATAAAATTGAAGGGGACTTTGAAAATGGTGACATGGTCAATGTCTCTGACTTTGACGGCTATCCTATGGGACAGGGGTTCATCAACACCCGTTCTAAGATTACCGTCCGCATGATGACTCGCAAAAAAAATATGGTCGTTGACGAGACATTTATTGAGATGCGCGTTCGCAGCGCCTGGGAATACCGAAAATCTACCGTGGATACCTCCAGCTGCCGGGTGATCTTCGGAGAAGCAGACTTCCTGCCTGGCATCGTTGTTGACAAATTTTCCGATGTCCTGGTTGTCGAGTCTCTGGCGCTGGGAATCGACCGCTGGAAGCCGGTGATCCTGGAAAAATTAAAAAAGATTCTGGCTGAGGACGGCATCCAAATCCGCGGTATCTATGAACGCAGTGATGCAAAAGTCCGTCAGCAGGAAGGCATGGAACGTTTCAAGGGATTTATCGGAGAACCGTTTGATACAAAAGTCGAAATTATAGAAAACGGCGTACACTATATGGTCGATGTCCAGGATGGACAGAAAACGGGATTTTTCCTTGATCAGAAGTACAACCGGCTGGCAATCCAGCGCCTCTGCAAAGGAAAAAAAGTTCTGGACTGCTTTACCCATACAGGTTCTTTCGCACTGAACGCAGGCATCGCCGGAGCTGCTTCCGTACTTGGTGTAGATGCGTCCGAGCTGGGTGTTGCACAGGCACAGGAAAATGCTGCGCTGAACGGACTGTCCAATACTGTGAAGTTTGTCTGTGCAGATGTCTTTGACCTCCTGCCGGAGCTGGAGGAAAGAGGAGAAAAATTTGATGTAGTGATCCTGGATCCTCCTGCATTTACGAAGTCCCGCGCCTCCATCAAAAATGCAGTCAAAGGCTACCGCGAGATCAACCTGCGCGGCATGAAACTGGTCAAAGACGGCGGCTATCTTGCCACCTGCTCCTGCTCCCACTTCATGGATCCGGAACTGTTCACCAAAACCATCCGGGAAGCCGCCGCAGGGGTCCACAAACGTCTGCGTCAGGTGGAATACCGCACCCAGGCTGCAGATCATCCGATCCTGTGGACCGGCGGCGAACAGGCCTCCTATTATTTAAAATTTTATATCTTTCAGGTGGTGGATGAGAAGTAGAATGCTTTTCGTCCTGGAAATCGCATAAATAAAGGCTTTCCTCGACTTCATGTGAAGTTCTGGAAAGCCTGTTTTATTGATTTGACACCACTTTGACACCACATTCAAATAATTCCCTGTAATTTCTGCATCTCCTCTGCCTTGGTATCCGGAAGAACGTGACTATACAGATCTGCAGTCATCGCAAGACTGTTATGCCCCAGAATCTTTCATCCCACTGGAGAGCAAAAGCCTCATTAATCCGAAGACCGGTACATAATGCCAGTCTGTAATAATCATAATATGCTGATCCTGCTGCATATTTCAAAAAAACTTCCGTTTCCTCTTTACTCATAACTCGGCGGTCATTCCGTGTTTTCTTTCGGAACCGCGGCAACGTCAGATTCTTTGCCGGATCATTGATGATGATATTATTTTTCACCGCCTGATCAAACATCCCTTTCACTATGGACTGAACCGCAGTTATCGTTGTTCTGGAATATCCATCCTTATAAAGCCCATTTATGATTTTCTGCAGGGCAGCAGGTTTGATATCCGTTACTTTCTTATTGCCGATGGGCTTTTGAATGTATCGCTTGTATGTATTCTGATATAACCGGATTGTCTGTGATTTGCACTGAATCGACTTGTATTCCGTAATCCAGGTATTAAACCATTCGTTCACGCGAACGTCTTTCGATCTGCAGAAGAAACCGTGCTTCATCTGGTACTTGGTTTCTTCCATCTGGTTAATCAGCTCACGGAGATTGCTATTGTAAAGCGTCACCCGCTCTCCGTCAACCTGAACTCGTCCCATGTACCGCCCGTCCGATCGTAACGTGATTCCAGGCGGCAGCTGCTTTCCATTCTTGTCCTTTGCCATAATATCCCGGCTCCTTTTCAAATAATTGGATTGCAAAAGGGACTTTTCATGATATAATCAGAATGTCCCTCTGCATTGGTGTGTGGTGGGTTCTTTTATTGGCCCTGTGCATTTGCCGATGCATAGGGCTTTCCTTTGTCTTTTTGTTTATTTTCCGTTTTTACTGCCGTAGGTAGGTATTTCTACCTTGAGTCACTAAAAAACCGAAATCAACCGTTTTCGTCTGTACTGTAAACGGTCTGAAGAAGATTTCTGCATAACCTCTTTCTATTATACTTTTCCACTCTCCCCTGCTTAAACTGCTCCGGATTCTGCTCTGCCAGCCGATCCAACTTCCTGATCCAAACTGGATCCGCCGTATAGAAATCAGCTGTATCCTCTCTGGCATTAAAAGTGATGACAACCTCTTGCTCAACCTTTGATAAATGATACTCCATATCCTCATTTCTCCTTTCTTGGTATGTGGTCTGGCAGCAGGTCTATGTAATTGCCGTTACTCGCTGCTGCCATTTCATTTCCTTGCTCTATCCGGCAGCAGGTGCATTAACATGCTTTCCAAATGCCTGCTGCATACCGGAATCCATTTATAAACCATCGTTTTTCATAGTCCGCCATGGAATCCATAAGGAAAGCCCCGATTTCTTCCGGAACTTCCGCTGAATGTTGATCGAACCACTCCAGCAATTTTTTCAATGGATCCGGATAATCTCTGCCGGAAAAGCACGGATCAGAGACGTACTGTTCAAAAATATCTTCCAGAGCCTGTACCTCTGCTGCTTCATCTCCGGTTTGCAGCAACGTCACGATTTTGCCGCTTCCTGCTGACTCATGGATCTGCTCTCTCAGGAGTCTCAGTTCCTCGACGGCTTTATCATAACTCTCCAGCATCTTGTTATATCTGTGCTCTGGGATCATAATTACTTTTTCCATGTGCCACTCCTTTCTGTTGCGATATCGCAACTGGTTTTATTGTATTGGGGGCGGAACCGTTTGGCGCCAGCTCCGCCTGATCCGGGATAGTATTGGCAGCACATCCCGGTGTGATTTGGAAGTACTATATCTCTTCGGGGTGCCACACTATCGCAGTGGCCGCGGCTCAAGTCAAATTATATCTATGGGGGTAACAATTCGTTACACCCTATAAGAGAATCTATGTAAGAAGCCGTCCTTACTGCTGCTTATTTGTGCCGGCGCAACTTTCGCCGGATCCGGATAATACGATCCAGAACGTGTATAATCTCAATCAACTCTTTACTTGTCACATCGCTACTGCATTCGTCCATAACGCATTTTCTGGTCCATTCGTTTGCTGAAAGATACTCACTCACAAACTCAGCCAGTTCCTGAAACACCGGATTGTCCTTGCTCAATACTACTGCATCTAGCTTCGGCACATAGAACACTAAAATGTGTCCCCTATATTCTTCTGGCAATGATTATATTATACACGTTTTTGAGTATGCTATCAACATGTTTTTGAGTATTTTATAAACTTTTTCGAGTATGTTTTTATTGACAAACGTTTTTGAGTATGCTATACTATAATCAATCAGAGAGAGGAGGACACCAAATGCCAGAAATAAGCAGATTCTACGGTATCGTGATAAAAATGCTCTTTAGCGATGATGATCAACATCACGAACCTCATGTACATGTCTACTATGGCGACTATGAAGCAAGCATTAGCATAACCGGAAATGTGCTTGCTGGAAGTATTCCAGTGAAACAATACAGAATGGTATCTGGATGGCTGGCGCTTCATGAAGATGAACTCTATAAAGCATGGAACAAAGCTGTAAGAAACGAAAAATTCGACAAAATCGCTCCTCTGAAATAATGAGGGGCCATTTGTCATTCAGAAAGGAGAACTCATGTATATATCAAATGGTATTGTCTACGGCGGACAACCTAAAACACCGGTTAAAATAACAGAAATACGACCATTAGACGATATGATAATGATTCTGACCTTTACAAGCGGAGAACAACGTATATTTGATGCCACCGCATTAGAAGGTGAAGTATTTGAACCACTCAGGGATCCGGTTATATTTAAAGCTGCTACTTTAGACCATGGAGTGGTAACCTGGATGAACGGTGAAATTGATTGCGCACCAGAATTCATGTACAACCACAGTTACATCTATGAAAGCATAGCAATATAATCACACAGGAGGAAATCTATGGCTGTCACTGAAAAAGTAAAAGCTCTCTTGTCAATTAAAGGGAAAAAAAACATTGAACTGGCTGCGTATTTAGAAATTTCACCCCAATCTTTACAAAACAAATTAAACCGAGGCAGTTTTTCTGCAGAAGATCTCATAAAAATTGCTGAATTCACTGAGAGTCCTTTAGTTTTTGAAGTAGACGAAAACCAAAAAATAGTACTTGATAAAGCAGATATTCGCCAGTAAAAACCCCTGGCTACACTCCAGATTCTGACGAAGAACAAACTAACGAATCATAATCAACATATCCAAAAAATATAAAGTACCTCGACCCCGCTGATCACCAGCCTCGCCAAGGTGTTTTAACATGACAGGCTTATTCTGCTACGTGCCGATCATGCAGCGGAATAGGTCTGCAATGTCCACAATCTCCTTGCCCCTTTTTAGGGACTCGCAAATCTCGCAATACCGTTTCTTCCAGCGATACAAAGTAGCTGAATCAATGTCCATGTTCTGGGCAATCTGTTCATCTGTAAGGCCATCCCGCGCCCATGCCTCAAGCTTCAGCAGGCTTTGCGGCGCCGGGCAGCTCCGGAGGCTTTACCGCCTTCTGACTGAATTTCTCTTTGTTCACTCTTTGTTCGTTTATTCAAAGGGATTAAGTTTTCATTGTTCGCCAATCACCTCACCTTCCTATCTGCTTAAATTCGGGCATAGAAAAAAGAGGCAGCTTGGCTACCTCTCATTTGCTTCCATAAATTAATTATTGCCTTGAAACAATCTGGTCAATTGATGCGTTGGAATAGGATATTCGTCCTTCCCCTGAACGGTCCAAATCGTTTGCCAATTTAGCATTTGAAATAATGCAGATTTATCATTAGGTACATCTATAACGTCTAAATTCCCCGTATCATCTGCAATCTTTTTCACGAAATAATGACCCAAAATAAATAATCCAGCTAAAGCATTAGCAACATTCTTTAAATTTGCCTCTCTCAGATTATCGAGCCTCTCATGTTTAACATCATTATATTTAGGCCACCACACGATTGGATGATACTGATTAGTAGCCCACCCTACAAACGGCTGCAGTTCTACTTTCCTCATTAATACCTTTTGATTAACTATGTTTCCCCAATCTGCCGATGTGAGAATGGTTTCTGCATACTGCTTCATATTATTTGCATTTGTATTTCCCAATTCTTTACACATTGATTTTAAAATAACATCAATCTCAGAACATATCGTTTGGTATTGCTTTACAAACTCAACCGAGAAAGCCTTACTATTAGCGGGATCTGTAGAATTATCCGGTACAGTATAAAAATTATTATCTCCTAAGTCAAAAGTTAAATATCTTTCAATTTCCAAAAAATCTTTTTCTAATATCATATAATAGTCCCAATGATATTTGCAAAATTCATCTCTTGTCATTTTCGCGCCTCCGTGTTTTTTTCCATCATACCACCATCCCGGCCAAATGAAAAGCAAACTACACAGAAAAAGAGGCAGCAACGCCACCTCTTCCAATTTTCAGGCACCTTTCTGAC
>JBJEIZ010000067.1:0-6549 GCA_051877535.1 Brotaphodocola sp.
GGAGGAAATTTGAACATGATATCTGAGAAAATGAAACCACTGGTGCAGAATAATTCTGTCATCCGCATGATGTTTGAGGAAGGAAAACGTCTGGCATCGATTTACGGCGCAGAGAATGTATACGATTTCAGTCTGGGCAATCCAAATGTACCGGCTCCGGCTGAGGTAGAAGAGTCTATTCTGGAAATTCTGAAAGAAGAGGAGTCTACGTTTGTTCACGGCTATATGAGCAATCCGGGCTTTGAAGATGTGCGTGAGACTGTGGCGAATTCCCTGAATGAGAGATTCGGAACACATTTTGGTGTGGGCAATATTTTGATGACTGTAGGCGCTGCGAGCGGTTTGAATATTGTTTTGAAGACGATTCTGAACCCGGATGATGAAGTGATTGTATTTGCACCATATTTTGTGGAGTACGGAAACTATGTTCGTAATTACGATGGTAAACTGGTGATCATTTCTCCGAATACGGAAACTTTCCAGCCGAATCTGGAGGAGTTTGCCGAGAAAATTACTGCAAAGACAAAGGCTGTGATCATCAACACACCGAACAATCCGACGGGTGTTGTTTATTCAGATGCGACGTTAAAACGCATGGCAGAGATTTTGTGTACAAAACAGAAAGAACTGGGAACAGATATTGTGCTTCTTTCTGATGAACCGTATCGTGAACTGGCTTACGATGGAGTGGAGGTGCCCTACGTAACGAAATATTATGATAATACGATCGTTTGCTATTCTTACAGTAAGTCCCTGTCTCTTCCGGGTGAGCGTATCGGTTATCTGGTTATTCCGAATGAACTGAAAGATTCCGGGGAAGTTTTCTCAGCCGCATCGATTGCAAACCGTGTATTGGGCTGCGTGAATGCACCGTCTTTCATGCAGCGTGTGATTAAACGTTGTATTGAAAAGGGGGCAAAAGTCAATCTGGATGCTTACGACCGCAACCGTAACCTGCTTTATAATGGTCTGAAGGAACTGGGATTCGAATGCATCAAGCCAGAAGGTGCTTTTTATCTGTTTATGAAAACACCGGTTGCAGATGAGAAAGAATTTGTAAATCAGGCGAAAAATCATAATGTCCTGGTTGTGCCGGGCAGTTCTTTTGCATGTCCTGGATATGTACGCATTTCTTATTGTGTGTCATATGAGCAGATTGAGCGTTCTCTGCCGGCATTTAAGGAAATCGCAAAGGAATATGGACTGATATAGAGACAACAAACAAGACGGAGGAATTTGACATGAAAGCATGGAAAGCGAATATTAGAACTGTAGTGCCATATGTGCCGGGCGATCAGCCGAAAGGCGATCGTCTGATCAAACTGAATACCAACGAGAACCCATATCCGCCGGCACCGGGAGTACTTGATGCGTTAAAGACGATGGATTATGACCGATTCCGAAAATATCCGGATCCTGCAGTGACAGATCTGGTTCATGAATTGGCATCTTACTGTCATGTGGGCGAAGATCAGATATTCGTGGGCGTTGGATCAGATGATGTGATTGCCATGGCTTTCATGACTTTTTTCAATTCTGAGAAACCGATTCTGTTTCCGGATGTGACGTACTCTTTTTATAAGGTATGGGCGGATCTGTTTCGGATTCCGTTCGAGACACCGGAACTGGATGGGGACTTTTGCCTGAGACCGGAAGATTATTACAAGGAGAACGGCGGAGTGATCTTTCCGAACCCAAATGCGCCGACAGGTCTTTATTTGCCATTGGAAAAGGTAGAAGATATTATTCGTCACAATCCGGATGTTATTGTGATCGTAGACGAAGCATATATTGATTTTGGAGGAAATTCCGCGCTGGAATTGATTTCAAAATATGAAAACCTGTTGGTCGTTCAGACGTTCAGCAAATCCCGTTCCATGGCTGGCATGCGCATTGGTTTTGCAGTTGGAAATCCGGAGCTGATCAAAGCATTGAATGATGTGAAATATTCCTATAATTCTTATACGATGAATATGCCTGCAATTCAGCTTGGCGTGGAAGCAGTAAAAGATGAGGCTTATTTTAGGAATACTGTAAAGAAAATTGTAGATACGCGCGAACGATCCAAGGCTCGTCTGAAAGAACTGGGATTTTCTTTCCCGGATTCTATGTCGAATTTTATTTTTGCAACGCATGAACGGGTTCCGGCTGTTAAGATTTTTGAGGCACTGCGGGCGCATCAGATTTATGTGCGTCATTTTAATCAGCCCAGGATTGACAATTATTTGCGCATCAGCATTGGTACGGATGCGGAGATGGAAGCACTGTTTGAATTTTTGCATCAGTTTTTGAAAACAGGTGATTGAATAGCATGAAAAAATATGCAAAGGTGATTTTGAATATTGTGATTCCTCTGGTGCAGATTGCACTTGTCTGTTTTTTGCTGCCAAAACTGCTTGTATTTTTTATGCCATTTGTCATTGGATGGATTATTGCAATGATTGCAAATCCATTGGTGCGCTGGCTGGAAAAGCGGTTGAAGATTGTGCGTAAACACAGTTCAATGGCAATCGTGATTTTGGTATTGGCGGGAATCCTTGGTCTGACGTATCTGCTTATTGCAAGGTTGGTGCATGAAGCGGTCAGCTTTGCACAGGATCTGCCGCAGCGTTACATGACTGCTGTGACAGAAATGGAAAGTGTGTTTGACCGGTTTGACAGTCTGTTTCGGATTGTACCGAAAGATGTACAGCAGGCGGCGCAGGAAGTTGCAGGGAATGTGGGACAGATGCTGAGCTCGCTGGCACAGAATTTTGCTGCTCCTACAGTAGAAGCAGCAGGAAGTTTGGCAAAGGCCATTCCTGGTGTTTTGGTGTATACAGCAGTGACTATTTTGTCTTCCTACTTTTTTATTGCAGAGCAAGATAAAATATGGGAATTCTGGCATCGACATTTACCAGAAAACATGAATCGTTATCTGCTGTACCTGCGCCGTGATGTAAAACGTCTGATCGGCGGATATTTTTCTGCACAGTTTAAAATCATGTTTGTAGTAGCCGGAATTTTGTTGATTGGATTTCTGGTGTTGGGAATGGAACATTCAGTTTTGCTGGCGGTCATTATCGCGGTATTGGATTTTCTCCCGATGCTGGGCACCGGTACTGTGCTGATCCCGTGGTCAGTTTTGAAATTACTGACGGGGAATTATGCCATCGCTGCCGGAATGATTCTGCTTTATATCTTGACACAGGTAGTAAGGCAAATGATTCAGCCAAAGATTGTGGGTGATTCTATGGGACTGCCTCCGCTTGCGACATTGTTTTTTTTGTATCTCGGGTTTAAAGTCCACGGGCTTTCCGGAATGATCATTGCGGTTCCGGTTGGCATGATTGCACTGAATTTGTATCAATATGGCGCGTTTGACGGATTGATTCAGAATGTGAAGATACTGTTGGAGGATGTGCAAAAACTGCGAAGAGAAAAGTAGTGAGAGATAGTACAATGAAACGCGTCATAGGCGCGTTTCATTGTATTTTAAATAAAGTTTTTATGATTGCCCCATATCCTCATTCGACGATTCCGAAGATTTTTTGCCTTTTTTGTTTCGTCTGTGTATTATGATCCGGAATCCCTTTCTTCCAACGACGATAGCTGCTCCGATTATAATACCCCATAGGAAGAACAGAGGAATGCTGGATGCAAGCCATACAAACAAATTGATGCAATCATCACCGATGGTTTCTATGTTTTTCTGGAAACCTTTCTGGATACGGGTGCCAATGCTGTCAGGCGAAGTTGGGGTGAAGACTTTTACTTCTTCTACATAGAGATTAACGGTGCTGTATTCTACCTGGTTGTCATAGGTGCGCAGCTGAGATTCGTAAGATTCTAACTGATAGCGAATCTCGGAAAGTCGGGATTCTAAAGCGATGATGGCATCCACGGATTCGGTCTGTTCTAACAGCTCCCATAGACGTTCCTGCTCGATAGTCAGAGATTTTTTGTGGCTTTCGATGTCGGAATATTGCAGGGTGACATCTCGGACATTTTCGGAACGATTCGTTACATTTCCGAATTCGCTGATTTCTTCAAGCAACTGGTCGATTTTGTCTGCGGGAATCCTTGCGGTCAAGAATGCGTTGCGTCTGGCATCGCGGCTGGAGTATATGCTGTTGCCGGAAATGTTGGACTGTTCTACATAGCCCCCCAGAGAGGAAACAGCACTGCTGACCGAGCTTAGGAGATTGTCAAAATCGGTGGTTTCCACGCTCATATCTATGGTGCGAATCAATTTGCGGGAAGTTTGAATGGATTTCGGTGTGGTTGAAGAAAAGAGACCGCTGTCTGATACTGTGTCGAGTGAAGTTTCCGCTGCACTACCTTGCTCTTCTTCTGCCCAGTTGAGGGCTTCCTGAGGCTGCATGGCAGCGGCTGTTTCTGCAACTGCATAAGCGGCAGGTTCTGCAACTGCATAAGCAGCAGGTTCTGCGGCAGAAGTATTGCCGGATATGCTGCAGCCAGTAAGCAAGAGTGAGGTCAGAAGTGTGGTAAATATGATTTTTTTCAAAAATATCCCTCCCTTTTGGAATCGTATGTATCATTCAACTTCTTTCTATGATTGTATCATGCGGGTATATTTACTACAATGTATAACCGCAATTATTAAGAATTGGAAGAAAAAAGTAAGATTTTCTATTGTAAGTGAAAAGCAGATTTTGTATAATATCGTTTATAAACTTTTATGCCTGCTGTCGCGGGCAGCACTACACATGAAAGTCGATTGCTTCGTGTTTACACACTCCCGCAATTGCCGCCGGTATTTGGAAATGGTCCAGTCGCTTTGTCCTGTGGCTTTTTACTCATATCGTCTAGTCCGTTCTATGCCATGAATTCGCTTATGCAAGCATGACTCATTCTTGTCGGCATGACGGGGCTTTCATAGTAATGACATCAGATCCCAGCGGGGGTCAGGAGGTAGACATTGAACAGAGAAAAGATTATTGTAATTGATTTTGGCGGACAGTATAATCAGCTTGTAGCACGCCGAGTACGCGAATGTAACGTATATTGTGAGATTTATTCGTACAAGATGGATTTAGAAAAAATCCGTGAGATGAACCCTAAGGGAATTATTTTGACCGGTGGTCCGAATAGTTGCTATGAGGATGGAGCAGCTTCCTGCAGCAAAGAATTATTCGACATGGGCGTGCCGGTTCTGGGTTTGTGTTACGGTGCGCAGTTGATGCAGCATGTGTTAGGCGGCAAGGTTTGCAAAGCGCCGGTTCGCGAATATGGAAAGATTGAAGTTACTGTGGATCAGAACAGTAAGCTGTTCACCAACGTATCTGAGAAGACAATCTGTTGGATGAGCCATAATGATTATATCGAAGAAAAAGCGCCGGGATTCGAGATTATCGCATATACTCAAGACTGTCCGGTGGCAGCAGTTCAGTGTGTCGAGAAAAATCTGTATGCGATTCAGTTCCATCCGGAAGTTCTTCATACAGTTGAGGGTACAAAAATGTTGTCCAATTTCGTATATAATGTATGCGGATGTGCCGGTGACTGGAAAATGGACGCATTTGTGGAGAACAGCATTCAGGCAATTCGTGAGAAAGTCGGCAGCGGCAAAGTGCTGTGTGCGTTGTCTGGCGGTGTGGATTCTTCTGTTGCAGCAGTTCTGTTGTCTAAGGCTGTGGGAGAACAGTTGACCTGCGTATTTGTAGATCATGGTCTTCTTCGTAAGAACGAGGGGGATGAAGTAGAGGCTATTTTTGGACCGACAGGAAATTATCATCTGAACTTTATTCGTGTCAATGCGCAGGAACGTTTTTATGGAAAACTGAAAGGTGTGGAAGAACCAGAACGTAAACGAAAAATCATCGGAGAAGAATTTATTCGTGTCTTCGAAGAGGAAGCAAAGAAGATCGGCGCCGTTGATTTCCTGGTACAGGGAACCATTTATCCAGATGTAGTAGAGAGTGGTTTGGGCGGTGAATCTGCAGTGATCAAATCGCATCATAATGTAGGCGGACTTCCGGATTGCGTAGATTTCAAGGAAATTATTGAGCCGCTGCGTGACTTGTTTAAAGATGAGGTTCGTAAAGTTGGTCTGGAATTGGGAATTCCGGAAAAACTGGTATTTCGTCAGCCGTTCCCGGGACCGGGGCTGGGAGTACGTATCATTGGAGAAGTTACAGCTGAGAAAGTACGTATTGTCCAGGATGCCGATGCGATTTATCGTGAAGAAATCGAAAACGCAGGTTTGAATAAAGACATCGGTCAGTATTTTGCAGCACTGACGAACATGCGCTCTGTTGGTGTTATGGGTGACGAGAGAACCTATGATTATGCAGTGGCATTGCGTGCGGTAAATACCATTGATTTCATGACCGCTGAGTTTGCAAGACTGCCGTGGGAAGTGATTGAGAAGGTTTCCAGCAGAATTGTTAATGAAGTCAAACATGTCAATCGAGTGATGTATGATTGTACGGGGAAACCGCCGGCAACGATTGAGTTTGAATAAAAAAATGGAGCTCGGAAATCCAGCATTGATGCGGGTTTCCGGGCTCTTGCTATGTGGTTTGAGTACAGATTGAGTACAAAATT
>JBJEIZ010000068.1:0-107776 GCA_051877535.1 Brotaphodocola sp.
GGAGCGGGAATATGGAGCGGCTTCAAAAAGATAATCTGTAAAATATGCCGGAGGCCCCGCCTCCGGCATCGCATTTATCTCGCCGCGTCCAGCATATGCTCTATAAATATCCCGTACCCTCTCGTCGGGTCATTGACCAGAACATGGGTCACAGCACCTACCAGCTTGCCATTCTGCAAAATCGGACTACCCGACACGAGTGATTGTCATTAGGGACAACATTTTTCAGCGAAAAGTAGCCACACATCGTATTACTTTTCCTCCGCAAATTACTTATTTAACATAGAGATACCCATTACTCAAATTTCTTGCGAGAGAATCCACAATTTTCAAATCTCCATGGGAATCTATGATTCTTTTCACATCGTCCCGAGTTATTTCGACAGCAATTTGACTGGAGACAGCTCTCTGATCCGAAATAACAAGGTAAAATAATTCAAATTCTACCCCGCCTATTCTTCCAATCCAGAACTGCTTTGTCTCATAGATTCTCTCAAAATCCGAAGCATTTACTGTATTATCCATAAGCTTTCCTCCTTTGTTTTCGGATACTGCCGGAAGAATGGCTGGTTAAGACCAAAAAACCACATTTTTGTAAACTGGGGTTGTAATAAATACTGCTTTGGAAATTTCCGAACCACTTCACACTCAAAATCAAACATCTTTTTTGCATCTTCCTTTTTGAAACCAATGCTTTCCAGACGCCCAATATACTGATTGCGGTAAACCGTTTTGTTTTTCTGTAAGTACAAGGCCGGCAGCTGAGATGTCATCCATTGATCTGCCGGCTTTGGCTTTGTGGTGCCTTTTGAGGTCTTGAGCTTAAAACCCAGCCAGCAAATCAAACCGTTGACAGCTGCCAAAGCGATACAGGATACCAGTACCGCAATGCGCTCTGCCAATGTGGCATCGTCCACAGTAAACGCCACAGAGGTACACACCGCACAGTCAAAGCAAAAGAACCCGACTAAAATAACCAGAATCCATCCTAACGTCTTTTTCATTTCGAGCTCCCTCCTTTTCCTGTTTTTAGTATAGCATAGGATACCGAAAAAGGACAGGGGCAAAATCTGCCCCCGTCTGAAAATTACCCCGCCGCATCCAGCATGTTTTCGATAAATATCCCATAACCTTTTGTCGGATCGTTGACCAGAACGTGCGTCACCGCGCCGACCAATTTTCCGTTTTGGATGATCGGGCCGCCGCTCATGAGTGATTGTCATTAGGGACAACATTTTTATTGCATACAATTCATTATCACGCTGATCATCATTTCTTTTTCTTCAGGCCTTGATTCAGCAATCATTATCGTAAGGGCAACCAATGTTGAATCTTCTATCTTCTTTTTTCCGTCTGCAAACAACGCATTGTTCTTGTCCAGAAAATACAAAAACATCGTTGCTGCAATTCTTTTATTCCCATCAAAAAAGCTGTGATTCTTCGTTACAAGGTATAAAAGATTGGCTGCTTTTTCTTCCAGTGATTCATAAATATCCACTCCACTGAAGGCCTGATAAATATTGCCAATACTGCCTTTAAAGGAGTCATCTTTCTCTTTGCCGAACAGATCGGATTCATCACCAAAGCGCATACTCTGAATCACCTCCATACATTCTTCATATTTGAGAATATATGTTGCTTCATTCCCTTTCGGGCGAGTCATATTCTGGTGATCGTAGGAATCCAACAGATCGAGTGCATTACTGTACTTTTCAATTACGGAAAGCACCTGTTTGCTGTCCAATTCATTCTCCGTCCTTTTCATAATCCGTATCACTTCTCCCAGCTGTTTGATACGATTATCATTCACCGCATAACCTTTCAATATGTACTGTTTTAATACGGAATTAGCCCAACGGCGAAATTCCACACCACGTTTTGATTTCACACGATAACCAACGGAAATGATGACATCTAATGTATAAAATGGAACTAATTGCTTTACACCTTCAACACGCATATTTTGCGTGTTGTTAATTTTATCCACTTCCGATTCTGAAAAAACATTATTTATATGTTTTCGAATTGTCTTTTCATCTCGCTCAAATAGTAATGCCATTTGATTAGCACTCAGCCACACTGTTTCACTTTCTACATTAACCTCTAACTTTATCTGAT
This sequence comes from Brotaphodocola sp., assembly GCA_051877535.1. Classification (GTDB taxonomy): domain Bacteria; phylum Bacillota; class Clostridia; order Lachnospirales; family Lachnospiraceae; genus Brotaphodocola. The sequence goes on from JBJEIZ010000068.1 coordinate 2,119, forward strand.
TATCTTCTGTTTCAAAAATTATGATTTCATTCCTGTTCATCAAACACCTTCCTTTCCATTTCTTCTTTCATCCCATTTTTCTCCAGATATTGATTCATTTTTACATAGTATATCAACATCCGAAGCAAATACTCAGGCATTTTCCTTCTGCCTGCTTCCCATTCTTCCAAATTGCGAAGCGGGATACCTATATACTCTGAAAATGCTTTTCTGCTCAAGCCTAAGCCTGCTCTGATTCTCTTTAACTTATCTGCCTGTTCTTGTAATTCTTCTCTTTTTTCCATGATAAAACCTCATTTTGCGCAAAATAAAACCACCTTTTCGGTGGTTTTATTCTACAATATCTGAACCATTTTGTCAATGCTCCAGCATATTCTCTATAAATATGTCCGCTCCATTTTTGACACCTAAAATGTACAATTCATTCATCAACAACACTTCACACATCGTTTTCCAAAAAAATATAGATAATCAGCTGATCGATTCCTTCCGGAAACCAGCTGGCCTTCATACAGTATTATGCGTATATTCGCTTTAACAGACTCACAACATCATCATTCTTCAAACCATACATTTTCAAAGAGTTTTGATCAAATGGCTCCTGTTCCAGAGAATCAATGAATGTTTGAATATCATTATCCACTGTCTCAGGCAAATCGGCCACTCTCTCCAACATAAGTTCTGCAGCGATACGCAAGATATCTTTTTTATGTTTCTTAATATCTCCAGAATCAACCGATCCTCCGGATTCTTTTCTCATCTTTAGATCCAGGTATGCCTTTGCCTTAAAAAGGATAATATATTCCGGTCTAAGGACAGAAAGACTGTTCTTTACCACCTTTCCATCAAGAAGTGCTTTATAGTAGTCCTCATCCAAAAGAATCGCCGACAAACTAGATATTTCATCATCGATATGAATCGGTGTAATTCCTTCCACCTCCTTCAATTCAAAGTCTGTCCTGCAGAACAACTCTATCATTTTAGGAAAGAAATCATCTTCCGGCTTATCAAATCTGTAAAATTGCGGTTTGCCGCCATTTGTAGCTTTGTTTCTATATTTTCCGTCCACGATGAATCCCCAAAACTTTTCGCCAAACTGCGGTGTCAGAGCCTCAATGATCAAAACCATATCCAGATCTCTTGTTGCTCTGAAGTTTGCTTCATTGCTCTCAAATACAATATCACAGGCGGCTCCACCGATCAGAACATACTGTTCCTCATAATCTGCAAAATATTTACGAAATGTATCTAATCCCTTGACCATACATACTCCTCCAACATCTCATTGATCGAAATACCTACTCGTTCATCGGCTCTTTCTTCCTCCGTCATTGATAAGGCAACACTTAATGGATCCTGCATTTCTTTACCTTCAAAGTCAATGAAATAGCCAAGTTCCAGAACAACGCAGCCGATATCTTCTGACGAACCCGCCTGTCTTGCCGTTTTCACCCCACTATCCTTTATTTCTTTCTTTGTCACAGCATAGGTCGGATAGTCATTGTCAGATAAAAGAGAATACTCACATAAGGCAGAGATCCCCGCTTTTTTATTAAGTTCCATATCTTTGTCAAGAACAAATTTTCGAATCACCGGATTTCTCAGTACACCTGCGCATTGATTCCAAAGCTTCTTCAGATCATCCGGAACACTGATTACTCTTGATTTTCCTTTCATACTCAGCACATCAATATTCAGATATTCCAGTTCATCGAAGCATCTGCTTACGGACATTCTTGACACCCCTAATCTATCTGCTGCATCAGATGCTTTTACTTCATTCCATCTTTCATAAATAGCTGCAAAAAGCAGTTTCTGTGTCAAAAATGAAATCAGATGTACCGGTTCCAGTACTCTGTCATTTGCATTGCTGAGTAAATACCCTATGAAAGGAAGGTACACCTGCTTGCCTTCTATTACAAAAGGTATCCCCTCTTCCATCAGCTTTTCCTTTATATAAAATGTCGCTCGATCAAGAAAGAGCGCACAGTTTAACCCTGCTGCTTTTTCCACTCTTGCTCTGTCTTTTCTGAGCATTACCAGCCTTATTTCGCTTTTTGGACGGATGGCCATCCATAACAGACCATTGGTTTCAACCTTGAATATATCATATCGACCTCGATACACCAATGGTAATTTTCCGTATACTTCTGTATCTTCCTCAATGGTCACATTCTGTCTTAATACTTTTTCCAAAAAATCTTTCATTACAATCACCATTTTTATAAATATAACTTATTTTATGTTATATTTATAAAATATCATAAACATCGAGAATTTGCAAGAGAAACCGGCCGACTGGTTCTTTTAGTCTTTTCTCCGTTTTTATTTGGGAAATATAGAAAGCAGGCAATACACTGAGATACTCATTGCATTACCTGCTTAGGATTATTCTGCTGCTTCTAACATATTCTCAATAAAGATGCCGTACCCCCGCGTCGGATCATTCACCAAAACATGGGTAACGGCTCCCACCAGCTTTCCGTCCTGGATGATCGGACTCCCGCTCATTCCCTGCACAATCCCTCCCGTGATCCTCAGCAGCTCCGGATCCGTAACTTTGATGACCAGACTTTTATTATCCTGAATGGGATTCAAATCCACTTTCTGAATCTCAATCTCATAATCACGCAGCTGCCCGGATACATTGCTTCTGATATATGCCTGCCCCTTTTTCACATCCTGACGATATCCGACTTCCATCACCGGATAATCAAGCAGGTACCCCATCTTTTCCCCCACCGTACCAAAAATTCCATTTTCCGTGTTCTGTGTCACATTTCCAAGCAAGGTTCCCGGTCCATAATAAATGATTCCAGCCATAACGCCAGGTTTTCCAATGCTGCCCTTTTCAATACCAAGAATCTCCGTTTCATACAGATTCCCATCTTTCAGTTCCACGATTTTTCCCGTATCGCTGTCGCTGATCCCATGTCCAAGCGCACCAAAATTTCCATTTAAATCAACATAGGTCATGGTGCCGATTCCCTGCGTATCATCCCGCACCCATGCCCCCAGTTTGTAATTTCCATCTTCGGACCGGACCGGATTCATGTTGACTTCCATACATGTACCATTTCTTCGGATGCGAAGCAAGGCTTCACTGTCTCCAATTCGATTCAGATTTGTAATCAACGCTTCTTTATCCTGCAGCGGCTGACCATTGATTGCTTCGATATAATCACCGGACTGCAGGATACCATAAGCCGGTTCCGACTCCTGTCCGAAGGCATCCGTAACGCGCCCGGTTCCAATTACCATAATTCCATTGGATTTCATATAAATTCCTACCGGCATTCCACACGGAACCGCATATTGGGTTTCTACCACATCCAGCCGAATCTCCTTTAGCTGAATTTTTCCGAAAAGTTTCATTCCCAGCTGATAGGTTCCCTCTTTTCTGGCAAATAAAGACAGCGGCTCATCCGCTTTCAGACGGATTTCATTGGCTGGAATATTGGACTGATTTTCCAGTATGACTTCCTCACTTTCACTGAGAAGCGTAACCTCAAAAGGCAATGCCAAATTCAGTTCTTCCCGCTCTCCGACAACCATGCTCAGCCGGTCAGGAATCCGTCGATCCACATAAAATAGAGTCATTCCGACAATGCCCAGAATCCCAAGCCAGAATATCCAGATCAGATATCTGCGGAATTTTTTTGTTTTGTTCATCTCACACATACCTCCCTTTCTAAGGCATTTCAGTCTAAAAAGGTTCAAAAAAAGGAACTCTTATCGAATTCCTTTTTAGTATGTGAGGATTCTGAAATTCCACACTGTTATTTTTTAGATGTCAAAACCTTCTTGGTTTCCCCTGCCAGACGCTTCATCTCACACGCATTTTTCAAAACTGCATCGGTTATTTCCACACCGCCCAAAAGTCTCGCCAGTTCCACAGACATCGCCTCTTCATCCAGAGCATGTATCCTTGTCCTGGTCTTGCCGCCGTCCACAGATTTGGCAATCTCATAATGACAGTCGGCCATAGCCGCAATCTGCGGCAGATGGGTGATACAGATAACCTGATGGTTTCTCGAAATAACTGCAAGCTGTTCAGAAACTTTCTGTGCCGTCCTTCCGCTGATACCGGTATCAATCTCGTCGAAAATCAGCGTTGGAATGTCATCACTGTCAGCGAGGACAGTCTTGATCGCCAGCATGATTCGGGAAAGCTCACCACCGGATGCCACCTGTCCCAAAGAACGCATCGGCTCGCCCGGATTGGTAGAAATCACAAATTCTGCCTCATCAAAACCGTTCGCCGTATAATGATCCAATCTTCGAAACTCCATAGAAAAAGCTACATCCAGAAAATTTAACTCAACCAGACCCTCACGAATTTTGTTCACCAGGCTTTTGGAAGCATTCTGACGTTCCAAAGAAAGTGTTTCGCACAATTTTTCCAGCTTATCCGCCGCTTTATGATAGTCTTTCTCCATTTTCTGACGATATTCATCGAAATGTTCTAACTGTTCCAAGCGTATTTTTTTCTCTTTTAATGCTGCCTGAATCTTCTCAAGTGTATTTCCGTATTTTGCCTGCAGTCCATGTATCAGATCCAGTCTTTCACCAATACGGATCAGTTCTTCTTCATCAAACTCCATGTCATCCAGATAACTTCCGATAGCATGGTGCACATCACTTAAAATAGACTCCGCATCATAAAGCTGATCCTGAATTTCTTTTAAATTTTCATCATAATCCACCACTTCGCCTACCTGATGCAAAGCTTTTCCGATTCCATCTGCATTCACTGCCTCATACGCCGCAGAAAGACTTTCCATGATCTTGCGTCCATTGGCAATCCGGCGATACTGTTCTGTCAGTTCCTCTTCTTCTCCGGATCTTAATTCTGCATTTTCAATTTCATCAATCTCAAACTGCAGAAAATCCGCTTCCCGTTTTCGGCTTTCCTGATCACCGCCGGTTTCGTCAAGTGCTTCTTTTAGTTTCCGATACTCCTGATAAACAGCGGCAACTTCCTTCTTTCGTTCACTGGTGCGGGATTTTGCATATGTATCCAGAATCTCCAAATGTTTGGAGGCATGGAGCAGAGACTGATGCTCATGCTGACCATGGATATCAATGAGAAGTCCTGTCACTTTTTTTAGACGTGATGCGGTCACGGTCTCATCGTTTATCTTGCTGATACTGCGGGAAGCCATCATTTTTCTGGAAATGATCAACTGCCCGTCATCATCCGGAAAAACCTCAAGTTCAGCAAGTGCTGCCCGTTTTTCCTCATCAACAGAAAAAATCAATTCCACATAGGCGTAATCTGCGCCGCTGCGGATCAAGTCTTTAGACGCTTTTTGTCCTAGCGCCAGGTTCACCGAACCTATGATAATGGATTTACCGGCACCGGTCTCACCCGTCAGAATATTCAGGCCGTCACCAAATTCTACGTCTGCCTGTTCGATCAGTGCCAGATTTTTCACATGTAATTCTAACAGCATCGAGTCCTCCCTATCCTGCTATCAGTTTCTTAATCTTATCCATCAAGAGAATGGTATCATCCACGCTTCTTACCGCACACATCACGGTATCATCACCGGCAATGCTTCCTACGATCTCGTGAAAATGCATGGCATCCAGAGCAGCTGCCACCGCCATCGCCATGCCGGAAACAGTCTTGATTACCAAAATATTCTGAGCCATATCCATAGAAACATACCCATCCTTCAAAATGCGGATGTATTTATCACTGAATGAACTCTGGCTCTGCATGACTACATAACGCTGTCTTCCGTGTTCGCCCTGTACCTTTGTCAATTTCAGTTCACGAATATCACGAGAAACCGTAGCCTGTGTCACATGATACCCCGCCGCCTGAAGCCGGGATGCCAGTTCTTCCTGCGTTTCGATCTCATATTTCCCAATCAGTTCCACAATCTTGCTGTGTCGTTCCAGTTTCACGCTTTCTCCTCCTGTATTTATCACTATACCTTTCTCTCTCCCGCACCTGCAGAACCTGCCGCCAGCAGCTTCGTCCGGATGCACGGCAACTTATACTATACCCTGCTCATTTTATTGCTCAGATTGTCCAGAAATGATATATTTTTCAATTGAATCAGGGTCGTAGCTTTTAAGGATTTCTGAATTTCCAGCTTATCTTCATATCCAAATGGCACCTCATGATCACCATCAAATACCACCAACTGCCGTTTCTCCGGACTGCCTTTCATCTGAATCTGCACCGTATCCTCATGCGTCAGTACAATACTGCTGGAATTCAGTGCGTGAGAACAAACCGGCGTCAGAACCATCAGTTCTGCTGAAGGTTTTACAATCGGACCGCCTGCTGAAAGATTGTACGCTGTGGAGCCCGTGGGTGTTGCAGCAATCATTCCGTCCGCAGAATATTCGTTCAGATACTCTCCGTTGACACATACCGTAAACTTTAGTACCTGCATGCCCTCAGCGCCTTTCAGAACGATATCATTTAACGCAATTCCGTTCTGTTTTTTTCCTTTCGGTCCTGTCACACTGCCTTCCAGCATCATCCGCTTATCCAGAGCATAATTGTCATTCAAAAGTGCATCCAGCATTGGAAAAATGGATTCACCGCGAGCCACCTGGGTCAAATATCCCAAATGTCCCATGTTCACTCCGATCAGAGGGATCTGCAGATCGATCAGATCACGGGCTGCCTGGATCAGCGTACCGTCTCCGCCCAGAGTAATGACACACTCCGTACCCAACGGCACCTTTTTCGGATCGGTGTAACCGCCCTTTCCGGAACGTCTGGCACCATCTGTCAGACTTCCGCAGCAGCTTGCACCATGACTGTTTAAGTAAGCTGTGATCTCATGTGCCGTTTCAAATACACCTTCTTTTAAAAGATTTCCCACAAGAAAAAAATGCTTCATGGGCACATCCTCCTACAGGCACTTATGGGCTTCTTCCACAATACCCTTTGGATCCACATCATAATGCTCATAAATCGCTCCATCCACATGATTCTGCAGATAAAGCAGATATTCGATATTACCTTCCGGTCCCTTGATCGGAGAAAATTCCAGATTCAAAATCTCAAATCCCTGACTGACGGCAAACAAGATGACCTGTTCAATGACTTCCAGATGGGTGCTTTTTTCGCGCACAACACCCTTTTTCCCTACCTTCTCCCGTCCTGCCTCAAACTGTGGTTTGATCAGGCACACAATCTGACCATCGTCCGTCAGAAGCTGCTTCACTGGTCCCAGAACCTTTGTCAGAGAAATAAAGGACACATCAATCGAAGAAAACTGTATTTTATCAGCAATATCATCCGGTGTCACATATCGGATATTGGTCTTTTCCATACAGACAACGCGTTCATCATTGCGCAGTTTCCAGTCCAGCTGACCATGTCCTACATCGACTGCATAGACTTTTACAGCCCCATTCTGCAGCATGCAGTCCGTAAATCCGCCGGTGGAAGAACCCACATCCATGCAGACTTTTCCGGCCAGCTCCACGCCAAAATGAGTCATCGCCTTTTCCAGTTTCAGTCCGCCGCGGCTGACATATTTTAATGCGGTGCCGCGCACTTCAATTGAAACCGTATCCTCAAACATGGATCCGGCTTTATCTTCTTTCTGTCCGTCAACATACACGATTCCGGACATGATAATGGCTTTCGCCTTTTCTCTGGAAGCCGCAAGACTGCGGTTTACCAACAGTATATCGAGTCGTTCTTTCATCAGTTGTTCTGCCTTCCCAGTCACAAAATTTGTTTTATTTTTCTGATAACGGAATCGCTGTCAATTCCCAGTACTTCGCGTAATACGGAAACATTTCCATGTTCCACATAAGCATCCGGAAGTGCAATATTCATCACCTTCACATCCGGGTAATGCTGATGCACATATGCGGTTACCTGCAGTCCATATCCGCCCTGCAGAACATTTTCTTCCATGGTAACAATCAGTCTGTGATTCTTCGCCAGTTCATCCACCAATTCCGTATCCAATGGCTTAATGAACCGACCGTTAACCAGGGTACATGCATAACCTTCTGCCCCCAGCTTATCCCGCACATGCTCTGCAGTACTGACCATGCTTCCAACAGCCAGCAGCGCGATTTCGCTGCCCTGCACCAATACTTCCCCCTTGCCGTAAACGATCGGTGCATCGTATTCTCTCAGTCCCCGATATGCCTGTCCCCTCGGGTAACGGATGGCAATCGGTCCCTCATACTGCTCAATGGCAAATTCCAAATCTCTCTGCAGTTCCCACAGATTCTTCGGTGCGAGAACGCTCATGTTTGGAATCGAGGTCAGGTAAGACAAGTCAAAAATGCCCTGATGCGTTTCTCCGTCACTGCCTACCAGACCGGCACGATCCAATGCAAATACTACCGGCAGATTCTGAATACAGACATCATGAAGAATCTGGTCATAACCACGCTGCAGAAAAGAAGAATATACCGCAACTACCGGTTTTAACCCTGCTGCCGCCATACCTGCTGCCGAAGTTACCGCATGCTGCTCTGCAATTCCCACATCGAAAAAACGCTCCGGAAAGTGTTTGCGAAATGCATTCAGACCGGTCCCATCCGGCATTGCTGCCGTAACTGCAACCACCCGCGGATGCCTGGCTGCAAGCTGACAGATCTTTTTAGAAAATACATCGGTATACGTCGGATATTGTTTCTCCCGAAGCGGTTTTCCCGTCTGGATATCAAACGGTTCTACCCCATGGAATCGGGACGGATATTTCTCCGCCGGAGCATAACCTTTGCCCTTTTTTGTCAGAACATGCACCAGTACAGCGTGCTCCATTTTCCTGGCTTCCTTAAAAATCCGAACCATAGCTTTTATATCATGACCATCCACCGGTCCAAGATAAGTAATGCCCATATTTTCAAACAACATTCCTGGAATGATCAGCTGTTTGATGCTGTTCTTGGTTTTGCTGATTTTTTCCACCAGTCCTTCTCCGATCACCGGGATTTCCGATAACGCACCGGAAACTTTCTTTTTCAGACGGTTATATCCGGCATCTGAACGGATTCCGTTTAAATATTTTGACATGCCGCCTACATTTTCTGATATCGACATATTGTTGTCATTCAATACAATGATAAAATTTTTCTTCAAATGAGCCGCATTATTCAGTGCCTCATATGCCATGCCGCCGGTCAGCGCACCGTCACCAATCACCGAAACAACCGCATAATCCTCTCCCAGCAGATCCCGTCCCTGAGCCATGCCAAGACCCGCGGAAATGGAAGTGGAACTGTGACCGGTATCAAACGCATCGTAAGGACTTTCTTTCCGTTTCGGGAATCCGCTGATGCCTCCGAATTTACGCAGATCATCAAACATTTCCCGTCTTCCGCTCAGGATTTTGTGTGTATAAGACTGATGTCCCACATCCCATATAACTTTATCCTTCGGGAGATCAAAGGAAAGATAAAGTGCGATCGTCAATTCCACTACTCCCAGATTGGATGCAAGATGTCCTCCCGTCACACTGGTCTTCTCAATCAAAAACTGACGGATTTCCCCTGCCAGCTGCTCTAACTCTTTCGCATTTAAATCCCTGACATCCCAGGGACCATCAATACGTTCCAATAACATAATCTCAACCTTCTTACTTCGCATCTGCTTCATGCCAAAACAAAAGCGAGTCTTATTTTTCTCTGGTTACCAGCATCCGAATCAATGCCTCTAAAAACGGATTTTCTCCCGGAAGCTCATGCAGCAGTCCAACTGCGCGCTCCGAGATTTCTTCCACATCTTCTTTTGCCTTTTCCAGACCAAATAAGGTCACATATGTGGTCTTGTTATTCTTTTCATCACTCAGCACCGGTTTGCCCAGTGTTTCCGGATTGCTGGTCACATCCAGAATATCATCCTGAATCTGAAATGCCAGCCCGATGGCAGATGCCATCTGCTCCACGATTTTGATATGTTCCTCAGAAGCACCTGCCAAAATCGCACCGATCATCATAGATGCCTCCAGCAGCGCCCCGGTTTTTAAACGATAAATGAAATCCAGCTTTTCCTCCGGAACCGGCTTGCCAGACAGCTCTACATCAACCACCTGACCTCCAATCATACCGTAGATACCGGTCTTCTCTGCCAAAAGGCCAATGGCTTTCCCGATACGGTCTGTATGAACAGTCATGGCAAATGCCTTTGCTGCCGTCTCAAATGCATAGATCATAAGCGCATCACCGGCCAGAACAGCCATATCATAACCGTATTTGACCCAGGTGGTCGGAAAACCGCGGCGCAGCTCATCATTATCCATACACGGCAGATCATCATGAATCAGGGACGATGTATGAATCATCTCCATCGCTGCCATAAACGGCTTGATTTCCTCTCCTTGTCCTCCAAACAAATGATACGTTTCCTGCATCAGCATAGGACGCAGGCGTTTGCCGCCTGCATTCACACTGTAATTCATCGCTTCAAAAATAGTTTTCTGATGCCCTGCTTCCTCTGGAAGATAGCTCTTTACAATTGCTTCCACTTCTGCAGTTTTTGCCTTCCATTCTTTATTCATTTCCATATCACTCACTGCCTCCCTGCAGGATGATCATCTGCTTTTCTACCTGATCTATTTTTTCACCGCAGGCTTTCACCAGTTTCATACCTGCCTCGTAGCAGGCAAAAGACTCTTCCAGGGAAGTATCTGCGGACTCCAGTTTTTCCATGATTTCATCTAACTCTGCAAATGTCTGTTCTATTGTTTTTTTCATAATCCCATCTGTCTCCCGGCTTTCTTTTCCACCCTTGCATCAATACATCCGTCGGATATCCAGATCGTAATCGGATCACCGACTGACACATCTTCCACATGCTCGATTCGTCTCTCCGCCGCATCCGTCAAAAATCCATACCCTTTACTAATTTTATCCAACGGTGAAAGTCCGTGCAAACGTCCGCCAGCCAGTGCAAGACGATGCCTGGCTTCCAGGATTTTGCGTTCCATCACCGACTGCATCTGTTCTTCCAGATCTGCAAGACGCTGGCGCTTTTCATGAATCTGACGCTCCGGATCATGAAGTTTCAGCTGTAAACGGTACTGCTCTATGCGATGGCGCCGCCCTTCGATCTGACGTTCCATACCGCGCACGAGCGCCGCCTGATATGCCCGCCTTGTTTCCTCAAACTGCCAATAATCAAATACTGCCAGTTCCGCAGCAGCCGACGGAGTCGGTGCCCGCAGATCCGCCACATAATCTGCAATGGTTACATCCGTTTCATGGCCCACTGCAGAGATCACCGGTGTCCGGCATTCAAAAATGGCCCGCGCCACCAGTTCTTCATTGAACGCCCACAGATCCTCAATAGAACCGCCGCCGCGACCCACAATCAGAACATCCAGATGCATCTCATCTAATACGCGGATACCTGCCGCAATGCTCTGGGCAGCTTCCGTTCCCTGAACCAGTGCCGGATAAAGAACCAGCTGCACGTAGGGATTTCTCCGTCCGGTAATATTCATGATATCCCGGATTGCTGCCCCGGTTTCGGATGTCACCACGCCGATGCGTGCGGCATATTTGGGAATCGGCTGTTTATATTCCGCAGCAAACATGCCCATCTCTGACAGCTCATCCCTCAGCCTGCAAAAACGTTCAAACAGATCTCCTTTTCCATCCAGTTCAATTTTCCGGGCATACAGCTGATACTTCCCGTCCCGCTCATATACATCCACGGAGCCGCTGACCACTACCTGCTGCCCTTCCTGTAACTGAAAAGAGAGACCTCGTCGCTGGCTTGCAAACATCACCGCCGATAAGGTCCCGGTCTTATCTTTCAATGTGAAATAAATGTGCCCTGATGTATGATACTTGCAATTGGACACCTCCCCCCGAACCGAGATCCGGCTCAGGGCAAAATCCTGGGCGAACATATTCTTTATATAAGAATTCACCTGCGATACTGAATAAATACTTGCCATATTACTCCACGGTTATCAATTTTGCCAGCACGCCATTGATGAATGCAGGAGCATCCTTGCCGCCGTATTTCTTAGCCAGATCCACCGCTTCATTGATCGCAACCTTCTCCGGCACTTCGCTGTCATAAAGAATCTCATACAATGCCTGACGCAAAATCGTCAGTTCCACTTTTCCCATGCGGTTGGTCTTCCATCCCCGAGCCACGCTGTTGATTTTTTCATCCAGTTCCGGAATCTTCGCCACAATTCCTTCCACACGGTCGATCAGAAAGGTACGCTCATCCTCCTTCACTGAAACCTGGTGAACGACCTCAACTTCACCTGCTGCAGTAGTATCATCCTCTTCCGGTGAATTGAAGTACTGCGCGGTCTGTCCTGCTGCTTCCTCTGACGGATAAAACGCTACACCGAACAGCATCTTGAAACAGTGTTCCCGCATTTCTCTTCTGGTCATCTATCTTTCCTCCTGGCATTTATATCAATTTATCGTATGATACGGATTCCAAAGTCATAAATGAACATGCAAATATATCATTCACGACCTTTTGCCCCTTGTAACATCATAGCACATTTCTTTCAGATTCACAATCCGCAGATTTATGACTTTATCAGTTCTGATCTTTGCAAGAGTTCTTTTATCAGCCACTCATGCATATTTTTTCCTGAAACGGCTCAAACTTACATAACATTGTTACCACTTTTCAATCATTCTAACGAAATATGGAGGATTTTTTATGTGGGGATTTCTGATTGCACTGATTTCCGGAGCACTCATGAGCGTTCAGGGTGTCCTGAACACAGAAGTAACCAAACAGACCGGTATCTGGGTAGCTGCCGGATGGGCGCAGCTGACTGCATTTGTGACCTGCATCCTATTATGGTTTTTCGATGACCGCAGTCCGATCAACGCCATTATGCAGGTACGCCCCTGGTATATGCTGACCGGAGGAATCATCGGCGCATTTATCACCTACACCGTCATCCGAAGTATGGATGGACTGGGACCGGCAAAAGCAACTCTGCTCATCGTTGTCACCCAGATTCTTGTTGCCTACGGAATTGAGCTGTTCGGGCTCTTCGGCGTGGAAAAAGCTGCATTTGAATGGCGGAAACTGGTGGGTGCGCTGGTGGCGATTACCGGAATTGTGATATTCCGATGGACGTAGGACTAAAAAAAACCGCCGGTTTTTTTCACCCGACGGTTTTTTTCATCCTTACTTTTCTGCAGAAATATTCACACCTGCAATCTTTACATTCACATCCAGGACGGTAAGCCCGGTCATGTTCTCGATAGCAGTCTTTACCCGATCCTGAACTTTTTCGCAAACCTGCGGAATGTTATAGCCATACTTAATGTTCAGGGAAAGATCAGCGGAAACGTGTTCTTCCGTTACATCCACTTTCACGCCCTTAGACAGATTTTTCATGCCAAGTTTGCCGACCAGCTCGTTGGTGATATTGCCGGCCATGGAATCTACTCCTTCCACTTCGGTTGCTGCAAGTCCTGCGATGATCGCTACGACCTCATCCGCAATCTGTACTTCGCCGATTCTATCTTTTTCATATACCTTGTGGGTATTTCTTTCATCCATCTCTGTCACGGTACACTCCTCCTGTTTCTCTGAATTCGTTTCTTGCGCCATAATCTGCTGCTGCATATCATCCGGCACGCAGCAATCAAGTGTCTTTATTATATCATAAACCGATTTATTTTCATAGCAATTCTTTTCCTTTTCGCGTCAGTTCCTATTCTTCCAGATTTAACAGCGTAATCACAATTCCGTCTGCAGACACTTCCGTTTTCCGCTTTACAATATCCTCGATCTGTGCTCGCTGTTGATCAGTAATACTGGCTGCATTGATGACCACATCTACTTTCCCATCAGACATACTAACTACAGGATCGGCAAATCCTTTCGCCTGCAGCAGCGTTTCCGCTGCATTTTCCTTCTCTGCCACTGCAGTCATGGCAATCATATTCTGAATCGCCTCCTGTTTTGCTGCTTCTTCAATATTCGTGTTGTTGATAATGCTGTTCAGCGTTTCTTTATTCTTAGCGCGGATCTGCTCCCGGTTCAGCTGAACCGTTGCTATGTAATCGGCAACCGTCATACCGCTGGTAAGCACAGCTTCTCCAGGATTATTCAGCCCAACTTCTTCTCCCTCATCCCAGCTTTCTATTTCTGCAAGTGTCTCTCCCATCTGATACTCCGCTGCTGCCACATTTTCAGAATCATCCGGAATCGATGCATATTCCGCTGTCGGATAGTCCAGGATCGGGATTGCCTCTTCTAACACCCCGGCTGCCTGATTTTCCGCCAGAATATCTGCATCTGAAATATCCATCATCCCCGCTTCATAAGCCAGATTCTCACTGCTTGCTTCCAGTTCCTGTTTGCCTGCATAATTCAGATAACCGGCCACTGCGATCATGACAGCCAGTGATGTGATGATGATCTGATTTCGACGAAACAATTTTTTCATATTCACGTCTTTCAGATTCTTTCCAAATTTCCTTTCTCTCATACCTGACACTCCTTTATTCCACCCGCTTTAGCACTTTTATTTTATGCGCCGGAAGTCCGAATAATGCTTCCATTGCCGCTGAAATTTCCGCACTTACCGTTGGATTTGCCCCTCCCTCAGCGCTGATCACAATGCCGGAAATCTCCGGATACAATTCTTTCTGGATCACCGGAGTCCTGCCATCATTCATATCCGTAAAAATAGTCGTATGCTCCTTTTCCTCACTCTCCGTTCTGCGCGTCCCGCCGCTGCTGTCCTTCTCATCTGAGACAGAACGAGATTGGCTTTCATCCATCTGAATCACTTTTTCTGATGACGATTTTAATACAATCAGAACATCTACATTGCCCACGCCTTCTACATGCTTTAAGACCTCTTTGACCCGTCTTTCCAAAATCGCTTCATAACTTGACTGGGCTGCAGCTGACACGACGCTTGCATCATCCTCTTCTTTGAAAGGAGCAGATACTTGCAGGCTGTCATCATTTTCTCCCTGTGATGGTTTTGCCCTTTCACTTTTCTTCGAAAAGTTCTCTGCCGGAAATGCCAGAATACAGAGAATCATACCGATCGAAAGCAAAAACAGACATTTATCCTTTCCTTTCCACGATTTGAACTTCCACATACCTTTCCTCCAGTTCATAATACGATATGATTTTTCTGCGCAGACGACCAACTGCTTCCAGGAGTTTATCCTGCTTTTCCCCCGTTCTTCCTTCCTGCTCGCAAATCTGCAGTCCAATCTTTTTCACCTGTCCGAACTGTTCCTGATGATCGTCTCTGCAGATTTCTACCTCACAGGACTGTACTGTCAATCCCTCATCTTCCGCCATCTTTTCCACATCATATGCAATAGCCTTTTCATATTGATCGATCATTTCTGAAAGATGCTTTTGTTCTACCCCAAGAATTTCTTCTTTCAGGTCACTGGCCTGATTCTGAAACACAAATTTCTCATAATAACGCGCGATCCGTTCTTCAATATGCAGTCCCCCTGTCAGCGGAGTGAATACCAGAAGAATCAAAATCATACCTCCGAACAGACGAATATAAGCTGCATATTTCCGATTCGGAAGTAATTGATCCAACACCGACAGAAACAAAAAATAGCAGACCAGGCTGCGAATCCAGACATACAACTTCTCCATCCGTTTTTCCTCTTTCACACCAGATAGGCCACATTCGTCCCGGCGCAGATCAATGCTATGGTGATAAGAAACAGACACAACCCGGAACATACCAGATTCAAAAGCATCCTCTGTCCGTCTGCAACGCTGCTGATACAGGCAGTCAGTCTTTTATCTGCCACCGGCTGGATGAGCGCCGCAGTTCCCCGATAGAGAATCAGCAGAACCGCAAGCTTTGCAGCAGGCAGCAAACTTACCAAAATCAGGATCAATACTGCTGCGGCACCCATGGTGTTTTTTATAAGAACAGCGGAACCTAATACCATTTTTGCCGCTGCTTCTGCCCCCTGTCCAACTCCCGGAATCGCCTGCAGAAGTTTCTGAACACCCGTCGTTTTCGCCGCATCTGCATAGGGAAGCACCATGCCCTGAATCAGTTGAAACCCCAAAACGATCCCAATCAGAGAACGCGTCCCCCAGATGATTCCTCCCCTTAAAAACTCCGTCATTTTTGAAAACATATCTTCTTTTGTCATGTTCCCTGTCATAGAAATCAGAATGTAGATTCGAATCAACGGCAGAAGAATACTTCCATACAGCCACTGAATTGCAGCTATCAAAAATAAAATCAATTCATGCCAGGCAAGTGCTGTCACACCGGCACCAGACCATGCCACCACCAGAAAATAAGAAGGAAGCAGCACATTCATAAAAGCGATCTGTTTTTTCAAAACCTCACCCGCAATCGCTGCACTTTCCAAAAAGGCGACTGCCATAACAGAAAATGCTGCCAGATAAGTCATAAAAAATCCCGCTTCCGAAATTTCTCCGCCAGAAAAAATATCAGAAAAACCGGAAAACAACGCTCCGATCATTCCCAATGCAAGAAGCTGTCCTGCCATATGGCTTCCGTTTTCCACTTCCTGAAAAAGTGTTTTTTTCACAGCCTGAACCAGCAGCGCTCCGACACCCGCTGCATCCCCCTCCATGAGTTTCGACATCAGTCCGGAAAAGGTAATTTTCTGTCCGGAATTTGCGTATTCCTTTTCCAGAAAGCGATCCAGAGATTCCCAATGTTCTTGTCCAGGAATTTTGTCAAACTCCGCTGTAAATGAACACATCCGATACTCTGCCGCATAAACCCGAGGTCCTAAATTTCCGAACAGGACAAGCAATGCTGCCCATATAATCCATTTTTTCCCTCCATTCATGCAAAAAACCTCTGCATCGTTTCCAGAAGTGCCAGCAGGATCGGCATGCTGACAGCAAGGATTGACAGCTTTCCAAAAATCTCAATCTGACTGCCTACGGTTCCATAACCGGCATCTTTACATATCCCGGACGCAAATTCAGCGATATAAGTAATCCCGGTCATTTTCATGAGCGTCGTCAGATAGACTGGGTCGGTACGAATCAATTCCTGTACTTTACGAACTGCATCGAAAATCGTTTCCAGTTTTGAAATTCCATAAAAAAAGATGAAACATCCGGCGGCCATAGTCAGATAAGCTGCATATTCTCCTCTCAGTCCCTTCATCTGCACCGCCAGCAGAACTGCTGTTATCCCTACGATCGCCATTGTGATCACTGTCATAAAACCACCTACAATGCAAACAGATTTTTGATTGTTTCAAATAACTCATATATGTATGGCACCATCCAAAACAAAACCAGCACAAGTCCTGCCAGACTGGTTAAAAATGCCTGTTCCTCCCTGCCGCTGTGTTTTAAGACCTGACAGATTACCGAAACCAGAATGCCCACAGCAGCAATTTTGAAGATCAAATTGACCCCCATTTGTTCCCCCTTCTTTCTCAAATAAACAGGATTGCAAGAAACAATCCACTCATAACACCAAGACTGGTATAAAGGCGGCATCGTTCTTTTTTGTGTTCCCGCATATCCTGAATACGCAAATCCAGCTGCTCTAAATAAAGCAGAAGATTTCGTTCCTGCATGTCCCGATCCAGAAATCCTAAATGGTCACCAAGCGTACCCAGTGACTGCCTGTCCTCTTTGGAAAGTTTCGACATATCCCCAAGTTTTTCTACCTCTGCCTTCCAGATTTCGGAAAAGATTTCCCCCGGCTGTTCCTCTATCCGATGCGCCACCCGAGTAAACAATTCTGCAAGATCACCATCCACTCTTTCTCCTACCGTTTCAAATGCTTCATGCAGAGGCGCATTTGCATAGAGAATCTGACCTTTCAGCAAAAATATCATATGTCGGAGCTGCTCCAATTCTGCCAGATGCCCGGAATATTGCCCTGACAGCCAAACCCCGTACATAGAAGTTCCTGACACGACGCAGATGCAGCCGATAATTCGTAACAATACGCTAAGCATTGGGAAACTCCCTTTCCAGCATCTGCTTTCCGCTGCTGTCATAAATCTGCTTTACCTTTCCGATTGCTCCGTGATTTAGCACCACATATCGCTCAAACCACCTTTCCTGAACCATTTTAGAAAGAACCGGCTTCTGACGGATATCTTCCAGAGAGCCGCCGTGCACCGTAGCAATCAGCTTGCAGCCACAATTCATGGCATATTCCATGGCCTCTAGTTCTTCCCGACTTCCAATTTCATCGACAGCAATGACCTGAGGCGACATGGTCCGAATCAGCATCATCATTCCCTGAGCTTTCGGACAGCAATCCAGAATATCCGTGCGGATTCCGAGGTCATTTTGTGGAATTCCCTGATAACAGGCGCCAAGTTCGGAACGTTCATCTACCACTCCGACCGTCATGCCTGCCCGACGGACTGGCATGGCATCTGTTTTTCCACTGTCTGTTTCTAATTTTCCTTCCTCACTTCCGTTCGAAATCTGCCGGATCAAATCTCGAAGCATCGTCGTTTTTCCACAGCGAGGCGGAGAAATCAGCAGCGTATGCACAATATTTCCCTGATGATACAAATATGGCAGCACCGAATCAGCACAGCCGCGTATCTGATGAGACAATCGCACATTCATAAAGGATATAAACTTCATGCTCCGTATCCCGTTTTCATCGCAGATTACTTTTCCTGCCAGCCCAACCCGATGACCGCCCTGAATCGTGATAAATCCCTGTCTGATTTCCTCTTCAAAGGCATATAAAGAATAATTGCTGATATATTCCAGAGTTTCTTTCAGTTCCTGCTTTGATACAACATAAGCTTCTTCTGAATATTTTGTTAATTTTCCTTCTTGCGTAACATAAAATTCAAGATTCCTGAAGATAATAAGAAGCGGTGCATTTACACGAAGGCGGATTTCCTGAACCTGATCAAAATCCGCTGAAACACACCTGAGAATCGTTCTGATATGATTGGAAAAAATTTTAATAACTTCTTCTCTTCGATCCATGTCCACCCTCCCCTCATACATTAAATATATGAGGGAAGAGGGAATGTATGCTTTGATTTTATAATCAACTTTCACGTATGGTGATACCCGCAGCAGCGGGCAAAACGGTTACTGCAACACACCAGATGCATCAAAAAGACACTCTTCCCCGTCAATGGTCTGTGTACCTGTCACCATTGCACCACTCTCTGCACAATAATAACGTGCGCCATTCCAGTCGATCCAACCGGTCACTATATAACCCTGCTCATTGAAATAATACCATACAGAATCCGCCGGATCCTGCCACCAACCGTTCGACGGCCATGTTCCATCTGCGTTTTTATACCACCAGCCGGTACTGTCCGAAATCCACTCACCATACCGATTGACAACACTGATCGCATCCGTAGGAGTACCGCCCTCGATTGCTCCGGGACCGGAGGTTACGGTGTCAATCACACCTCCGTTTTTCATCAATTCGGCAAAATCTTCACTGACATAGGTACTGTCCGAATACTCAGACCAGTAGCCATCTTTGTATCCGGAACCTTTTGCCAAAGCTCGTACACGGAACGTGTACTCACCTGCTTTCGTCATCTTTTTCTCAAAATTATACTCAGTATCCTTTGTCTTGATTTCTGCCACTTTACTTTCATCGCAGTAGAGATATACTTCATAGCGGTATGCTTCATCAACCTCATCCCAGATTGCAATGGTGTCATCTTCCTCATCCCAGTAAGGATTTGTTACCGTGTCCAGTCGGGTTGCTGCAAATACCGTCATGGTACCTGCTGCCGCAAGCAGCCCTGTCATAGCTGCAATTGCCAGTTTCTTTGCTAAATTTGTCCATTTCATAAAAAATCCCTCCTTTTCATTGTATTATCATACCATTTTCAGATAAATTTTTCTATTTTATATTCATTAATCTTTTATTAGTTTTCTGTGAAAGTCCCATCATGCACACATGGAAATTTACTTATGGTACGGTTCTCCGGAAATTATCCTGTAACTCCGATAAATCTGCTCCAGCAAGATCACCCTCATTAACTGATGCGGAAACGTCATTTTTGAAAAACTGAGCTTATAATCTGCCCGCTTTAATACCGCCTCGGAAAGTCCAAGGGAGCCGCCGATTACCAGTACAATCTGGCTCTGACCGCTGATTCCAAACTGTTCCAGCTTGGCTGCCAACTGCTCAGAACTCAACATCTCGCCCTCGATTGCCAGAGCTATCACATACGCGTTATTCCTGATCTGCGCCAGAATCCGCTCACCCTCCCGGTCTTTGATCTGACGTTCTTCATTTTCACTTGCCTTATCTGGTGTCTTCTCGTCAGCAACCTGAATGATTTCCAGCTTGCAGTAACGGCTTAGACGCTTGCTGTATTCCGCAATCGCGTCTGTAAAGAATTTTTCTTTGATTTTTCCAACCGTGACTAGCGTTATTTTCATATTTTTATATTCCTCTTCTCTCACAGGGGCAACTAACCGCCCTTTTCTCCCTCTGTCGCCCCACAAACACCTGCTCAAACTTATTTTTCTGCTTCTGCGGGGCGACCAGCTCTTCCTTTCCGCTCTCATCGCCCCACAAACACCTGCGCAATCTTACCATTCAATTCTTACGGGGCGACAGCCGCCTTCTTCCGCTCGCCATCGCCCCGTTCAGACACTTTCACCCTTTTTTCCAAATTCCACCGGGGCGACCGACACTCATTTTAGCTTACTTTCGCCCCGCCACCACCTTCTCACGCTCCATACTTCCGCTCCACCGGGGCGACCGACACTCATTTTAACCAACCATCGCCCACAACCGTCTTACACTTCACTTATCTTCCTGCCGGATTTCACCCTTCTCACTGCTTTTCCCGCAGGTCTTCTGCGCAGTCCATAAATGATCTGCAAAAATACACGAACTTCTTCCCATGCTTCCTGACTTTCCGGAATCAGACGAAATGCCATCTGAAACACATGAAACATGCCGTCATAAACCGACACGCGAAGTTTTACTTTTGCTCTGCGCAGTTTTTCTGCCACCCGCAATGTATCGCTGAGCAGCACCTCCTCACTTCCTGCCTGCATCAAAACCGGAGGAAATCCATGGAACTCACCAAATACCGGCGACATATACGGATCCGTTGGATTCCCGTCACCGATATAAGCGCTGTTATACAGCATATTGTCTTTCGTTCCTCCAAACTGAGGATCCTTGTCAAAATTCGTTTGTAATGTTTCTCCGCTGCAGGTCAGATCCGTCCACGGTGACATAACGATCACTCCTGCCGGCATCGGAATCTCATGATCGCGCAGGTAGAGGCACAAAGCAAGTGCAAGTCCTCCTCCCGCAGAATCTCCTGCAACCACCACTTTATCCGGTGAATACCG
This sequence comes from Brotaphodocola sp., assembly GCA_051877535.1. Classification (GTDB taxonomy): domain Bacteria; phylum Bacillota; class Clostridia; order Lachnospirales; family Lachnospiraceae; genus Brotaphodocola. The sequence goes on from JBJEIZ010000068.1 coordinate 23,387, forward strand.
TTTTTCTTCGATCAGCCACAGATAGGCAGCCACCGCATCCTCCAGCGCTGCAGGATACGGATGCTCCGGTGCTACCCGGTAGTCAATCGTCAGGACATCACCGCCCATAGTCCTTTTGGAATACTGCACCGCAAAATCCCGGTAAATATTCTTCATCGGACCGATATATCCCCCTCCGTGAAGCTGCAGCACCACGCGACCGGTACACACCTGCACCGGTCGCAGAAACTCCATCTTAAAGTGCTCCATCTCCACGATTTCATACTCATAATCATTTGGGCAGATCCATGCCGGTTCCACAGGATTCATCCGATATTCTCCGGTCTGAAACTTATGTCCCATCGCGGTATCCATCATGTTTTTCATTACGTCCAACGCCATCTTGCCGCGCAGACTCACTTTCTCCTGTCTCATAGATTCTCCCTTACTGTGAAAGTTCCGCCGTGCGGACATAACTGAACAATACCCGCATGAGCGATTCATAGACATAAAACGCCATCCGGCTATACATGAAGCCTCCGGCTCAATTCCTCTTTCCAGTCACGACGTCCGGACACATAATCGCGCAGTCCCTTCGCCGCCGTTTCTCCCGTCTGTCCCATCTGTTTTGCCATTCGTGCAGCTTTTTCGCTTCCGCCTTTTCGCACGATTAAGACACTTTTCATTTTCGGATACATATCACGCTTCTTCGCTGCTGAAAGTTCATTTCCCTCAAATCGTACCCGAATGCCATCCGCTCTCAGCTTGCTGAAAAATCTGCGCTGCAGACGACTGTCCCGAAACACAGAGGTAAATGTGATCACCAATTCATTGCCAAATGCGCAGACTGCACATTTTAACGGCTGGCGTCTGGAAACTCCGATCATAACCTGAAAATTGTCAATTTCAGACGCATATTCCGGTTCCATTTTGATCAGACCCACATTCGACAATGTCATCGTATAAGAGCGGTCTTTCAAACGGAACATATATGCCAGCGCCGGCTTTTTGATGACTAGCGGAATTGCCCGCAGATACCACTTTTTCTCGTTAGCGACATTGTAGGAAATACTCTCCTCCAAACGCTTTTTATCGATCTTGCGATCCATCTGCCGACTGACCACACCAAGCAATGTGTCAAAATCCATATCCGGTTTTTTAAACAGATAACCGATGATCGTCACTGCAAAGAAATTGGACATGGTCTCCGAATCAAAAAATGCACGCAGGTTCACCGGAAGATTCAGCGCGATCGGCTGCTCGTATGGTTTTCCGTCCAAATATTCCTGCCAGATGGACCAGATCAAAGCCGCAGCCAGGTATTTGGTGATGCTGACATCATGTTTTTTACATACTGCCTTTAGTTCCTTAACACCCACATAACCATGGAGCACCTGACCGCTGCCAAGGCGGTGATACCGTCCGCTCAACTGATAAGCCGGTGCCGAACTGTAACTGCGCCCAGATTTTTCATGGTAATTTTCCAAATAACTGTCCGAAACTTCAAACGGTTTTTCCTGTGGTATCTCTGCATCGCTGGAAATCCAGTATTCCTCCGTTCCTCTTGCCAGATCCAAATACTTTTTGACCAGACTCTTTAAAAATGTCACCGCTCCGAGACCATCCGTCAATGCGTGAAATACTTCGAAATTGATTCTTCGTTCAAAATAGGTGACACGGAACAGGAATTTCTGGTTTCTGTGAGGGTCGATATAACGACACGGGTAAGTACTTTCCCGTTTGATTTTTGGAATTTTTTTATTTTCCTCGAAATAATACCAGAACAGACCACGGCGCAGTTTTACGCGGAATTTGTCCACATTAGGAAGAATTTCCTCCAATGCCTGCTGCAGAATTTCCGGATTTACGTCATTTTTTAATGTCACAGACAACCGGAATACCTGACTCATATTTTCATCTGCAATAACCGGAAAAATCTTTGCTGTATTGTCTAAAGGTCTCCAACCAAGCTGCTTTTTCACATCGTCCTCCTTATCCCCTGCTTCTGCAGGCACTCCTGTATAGGAAAGTCGTGTTTATGCATTCGCTCATATCCGCACGATGGGCTTTTCTCAATGAAATTCTAAAACTGCATCGTACCAGACCGCACCGCCATGCACCGAATCAGATACGCCCAGAATGCGATAACCAAATTTTTCATAAAAACCGATCAGCCGATCCTTGCAGGTCAAAATCAAACCTTTTCTTCCTTTTGCCCTGGCATCGGCGATAAGATGCTCCATCAGCAAAGATGCCAGCCCCTGATGCTGATACTCCGGAATCACATCCAGACCGAAAATACTTTGCCACGGACCATCCGGAATATGCCAGGAAGAATCTTCAAACATCTCATCGCAGATCGTTTTTCGGTCAGTCACACATCCATTGATAAATCCAATGATCCTTCCATCCTTTTCCATTACAAAAAAACTTTCCGGAAAGGTCTTGATCCGCTGCTCAAAAGATGCCCGATCTGCCGCCTCCGCTGCGGGAAAGCAAATGGCTTCTACCTCTGTTACCGCATCCAGATCTTCCTTCGTTACATTTCTAATTAAACACTCCATGATCATCTGCTCCTTTTATTGCTGTACTCAAACACGGAAATAATATCCCACACCCCACTTGGTGTGCACATACTTTGGGTCGCTCGGACTTGGTTCAATCTTCTCCCGCAGCCGGCGCACATGTACATCGACCGTGCGCACATCTCCGGATTCAGACGCTTTATTGCCCCACACAAAATTCAGGAGAGATTCGCGGCTGTAAACTTTGTTCGGATTGCAGACCAGAAGTTCCAGCAAGTCAAATTCTTTGGCAGTCAGATTGATTTCTTTTGTACCGATGAAAACGCGTCGTCCTTCACGGTCCAGTCTCAGATCGCCCGCCTCCACCATACTGCCCTTTTCTTCCGCTTTTTTGCGTGATTTTTTGGAATTGCGGCGCATGATCGCCTTAATGCGGGCTTTGACTTCCAGAATATTGAACGGCTTTGTAATATAATCATCTGCTCCATATTCCAGTCCCAGAATCTTATCCATATCGCCGCCCTTTGCCGTCAGCATGATGATCGGCATCTCAGAAAATTCGCGGATTGCCTGACAGACTTCATATCCGTCCAGTTTCGGAAGCATGACATCCAGAAGGACAACATCATACTCGTTCTGTCTGGCAAATGCAACAGCCTCTTCTCCATCGTATGCACAGTCAACTTCCATTCCATCCTGCTCCAGACTGAAACGGATCCCTTTTACAATTAATTTTTCATCATCTACTACCAAAATCTTTGCCATAATCTCTCCTCAAATCTATGTTATCAAAATCATCCTAAGGTGATACTGTAATGTCTTCTTTTATCTTTTGAAATGCAGCCTCCTTGATACCGGGAACCCGCATAATGTCCTCTTCTTTTTCAAAATTCCCGTGTTCCTGACGGTATCGGATAATATCTTCCGCACGGGATGCACCGATACCTTTTAATGTCATCAGCTGTTCCTTGGCAGCCGTGTTCAGATTTACCTTCATCTGTCCAGTTTCCAATGCCTGTGCACTGCTTCGCAGTGCTTTTTCCTCTTCCTGATCCGGAACTTCTATTTTCATTCCATCTACAACCGGTTCTGCCAGATTCAGATACGCATCCGCTGCCTCCGCGGTAAACCCTCCGGCCAGTTCTACTGCCTCATAAATTCTCTGCCCCTGGTGCAATTCGTAAACACCGGGGTTGTTCACCTCACCGCAAACATGAACAAAGAGCAACGTCTCCGACTCTGCCGCACATTCCTTCGTCATTTCCGGAAAAACTTCCTCTTCTGTCAATAATATTTCCTGCTCCTGCCGTCCACAGCTGTAACAAAAGCCGGCCGCCAGTATCCACACAGCCAGCGCCAGCCATTTACCGAAAACACGTATAAACTTTTTCATATGATTCTCTCCTTTCGGGAGAATCCCTGATCAGCCTGTATCTATTTTACCGAAACTGCTCTCTAAATACAAGTCATTTTTCCTTAATAATCTCAGTCATCTGCCCGCAGTGGTATGGGATGCTGTTTATCCCCAACCAATCACTCTGCTGATTGACCGGGGATAAACGTTCAACTCCAAGCTGTCCTCACAGCTCAATCGTCCCCCTGCAGCCCGATAGCATCTTCATCTATAAGCATGATTTCATCTTCCGTCTGCACATCGTTCATTTTCACATAACGACATGTCCGATACACTGCTTTGCTGCGGCGATTCATCAGCGTCAAGTCAATGCGAACTACATCTGGATGCAGCATCGGTTCTTCCTTCTGAAATGTCAGCTCATTCACTTCATATCCCATATAAAAATCATCGAGAAACAGATCTTCACAAAATTCAGCGGTTTTCTCCTGTTCTGGAAGTCCTCTTCTTGAAATTTCATCCGAAATCCGTTCCAGGATCATTTCCGAAATGACCGATACGCGATTGGCATCTGCCATGCGTTCAGCCATGCAGATTTCCAGGTCAAAAACCATAGAAATCATGGGAAGAAAAATCCCGATCATCATCATGACCACAATCATCTCCACCATGGTAACACCCTTTCGCCAGAACCATCTGTCTCTTTTTCGACTCATTCCATATCCTCCGGCACAACATCGTAAAAAGCACGCGCATCCATCCAAAAAGTCCTCCGCACAGCTGTAACCGCAAACCGTTCACCTCCACATCGCTCTACAAATTCCAACCGGATTTCCGATGTATCTTTCGGTTTCAAGTCCTGCGTTTCTTCCAGGTAATAATTTTTCCAAAATTCCTGCATCCGGTTTTTCGATGCCTGTACACAAACCCAGATTTTTGACGATGCAGTCAGGCATGTGCTGAATGTGGCAAAAGCGACCATCAGAATGGAAAATGACACGATCACCTCCACCATGGTCATTCCTGCGCGATTTTTCCACTTCTCCCAAATCTTCATTTTCTGTCTCACCCTTTTCTCACTCCATAATTTCCACAGATTCCAGATGTTCCAATTCCTCATCCTCCGATTCTGAATCTTCCGGTTCATACCACCAGGATATCTGTTTTGACACGTCGTCCATCTCACAGAACACCGTCACCTGAAAACAATCCGATGCAGGTTCTTTTTCAATTTTTAAGCTCACCGTTCCCGGAAATTCACTATCTTCCAGATCATAATACACCGGAGTTTTCCAATCTTCCATATCCTCCGTCCGGAGAATCTCCAGTTTTTCCAACTGATTTTCTTCCATCTGCTGTTTTAAGAGTTTCGCTATAGAAGAAGCCAGCATCTCGCATTGTTCCGCATCTTCGCTTCGTTTGTAAAAACGAACCAGATCAGACGAAGTTTTCAAAAGTGTCAGTGAAAGAATCGACAAAACCATAACCACACACAACGTCAGAATCATGACGGAACCGCTTTTATTTTTCTTATGCCTCATAATATGCCGCCCTCCGAAGTTCTTCCATACTTGTAATTCCTTCGGCAACCAGCCTGGCACCTTGTTCCCGAATGGTTTTCATATGAAGCTGTTCCTTCGCATATCTGCGAACATCACTCATGTTTGCCCGTTCTGCAATCATATTGCGAAGTGTACGGTCAATATACGCGATTTCATGAATCGCGATCCGCCCAGAATAACCGGTTCCTCCGCAGCATGGACACCCACATGGAATCCGCACGGTTCTTACCGGAATTCCCAGATATGCTCTGATTTCCTGATCTGCCTCTACTTCCTTCGCACATTCCGGACACAGCTTTCTCACCAGCCTCTGCGCCACAACTCCGGTCAGAGCGTTGGCGATCAGATATGGTTCGATCCCCATATCCTCCAGCCTTACAATCGCAGAAAGCGCATCGTTGGTATGAAGCGTACTGAAAACCAGATGACCGGTAATTGCTGCACGGACGGATATAGAAGCAGTTTCTGAATCTCGCGTCTCGCCGACCATGATGATATCCGGATCCTGACGCAAAATCGCACGAAGCCCCGTTTCAAACGTCATCCCCGACAACACGTTTACCTGACTTTGACTGATTCCGTCGATTGTCCGCTCCACCGGATCTTCAATCGTCGCTATGTTCACGCTGCCCTTTGCCAGTTCTTTTAAGATCATATATAAGGTAGTCGTTTTTCCAGAACCGGTAGGACCGGTCAGATAAATAATGCCATTGGGACATAAAAGCATCTGCTTGAATTCCTCATAGATCTCTTTCTCCATGCCAAAGGTTTCTGCATGATCAATCTTTCCATTTCCCGCCAGCAGACGAATGACCGCCTTTTCTCCAAATACCGTCGGCACCACAGACACACGCATATTCACCATTGTCCCGTCAACTCTCATCCGAAAATGTCCATCTTGAGGAATCCGCTGTTTTGCTATGTCCATGTCGCTCAAAATCTTAATTCGGGCAATCAGAGAAGAATGTACATGCTTTTTCAGACTCACATAATCGCTCATCATTCCATCCATACGCATGCGCACCATAATATGCTCTTCAAATGGTTCGATGTGAATATCACTGACATTGTTATGATATGCACGCCTTACCAGGCTGTCCAGTAAATGAACCACCGGTGCATCGCCTTCTCCTTCCTCCATTTCCAACGTTTCAACTCTGGGTTTTTGAATCCCGTTTGCTTTCGTTGCTGCTGCTCTTGCACTCAATTCCGCATAATAATACCCAATTGACCGATCCAGCTCTTTTCTGGTACAAAGACGGACGATCAGATTCATGCCTGTCGTCTGGCGTACATCTTCCAGACCATAATAATTGAATGGATCATCCGTCAAAACAGTAAGAAACTCGCCCTCCGACATAACTCCAAGGATTCGGTATTTCTGTGCCATATGCATCGGAATCTTCTGTACCGCATCCAGGCTCACCGACATCTGTTCCGGATGCCCGATGTCCAAATTCAATTCTCTTGCAAGTTTTTTCAGTCGCGCTGTTTCTGCAGCCATCTCTTCGCTCATGTCTCTTCCCCCTGCTCCTCACTTCCATGTTTCATTCCAACCGGTTTGCCATACATCCATATCGCTGCCTGCAAATGCAGTACCCGCTCTGTTTCACACGAAACCTCTGCGGTTTCTGACGCATTTTCCCATGAAAAATACAGAATTCGACTGCCATACAGTTGTCTTTCCCATGATTCCAGCAAGTGATTTAATCGTTCTGATGAGCCAGCCAATTCCATAGTAACTGACACCGCTGCAATCCCGCTTTTCTCTTGAATCACCTGCTTTTCCATGTACAAACTCCGAATCATAATTCCTTCAGCTGTCACAAATCCCGTCAGCATTCCATCAATTTCATGCATATCAAGCAGCGGATAATATTCCGCCTGTTTCTCATTCAGTTCCAATTGGCACTGTTCATATTTTTGCTCGAGTTCCGGAAGTGCCGCTGCCTGTCTCTTAATCCGTCCCAGCTGTTCCTCCTGAATCTCATACCTCATCTCCCATTCATGATCATCCGATCGAATCGGCAGAATAACAACAAACAACAAAAATACTGCTCCCACAAATACAAACAGTCCCTGCAGCAGCCATTTATCCCGCTGTGTAAGTTTCATTTTCATCCAACACCTCCCTGCCTTTTCAGCTGAATCCGAATCTCTGCTCTCCAGTTTTGTTGTCTCTCATTCCAGACAAACCCCGTATATTCCGTACTTTGAATGACCGTTCGCTTTGATTCCAGACGTTCGACAAACCGATGCACATGTTCCGGATCATCGCACCGAATACTCACAATTACTTCACCTTTGGTTTCTTCTGCTGTCTTATCATTCTGACTTCGTCCTCCAGATAATTTCTTGTCCCAGAATTCCCATCCACGATAGCTTTTCACCTCAAATTCTGCCAATCCATCTGCACAGTTTTCCAATGTCTGATACACTTCAGCTGTGTAAGAAGGAACCTCCTGCATCATTTCACCAAATGTTTGCATTTCGGCAATCTGCATCTGCATTTCCTCCAAGTCTTGTTTTCGCATCTCATACTTCAGTGAAAGCTGCACTGCCTCGGCATGATCCAAATATTCCTGCTGTTTTTCCACAAGTACTTTCATCTGACGCAAATGTGCCAATTGTACACATATGATCATCGCTGGAATTCCGACTGCCGCCAGACACTTACCCAAACATTGAAAACGATGGATTTTTCGTCTTTCACTTTCCAGACTCCTTCTATATTGATAAAGAAGATTGTTTCGTTTTCCTGACCCCATCAGTCCGCCGATGGCTGCTATATCTCTTGAAAAATCCATACAGCATGTTTCCGGCTTAAAGCAAATTTCATCAATACATTCCGTTTCCAGAAATTCTACAATCAAAGAATCATCCATCTTGAGCATACTGTCCCGATAAATTTCATAATCTGTCTGTCGAAATCCGCCTGCCAGATACACATGGGTTACCGGAGATTCTGGTATTTTTTCTTTTGCCAGTTTCAAAAAACGGTTGACCATGCACGCACATTCCGTCCCATATCCCATGCTTCCTGGTTCACTCAGGATCCGTGCACGATTCATCTGCACATAATGACCGTTCTCATACAAAATATTTAAGATACTGACCCCATCCGGTATCTGTACGATGCAGTTTTTTTCACGAATTGCCGATACCTGATTAAGCGCCAGAATATCTGCAGTCTCTGCCAGGATCACCGATTTCAGGCAGATTCCCATATTCAAAAATCTGAAAATATGTTTCTCTAAAAACTGCTGACTGGTCATACTTGCCAAAAGGATTTCCTTTCTTCTTTCCTTTCCGATCTTCACATAAGAAATCACCGGATGTTTCGTTCTCTCCACATCTGCAAATTCATATTCCAGATATCGCATCCTGTGCTTATGAGACATCGGCGGCAGCTTTAAATACCTTGTCACCGCCTGTGCATTTCCCAATACCAGCGTAACATGACGATCCGACAGTCGATTGGCATTCCAGAATGTGCGGAAAAACGCATCAAACCCAGGCTCATCTGTTACAATTCCGTTGATAATACTGTTCTCCGGTGCCATTCCACGGATGATTCGAAAAATCTCCATCTTCCCGGACTTCCGGATTCCTTCCACAGCAACCACTTCTCGATTCGATAAAAAAATTGATGTTTCCATATACTGCTCCTTAATTGTAGCTCATCATTTCCAACGCTGTATAAGATTGATAAACCGGCAAAAGTACGGCAGCCATGATAAACCCGACAATCAGAGCCATCACCAGGATCATCGCCGGTTCCAGATAAGTAAGCATCCGTTCCTCTGTATATTCTGCTTCATATCGAAGATCATTTGCTGCTGTGAGAAGCATCTGACCAAGGCTGCCTGCCTCTTCTCCAATCTGAACCGCATCTGCCAGTTTTCCCGAAAAACCATCTGCTGTCCTTAACGCGTCACTGATACGTTCACCTCTTCGTACCTTTGCGATCACACCTTCAAACTCTGCTTTCAGATACGGATTTCCTATCGTATCCTTTGTCATCTGCAGCGCATTTGTCATAGAAAGTCCGGACGCATACAGGGCATTTAAAACTTCTGCTGTCTGTGCCGTATAATGAACTCGCCAAAGTTTTCCTGTCACCGGAATATGCAGCTGTATCTTTCCCGTCCAAAAACGAACCACTTCCATATGCATAAGCACCAGCATTGTCATACAGCCAACACCGATACCAACCAAACAGATGCGTCCATGTTTCTGAAAAAATTCAATCACCGCATAAACCATCCGTGTTGCAGTCGGCATCTCATCCAAAACCTGAAAAAGCGACTCCATCTGCGGCAAAACATATCCAAATAACACCATGACTGCCATCGCAAGTACTCCTGTCATAATCTTAGGATACGCTGAAATCGTTTTCCATTTTTCCTTCATGCGATATTCTTTCGCATAGTGGTCCGCCATCTTGAGCATGCTCTCCCCAATATTTCCTGCTGCTTCCGCCGCACGCATCAGCTGGATGAGCATCACTGGAAAGACTTCTCCCAGACTTTCCATTGTATCCGAAAGCAGATACCCCTGCCTCAGACTTTTCAAAAGATTTTCATAGATATTCCGTTCCCATAAAGATACTTGTTCATTTTTTGAAACGAGTTCTACTGCTTTAGCCAACGGAACTCCTGAAGTTATCAGCACACCGATTTCTTTGCAAAATCTTGCCAGGACGTTCGCTTTCCATCTCCTGTACGATTTCTGATGATGCAGCGGTTTTGCATCGATGAGGCATATTTCTTCCGCCTTCAGTTTATGAAATAGTGCGCACTCATCCATTGCCATCATCGTTCCTCTCACCATCCGTCCCTTTTGATCTACTGCCTGATACCGATAAGTTGCCACATTTATTCTCTCCCTTCGCTTTACCACCGATAACATCTGTAAATACGAAAATACACATCCAGTATCTTCTCACCCCAAAGCGCCGATACAGCCATTCCAAGACACAGAAAAGGTCCAAACGCAACATGGTCTTTTCTGTTTTTCTTTCCGGACAACAAAAGGATTCCACCGTAAAGTCCGCCAGTCAGCACTGCCAGATAAAATGCGACCAGATTGTTCTTCCATCCAAGAAGCAATCCGCCCGCCGCCATCAGTTTGATATCTCCTCCTCCGAAACTTTCCGGAACAAGAATCGTGATCAAAAACATCACCATGCTGACAGAAGCAACACCCAGTATTCGTTCTGCGGTTGTCAGTCCCGGCATGGTTTTGATCGAAACGATACCTATCAACAGCAGCAAAGCAGAATATTGATCTGGTATTTCCATAGTTTTCCAATCCGTCCATGCAATACATATCAGCAGCAGAAAAAAACCTGCAATCGTCATTTCCTTCATTCTTTGCTCTCCTTTCTATTACCAAAACATACCCTCGCAAAGAATCGTTTTCTGATTGTTTCGTTCAGCAGAATGTTATGTTTTGTTTACCAACACCTTCGTTAATCTTCTGATTCTATATCTCCCATTAAGACCGCATCCCCGGATTCCGGTGTGTAGATCAGTCCGACCACATTTCCGTCTTTCACCAGGATTTTTGCTGTATAACCGGTTTTTATATCAGCCAGACGTGCGATCTGACCGACTGCCGAATCTTCATCCAGACATTCATTTGTCACGATCAGTTTCCTGCCTGAGCCTTCTTCCCATTCTTCTGCATCCGGCGAAGCACAAACTTCTGTCACCACCGTCTGGGCTGCAAGATAAATCGTTCTGGCATAGACCATCGTCTGCTTTTCTTTGGCTTTATCGATCCAGCCGGTCAGTGCGGGAACCGAAATTGCAGCCAGAATTGCCATAATCACAAGTACTACAATCAATTCCACCAAGGTAAAGCCTTTTTTAGAATTTTTCTTATTCCACAAGATCTGTTTCATAAATATATACACTCCTTCTTTTCGTTGAATTCGACTCTCTGCGCCTTCTGCTGATATGTCATAATTATACTGTGAAAAAGTCTCAGACAAATATTAAATCAAAGGCACAGGACAACTGTCATTTTTCAGCAAAATCAACGATAAAAAAGAGTATTTTACACTATTTACAGAGTAATATACACTATTTCTCGATAATTTTTCAAAATTTCGGTATAATTTATAATATAAAGTGTGAGGTGAATAAGCGATGACGTATTGTGAGATAATCCGAGATTTACGGGAAGACCACCGCTACACACAACAGGCAATAGCAGACATATTAAGCATCGGCCAGCGGACCTATTCCGATTATGAAAGCGGACGAACGCGTATTCCCGTAGACAGTTTAATTATTCTTGCGCGATTTTACAACGTAAGCATGGATTACATCTGCGGTGTCAGCGCAATCAAAAAAGAGTTCCCAACTAAATAACCTTAAACTTGACAACAAAAATACCCGAAGACGGAAGAATGTTCTCCGCACTTCGGGTATTTTTTATTGAAATATTTCTTCTGCATAATTTACAGATGCCATCGCATCCTTACAGTATCGGTCTGCTCCCATCGATGCCGCATACTCTTCCGTGAGCACCGCACCGCCGACCATCACTTTTGTCTCCGGCATTGCCGCACGAAGCTGACGAATGGTTTCCTCCATAGACGGCACCGTCGTCGTCATCAAGGCACTCAGCCCCACCAGACGGATCTGATTCTGCTTCGCTGTTTCCACGACGACTTCCGGTGGTACATCTTTTCCAAGATCCAAAACCTCGTAACTGTAATTCTCCAAAAGAACCTTTACAATGTTCTTTCCGATATCATGAATATCCCCTTTTACCGTTGCCAGAATGATACGTCCCTTGCTTTCCTGCTTCTGTCCGGTCGCCTGCATCTTCTCTTTGATGACTTCAAAAGCTGCCTTTGCTGCCTCGGCACTCATAAGAAGCTGCGGCAGGAATATGGTTCCTTTTTCAAACCCCTTGCCCACATGATCCAGAGCGGGAATGATTTCTTCATTAATGACATCCAGAGCATCCTGCGTTTCCAACAGTTCTTTTACCGCACGCGCCGCCTGATCTTTCAATCCCTTTTCCACACATTCGCCCAAAGATGAGGCTCCGTTTCCGGTCTTTTTCGCCATTCCAGTGCCATCTTGTCCCTTGACTGCACTCGTTCCAAGAGAAGCTGTCTGACCACTGTAAATGCTGATGTAGTTGCTGCACTGAGGGTCCAGATCCATCAATGCACAGAAACTGTAATACGCGCGCATCATTGCCTCAGAATTGGGATTGATGATTGCCGCAGACAATCCGTTCTGTAATGCCATAGTAAAGAATGACGCATTGATGATCTCACGCTGAGGCAGACCGAATGAAATATTAGACACGCCAAGCACCGTTTTGCCGTGCAGATCATCCCGTACACGACGCAGAGTTTCCAGCGTAGTCAATGCACTGCGGCTGTCCGAACTAACGGTCAGACAGAGTGCATCGATGATGATATCATCTTTGGAAATGCCGTACTCCGCAGCCGTCCGGTAAATCTTCTTTGCGATTTCCATACGACCGTCCGCAGTTTCCGGAATCCCGTTCTCATCCAGAGTCAACGCTACCACCACACCGCCATATTTTTTTACCAACGGAAATACCATTTTCATGGATTCTTCCTTTCCATTGACCGAGTTGATCAGCGCTTTTCCGTTGTAAATGCGAAGTCCCCGCTCCATGGCTTCCGGATCTGATGTATCCAGCTGCAGCGGGAGATCGATGATACTCTGCAGCTCGTATACGACCTCCTCCATCATGGCCGGTTCGTCAATCTCCGGGAGTCCCACATTGACATCCAGCACATGAGCACCGTGATCCTGCTGCACTACACCTTCATTCAAAATATATTCCAGATTATGATCCCTCAGTGCCTGTTTAAATTTGGACTTGCCGGTCGGGTTGATGCGCTCTCCGATGATAACCGGTGTCTTTCCGATCTCCACAGCCTGACTGAATGAGGAAATCACAGTACGGTGTTTTTGCGTCACTGGTACAGGTACCATATCTTTACACAGCGCAGCTGTTTTTGCAATATGCTCCGGAGTCGTACCGCAGCATCCTCCCACGATGCGTGCACCCATACCGACGATTTCCTGCATAATATCGGCAAACGCATCTGCATCAATATCATAAACTGTTTTTCCATTTTCGCTTCTCGGTAATCCCGCATTAGGATTGATCATGATCGGTGTAGAGGAAACATCCAGTATTTCCTTTAAAATATGCTTCATCTGCTGTGGGCCGAGACCACAGTTCATGCCGAGCACATCGACACCCAGACCTTCCAGCATTGCCACTACCGATGCCGGACTTCCTCCCGTCAAAAGCTTTCCTTTTTCATCAAATGTCACGGTAACGAACACCGGAAGTTCACAGTTTTCCTTTGCCGCAAGCACTGCTGCTTTTGCCTCATAACTGTCACTCATGGTTTCAATCAGAACAAAGTCTGCACCTTCCCGCGCACCGATCTGCACCACCTCCTGAAAGACTGCATAAGCATCTTCAAACGCAAGATCTCCCATCGGTCTTAACAGTTTTCCGGTCGGACCGATATCCAGCGCGATGTACGCTTTCTTTCCGCTTTCTGCAATCGCTTTCTTTGCATTCTGCACCGCCATGCGAATGACCGGCTCCAGCTGAAACTCTGTATGCTCATTGAATTTGAAACGGTCTGCACCGAACGTATTGGTCGTCACGATATCCGCTCCCGCATCCAGATATGCTTTGTGAATATTCACTAAAACCTCCGGATGGGTAATATTCCAGATCCCCGGCAGTTCTCCCGCCCACAGGCCGGCATCCTGAAGCATACTTCCCATACCGCCGTCATTGATCAGAATTCTTTTTTCCAGTTCTTTTAAAATACTCATAGGCTGTTTCTCCTGCTGATGATCCGTCTATTTGATAATTTCCGACAGGTTTTCCCTGATCTGTGCGGCTACATCCGGCTTATTCATGGAGTACACATGAATACCATTGACGCGGTTGGCGATTAGGTCAATGATCTGCTCAGTAGCATACGCGATGCCTGCCTGTTTCATGGCCGCAGGATTGTCTGCAAAACGGTCTACAATTGCCTTAAATCTGGATGGCAGATAGGTGCCGGACATGGAACAGATGCGCTTGATCTGCGCCACGTTGGTCACAGGCATGATGCCGGCAATGACCGGAACGGTAATTCCTTTTTCGCGGATGCGGTACAAATAATTGTAGAGAATATTATTATCAAAAAACATCTGCGTCGTTACAAACTCACAGCCTGCATCTACTTTTTCTTTCAAATGCTGAATATCCACGGTTTTATTTTCAGATTCCACATGCCCCTCCGGATAGCAGGCAGCACCGATACAGAAATCGCCGCCGCTTTTAATCTCCGCAATCAGCTCAGATGCATAACGATAGTCCTTCTCCACTTTGCCGTCTGCAGGAATGTCACCGCGCAGCGCCAGCACATTTTCGATCCCCCGTTTCTTTAATTCATCCAGAACAGAATGTACCTTTTCTCTGGTGGAAGAAACACAAGTCAGATGAGCGAGCGGGGTCACTCCCTGCGCTTTCAGAGTCGTTGCAATATCGACCGTATATTGGCTTGTACCGCCGCCTGCACCGTAAGTCACACTCATAAAAGACGGATGCAGCTTAGCAATCTCCAAGACCGCCTGTTCAATCGACGCATAGTTATCGATCGTCTTTGGAGGAAACACCTCAAAAGAAAGTGTCGGTTGCCCAGTTGCCAGAATATCTCTTATCTTCATAAGTTTTCTCCTCTCGTATATATGAAAAATCTATCACTGTTATTTTGGATACAATTATCTTAGTATAACACAGGTTTTAGCACTTTGCTATGTTAAATTGTGATAATTTTCTAACAATCTTGATTAATTTTTTCTCTTTTCATTCCCAATCTGGAAAAATTATGCTAATATACTGGCAACTGCTTTGATTTGGGAAATCAAATGTGTGCCCTATGTCCCACAACAAACATATTTAAGGAGTTTTTATTATGGAACAGAAAGGCTTTCAGGCGTTTTTAAAAAGAAAAAACGTCAACATCACAGTCAAAACGTATCTGATCGATGCTCTCGGAGCCATGGCATTTGGCTTATTTGCATCCCTTCTGATCGGTACCATCTTCGGTACACTCGGCGACAAAACCCAGATTGCTTTATTCACCACAATCTCAGATTATTGTAAATCTGCCACAGGTGCAGCACTCGGCGTATCCATCGCGTATGCACTTCATGCTCCGCAGCTGGTGCTTTTTTCTGCTGCCACTGTCGGCATCGCAGGCAATGCACTGGGAGGACCGGTAGGCGCCCTGGTATCCACCATCGTCGCAGCCGAGCTGGGTAAGATTGTTTCCAAGGAAACACGCGTGGACATTTTAGTCACTCCTGGCGTCACCATCGTTTCCGGTGTTCTGATCGCACAGTTTGTCGGTCCAGGCGTATCCGCATTCATGACCGCATTCGGCAATCTGGTAAAAACCACCACGGAGATGCAGCCATTCTTTATGGGTATTCTGGTATCCGCTCTGATTGGTATCGCACTGACCCTTCCGATCTCCAGCGCAGCAATCTGCATTATGCTGGCGCTTGACGGGCTGGCCGGAGGTGCTGCTACTGCAGGCTGCTGTGCCCAGATGATCGGCTTCGCAGTTTTAAGCTACCGTGAAAACGGTGTCGGCGGACTGCTGGCACAGGGACTGGGAACCTCCATGCTGCAGATGGGCAACATCGTCAAAAATCCTCTGATTTGGATTCCGCCGACTCTGGCATCCATGATCACTGGTCCGATCGCAACCTGTATCTTCCATATGGAAAACATCGCGGCCGGTGCCGGTATGGGTACCTGCGGTCTGGTCGGCCCGATCGGTGTCTACACTGCAATGGGCGGCGGCAGTAATATGTGGCTTGGCATCCTTCTTGTCTGCTTCGTGCTTCCTGCAGTCCTTACCGCCATCTTTGGTGAGATTTTGCGCAAGATGGGATGGATTAAAGAAGGCGATTTAAAATTAGATTTGTAATCAAAAATGGTCCACTGGACCATTTATTGATATGCTTGGCAATAAAAAAGCCCCCTCTTGTGATTGTTCACCAACCACAAGAGGGGCTTTTTTATTCCTCCACGTTTCCCATCAACAGGAACATCTCATTCACGATCACTGCCAAAGGACCGATATATTCAATCCGATCACTCAGCTTTGACCTGACAATATAATCTTCCCGATAGAATGGATCATAAGTCCTGCACTCATCCAGAAATATCTCCTGAAAATGAGGCAGTTCAAACATCTCGCCATAGATAATGACCTTATCCGGTGCCAGAAGCGTAATCGTGTTGACCACGATCATCGCCATTTCTTCAATAATTTCTTTTAAAACCTTCCACATCCCCGGGTCTTCCGATGTCACCCACCGCGCCATATTCCGAGCCTGAATCCGTTCTACATCACCCTGCACCATCTCGTACAGCATCGGCATACTGTCTGCACTGCAGCTTTCCCGGATCCGCTCTGCGATCGGATGGGTTGCCACTTTTGTTTCCAGGCACCCCCTTCGACCGCAGCGGCACAGCTTTCCGTTCTTTTCCACAATGTAATGCCCGATTTCTGCTGTTTTGGAATTCTGGCTGTCATAAATACGGTTATGAATGATAATTGCAGAACCAACACCTGGTCCCCACTTGATAAACAGCATATTTTCCTGCTCTCTGCCATTTCCGTAGATCAGCTCCGCTTCCGCGAACGCCTTTACGTTGTTTTCCACGATCACAGGATATTCCATATATTTCTTTAAAATATCGCCGACCGATACCGGATCGTTCCAGATGCGGTACGCATGCTGGCTGACGCCTGTCTTCCGCTTTACCGGTCCGGGAACTGAAACACCGACACCCAAAACCATATCACGGCTGACTCCCTGCTCCCACATCAGTACCTTTCCTTCATTCGCAACCAGTTTCAGAAACTCCTCCGGTTCTTTCGTCCCATCAGTTGAAATGGTACGCTGCCCAAGGCATTTTCCTCTCAGATCGCTGATCGCGATACAGGTCACTGCGGCTTCTATGCTGATAGAAAGTACATAACGATACTGATAATTAATTCCAATTAATACTTTTCTTCGTCCGGCACGTTTTTGTTCTTCAAGTTCGCCCATTTCCCGGAGAACGTCGGCAGAAATCAACTCTGAACAGATCATGGTGACCGTTGCCGGTGTCAGCCCCAGTGTCATCGCAATATCTTTTCTGGACATTGCTCCCTGATCATTCAGAAGCTTTAAAATGGCACTTCGATTACTCAGTTTTACATTTTCCAAGTTAATACCCGTATATCCCATTTTTCACGTCTCTCCTACTACTCTCTCTAAACATTCAGTGCCTTTGAAACAATCTGCATTGGGAATATCCACAAAATACCCCGCAAAAAACTGCGGAGTATTTCATGATACCTGTTACCAGTATAAACTTAATTTAATAAAAACTCAACTCATTTATTTAGACTTTTAATTAAATCCTTTTTAGTAACGACAAATCTCAACGCCAAACATATGAGCCAGTTTTTCCAGTTCAAGAGCAACATCACCGTAGATTACTACGAAGTGCGGCTCCCACCCATCTTTTACGCTGCCGTATACCACGTCCTCAGCCGGAGCGTCAGTCTTGACAACGATTGAAGTTCCCTGGAACTGTTTCGGCTTATCCAGTGCTTCACCACCAGCGATGAAGAAGCGGAATTTCGCATCCGGAGTTCTTCCGATACGGAAGATAGTCACGCGCTCAGCAGCTTCACAGCCAAAGTCCATAGCCGGTCCCAACTTACGGTTCGGATGTACACCAACCTGTGCGCCGGTATCTTTGCGTGCCAGGTCGCAGGCTGCCATACCGCAATGCCAGAAAGTAACTGTTCCTTCCCCTTCATCCATAGATACCGGATCACCGAAGAATGTGGATTTTCCGGTCAGTTTGGAACCTACAAACATGGACAGAGCACCGTAGCAGTCTGCCTCACAGCTTGCGGATACGCCTAGTGCGTTCAGCATGGACAGAACGCCGCATACAGGAGTGCCAAATGAGGTAAAGAAATCCGGCCAGCATCTGGAAGAAATAGCCCCGATATTATTCTTGGTTACATACTCATGGTAAGCTTTGTAAAGTCTGGTAAAGTCTTTTACATTCTTTTCCGGAGTGCAGCATAAACCAACCATCATCTCATTTGCTTTATCCAGGAATTCTGCACACTCTTCTTCTGTATAAGATTTTGCCATCTCAATCAGTTCTCTTGCCTCGATGGACTCCAGAGTAACGCCAAATGCCGCCATCATTTCAGCATCCAGAGCACGGCCAAAGCCAAAGCCCTGCGGGGTATGACCGATTGCAGTCATCTTTAAGTGCTTCATCTCGTATTTCACTTTTGCCGCACGGATTGCCGCACCAATTTCTTTCATGACCTTCTCTTCTTCCGGAGAACCGAAGATATACTCAAATTTCTCACCCGGACGGAATGCACTGATCGCATTTGCAGCAGAATAAGCACCGGTCAGGGAATTCAGACGAAGACGTCCGCCATCGATCACCGGTTCTCTCAGCGTCCAGAGAACGATCGGACATTTGAATTTATTCAATACCTCGCTTGCAAATGCTGCGTTTGCGAAAGTAATGTTCTGAAGAACGATCAGATCCGGATGAATGTCAGCCAGATATGCTTTCAGATCATCAAGGTTAAGAAGCATCTTATCCGGGCATACAGCGCCGTCAGATAATGCATGCATCATGCTGCAGGATTTTTCAAACTGAATCTGTGCACTCTCCAGATGGAAAGTCGGTGCACCAACCGGAATATAAGCTACCTGAAAACTCATACTATTCTCCTCCTAACAGAAAGTTATTACTTAAGCTTCTTCATGTTCTTTCATGATTTCTTCCAACTGTGCCTGGTTCAAAGCTTCGATTCTCTTGTTGATTCGGATCATAGAAACAACCAGAACCACCGTGATGATCAGGATCACACAGGAAATCGGTCTCTTTACAAAGATCAGATAATCATTGTCATAGGACATCATACTGGTTACAAAGTTCATCTCCATGATATCTGCAAGGATCATGCCGAGCATCAGCGGCGTGTTGGAAACATCCAGCAGTACCAGAAGATAGCTGAAGATCAAGATCGCAGCGGTCAGAACCAGCTCTTTTGTATTACCGGTTGCAGCAAATGCACCTGCAAAACAGAAGATGATGATGACTGGTGCCAGGTAGGTATAACGAACCTGGATAATCTTTGCAACGGCTCTTGTCATTGCCAGACCAATCGGATACAGGAAAATGTTCGCAACCAGACATCCGAGGATGATGGAGTACGCGATCACGCCCTGTTTGGTAAACATAGTCGGACCTGGCTGGATGCCATGCAGAATAAATGCGCCTAACAACAGTGCCGTTACACCATCGCCAGGGATACCAAGTGTCAGCAGCGGGATCATGGCAGAACCTACAACTGCGTTGTTGCTTGCTTCTGCTGCTGCGATACCTTCCAAAGAACCTTTACCGAATTTCTCCGGATGCTTGGAAGCACGGCGACACTCATTGTAACACATGAACTGTGCAACACCGCCGCCAACACCAGGCATTGCGCCCAGTACGGAAGCAATAGCAGAAGAACGAAGACATGCCGGGAAGATCATCTTCATCTCTTTTCCAGTCAGTCCCTCTCGGTCAATCTTATTCGCATCATCCAGCTTACCACCGGAAACAACGAAGTCACGCAGTTTCTGAACTACCTGGGTCAAAGCGATCAGCGCGATCATAGCAGGAAGCATATCAATACCATAACGCAGAGAATCAATACCGTATGTAAAACGTGCCACACCGGTAACGGCATCCATACCAATCGCTGCCATCAAAATACCGATGAAACCAGACAGAACACCTTTCGGCAGGCTGTCACCGCTGACACCTGCGATCAGGGAGATGCCCAGGATCGCCATTGAGAAATACTCAACGGATGCAAACTGTGCAACCAGCTTTGTAATGAAAGAAGAACATGCCAGCAAAAGCAGGGCAGAGAATAATCCGCCGAACGTAGACGCAAACAAGGAAGTATCCAATGCTTTTTTTACCTTGCCCTGTTTTGCAAGCGGATAACCATCGAAGGTCGTCGCAATCGCAGAGTTGGTACCAGGAGTATTCAAGGTGATCGCACTGATGGAACCACCGTACATACCACCTACATAAACTGCAAGCAGTGCGATGATTGCCGTATCCGGGGACTTAAATGTGTAAGTAAGCGGCAGAAGCAAAATAATACCCAGAGTTACGCTTAAGCCAGGAATACATCCAACGATCATACCTAATAACAGGCCGCCGAAGATCATGGCAATGTTTGTTACTGTAAATACCTGCTGCGCCGCAGAAGCAATCATACTTAACTCGCTCATAATCAACCTCCAAATCCCGGGAAATTAGGCAGGGAAATATTGAATACATACTTAAACAGGAAGAAGATACCAATACCTGCTGCCACAGTGAAAATGTAAATCGGCGGTTTTCTCTCACCACAGTAGAACAACAGGATTGGGAAAACGATCACTACTGCAGCAATAAAACCAAGGTTAATGATCAGTGCAACAAACGCACAAAGCAATGCGATCAGAATTACGATCGGCTTTTCCTGCTTCCAGTCGAATTCGTAAATCTTCTCTTTTTTGAACACCAGACTCTGAATGATCAGAGCAGCGGAGCAGATCAGGATACCAATAAGACATGCGCCCGGAATGATACGCGGACTCGGAGCGCCGGAGTCGAATGCCGGAACTCGTACCTGTGACGGCAGCGTAAACAACATGAATGCACTTGCAAGCCCCATGATGATACCAGTCCAGAGATTGGTTTTAATCTTGAATTTCATGGAATGGTCCTTCCTTTCTTAACAACTTTTTAACAAAGGTTGAAATGCAAAGGCAGGGCTGCCTGACGGCAGCCCATCAGCCCTGTGCCTTCCAATCATCAGTTACTAACGACAATGGACTACTGCCCCTGTCCGCTCAGCAGTTCGTATGCAGCTACACCTTTTGCAGCCACTTCCTCAACCGTTGCTACAGCGTCCTGGTCATACTTATCATATTTGTTCAGCATGATGCTTGCGATCCAGTCAGAATACTCCGGATCAGCCCATACAGCTTTGGAGATCTCCACCATTTCATCAATCCATGCCTGATCAGCGCCCTCACGGGTAGCGATAGTACCGCCGCCTCTTAAGCATGCTGCGGAGTAATCTTTTGCAGCATCCAGTTCCGGAGCTTTTGCATCACCAACGATACCTGGAACTTCGATTGCACCGTTTGGTCCTACGAAGCCTTCAAATTTCTCGCTGCCGAATGCAAGAATCGGAATCAAAGTACCTGCCTCTACTGCATCCTGACCAGCCTGAGTCGTACCTACGAATACATCTACCTCACCATCGGTCAATGCTTTCATCTGTGCAGCACCGCCATCGTAAGGAATAACCATACATTTGCCGCCTTCGATGCTGAGCAGGGTGCCCAGTGCCAGATGCGGGTCAGACAGTGCGTTACCGCCAGACATCTTTACGCCGCTCTCTTTTGCTTTTGCAAGAATGCCTTCCAGAGTCTGATCCGGGGTGGTATACAGAATCCAGGTTCTGTCATCAACCGTAGCGATCGGATGGAACTCATGACGGTCGAAATCTACTTCCTCGGTCTGGTATTTGGTTCCCAGCTCATAACGGCAGACAACACCGTAACCATATACTAACAACTCTTTGGTATCTTTCGGCTGCTCAGCATAATAGGTAGCTGCCGCAAAACCGTCACCGCCAGTCATGTTCTCAACGATGAAGTTGTATTTGTCATTAACCTTGTTTCCAACCAGTGCATATTTTCTGGCAATCGCATCTGCAGTACCGCCTACACCGTATGGGCAGATGATCTTGATGGTCTCAGTGCCTGCTTTTGCCGGAGCTTCCGTCTCTGCTGCTGCTCCATTTGCTGCTGCTGCGGTTGTCTCTGCTGCTTTCTCGCTGCCGCCGCAAGCTGTCAGAGAAAGAACCATTGCTGCTGCCATACCCAATGCAACCAAACGTTTTTTCATAAGAAATACCCTCCTGATATTATAAAAATGTTTACTTCATAAACAATGAAATACCGGAAATGACCAGAAGTACATATGTGATCTTCATAAATAGCTGCTGACTCATTTTCGCATATAATTTAGATCCGATATACATCCCGCCAAACAAAAACGGAACAGAAATCAACTGTATGGTAATCAGAGAACCAGTCCAGAGTCCGGAACGGATATCATCCAGAAGCAGCAGACCATTTAAGAAAATCCAAACCGTAGAGATTGTGGAACGGAATGCTACTTTATCCTTCACTCGTTTGGTCATATAGCCGACCAACAGTGCACCGCCCGATACGAAAATACCATGAACGATACCTGCCAGGATCAGAATCAGATTTGCCACCAGCGGACTGTCGGATTCTTGTTTTGTTTCCCCGTTTTTTTCCCGAAAGAAAGATTTGTAAATGCCCTGAAAACCGAGAATGATGATAAAAGCGCCAAGGATTTTATACAAAATCTCTTCTCTTCCAACACATGCGTCTTTGATCAGGATGCCTCCGAGCATGCCCAGAGCCATGATAATTACGATTTTTTTTAATTCTTTCCAGTCAATCCTGCAGTCTTTACTCAAAAGCACATAAACGCCGGAAAGGATACCCAGTACATTTAATACCGGTTTTGCAACCCCATATCCCACCAGCATCAGGCTGAAAGGCATTGCCAGAAGTGTTCCGGCAAAGCCTGTGATACCATGAATAATATTAGAAAGCAGGATGACTGCAAAAAACAGAATATAATTTGTCATAATTATTTACTTCCGTGTTTCTTCTGAATCTCTGCAAACAATTCAGCATACTCAGAATTCCTTTTGTAGAATACCGGAATATTACCCAATTCAGCTGCAACCTTGTGAGTTCCCTTGCCATACTCTGCGCCGGTCCATAAATGAACCCATTCGCCTTCCGGAAGGTATACTTCCCACTCAGTCTGATCTGCCAGAAATACCGGAGCTACCAGCATATCCGGTCCGAACAGATATTCATGCTGCTCGGTGTAGCACCGCTCGTCGTCTTCATTGTGAAGGAACAGAGCACGCTGTACCGGGATACCCTTTGCCGCATTTTCCGCAACCAGTTTTTTGGTGTATGGTTTCAGCATGGTAAATACGTCTACCAGTCTTGCCAGGCGATTCATGCAGTCCTCATCCTCGTAGTACTGGAAGCACTCGTCCGGACGATTTCCTTCATGTGTTCTCATAAATGGGGTAAATGCTGCCATCTCCGCCCATCTCAAGAATACTTCTTTTGTTCTGACATTGCCAAACAGGGACGTATATCCGCCGATATCACTGTGAGACAGACCGCATCCAACCATACCAACGCTTAATGCACCGCAGATAACCGTTCTTAAACCGTCATGCCAGGAGAAGTCTACCGACTGATCACCTGCCCACATCAAGGTACAGTATTTCTGGTTGCCTGTTCCGCCTGCACGCATGAAGTATACAACCTCACCAAGTTTTCCACTCTCGCTCACTGCATCATAATTGCACTTTGCCCACAGTGCCGGCCAGTGGTTATGCTCGATCATCGGAGATTTTCCGCTGTGGAGGACGATATCATCGGTCGGAAGATACTCACCAAAGTCAGCCATCCATCCGTCGATACCAATATTCAGCGTGTATTTCTTGATGACCTCATCCTTGAACCAGGTGTAAGCGTCCGGATTGGTCAGGTCAATCACTCCGCAGTCGAACTCGCCAAAATCTACCAGATAATCACTTCCGTCTGCGCGGGTCGCAAATACACCTTTTTCTTTTCCTTCTTTATAAAGATCACCGTCTTTTACGAGGTACGGATTCACATAACCAAGGAATTTGATGCCTCTTGCATGCAGCTCTTCGATATGTTTCGGAAGATCCGCATACATTTCTTTGTGATAATGCCAGTCCCACTGCAGGCGTTTACCAAAGGAAGTAACACGCTTGCCTGCCCAGTCCTGACACCATACACCTGCTACTTTGATTCCATGCTCCAGCGTCTTCTCCATCAGTCCGAAGGAACGCTCGTTGCCGCCCTGAACACCAATGATCAGACCGTTGTAAACCCAATCCGGCAGTTCCGGCTGACGTCCGAAGAATGCAGTTTCCTTTTCCAGAAGTTCAAGGAATGTGTCAGCCGCCTCGATACGAATCGACGCCGGCACTTCCCAGATCTGCAATTCATGGAACTCGTTGTTGCGGAAATCAAAATCTGCGTATGCGGTAGAATCCACATGCAGATAATAATGTTTGCTTGATACAAAGGTTGGCTGCGGATAGTTGGTGTTGTAATAATCACCGCCTGCGCCGCCGTTCTCAACATCGGATCTCCAGGTTACATAAGTCGTCTTATCACGACCGACACCTGGCTCACTTGTCCACAGTGGGAAATGCCTTCCACGCAGATTAAAGTAAGACATCTGCTCGCCGCAGCCATAGCATGTTTCCTTTTCGTCCGCATTGACGCGGAACCAGAAACGGTTGATTTCCGGATTTTTCTGTTCGAACAACAATTCTGCACAGTCACCATTCATCTTTACCGTAATGCCGATCTCGCCTTCCAGATCCAGAACCGCACCGTCTGCGGTCACTTTTGCCGCAGTCACCTTCAGGCCGCGGCGTTCAATTACATAGTCTTCAATTTTAAAATTACCGCGGTACATGTCTACGTTTTCTTTACCGTATCCAACGTAAACCATCGGCTTTTTCTCGCCACTTTCCAAAATCACGTCATTACCGTGTTTCAGAGTAAACTCCATCCCATTCAGAACCAGTTCCATACGCTTCTCCTTTTGGACTCTCTGCAGCCATTCGGGAGTCTCCTGGCTGCAGAATCGTGATATCAATATTTCAGTTCCTTGTTCTCTCCAAGCAGTCCCGGATGCGCTCCCTGTCTGATGAGCGGTTCCCGCTCCGGATGCGCGATTACCCATTTGTTCTTCTGAAGCAGAAGTTTTGCCTCCGGCTCCAGCGCCTCACCTTTATGCTCCAGGGGGGTATTCGTGCCTCTCGGAAGGATTACGATTCCGCGGAATCCTTCATCACAGACACGACATGGAGATAAATGAAGGGTGGTCTGATACATCTCGATCGCGGTACCCTTCTCAACAAAGAATACCTGTGCATCTTCAATGCGATATGTATTGTCTTTGATCAGCCAGGTGTGTCCCAGAACCAACATGAAATCCGTAACAGCCACATTGATCTCACTGCCTTTGTGATACTCAAAACCATTGTAGGTAGTATTTCTGCCATTGCAGTATCCTACCTGAATCGGCATCTCACCGTAGAAACCATTCTGAATCTGTTCTACTACCGGATCTGCTTCCATTTCCGGAACAGAAGCCAGATAAATATTTCCATTTTCCGGAATCGGAGTTTTCTCTTCCATATAGGAGATCAGACCAGAAAAATCATAACCGGTTACGATGCGTCCATAAGGAGCAAATTCCGGATCTTTTACAGAAAGAATCTTAACATCATTTACCTGATTCAGACGCTCAATCATGTAATCTTCCTTCCTTTCTTAGTGACCTCTTACAATCTTAAAGGTTGCGCGCCAGTCCTCTTTGCCCATGCCTCTTTCCATACCAATCTGGTATACACGGTTTACATTCGCCTCGCCCGGCATATCAATGCCGCACTCTTTTGCCATGTTCATGCAGATACCAACATCTTTTGCAGCATTTTCCAGAGAGAATGCTGTGGTATAGTCTTCAGCGTGAAGCTTCGGAGCCTGACCAGCCAGATAGAAGTTTCCAGCACCGCCATAAGAAATTGCAGTTGCAAAATCTAATGCGTTAATGCCGTAATGCTGAGCCAGAGTCAGTGTCTCGTTGACACCGTTCTGAATCTGAGTAGCTAGTGCGTTGTGACAGATTTTCATAACAAGACCGCTGCCATTTGCACCCATATGGATAACATTGCATCCCATGTACAGCAGGATCGGACGCATCTTCTCATAAACCTCTGCATCACCGCCGACATAGATACCCAGGGTACCGTCGATTGCTGCCGGTTTGGATTTTACTACCGGAGCATCAATGAACTGTGCACCGGTCTTCTTAACCATTTCGGAAATCTCGATGGATACGCTTGGATCGATGGTGCTCATATCAATACAGGTCTTGGTCTCATCCAGAACACCCAGAATGCTGGTATAAACCGATCTGGAATGTTCTGACTTCGGAACCATGGAAATGATGACATCTGCATTTTTTGCAACTTCCTCAGAACTTGTGCATGGAACTGCACCTTTGGAAGCCAGCAGATCAACTTTCTCTTTTACGAAGTCGAATACATAAACGCTGTCATCATGTTTCTTCACGATATTCTCGCTCATGGACTCGCCCATGATACCCAGTCCGATAAATCCAATTTTCATGATAGTTTCATCCTTTCAGATTATTAATTGCAATCAGGTTGATTAAAGTCTATTTTTAACAATTATTCGGTAATGGTATTATCCCATGCATTTACGAAAGTCTCAAGACCCTGTCTGGTGTATGCATGTTTCATGGTATCCTGGTAAACAGACAAAGCAGTGGTAACAATGTCTGCACCTGCTACTGCACAGTCAACGATCTGCTTCGGAGTACGGATAGCAGCACAGATGATCTGAGTCTTGCCATAGAAACCATAGTTCTTATAAATCTCTACGATGTTCTTGATATACTCTTTACAATCTTCACCGTTTGCTTCTTTCCATCCAATGAACGGAGATACAAATAAGGAGCCGTTCTTAGCCGGAAGAATTGCGCCGGACGGAGAGAAGATCAGAGTTACATTGGTACGGATCCCCATTTTCTCAAGTCTTCTTGCAGCAGTGATACCAGACTCGATGCACGGAATCTTGATAACGAAGTTCGGGCTGATAGCAGCTACCTTTTTAGCCATCTCTACCATCGCATCAGCGTCATCCAGATGCGGGTTGATCTCTACAGATACCGGGAACTTGTCCACGCCTTCCAGACCCTCTTCTTTGATCCAGTTAGCGATGTCGGTGATTGCGGTCATGAACGGCTTACCGCTCAGCATGATGTGACGCGGATTGGTGGTAACACCGTCAATACCGAATGTCTCGTAAGCAAACTTAATCTCGTCAAGTTTTGCACTGTCCAGGAAATACTTCATAATTTTCGTCCTCCTTATGGATTTAATTAAATAAATTAATTTATTTTTGTAAGGAACTTTCTCATTGATAAGTGCTTATCAATAAGACCTCCCTTTCCCCACACCACTATAATACAATAATTTTATAACATAGTCAATAGATTTAGGCATATTTATTTAAATTATTTAATTAAATAAACGGAAATTAAAATAATACGTCCGATATGAAAACATTTCGATACACAAGATATGAAAAGACGCGGAAAGACGCCGCTATCAAAACGGCGCCTTCCAGCACATTGAGGGATTTCTATGTTACAGAGCCTTTTTGTAAAGCTCGATAACGTCTTTGATTGTTGTCTGTCTCGGATTTGCAAGAACATTGGCACTCTTCATAGTGTCCTCTGCCATCTCCTGCAAAAATTCATCAGTCACACCTACTTCTGACAGGCTGGACGGAATTCCAAGTTCTGCATTCAGACTGCGGATTTCTTCAACCAGCATTTCCGGAACGAATCCAACCACCTCATCATTGCCGCGACGGATATAGTTATACATCACTTCGTAACGGCCGTTATCTGCCAGTGCGTTAAACTCCAAAATTGTAGGAAGCAGGATAGAGTTGGCAACTCCATGTGCTACATGGAAAAATCCGCTTACCGGATGACTCATCGCGTGTACATTGCCCAGTCTTGCCCATGCAAAAGAGATTCCGGCGAAGGTGCTGCCGATCATCATTGCGCATGCTGCCTCGGTATCTTTTCTGTTGGCAACGAAACGACGGAGATTTGCACCAATCAGTTCCATAGCCTTCTCAGCCATCGCATCGGAAAATGGAGTTGCATTTACAGAAATATATGCTTCCATTGCGTGAATCAAAGCGTCAACACCGCAGGATGCTGCGATGGATGCCGGTGCAGTCATGATCAGTTCCGGATCCAATACCGCATACTTAGGAATGATCTCATAACTGAAGATGGAAGCCTTAAAATTGGTATTTTCATTCGTGATTACTGCAGAAGCGGTAACTTCGCTTCCTGTACCTGCAGTAGTCGGGATTGCGATCATCGGAACGATCGGTCCCGGAACTTTGTGGTTTCCAAAGTAATCTTCTACCACACCGCCGTAAGTTGCCAGAACTCCAACTGCTTTTGCCACGTCCATCGGACTTCCGCCGCCCAATGCTACAATACTGGTTGCACCGCATTCTCTGTATTTCTGCGCACACTCATTGACGATCGCAATGGTCGGGTTCGGTTTTACATCGAGGTAACAGGAACACTGAATACCGCCTTGTTCGATAATGTCCTGAATCTTCTTTACCACACCGATGCTCTCCAGACCACGGTCAGAAATCAGAAAAACATGCTCGGACTTGTTATCTTTCAGGATAGACGGCAGTTTCTTTAAGCTGCCTAAGCCAAACTCAATGTTCTGTGGAATTCTAAAATTAAAATCTTTCATTTTTACCCTCTCCTTTTTTATAAATATTTGCAGCCGTTCTGTATTAGAAATGAAGTTCTGTACGCTGAATCAGGTCTTTCTGAAGCGGTTTGCCAAGTTCTACGAAGTATGCGCTGTAACCTGCCACACGTACTAACATGTCTTTATAATCTTCCGGTTTCTTCTGTGCTGCCTTCATCGTCTCTGCACTCATAATATTGAACTGCACATGCATCGGCTGTTTTGCCATATACTCCTGGATGAAGCTTACCAGATTGTCACGTCCCTCAACACCTGCAACTGCTTCCTGAGGGAAACGAAGGTTCATCAGAGTTCCGTTGGTTGCCAGGCTGTGATCGACTTTTGCCAGAGAATTGGCAATCGCTGTCGGACCACAGATATCATGGGAACCGCATTCTGTATGTACCGGACCCATATTGTCAGAAATTGCCTCTCCTGCTTTTCGTCCGTCCAGAGACGCGTTTGTGTTCAGACCCATAGCCACATTCGCGTTTACAGAGTATACACCAGGGCTGAACATGCCGCCGCGCGGGTTCTTTCTTCCGGTGATATGTCTGCAATAACATTCAAACATATATTTAAACAGATTATCTGCGTAATCATCGTCGTTGCCGTAGTGATGAACTTTCGAACTGTTGACCAATGCATGAATTTTTTCATGACCTACCCAGTTGTCTTTTACTGCCTGCAAAAGTTCTGCACCGGTGAAGCGTTTTTCATCAAACATCAGCTGTTTGATGGTTGCCAGGGAGTCTGCACAAGTTGCCATACCACTTGCCTGCGGACCTGTTCCGTTGTATTTTGCGCCTCCCTCAGTCAGATCATGACCGGAGTTCATGCAGTCCTCATAAAATGCGGATACATACGGCAGAGGTTTTCGTGCCCGATGTGCATTGTCGATGATGCACAGGCTGCTGCACATCTGATCCGTCCAGTACTCGAACTGTTTGTCTACGCTGTCCAGAACCTCATCGAAGCTCTGATAGGTTTCCAGACTTCCGGTATCCGGACCAAGATGCTTTCCAAGAGCACCGCATTTTTCCCATCTCATACAGTGCGGACCGCAGTCCAGACAACGTCCGCCGTTTACTACCATTTCCATCATTTTCGGAGTATTTACATAAGCAGCATCATGCCAGCCATACTCTTTACCAGGCAGATCCGGCTCTACACATCCGACCACGCAGTAATCTCTTGCCTCTTCTAATGTCATGCCTTTTCGCATCATTGCCTTGATGGTCGGTCCGTCATTGAATACCTTCGGATGACCATAACCGGCACGGATACACTCAACCGTTTTTACATATAATTCATACGGTGTATTCTCATGTACACGAACGCAAACCCACGGGTTCATCATGCGGGTGTGCGCAGAACCTTCCAGCATCAGCATGGTCAGGTCGTTGGTTGCATCCTTTCCATCCCGGTCTGTACCGCCGATGGTCAGGCTCTCACCGCCGAAGCCGCGTCCGTTGCGCACTGCCATACTGCCTTTATCTTTTAACTTCGTCGGGTTGTTCATCTTAACATACTCGACCTCGATCAATTCCAGTGCAAATTCTTTGCTGATGGTTCCCGCTTTCATATCCGCCTCATAGTACGGATACAGCCACTGATCCATACGTCCATAGGAAATGGAGTGTCCGTTGCTCTCCACCTGAATCAGGGAAGTTGCAATGTTGAACAGCTGCATTGCCTGCCAGAAAGTCTTCGGTGCCCCGCCTGCGACTGCATGGCAGTTCTGTGCAATTGCTTCCAGTTCCCCTTTTCTTTTTGCATCTGTCTCCGCTGCTGCCATGTCTTCTGCCAGTTTTGCATAACGCTCAACGTATTTGCAGGATGCCTCCAGCATAATGATCATTGCTGTATAGAATTCCTTCTTATCTGCATATTCCGGATCGCGTTTGCTCAAAGCAGCTAATTTTTCTTTTGCTTCTTCAATCAGACCGCCGTAGCCGACTCTCATCAATTTCTCATAATCGATCGCCAGATGACCGGTTCCTGCATAATGATAAAGGTTGGTCTGGAAAATCTTTTTGCCCATCTGAGATCCCTTAGTCTGTTCCTCTTCCAGTCTGGAGTTGATCAGATCTTCCACGGTTCTGCCCTGCCACCATTTACACAGTTCAAGGATTTCTGCCCGTTCTTCATCGCTCCGGATATAGAACTGGTCATGCTCACGCTCTTCAAACGGAGAATGAAGGATCTCGTCAATGATCCAGTTTACGGAAAATTCCGGATAAATCGGAGATGCCTTAGCCGGTGCCGCAATCTCACCCACGATCAGATCATCGTCATAAATATACAGAGTCGTATTCAGCAGAACATTCTCGAACGCATACGCACACTGCAGCTTGCGTGGTGTATTCTCGTGCTTTTGATAAGCTTCCGTGACCAGACGCAGTCTTTCTACATCAATTTCGTATGGTCTGTCCAGAAATGTCTGTCTGAGATGATTGACACGCGGGAATGGTGACCAGTCATCATGATGTACCTGGTAACCCAGGCTGTAGGTCTGGTCAAACGTTTCCGTTCCACATGCATTGGTGTGATTGATTCCCATAAAAAACTCCTCCTTTATATGCTTATTAATGTTGATACATTATTCTTTTTCTTTGGTACCAACCAGGCAATGAATGCCTCGGCTGTTAAAATATTCAGCCAACTGACTGATGTGTCTCTGAAAAACACGGCGATTGACTTTCACATCCTGCATCTTATATGGAATTCCCAGCGATGCATACTTCTCTTCACCCAAACGCATGAAACTTAACAGCTGCAGCGTTCTGATCTTGCCTCCCATTTCATTCAAAATAAAATCGGCTGTCGCCTCGATGTTTTCCATATCATCATTGACATTCGGAATGACAGGAATCCGCAGGATGATTTCCCGGTTTTCTGCCGCCAGCTTCTTCAAATTTTCCAGGATCAGTTCATTTCCTCCCCCAGTGTACTGTTTATGAATTTCCGAATTCATGTGTTTGATATCCGAAATCACGATATCCGTATACTTCAATACGTTCTCTGCGTGTTCCCAATCCGCGTAGAACGTGGATTCCAGGCAAGTCTGAATTCCTTCCTCTTTGCAGGTCCTGAAGAGTTCCGCAACAAAATCGCTCTGCACCAGGGGCTCGCCGCCGGATACCGTTACGCCGCCGCCGGAACGCTCATAATATCCGATATCTTTTCGGATTTCCTCCATGCATTCTTCCACCGACATGGATTTTCCCCACTGCTTGATCGCATCAGAGGGACACTCGTTGTAACATCTCAGGCAATCGGTGCATTTTTCGCGGTCCACGGATACCAGTTTGCCTCGATAGAAGTTCAGCATGCTCTTGTCCGGGCATCCATCCTCGCACATACCGCATTTTTTACGGGAAATGCATTTTGTCTTATAGATTCCCACCTGAATCTGAGGTTTCCAGCTCTCCGGATTGCTGCACCAGTCACAGTGAAGCGGGCAGCCTTTTAAAAATAATTCTGTGCGGAGTCCCGGTCCGTCATGGATGGTGAAACGCTGGATATTAAAAATGATTCCTCTTTTTGACGTTGAAGTAAGTTCTTCTGCTGATACATGATGTTGTTCTGCAGATACACTGCTTTGCTCTGTCAACGGAATGTTCCTCCTTCTATCGTAATAGTTGAATAAATTTTCCTGTGTTGTTTGATTTTTTCTGTGATTTATTTCTGATATCAGAATAACATATGTATATTTTTTAGTACATTGGGA
Organism: Brotaphodocola sp.; assembly: GCA_051877535.1. Taxonomy (GTDB): domain Bacteria; phylum Bacillota; class Clostridia; order Lachnospirales; family Lachnospiraceae; genus Brotaphodocola. The sequence goes on from JBJEIZ010000068.1 coordinate 56,226, forward strand.
AATGGTACTATTTTTATATAGGGAATGTTCCCTATCTTTCGGTAGGAGTAACCTAAACCTGCCGCTGGAAGTTTCTTATGGATGCATGGCAACACAAAAAATCCAGAGTGCTGTACACTCTGGATTTTTTTGTTGTTATTCTCTTTCCTGGTTTTCCAGCCACTCACATAACTGAAACCGACTCTTTACACCACATTTGGTGTAAATATTCTGTACATGATTCTTGACTGTATGATAACTGACCACCAGTTCATCTGCAATCGCTTTATATGTAAGACCGTGATACATGAGCTCTGCCACACGCTTCTCCGTATGAGTCAAAGAAGGCTTCGCCCCATCGTAATTCAATACCTTTTTCTCATCCTGGCGAGATATCGTTTTTCCCTTGTCTTTCGTCTTTCCGGCAATCGTGATCCAATGATACCGGTCAACAATCCCATTGGAATAACGCTGGTCATACGGATAAATCTTAAACACAAAATCCTTTACTTCCCGCACCTGTACGCGATTCATCTGTGCGGAATCAGCATCTGAAATCTCACCAATCAAAAATACCAGCCAACTGCACGCTTCCTGCGCATCAAGCTGTTCCGCCACCGCTGCTCCCAGAATCTCTTTCAAATAATCCTGTGCTGTGTGATTGTAACTCATCACATGCATAAAATCATCTGTGATCAGATACGCTTTTTCACCGGAAGCAATGATTTCTTGCTGAATATGAGAAACAATCTTTGTTTGTTCATGTTTTTTAAAATTCTTATAAAAATTGGCCACATAGACGTATATTTTTTTCAGTTCCTCCAATTCTTCTTCCGTGAAGTCCCCCTGCTCACGAGTCTTGAAAAAGGTAAGCTGAATGTACGCATTAATGCCAAATGCCATCGCCACACTGTAATGAGCACATGCGCTCTTTTCCAGAAATCGGACATAGGCAGACTGTTCATAATCTGCCGGTCCGATGATATCCGTAGACTTGTAAAGCCTTGGAACTACATTAAAGTAGGTAAGGCGATCGCGCACTGCATCCTGATAAACCATATGCCTGAGCACATCCTTTGCCGCAAACGTCCGATAAGGATGCGTCTCGCTGTCCAGCAGCAGTCCATTTCCATCGTTCCAGGAAAGGAATTTTCCCTTTGTATCAAAATAAGAAACCCGAACATTTTCCCAGCCAAAATTCCGATTCAGGGAATCCAGCAGATCTTTGCAGAAAAATTCACGTGCAGAAATATGATATTCCGACATCTCCAGGAAAAAATCCATATGTCCGTCATTTTCGTAATGCACAAACCAGCCCCCTTTGTTCCGATTCATCCTATCTATATACTATTCCAGTGCCTCAATCGCTGCTTTTAACTGATTATCGGTCTCCACAGACACATCGTCATATTTTCCATAAGAAACCGCATCAGACTCTGCTCGCTCCATTTCCACGTCTACATCCGGATCCAGCCCCTTTTTATGAAGATCAAACCCACTTGGGGTATAATAATGCGCAATCGTAACCTTCACTGCGGATCCATCATTTAACGGAAGCAGGCTCTGCACGATTCCTTTACCGAACGACGTGGTGCCGACCAGTGTTGCCGCACCATAATCTTTCAGTGCTCCTGCAAGCACTTCTGCTGCACTGGCAGAATTCTCATTAATCAGCACGGCAATCGGCATATCCATCTCGTGTTCATCTTTTTTCGGATAGCGCGGATCTTTTCCGGTTTCTCCATTTTCCTCGTAGCGAATTTCTCCGCCCTCAGAATAATAGCGCACTCCGCTGCCATATTTATCACTGGTTGAAATGATCGTGCCATTATACTGATCATCCGGCAGGATGTATGCCGCAATATCCACACAAGAATCCAACACACCACCTGGATTATCACGCAGATCAATAACCAGGCGCTTCATTCCCTGTGTTTCCAGTTCTTCTACTGTTTTACGGAACTGGTCTCCTGTCACCAGTTCAAACTGAGTCACCAAAATATATCCTGTCTGATCATCTAACATCTGCCCTTCAACCGTGGTAGTCTCCACAATACGGCGTTCAATAGTCATAGGAATCTCTTCCCCGTCACGAAGCACGGTGATATCCACAGTTGTTCCTTCCTCTCCGCGGATATGATTTTGAACGAGAACATCCAATTCTTCTGCTGACGCTTCCAGCTCTCCAACTTTATAGAAAATATCACCTTTCTTCATTCCAGCTTCTTCCGCCGGTGAACCCTTGAATACACGAAGAGCTGTAATGATGCCTGTGTCCATATTCTGAGTCACCAGAACACCAATTCCACAATAAACACCCTCTGTTTCCTCCGTCAGACTCTGATATTCTTCCGGTGTGTAATAAACCGTATACGGATCTTCCAGACCTGCCAGCATGCCTTTATAAATACCGTTTTCTACTTTTTCCATATCTTCATCAAACAGATAATATCGATTGATGATCTCCTGAAATGTTTCCAGTTTGGTGTTAATTCGCTCCATATCCAGCTCCTGTCTTGCCGGAGCTTTCCCACCGGAACTTTCCACCATGTACTCCTGACGATTATCGATCACCGTTCTGCCAATCAGGGAAATTCCCGTAGCAACACCTACGATGATCAACCCGGCAAATGCCGTAATCAGGGCACCTACCAGAACTCCCTTCCAGAATTTTGTTCTGTTCTTATTATCCTTTTCCAAAGCTGTCTCCTATCTTATACCGGCATCGGTTTTTCCGCGCCCATGATTTCCGAAACGCAAGCCCCTACGGACTTACATATTTTGATGGATTCACATATTGTCCGCCTGATCGGATTCCAAAATGCAGATGCGGACCGGTCGAATATCCGGTAGACCCCACCTTTGCAATGGTCTGTCCCTGTTTCACCTGCGCCCCTTCTGATACCAGGAGTTTGGAACAATGCATATACACCGTGTAAACACCTCCACCATGATTCAGCATGATATAATTGCCCGCTGAATAACTATATGTAGAAACCACCACGGTTCCGGAGGCTGCCGCCACGATCGCACTCCCTGTCGATGCACTGATATCGATTCCTTTATGATTGGTAGATGCACCAGCAGTCGGCTGCTCACGACTTCCAAATGCCGAGGTAATTCTTCCGCTGGAAGGACACGGCCATATAAACTTAATATTCCCAAGGCTGGTCGTTTTATACTGCTTTCCGGAGGCTGCCGCAGCTTTTTTCGCCTCTTCCTCCTTACGTTTGATCTCAGCCTCCAGTTTCTTTACCTTGTCTTCCTGCGCTTTGATATCTTTCTCATATGCACTGACCTGGTTCTCCGTCTGGCTGATCTGAGACTCCACCCTCTTCAATTCCTGATTCTTGTTATCCAGAAGGGTCTTTACCGACTGCTTCTTTGCTTCCGTCTCATCCTGCAATTCCAAAAGTGCCTTATGCTCTTCCTGAAGCTGTGTTTCATAAACTTCAATCTGCTGCCGATTCGTCTCGAATGCATCCAACTGTTTCCGGTCATACTCTGCAATCTGCTGAATATACTCCGCACGGTTCAACATCTGAACAATGTCCTCCGACTGCAGAATCTGATCGATAAACGAAGTTTCTCCCCGTTCATACATATATTTCATGCGAAGTTTCATGGAGGCATACTGCTCTTTTTCCACCTGTTTCGCCGTTTCCAGTTCCTGCTGCGTCTGGACAATGATCGCCTCTTTTTCCATAATCTGTCCATCCAGCTTTTCCAATTCATCATTGACGCTTTCCAACTGCGCATCCAGCTTTTTCACATAAGCAGCCGCATCATTTTTCAAACTTTCCAGACTTTTTAAGGTCGCCTCCACCTTTTTCTTTTCCTGTTCCAAACTGGTAACTTTTTTCTTCGCATTATCCACTTCAACTTTTGTGGCAAATACAGGCTGAACCAAAGACAGGCTGAGGCATGCAGCCAGCAGAACCACTCCCGCTCGTTTTATTCTATGTCTCATGTTACCTTTCTACACTCGCAAATACTTTCGGATCGTAAAATAACTTCCGAAGAATCCGATGCCAACACCAAGTATCAGCGCTACCAGCATCATCTCCGGGAAAATCTCACCAATCGTCATAAATTCAAATACACCGGACAGAATCAAAAAACGTTCTGTCAAATATACCACCGACCGCGTGTACAAAAAATACACAGCTGCCAGCGGAATGATTGCTCCGCAGATTCCAATAATCACACCCTCCACGATAAACGGCGCCCGGATCATAAAATTCGTCGCGCCGATGAGACGCATGATCTGACTTTCCTGTCTGCGAAACGCTGCCGCTACCGAAATGGTATTGTTGATCAAAAAAACGGAAACTGCCAGAAGGACTCCGATCATCACTACTGATAACAAGCCCATCATTTTATTAAAGCTGGAAAAACCGGCAACGGCTGAATTGGAATAATTCACCTTGCGCACACCCTCAAGCCCCTGCAGAAATTCTACCAGCTCATCCTGATCAGAAATATCTTTCAAATGAATCTCAAAACTCGCCGAGCCCGCCAGCGGATTATCCTCCGCAAATCCTTCTGCCAATGCCTCATATCCTGCAAAATATTCACTTTTAAATGTTTCCCATGCCTGCTCCGCAGAAACGTAATTCATTTCCAGAATCTCTTCCCGCTTTGCAATCACATCACCAATCGCAAGAATCTCTTCTTCATTTAAATCTTCATCAAATAACACGGTAATCCCAACCGTAGTTTCCACTTTTTTTGCCATATGCTGAACATTTGCAATAATGGAAAAAAACAAACAAAATAAAAAAATACACGCAGAAATCGTCGCCACCGATGCCAATGAAAACCAGATATTTCTGCATATATTTTTTACGCCCTCTTTCAGGCAATATAAAAACGTGCTCATGTATCAAGCCCACCCTTAACTGTTGCAATTTTATCACTGATCAGACGGCCGCGATCCAGAGTAATCACACGTTTTCCCATCTGCTCAACCAGTTCCAGACTGTGCGTTACCACAACAACGGTCGTTCCCAGTTGATTAATATGTTCCAGCAGTTTCATAATCTCTACTGCATTCCCATGATCTAAGTTGCCGGTTGGCTCGTCTGCAATGATCACTTCCGGGCGATTGATCAGCGCACGGGCAATCGCCACTCGCTGCTGCTCACCACCGGAAAGATGCTGCGGCAGAGACTTGTATTTGGAAGATAATCCTACCAATTTTAATGCCTCCGGAACAGATTCCCTGATCTTTCTGGTCGGAACCCCAATCACACGCTGAGCAAATGCCACGTTCTCAAATACATTCCTGTCCTTCAAAAGTCGGAAATCCTGAAACACAACTCCCAGCATTCTGCGGTACTTCGGAACATACCGGCGCGGCATCTTCTGTAAATTCATACTATTTACTACAATATGACCGGAAGTCGGCTCTGTTTCTTTCAACAGCAGCTTGACGAGTGTGGATTTACCGGAACCGCTGCGTCCCATAATAAATACAAACTCGCCGTCCTGAATGCTGATGTTGATATCACGCAAAGCCCTGTTGCCAGTATCATATGTCTTGCTGATATTTACAATTTCTATCATTGATATCCTCTGTGAGCCGATCCTTAATAATCCAGGCTCTCCATGTATTTCATATATTTTACAACCATCAGAGCGATCTTGAATGTAATCGCATCTTCAAACACACGCAGATCCAGACCTGTCGTCTTCTGCAGCTTATCCAGACGATATACCAGAGTATTTCTGTGAATATACAGCTGTCTGGAAGTCTCGGATACATTCAGACTGTTCTCAAAGAACTTGTTGATCGTGGTCAAAGTTTCCTCATCAAACTCATCCGGGGACTTGTTCTCAAAAATTTCCTTGATGAACATACGGCAAAGCGGAAGCGGAAGCTGATAGATCAAACGTCCAATGCCAAGATTGCTGTACGCAACCACATTCTTTGCCGGATAAAAGATCTTCCCTACATCCAGAGCCATTTTCGCCTCTTTGTAAGAGCGGGACACTTCACGAATATCACCCACAATCGTGCCATATGCTACATGCGCTTTCGTCATTGCCTCCGTATTCAGCATATCGAGAATCATGTTTGCCGTCTTATCCAGGTCCTCATAAGTCTCGTTCGGCTTCACTTCTTTTACCAGGATAATATTCTTCTCATCCACTGCAGTGATAAAATCTTTCGTCTTGGTCGCAAACAAACTGCGAACCGTCTCAAGCGCATTGGTATCTTTTTCATGCTTGGTTTCAATCAAAAGCACCACACGCTTTACATTGGTCTCAATGTGCAGCTTCTTCGCACGATTGTAAATATCGACCAGAAGCAGATTGTCCAAAAGCAGATTCTTGATAAAGTTATCTTTATCAAAACGCTCTTTATATGCTACCAGCAGATTCTGGATCTGGAACGCTGCCAGCTTTCCTACCATATAAACATCATCACTGCCGCCCTTTGCAAGCATGATGTACTCTAACTGATGTTCATCAAACACTTTGAAAAACTGATATCCCTGAATCACCTGACTGTCTGCCGGAGAATTCACAAACGATAAAATCGCACTCTCGTATTCATCTGCATCTGGAAATGTGGATGCCAGAACTTTTCCCTCTGTGTCACACACACACAGCTCCACTCTGGTAATCCCTTTTAAACCCTCGATGGTCGTTTGAAGAATCTGGTTTGAAATCATATCGCACGCTCCTTATTCTTAGTAATATATCCGAAATGTTATATGTTCGTGAACCAATCATATGTTAAAATTACCCTCATGATATATCTTATAGCAAATCGAAAAAAAAAGCAAGCGAGTATGATACTCGCCTGCTTTTTTTTACAATATCAGAGAACCAAAAACTAGTTGGTAATAACCTGCTCTGTATCTTTATCAAATACATGAATCATAGACAGATCCATTGCCAGCTTGATGGTATCGCCAGGTCTTGCAGTAGTACGTGGATTTACGCGAGCGGTACAGCTGGTCTCATTAACATCAAAGTACAGATATACTTCTGCGCCCAGCATCTCGTATACACGAATCGTAGCTTCGAATACGCTCTTCGGAGAAGATGCAAGGAATGCCTCATCATCATGCAGATCTTCCGGACGAATACCCAAAGTAACAGTCTTGCCAACATATCCGCCCTTCTTCAGAGCCTCTGCCTTGCCGCTTGGAACGGTGATGGTGTTGCCGTCAAAAGTAAGGGTAATCTCTCCACCCTTCTCACCTACAACAGCATCGATCAGGTTCATCTGCGGAGCACCAATGAATCCGGCAACGAACTTGTTGCATGGTTTATCATACAGATTCTGCGGAGAATCAACCTGCTGAATAACGCCGTCTTTCATAACTACGATTCTGGTACCCAGAGTCATAGCCTCGGTCTGGTCATGAGTAACATAGATGATGGTTGCCTGCAGTCTCTGATGCAGCTTGGAAATCTCAATACGCATCTGACCTCTCAGCTTTGCATCCAGGTTGGACAGCGGCTCGTCCATCAGGAATACCTTAGGAGTACGAACGATTGCACGACCCATAGCTACACGCTGTCTCTGACCACCAGACAAAGCCTTCGGCTTACGGTCTAACAGATGGGACAGGTCAAGGATTCTTGCTGCGTCCTGTACCAGTCTGTCGATCTCTTCCTTCGGAGTCTTTCTCAGCTTCAAACCAAATGCCATGTTATCATATACGCTCATATGCGGATACAAAGCGTAGCTCTGGAATACCATCGCGATATCTCTGTCTTTCGGCTCTACATCATTCACACGTTTGCCATCAATGAGCAAATCACCGGAGGAAATATCTTCCAGACCAGCGATCATACGAAGTGTGGTGGACTTACCACAACCAGACGGACCTACGAAAATAACGAATTCTTTGTCAGCGATCTCCAGATTGAAATCCTTAACTGCCACGAAACCGTTCGGATATGATTTTGTTACATGTCTTAATGATAAGCTAGCCATATTGTTTAATCCTCCTGAAATAAATAAATATAAGTCTCTCGAAAACAACCCCCATTATTGTCCTCGATGAATCCGGCACTCAGTCAAAAGCGCCAAACTTAGACACAGTATTATGATACAATATGTAAAGTTTTTATGCCATATGGCAAATGCCCAAATTCCTTTTCTTGATTTTGTCAAATATGCTCAAGCTTTTCAAAAAGTGCTGAAATTTACAAATTCAGTTTCAAAAAAATGTCTATTTTCTGTTTAATTTAGATAAAAACGTTTGCAAAAAGCGCTCCGGATGTAACCGGAGCGCAAAAAGCTTGTGAATCATGCCTAAAACTGACTCTTTTTATTGTTCAATTTCTTTCTTGAAATAAAACGATCCCATACATGGTATCTGTTCTGCTTATGAGATTTTTCTGGCAAGAACATGCAGCCAGCGAACATCCGCATCACCGCCGGCATCATCGGTCACCCAAATTTTCTCCACGTTCAGTCGTCCTGTCTCTTTCAGAATCCGTTCCAGTTGTTCCGGCGTATAATCACAATAATAAAGCTTGCCTTCAAATCCTTCAAAATCACCTTCGCGGAAAGACAGATAAAGCGTGCCGTTCTTATACAGAGCATCAATGAGTTTTACCAGAACTGTTTCCAGTTCCTTCTCCGGAATATGAATCAGCGCCGCTGCCCCCCAGATCCCGTCGAATACATCATCAAATGTCATATCTTCATAGCGCATCTGGAGTACCTCCAGCCCGGTATGAATCTCTGCAAGTTTGCACATCTCCTCAGACGCATCAAGAGGAGTCACATCATATCCCAACTCATAGAAAGCCAGACTGTCCCGACCGGAACCGCACCCCAGATCCAGGATGGTATCGCCTTCTTCCAGATACGTCAGAAAGGTCTGCCGCAGTTCCTCCATATCCAAATCTACAGTATCTTCAAAAATTTTCGATGCATACTTATTATAGTATTCTATCGCGTCCAAAACTATCCTCCTGTCAAAGCCTCAGCTCATACTTCATTTTATCCGCTCAATAGTCTTTTCCGTAATGCGGATTCTTCCCTCTTTCAGCAGACGGCCTACTGCACGTTTAAATGCGTTCTTGCTCATCTGGAACTCACGCATGATGGTCTCCGGTCTGGCCTTATCATTAAATGGAAGTACACCGTCAAACTCATTGATCACTTTCATAACCAGCTCCGCATCTGCGTCCATCTGCATGTATGCTTTCTCTCTGGGACTTAAATCCAGTTTGCCGTCCTCTCTGACCTTGACGACGCGTGCTTCCACCTGATCTCCAGGACGGAAATTTCCATACAGTTCTTTTTTCGGAATCAGTCCGTAGTAACGGTTATCCACTGCTACAAATGCACCGAGATTCTCATTGATCTCGTAAATGGTTCCTGTCACGCGGTCATCCTTCTTATACGGAGACTCTGCGCTCATATAAGAGTACACATTCATGGTTGCTGCCAGACGTTTGCTCTTATCTACATATAACGCAACCAGACACTGTTCTCCCTGACGGACCTTGTGGTTCTGCTCCTTAAACGGAAGCAGCAAATCCTTCTCCAGTCCCATGTCCAGAAATGCACCGATCTTGGCCACATCCTTAACCTGAAGCACGGCAACTTCTCCCACCTGCAGCTTAGGCTGACTGGAAGTCGCAATCAAACGATCTTCCGAATCCTTATAGATAAATACGGTGATCTCGTCGCCCACACCGGTTCCTTCCGGAACCTGCTTTTTGGGAAGCAGCACAGACTGCTCACTGGAAGCCGTTTCTCCCAAATATACACCAAACTCTTTCACCCTTTGTACAGTAAGTGTCTGAATCTTTCCTAACTCAATCATATGGTTCTCTCTTTCTGGTCGTTCCTCCACGACCGATATCAACTGGTACGCAGCCAGATCACTGCATACGGGTTTCCTTCTTCATCACACAGGGAGATGATATCACATCTATCCTGACAGCTGATCCGTGGGAACATCACATCACCCAGAACCGCGGCTTTTTTGTAATCCACACGAACTTCCCGGATCTTTTCTTCTCGCGGAAGCATCTCGCGGGCAATCTCTACATATTGCGCATTATTTACATGATGATTGGTATCAATGTGATGGCGCATCACTGTGACCGGTTCCCCTGCAGTCCATGTATCCGGAACTGCGATCTTACGGGGCGCATATTCCATATCCAGTTTCTTTTCTTCTTCCTTCCGATAGACATCTGCATACTGTTCTTCGATCCTAACCGGTTTTCCTGCTTCCGTATCAAAAAAGAACCACACAGAATTTGCCTTTACCAGATAATTGCCTTCCTTGTCCTGAATTGTGAAATTACGCATGCCGTAAATTCCTTTAAACGCATACGGCCACGTACTGACTGTAATCTCCTCACCAAGCATCGGATAACGCTCGATCACAATCTGCCAGGACGACAAAAACCAGGCACGGTGAAGCGGTGCCAGATAATCAATCCCCACTCCCAATGCTTCGGAATGAAAGGTAGAACAATCCTGCATATAATTGATGATTGCAGTCATCGTCAGTTTTCTTTCGTGGTCTACTTCGCTGTAGCGAACCCGGCTTTTAAAAGAATACATGGTTTTCCTCACTTTTCAATCTTCCTTGCGCAAATCTGCACCTCACAGTGTTGAGGACGACCGAGGTCGAACCCAATCTGCATAGACACAGAATCAAAATTTATTATATAGTATTTCATTCTTCTTGTCCAGTGGAAGAGTTCTTGTTTTCTATAAAGAAAATGTGAAAAATACCCGCAGAACCTGCCACTGGCCACTTTCTCCGGATGCATGGCAAAAAAACATCCCGCATCAGATCGAGCGAGATGTTTTTTATCTTTCCTATGCACATCAGACAGCGGCCATTGACCGCTTATCAGTGCTTACTGTTCGTTAATCTTAATTACGATTTTCTGAACCGGTGACGGTACGTTATTTACAGCTGCTTTCGGTTTGTGACCATCCCACGGGAAGAAGATTGCAAACTCGCCGGCACCCATCTTCATCTGCAGACCGGTCACGGAATCATCATATTTGATGATATCTTTTTCCGGATTGTACGGAACACTTGGAGTCAGAACTTCAATCGGAGCATAACTCATCAGTTCCTCACCGGAAATGATAAACTGAATATCGGTATATTTCTCGTGTGCTTCAAAAAATGCCTTGTCCATGGTAACGGTGTCATATGCCTGTACCAGTGCATAAACATCCTTGCCGTCGATTTCATACTTTCCTACCGGAAGATTTGCCAGATCCTCGGTTTTCAGCCACTCGATCGCTTTGGCATAACGCTCGCCCACTCCAAGAGTTTTGTAAAAATCAATGTTTTTCAGGTTGTCCAAAATCATAACTTTATCCTCCTTTATATGTTCATGATGCCATATTAACAGGCTTATCTTAACTCGGTTGTCGGGATATGATCCATATCATCAAATGCCTGATTCTCTCCGCCCATTGCCCAGATGAATGTATAATTGCTGGTACCGGCTCCGGAATGAATGCTCCAGGACGGGCTGATAACTGCCTCTTCGTTGCGCATAACGATGTGGCGGGTTTCATTTCCTTCGCCCATCATATGAAATACAACATTATTCTCCGGAATCTCAAAATACATATAAATTTCCATACGTCTCTCATGGGTATGTGACGGCATGGTGTTCCATACGCTGCCCGGTTCCAGTACGGTCATACCCATAGACAGCTGGCAAGTCTCCAGTACATCCGGATGAATGAACTGATTGATCACACGTTTGTTGGAAGTTTCCATTGCACCAACCGGTCTCTTAGCCGCTTTCTCAATCGGAATAAAGGTGGTCTTGCATGCCTTATGTGCTGGTGCGCTTACCATATAGAATTTTGCCGGATGCTCTGCATCATCACTTGCAAAAGTAACTTCTTTCGTTCCTCTTGTAATGTACAGACAGTCTTTATAACCCATTTTGAAAGTCTCACCATCAGCAACGATCGTGCCAGCTCCGCCGATATTGAAAATACCGATCTCTCTTCTCTCCAGGAAATACTGCGTTCCGAAATTCTTCCAGACATCAATACCTTTGTCAATGGAAACAGTTTCTGTCGTCGGCATACATCCCAAAGTAACCATGCGGTCAACATGAGAATATACAGCAACCACTTCATTAGCCACATAGAGATTCTCAATCAAAAACTCCTTACGGGTTTCCTCTGTTGTGTAACGTTTAAAATCTCTCTGATTTGCAGAATAGCGAATATCCATGTAAATGTCCTCCATAATATAATTTCCAGTCAGGGAATGCCGCGAACGGAACTCATGTGCGGCTGCACCAATAATCAAGTATCCGCTGACACAATCCTACATAATAATTATAATAAAATTTCCAGAATATTCAATTGAGCAAATTTCACCAAAATAAACTGTATATTTTGACACAGAAAAAAAACAACTTTTTTCAAAAAAAATTATTGACTTGAAGCAATTTGTGATATATAATACATAGCGTTGCAACGCAATGGGCTATCGCCAAATGGTAAGGCAACGGACTCTGACTCCGTCATTTTCAAGGTTCGAATCCTTGTAGCCCAGTTTGCTTCAAAAACTTCATATTTTTATTGGGCTATCGCCAAATGGTAAGGCAACGGACTCTGACTCCGTCATTTTCAAGGTTCGAATCCTTGTAGCCCAGTTTGCTTCAAAAACTTCATATTTTTATTGGGCTATCGCCAAATGGTAAGGCAACGGACTCTGACTCCGTCATTTTCAAGGTTCGAATCCTTGTAGCCCAGCTAAAAAAATTGCCGCTTTACAGTCGATGATTGTGAAGCGGTTTTTTCGTTGCCATGCATCCGGAGGAAGCTGCCAGCGGCAGGTTCTGTAGGTATGGTACATTTTTCAGACTTTCGTACTCACTGCCGCTGTCACCAACATCTTTCCTGGTTCACGCCCCCGGTGCTATCTCTGGTTTTTCAAAATATCCTGTCAGTATGGTTGATTTTTTGCTTTCCTTTTCGCTCAACCCTCCAAGCAAAAACTGATATTCTTTCCCGCTTTCCAATTGACTGACGCGAATGGTACAGCCATCTGCAGAAATATCCTGAATCTTGGCCGGATAAGCGGTGCCGGCTTCATCCCGCACCAGGACAATCGGTTCTGACCATTCCGCACGCGATTGGAAATATACAAAAACCATTCCATCTTCATAATCAACATAGTCAATGGCAATCAAATCCGGAGCCGCACTTGGAAAGTCAGAAAGAGCTGCTGTCGAAAGGGCATCTTCTTCCGTTTTCTCCGGGTTCTCTGCGTTTCCTTCCGTTTCCGTAATTTCTTCCATGCTTTCCGCTGCTTTTTCCGTCTCTGGATTTTCTGCTGTACTTTCTGAGCTTTCCGCCGTCTCAGACAACTCTACCGCATCTTCTGTTTCTTTTTCAGTCTCCGAAATTTTCGTCGTTTCTTCCAAAATTTCCTGTTCTGCCTGTACAGAAACTGTCTCTTCTTGATCCCTGCTGTGTTTCACCTGCAGCACGCCGCCGCAGACCAATGCAGCGCCAATGCAGACTGCTGCTGCAATCGCAAATCCTTTGATCTGTTTCATATGCTCACACCTTTCCCACTGTATCTTCCGTCTGATAGGTACTTTCTACTGTGATCAGACAGAAATACCTCGGATCCTGTTCTCTCATTTTCTTATAAACTTCCTGTTTCAATGCGTCACGCATCTGCTGGGTATATTCCCTTGGCACCACCAGATCGAACATTAAATGTATCTTGTTTTTCTTTTCCACCACACGAAAATCATGAAGAGAAAGACGGCTGTCCAGTCCCTGAATCACCCTTTCCGCAATCTCTTTGATTTCTCCGACCCGCTCATCTTTTAATTCCAGAGGATCCATGTGGATGACCAGATGAAGTCCCAGTTTTCTCAGCGCATCCCTCTCAATCCGGTCCACGATCGCATGTGAAACCTCAATATCCACATCATTGGGCACTTCTGCATGGATCGATGCCATCCGGTGTCCCGGACCATAATTGTGTACAATCAGATCATGACTTCCCATGATCCCCTCATATTGCTCCACAAATTCTGTGATTTTTTTATATTCTTTCGGATCAATCGGCTCACCGATCAGGGGCGCCAGCGTATCTTTCGCAATATTCACACCAGCAAGCATGACCAGTACTGATACCACAATTCCGACAATACCGTCAAGATTGATCTTCCAAACACCGTAAACCACGATTGAAAGCAGCGTCGCAGATGTCGCCCAGACGTCCCCCAGGGAATCGGCTGCCGTTGCCATCATCACCGACGAATCAATCCGTTTTCCCAGTTTGCGGTTAAACAGCGCCATCCACAATTTTACACCAATGGACAGCAAAAGAATCGCCACAGACACATAATGGAATGATAATTCCACCGGATGAATGATGTGTCCGACCGATGTTTTCAGCAAGGAAAAACCCACTTGAATAACCAGGAATGCTACCACAAATGCAGCAATGTATTCCATACGTCCATGTCCAAACGGATGTTCCTCATCTGCCGGTTTTTCTGCCATTTTCACACCGATAAATGCAATAATCGAAGATGCGGCATCCGATAAATTATTGAATGCATCTGCCATTATAGAGATGCTTCGCATCAGTGCGCCGGTAAATAATTTCGCAGTAAACAAAATCAAGTTACAACAGATTCCAACAACACTTGCCATCAACCCGTAGCTGGTCCGAACTGATGCCTGATCAATCTGCTGATAATTTTTCACAAAATGCTTTACCAGAAATTCTGTCAACTTCTCGTTCCTCCTTCATGTTCCGGCATCGTCACGGTTCATACCAAACCTCTGCCAGACAAAGTCCTTCTGCAGGCGCAGTAAATCCCGCAGTCTGACGGTCCTGCGCGCGGAGAACATCTGCCATCGATTCCGGACTTCTCTTTCCCTGTCCAACCTCGATCAGCGTACCGGTCATAATCCGCACCATATGCTGTAAAAATCCGTTTCCGGTGTAGCGCAGCGTCAAAAGAGAGCTGCCCTTCGACTGTTCTATTGCAATCGAATAAACTGTTCGCACCGTAGATTTTTTCATTTTTTTGTTGCCGCAGAAACTTTTGTAATCATGAGTTCCGCACAACTGTTCTGCTGCTTTTTTCATAGCATCGATATCCAGATGCTGTCCCAGCGCGTACTGCATTCTTCGACTGAAAACATCTCGCTTCGGTCCCATTTCGATCTGATACAAATATGTTTTCTGCACTGCATTTAACCGGCTGTGAAACCGGTCAGAAACAATATCGCATGCCACAACTGCAATATCATCCGGCAGATAACGATTCAGATACTCCATCACTTCCTTCTCTTCGCGATTTCCCTTCAGATGGAAATTCGCCACCTGACCAAACGCATGAACACCTGCATCTGTGCGGCCGGAACCGTGTACCTCTACCGGTTCCCCGGTCATTCTCCCCAGGATGTGTTCCAGACGCCCCTGAATCGTATTCTCTGTGTTGCCCTGTTTCTGCCAGCCATCATAGCGGCTTCCCTCATATTGTAATGTAATCCGGTAATTCCGGGTATATTCATTCATTATCATTCACTTCCCTTACTTTTTATCCACGGCAAGCAAAAATATCGTAGCCAAAATGCAGATAAATCCCAGAAAATCCATCCAGCCAAAGCTCGCATGCATCCAGATTACCGAAAAAACGGTTGCCGATACCGGCTCCACAGATGCATACAGGCTGCCTTTTTTTGGTCCTACCAGACGAACACCTTCCAGATAACAGCAGAACGCGATGATCGTTCCTACCAGAATAATGACAGCCATGCCGCAAACCACCTGCACATCAAGCACTACGGCAATATTCCACGGGCGAAATAAGAGGTTCAGCATCACACCTCCGATCAGCATCCCCCATCCGGTAACAATGGAAGAACCGTAAGTTTCTAAAAGGTATCCCGGCTGAACGGTATACACGCCCAGCGCCACAGCCGATGATAATCCCCAGAACAATGCTTTTTCAGAAAGAACCATTGTTCCCGGTTTCCCGTGCGTTGCCAAAAGAAACGTGCCAAACACCGCCAGAATGATTGCTGCAACTTCATTGACATGCGGCAAAGACCTTCTCTTCAAAGACAGCCAGACCATTATCAGCACCGGTCCGATGTACTGCAACACCGTTGCTGTACCGGCATTCGACGCACCAATCGCCGTAAAATAGGTATATTGGCACATGCTCATGCCAAAGATGCCAAATGTTAATATTCCGACGGCATCACGCTTCCATATCCGAAAAATCTGCCTTCCTTCACGCAGATAACAGATCAGCAGAAGCAGCAGACCCGCCAAGAATAAACGGAACGGCACAAGCCAGTTGGATGTAAGACCTTTGGTCTGCATCAGGAATTGACCGCAGGTTCCAGAAAATCCCCACATCGTTCCGCCCGCGATCGTCAAAATCATGCCGCGTATTCCATGTCGATTCTTCATATTCATTATCCTCCGTATTATGACAAACCGCTACCATTCTATCACAATTCTCTCCAAAAGTCTTCCTTTACTTTTGCAAATGAATACGGTATATTGGAACGGAAAGGAGTGCACCATTATGTTAAAAATAGGATGTCACCTGTCCTCTTCCAAGGGTTATCTTGCCATGGGAAAGGACGCTGTAAAAATAAATGCAAACACATTTCAGTTCTTCACACGCAATCCACGAGGCGGCAACGCAAAGGCCATCGTTCCTTCCGATGTAGAAAGTTTTCTGGCGTTTGCCAAAGAACATGGCATCAACCAGATTCTTGCTCACGCACCGTACACGCTGAATGCCTGTTCCGCTGATGAAAAGCTGCGAGACTTCGCCCGTCGGACCATGGCAGATGACCTTCTCCGCATGGAATATACGCCCGGCAACTGTTATAACTTTCATCCGGGAAGCCATGTCAAACAGGGCGTGGAAATCGGTATCACTTACATCGCAGAAATGCTGAACGAAATATTGAAGCCAGAGCAGACTACTACCGTTCTCTTAGAAACCATGGCCGGCAAAGGAAGTGAGATCGGCGGAAATTTTGAAGAATTAAGAGAAATCTTAGACCGCGTCACGCTGACCGACCATATGGGCGTCTGTCTGGATACCTGTCACATCTGGGACGGCGGATACGATATTGTTCATCACCTGGATGAAGTGATCACAAAATTTGACCATGTGATCGGACTTTCCCGTCTGAAAGCCGTTCATTTAAACGACAGCCAGAATCCTCTTGGAGCAAAAAAAGACCGCCATGCCAGAATCGGTGAAGGGTGCATCGGAAAAGAGGCGCTGATACGCGTCATCAATCATCCGGCACTGAAAGGACTTCCATTTTATCTTGAGACACCGAACGAACTGCCGGGATATGCAGAAGAGATTGCTCTGATGAGAGAAAATTGGTATGATTAACAAAGAAAAAGTATGCAGGCATCCTGTCATCGGCAGGACACCTGTATACTTTTTCTTTTCCCCAAACTGTGTCTATTCCCAAAATGCTCTTTATTTCTGTAATTCCAGGCAGGCAGCAATCATTTCCACACATTGCTCAATTCCCACCTTTGCGCTGTTCAAACTCAAGTGATAATTGCGTGGATTACCCCACTCATTACCACTGTAATATTGATAATAATCACGTCGTTTCTGATCAATTCCGCGAATCTTGCTCTCTAGCTTTTTCGGATTCTCATCCGGCTGCAGCCTTAAAATACGTTCCACACGATTTTTCATGGTTGAACAGATAAACACATGAAACGCATCTTCCACCACCAGATCGGAGCAGCGGCCAATGAGCACACACGGTCCCTTCTGTGCCAGTTTTTTAATCATCTGCGACTGAACCATAAAAATCTGGTCTGACGTCGGGATTTCATAAATAGGAGAAAACGGATTGACCGATACATATTCATGATCGACCCGCTCCATTTTCTTGATCACCTCGTCATTGGCGCGAAAAACTTCCTCCGGAATATCACTGTCTTCTGATGCCATGGAAATCAGCTCCTTGTCATAAAACGGGATGCCCAGCTTTTCCGCAAGGCGGAAACCAATCTCACGACCGCCGCTGCCAAATTCACGACTAATGGTAATTACTTTGCGCATTCTTGTTTCCTCCTTTACCGGATAAAGTTTGTTTTTACCTTTGCTTCCGTCTCCGGATAATCAATCCCGGCTGCCTTTCCTGCCTCAATGCAGCGAATCATCCATGCCATATTTTGACCAATGCCGCGCATGATCTGCAGTCCTTCCAGATCCTGTCTGACCTCTTCCGGTTTATTTCCATGCACCATGTTCCAATAATTAGAAGAAACTACCGGCATACGGGAAATGCCGAAATATTTGTTCATTGCATCCAGAGATGCGGTGGTTCCTGCCCTTCTTGCAGATGCCACTGCAGCAGCCGGTTTGAACGCAAAATATTTGCCGCCGCTATAAAAAACGCGATCCATGAAGGACAAGATTCGTCCGCTTGGATGCGCATAATAAACCGGGGTTCCAAATACAAATCCATCTGCATCCTTTGCTTTCTCTACAAACGCATTGACCATTCCATCGTCAAATACGCATTTGCCTGCCTTCACGCAGCCGCAGCAGCCAATACAATCACGAATCGGTTCTTTGCCTAACTGAAAAATTTCCGTCTCGATTCCTTCTTTTTCCAATGCTTCTGCCACTTCGCTGAGTGCAGTAAACGTACATCCGTTTTCATTTCCGCTTCCATTAACTAATAAGACTTTTGCCATAATTGTTTTCTCCTCCCTGCTGTTGTCTGTGAATTCATCCACGCATAGCCGCCTGTACCAGATGTTTTGCCAGAACTGCCGTCGTCACAGCACCAACGCCACCCGGAACCGGGGTTGCCATAGCAGCAATCTCCTGAATGCTTTCAAAATCTACATCACCGCAAAGCTTTCCGTTTTCATCAACATTGATGCCCACATCAATCACCACAGCATCCTTGCCTACATGATCCTGAGTCAGCATTCTGGCACGGCCTGCTGCTGCCACCAGAATCTCTGCATTCCGACAAGTACCTTGCAGATCTTTAGTGCGTGTATGACAGATGGTAACTGTGGCATTTTCCTTCACCATCAGCATTGAAAGCGGTTTTCCGACCACCATGCTGCGTCCAACGACCGTCACCTTCTTTCCCTCAATCGGGATCCTGTTCGCCTTTAACACTTCAATCACTGCTTCCGCGGTACACGGCGCAAAACCAGTGCTGTCACCCGCAAATACCTTCGCGATATTTACCGGTGAAATACCATCCAGATCTTTCTTCGGATCAATCATCTGCTCAATATCTTTCTCGCAGATCTGCTTCGGAAGCGGACGCAGAAGCAAAATTCCTGTCACATCCGGGTCTTCGTTAATCCGGGCAAATTCTGCCTTAAATGCTGCATCACTGATATCTGCCGGATATACATAAGACTGCACAAGCATTCCAAAATTTTCCATTTTTTTGACAGCTCCGCGCTCATAAGACATATCATCCGGGCGCTCTCCCACACGAATGATTGCCAGCTTCGGAACAAATCCATCCAAATCTTTCAGCGTCTCTGCCACCTGATTTTTTATTGCTGCAGAAACCTCTGCTCCTTTTAATACGATCATGCTTGTCCTCCCGTCAGCTTCTTCAAAACACGGTTATAGATTTCATCTGCCAGTTTCATCCCATCCACAAGCAGTTTGTCCGATTTCGCGTTCAGCTTATCTGCCAGTTCCCGATTCTTCATGGATCTGGTATTAATATAAACATTCATGACAGCCCCGGTCAGCGCACTTCTGGCAAACTGAGCCGCCACCCCAGCATCTGATACTGCCATTTTGCTGCCTTTCTGTTCCAGAATATCAACAATATCCAGCACCTCAGCTGCCTTTTCCATAATACGAATCGGAACCAGGGACGCTGCCAGAAGACGTTCTTCCATAACGCGGTCTTTCTCCGCTTTTTCTTCTGCTGTTCCGGTCGGCATACTGTACGCAGCTGCCAGAGGTGCAAATACTTGTGCATCCTGATCTGCCAGTTCCAGCAGTTCCTCCTGTAAACGGCTTAAAGAAAGCAAACTCTGCTGCATTTCCTCTTCCACATCGGCATAACGTTTCTTCCCCACAGTCAGGTTCGCTACCATCTGTCCCAGCGCCGCTGCCAGCGCTCCGCCAAGTGCAGACGCACCGCCGCCGCCCGGCACAGGGTTCTTAGATGCAAGCGTATTCACCCACTCGCCCAGAATCTGTTTTTCTATCATAATCAATCTCACCTCTTTATTGCTGTCCATTATAATCCACTGTCCCTACAGTTTATCACACACTTTTCATTTTGAAAAGCCAATGGTGTGCTAAATATTGACAAAATAACATCTTTTCATCTATACTCTAGACAATGTCGGAATTTGTAATGCAACCATGTTTTCCAATTCCGCCTCATCATCTACATCAAAGAAAGGAGTGATATCATGAAGAAAATTTTAAAAGAATTCAAAGATTTCGCACTGAAAGGCAACATGATCGATCTGGCAGTCGGCGTAATCATCGGCGGCGCATTCAACAGTCTGGTGAAATCTCTGGTTGATAACGTCGTTATGCCTGCCCTGAGCGTTTTTACCGGCAAGATTGATTTCAGCAACATGTTCGTTGCTTTGAATGGCGAGACTTATCAGACATTAGCTGAAGCAAAAGAAGTGACCTCCGTCATCGCTTATGGTCAGTTCATCACTGAGGTGATCAACTTTGTCATCATGGCATTCGTTGTATTTATGATCATCCGTTTCCTGAACAACCTGCATAAAAAAGAAGAGGCACCGGCTCCTGTCAAGGAAAAAGTCTGCCCGTACTGCAAATCCAAGATTGCAATCGATGCAACCCGCTGCCCGCACTGCACTTCCGAACTGAGCGAATAAGCATTTACATAGCGTGCAAGAACCCCCTCCGGCAAACGGAAGGGGTTTTTCTTTCACTTATTTCGCAGCAGCTGCTTCAATCGCTGCTTTCAGACGTTTTATCATTTCATCTACGTCCGTTTTTTCAATCACTAACGGCGGAACAAAGCGGATGATCTTCGCACCTGCACTAATCAGCACCATCTTCTGTTCCAGAAGCGCATTCGATACGATCGGTCCTGCCGGGCAGGTAAATTCAAGTCCCTGAATCAAACCTTTTCCGCGATGAGCCGTCACCACATCGTATTTTTCTTTTACTTCTTCCAGTTTTTCCCACAAGTATGCACCGATTTCACACACATGACTTACGATGTCCTGCTCATCAAAAATTTCCAAAACTTTTGCTGCTGCCGCGCATACCAACGGATTGCCGCCGTAAGTAGTGCCGTGGTCACCCGGTACCATTGCATATGCAGCCTTGCCGCTTGCCAGAAATGCACCGATCGGTACGCCGTTGCCCAGGGCTTTTGCAGCCGTCATGACATCCGGCTTAACGCCATATCCCTGCCATGCAAACATATCACCGCTTCGTCCCATACCGCACTGAATCTCATCCAGCATCAGCAATGCGTCGTGTTCATCACAAAGAGCACGAACACCTTTGATAAATTCTTCCGTTGCCGGATAAATGCCGCCTTCTCCCTGAATGGTTTCCATCAGGACTGCTGCCGTCTTATCATTGAACAGTTCTTTTACACTGTCCAAATTGTTGAATTCTGCAAATTTGATATTCGGAATCAATGGTGCAAACGGTTCCTGATAATGGTCATTGCCGGTCACAGACAGGGCACCCAGACTTCTGCCATGGAAGGAATGTTTCATGGCAATGATTTCATAGTCCGGTGCCATTCCTTTATCAAAAGCATAGCGTTTTGCAATTTTTAAGGCACCTTCGATTGCCTCAGTTCCGCTGTTTGTAAAGAACACTTTATCCATGCCGGAAGCTGCCAGAAGCCGTTCCCCAGCCAGAATTGCCGGCTCATTGTAAAACAGGTTGGAAATGTGATACAGCTTATCCACCTGTGCTTTTACCGCATCATTAAATCCAGGATAGTCATAGCCCAGTGCCATAACAGCAATGCCGGCACCGAAATCCAGATACTCCTGACCATCGGTATCATAAAGTTTTACCCCTTTTCCATGGTCAAAAACCACCGGAAAACGATTGTATGTTTTATATAAAACGTGCTCAGCGCGATCAATATACTGCTGCTTTTCCATAATTAGCCTCTTTCCTGCTCTTTTTATTTGTTCTCTTGCACATAATAGAACGGTTCTTCTCCCTCTCTGCGGATCGCGGTTCCGATTCCGCGATTGGTAAAGATTTCAAGAAGCAAGGAGTGCGGAATCCGACCGTCTAAAATATGTACCCTGGATACACCGTTGTTGATCGCATCAATGCAGTTCTGCATTTTCGGAAGCATGCCGCCGCCCAGACCGCCGCCGCTTACGAAATCCTGTGCTTCGTCAACCGTCATCTCGGAAATCAGACTGCTTTTATCATTGAAATCGCGATAAACACCTTCTACATCCGTCAAAAATGCCAGTTTTTCTGCCTTGACTGCACGTGCAATGGCACATGCCGCATCGTCTGCGTTGATGTTGTAGCTCTGGAACTGCTCGTCAAAACCGATCGGACAGATGATCGGGAGGAAATCTTTTTCCAGCAAATCATAAATCACTTTTGGATTTACCTCAGTGATCTCTCCTACAAAACCGATATCCTCACCGCCTGAATATTTCTTCTGGCATTTTAACATCATGCCGTCTTTGCCGCTGATCCCGACGGCTTTGACACCAAGTTCATGCACAAGCTGAACCAGACTTTTATTTACTTTATTTAACACCATTTCCGCAATTTCCATGGTAGCTTCATCCGTCACACGAAGCCCGTTGATGAACTTCGGCTCCATGCCGACTTTGTTGACCCATCTGCTGATTTCTTTGCCGCCGCCATGTACAATGATCGGTTTGAAACCAACCAGTTTCAACAGTACCACATCCTGAATGACCTGATATTTTAAATTTTCATCCACCATTGCGCTGCCGCCGTATTTAACAACCACAATCTTACGGTTAAAACGCTGGATATATGGAAGTGCCTCAATGAGCACTTCTGCTTTCTGCATTTCATTGATTTCAATATTCATAATCGTTTTCTCCTCCATCTGCATTCCATCAGGAACCATCATCCCCACTGTTCAATCCAGAACGATCGTCCGCATTGATCGATCAGGAACGATAATCCGCATTGATCTTGACATAATCGAAAGTCAGATCACAGCCCCATGCAGTTGCAGATGCCTGACCCATTTTGATGTCTGCAATCGCGGTAACTTCCGGCTCAGAAAGAATCCTGGTAGCCAGTTCTTCACAAAAATTCAATGCCACACCGTCCTGAATGATCTGCATTTTTCCTGCAGCACTTTCAAAGAACAGATCAACCTTTTCCGGATCAAACTGTGCACCGGAGTAACCCATTGCGCAAAGAATGCGCCCCCAGTTTGCATCGTGCCCAAAGATTGCTGCTTTGGTCAGACTGGAAGTAATGATAGACTTGGAAAGGGTCACTGCCTGTGCTTTTGTCTCAGCACCGATCACCTTTACCTCAAACAGCGCCGTACAGCCTTCGCCATCTCCTGCCATTTTCTTTGCCAAAGTCTCATTTACATAATTCAGAGCCTTGCAGAATGCTTCATAATCTGCATTTTTCTCAGTAATCTCAGCGTTTTCTGCCATACCGTTTGCCATCAGAAGAACCGTGTCGTTGGTAGATGTATCTCCGTCAACAGAAATCATATTGTAGGTATCTTTGATATCCTCACTCAGCGCTTCCTGCAGAAGTTCTTTGGAGATTGCCAAATCAGTAGTTACAAAAGAAAGCATGGTACACATGTTTGGATGAATCATACCGGAACCTTTGCACATACCACCTACGGTAACGATCTTTCCATCCACTTCAAACTGTACAGCAACCTCTTTATTCTTCGTATCTGTGGTCATGATGGCTTTGGAAGCTGCCGTTCCGCTTTCCAGACTTCCATCCAGCTCCGGAGCCATCACCTGGATTCCTGCAGTAATTTTATCCATCGGAAGCTGCTTTCCAATCACCCCGGTCGATGCAACCAAAACAGCTTCTGCCGGTATATGCAATACTCCTGCTGCTGCGTCTGCAGTTGCTTTGCAATAACCCATTCCTTCTGCACCTGTGCAGGCATTTGCAATTCCTGCATTGATCACAACTGCCTGCACAAACGCGGATTCTCTTACCAGCTGCTGATCCCATTTGACCGGAGCTGCTTTTACAATATTGGTGGTAAAAGTACCGGCTGCTTTGCATGGCTGTTCGCTGTAGATCATTGCCATGTCTTTACGGTCTTTATATTTGATTCCGGCTGCTGTGGAAGCGGTCTGAAATCCTTTTGCTGCGGTTACACCGCCTTCGATGATCTTCATACTCATATCCTCCGTTTCTTCTATTGATTAAACCTGGTAATATTGTCTTCATTTAAAACAAAATCATAAAAATTCACATCTGTGCGCTCATTCCACCCTACATTGCGCCAAAAACCGTTGCCAAGATCGTTGCTTTTAAATGCGATCAGGCTGGCTTTGTTGATTCCTTCTGCCTGCAGCGCTCTCATAGCAAAATGTGCCATCCGGTGACCGACGCCGTGCTGACGATAATCCTTTGCCACACAGACATGATAAAAATAACCGGTGCGGCCGTCATGACCACAGAGAATGGAGCCGACAATGCGGCCGTTCTGGACTGCTACCACGCTGGTGGTAGGATTCCGCCGTAAAAACCGCTCCACTCCCTCCCGGGAATCATCAATGGAGCGGATTCCAAAACCCTGAATCGTCATCCAGAGTTTGTATACCTGGTCATAGTCGTCCATCGTCATTTCACGGACGATAATTTTCATTGTTCCGCCCATATGTCATCTCTCCTAAATTACGGGAATACCGGAATCTGTTTCAGTCCGGTGTTCTCCGGCAGACCAAACATCAGGTTCATGTTCTGCATTGCCTGACCTGCGGCACCTTTCACCATGTTGTCGATCGCTCCCATCATCACGATACGGTTGGTGCGCGGATCAATTTTAAACGAAACATCTGCAAAATTGCTGCCTTCTACCCAGCGGGTCTCCGGTGCCATACCCGGTTCCAGGACACGTACAAAATACTCATTTGCATAATATTTATCGTAAATCGCTTTGACCTCCTCAGTTGTAACCGGTCTTGTCAAAGTTGCATATGCAGTAACCAGAATTCCACGGTTCATCGGAACCAGATGAGGTGTGAAACTGATCACTGGTTTCGTGCCTGCAGCATAACCAATCTGTTCTTCAATCTCCGGGGTGTGACGATGGCTTGCAACACCGTATGCTTTGATGCTTTCGTTCACTTCACAGTACAAATTGGCAGTTTTTGAACTTCTGCCTGCACCAGAAGTACCGGATTTTGCATCGATGATGATCGTATTCACATCAATCAATCCTTCTTTTGCCATTGGATAAATGCTTAAAAAAGAGCAGGTCGGATAGCATCCCGGATTGGCAATCAGGCGGGCATTCTTCACTTTCTCACGATTGATCTCCGGAAGTCCGTAAACTGCTTCTTCAATAAACTGCGGCGATGCATGTTTGATCTTATACCATTGTTCATAAACTTCTACATCTTTAATACGAAAATCTGCGCTTAAATCAATCACTTTTGTCTTTGACAAAATTTCCTCGTCGATCTTTGATGCACAGAACCCCTGCGGAGTTGCGGTAAAAATCACATCTGCAATCTCTGACAGCTTTTCCATATCGTCATCTTTGCACGGTTCATCAACACAATGTGCAACATTTCTATAAATAGAAGCGAAATCTTCGCCTACATAACTTCTGGAACCGTACCATACGATTTCACAATCTTCTCTCTGCAGCAGCAGACGTACCAGTTCTGCTCCTGCATATCCGGTGGAGCCAATGATTCCAACTTTAATCATAATTATATCCTCTCATAAACATACATTTTCATAACAGTTCCGCACCTTTACCGTACAGAATGGTTATCATGTTTCAACTATTTAGGAACGCACTCTCGTTTTTGCAGTTCAATTTCCCATTATAATGATACCAGAGCCAAAAAGAAAGTCTTTTTTCAAATATTTTCCTTCTTTTCCCCAAAAATGTTTCTCGACTCTCAGGATTTCATAATTATACATTATTTATGTATAATATGCAATAGATTTTGAAAAAAAATGAATTTTCCCCTTGCGTTTTCTATGGAATTGTTGTATATTTATGAAGTCCGTTATTTGAACGTAAATGACCTGCATGAGGAGGATTATGATACTATGAAAGAGAAAGTTGTTTTAGCTTATTCCGGCGGTCTTGATACTACCGCTATCATTCCGTGGCTGAAAGAGAATTTTAATTATGATGTTATCTGCTGCTGCATCGACTGTGGTCAGGGCAGCGAGCTGGACGGTCTTGACGAAAGAGCCAAACTGTCCGGTGCTTCTAAATTATATATTGAAGATGTTGTTGATGAATTTTGTGAAGATTTCATCATGCCATGCGTACAGGCCGGCGCTGTTTATGAGAACAAATACCTGTTAGGTACTTCTATGGCACGTCCGGTCATCGCAAAACGTCTGGTTGAGATTGCCCGCAAAGAAGGCGCTGTTGCTATCTGTCACGGTGCTACCGGTAAGGGGAATGACCAGATCCGTTTTGAGCTGGGTATCAAAGCCCTGGCTCCGGACATCAAAGTGATCGCTCCGTGGCGTATGACAGATGTATGGACCATGCAGTCCCGTGAAGATGAGATTGAATACTGCAAGGCACATGGCATTGACCTGCCGTTCTCTCAGGATTCCAGCTACAGCCGTGACCGTAACTTATGGCACATCAGCCATGAAGGTCTGGAGCTGGAGAACCCGGCATTGATGCCAAATTATGACCACATGTTGGTTCTTAGCGTTACCCCGGAGCATGCCCCGGACGAGGGTGAGTTTGTAACCATGACTTTCAAGGAAGGAGTTCCGACCAGTATCAATGGTGAGGAAATGAAGGTTTCTGATATCATCCGCAAGCTGAATGAGCTGGGCGGCAAGCATGGTATCGGTATTGTTGATATCGTTGAGAACCGTGTTGTTGGCATGAAATCCCGCGGCGTTTATGAGACCCCTGGCGGAACCATTCTGATGGAAGCTCACAAGCAGCTGGAAGAACTGGTGCTCGACCGCGCTACGATGGAAGTGAAAAAAGATATGGGCAACAAGATGGCTCAGATTGTATATGAAGGCAAGTGGTTCACACCTCTGCGCGAGGCTGTTCAGGCATTTGTACAGAGCACTCAGAAGGTTGTAACCGGTGAAGTGAAGTTCAAACTTTATAAAGGCAACATCATCAAGGCCGGCACCACTTCTCCATATTCCCTGTACAGCGAGGAACTGGCTTCCTTCACTACCGGCGAGCTGTATGATCATCATGATGCTGACGGCTTCATTACCCTGTTTGGTCTGCCGTTAAAAGTTCGCGCTATGATGATGCAGCAGGTGAATAAAAATCAGAAATAATTTATTATAGACTTATCGCCCCGCTCTCTGAATGTTGGAACGTGCTGTTGCACGTAAATTTCCGAGTGTGGGGCGATGGTTTACTTTTGGATGCCTGTTTTCGTGAAAAACTCCAATGCCCTCAATAGGCTAAAGCCCATACCACAATATCACGACTTTCCTTGCACATCTACTAATGCAGAATCTACAGTTACTATGCGGATTACAGCAGTTGATGCTGTTGTTCCGTGGTCGAGTAGATATGCCCCTTGCGAGACATACCCCTCACAGAAATCCGGACGTGCAAATTTCCTGCATCTGGCTCTTGACAAAACTTATCCCCTATTTATCAAGAATAAATATTAACATAAATCTTTGGCATAGCAATCGGACACGCTTTAATCAGCTCATTAGAACTGTCCCAGTTGTAACTCCGCCTCTGACTCATCTTATTCAGCCAAAAAAATAATCGTTTAATGACAACATCTCTAAACCGTTTCACGAACCTGTAGTTATCTGTGCTACCATAATAGTGATAATCCCAAGACTCGCTACCGATAGTACGACTTCACCTTTTCGGGTAGGATTTCTAGCTACTAAATACACAGCCCTTGGCTGGGCGCAAATAATTCAGGTTTATATATCGCAATTCTTACCAAAAAGAAGCCATTTCTTACCAAAGACACAAATTTATTTACACTACCTTATGAAGATTTTAGCAGTCAAATCATTTCTTCACCCAAAAGATGCAATATTCCCCCTCATCCATCAACAATCGGGTCACTCCATCATTATTTGTTACATCCATCTTGAACTTCACCTGTTTTTCTTCTTCATATGTAATGATATCTAACTGAAGCTCAAAGCCCGACAACTGGTAAGACCCTTTTCCTCCTTCACCAGCCGCAATATAATAATCAAAATAATTTCCTATATCAAACTTCATACCATTGCCATAATTGTAAGATGAACCAAAAATCTGTCTCAGACCTGTATTGTTATAACTCATTGTATATGTTTCATCAATCATCCAATCTCCCAGCAAATCCGATTCTTCGATGGTGCCTGTTTTATAAAAAGGCGCCGTGGATTCTGCTTCTGTTTCCAGATTTTCAAACACATGATTTACTGGACATGACGAAACGCCTCCTTCAATCTCTTTTCCGCTCATTTTCAATAAATGCAAATAATAATCCGCTCCTGCAGGAGAGAAAATCGCCGCTACCATACATAGTTCTCCATCTGTTCCTACATAGGGAATTGCCTTTTTAATACTTTCATCTGCCACAGTACGCTCAACCAGTGAATGAAACTCATCCTCCCCAACAAAAGAAATCACATCTTGTCTGCGCACATCCCAATATGCATTTAATGCAGACTTGACCTGTGTATAAAATTCTTCTTCTGAAATATCATAAATACGCAGTAATTCATAAGCAGAAAGTTCCTCACCCGTAACAGCTGAAATATTGTAAACATAATATTCTGTCCACGCATAGTTCAACTGATTGGTTTCTACAATAACAGAAACCGCTTCATCTTTCTGTCCCCAGGAATACGCCATATCAGCTAATTCCGGATTATATTTTGTTCCCCTTTTTGTATCATAAACCTCTCTTTTTAAAACATCATATAAACAATTGTAGATTCTTGCGTTCTCTGATTCCAGAGGTTCTCCATCCAATAATATCTGAGGAATATGATAGCAAAGTGCTTTCTTAGAAAAATCGTCCCATATGGAATCGCTGAAAATATCTGTAACCTGTACCGTTTTCAGTTCAGGCTGACTCATAGTTGTTGAATTATCCGATACATTTTTCCAATCGTCAATTATCAATTCATAATCCATACTGGTTAGTCTCCCTACTTCTTCCGAAGAACCAAAACGCTCAGAGGCCCTTACCAAAGAATATCCGTTATAGTCAATTACATAATAATCTGCATCACCGGAAAAGACCGCTATTATTCCATTTTGATATAACGCTAATGAATTAGCATTGGAAAATAAATTGACCATTTTACTGCCATCAAATGCAAAAATTTCATTAATAAACAAATCAATATTATCATTTTTAAAAAGAAGTTCTTTTGTCCCATTTCCGTCTATATCATAATATTTATAATACCTGTAAATACCTTTATTTTTAGCGATTATTTCTTTCTGTGCGTTGATTTCCTTTGTTTTTTCAGCATTAAGCGTATAAGACTCGATAATAAAACAATAAGGACCATTAGGATGATAGGTGTATTTTTGTCCGCCTTTCCATGCGACCGGCCCAATAAGTTCCACAGTATCGTTTCTTAATACAAGGCGACCTTCGAATTCTATCTCATTTCCTATAAGCAAATCTAAAATATCATTAATATCCCCAAGCTTTTCAATATCATAAGATAATTCTGCTTCCTGCAGCAGGACTTTTTCTCCATCTACTCTCGTTTCTACCTCATCTGAAAAATGAATTCCATTTGATATAATGGAACATGTTACCTTGTCATTCTGGTATGTCTGCATATAGCTTTCCCAGCGTTCTGCATATTCTGTTGTGTTATCAATAATAATACCTTTTACTTTTACATGGTTATCCGTTTCTTTATCATCCACAGTTTCTTCTTTTCTTTTCTGATTCTGATTTTCCGTCTCATATTCCTCTGTTATCGTATCTTTTTTCTGCTCGTCGTTTCTATTCATCAACAGATGATAGATACCAGAAAATGAATAATCAAAATCCAATTGTTCTTTTACTGTTTCTATTTCCGAAAGAAAATTACAGCCAGAGAGCAACATAGAAACAACCACTGATACCACCAAAAATCTTACAACTTTATTCATACTTATTCTCTCCAATTTTCCAAAACATGAATCACCTTTGACTCTATAATGTACCCATAACAGTGGACACACGAATTAGTGTAGTACCCGTTTTTCAAACACTCACACAAGACATGCCCCTGTTCTTGAACACTGTTCCAATGCGAACCCTTTTTCTTGAACACTCCCTTCAGGATGTGATATTCTAATCACAGAAATGGAGGATTTTCATGAGCAGAAAACTATTCACAGAGGAACAACAACAGTTACTTCGTTAAAAACCTTACATCTACAGTGTTACTGAGACAAGGATCACACTCACCAAAGAGTTCAAGGAACTCTTCATAACCGCATACAAGGCTGGTGAATCTCCCAGAAAGATTCTTGAAGACCATGGTTTTGACATAAGCATCATTGGCGAGCGACGCATATGGAGCATTTCCAATCATATCCGTACAAAGTACAAAAAATACGGGGAATTCCATGAAGGTTATGGTCCACAGGGCGAAGCAACTAGCCATGATGTCCCGCTGCTCCGTACCATTCATTACTTACTGGGCACTATGCGGTAGAAATACTACGAAATGGAAGTAGTAGTAAATAAATCACAATTTAAATAACGACTTACAAGTCGCACACTATTCGGCTGTCCGACTGCCCATATCTCATCATTCCTTCTTGTTTCCTTGTCATAACTACCATACATTTGGAAGAAATGGGTTTTCCCCAGTTAACTATGCATCCTTGTGTAGCATAACTGGCTCTACGACGTCGCAGATGTGTAATATCTCTCGTCATCTTCGAGATATTGCATGTTGCTTTCCACTATTATTAGAGTGTCAGCCATCTGATTTCACCCATTTCGGCACTCAATCGTTCTCCCTACTACCTTGCCGTCTACGCTTAGCCGACAACTATTACCCATTCCGACCCAAGACTCGCTACCG
The DNA here is from genome assembly GCA_051877535.1 of Brotaphodocola sp. Classification (GTDB taxonomy): domain Bacteria; phylum Bacillota; class Clostridia; order Lachnospirales; family Lachnospiraceae; genus Brotaphodocola. The sequence goes on from JBJEIZ010000068.1 coordinate 87,441, forward strand.
ATAGTGCGACTTCACCTTTTCGGGTAGGGTTTCCACCTACTAAATGCACAGCCCTTGGATGATGATTCGAATCAGAAACGAAACCTAAACTTTTCTTTAATTCAGCAATATTCTGAATCCGTTTATGAACAGACAACTCAAGTCCTTTGATGAGCGCCTGTTCCTGCCTTGGAGATATTCGAACTCCTAATTTTGACGGTTTTTGAAATACCGAACCATTCATTCTCTCATAAGCATTTGGAATCGATTTCCCTGTGATCACATAATAATATGTGATTCCAAAACCACCTTCTCCAATCACGCGACCAATTAAATATTTTCCATTGAGAATCGTATTTAGCGGAAGATGGCGAGGTGATGACTGATATTTATAAATTTCATACCCACAAAATGGACATTTAGGCTGCTCTTTGATTTCTTTCAAGCAATTCGGACAAAAATACATGTTTCCAATTTCTCCATCTATTCGCTCTTTCCGTTACTCCATTTCTATAAAATACCAAATGGATTCTAAATGCCTTGTATCAGCATCAAAACTTATGACACAATACGAATCATAATTTCCAATATTTCCCACATAACCCAAAGTAATACTATTCATATCTTCATAACTCTCCTGCGAATCCGGCATACCAAACAATTCTATAAACGCTTCTGGGTTCATCGTACTGTCAGCCATAACTCCATCCTGAAACGCAAATGGATAGCCTTTCGTAACATCACCTTTAAGACTTTCTACATCCACCATGATCGTATTGATTGGTTCTGATACTCCATCACTCCACAGTGTGATATCTGCGGCCTCCGTAAATGTTTTGTAATACAACGCTACACCTGAATCTTCCTCTTCCCAATTCGGCATTTGACCATCCACTGCACACCATCCATGGGATAAAAAATCCTGAACCGTACATTCATCTAACTTATAAGAGATGCCAAACAAGCAGATTGTACCATTAAATAACACATTTTTTCCATAGACTACCCTATTCGTTTCACTTTCGTTATCTGTATTTCCGCTGCCAGTATATGTTGATTTTTCTGCTACACGGAATACCGTAAAAATAGATATCACTGCAAGCAAAATACCAATGCAGGAAATAATGATTATGTGTGTCTTAGGAGAAGAAATTCTCTTTTCCTTTTGATTAAATTGATTAAGTTGATTATTTGGAATTTCCCATACCGTACCGTTCTTTCCACCAACTGTTTTCTGTAAATTTATATTTGTGCGTTTTGTCGATTTTGGTACAAACCTGGTTTCTGCACAATTTGATTCATTTAATCCGTCCTTTAACTCATAGATATCAGAAATCCGTCTTGAAATCGACACTTCCAACCCTTTCATCAAAGTTTTCTCCTGATCCGGAGAGATTCGGATTCCTAATTCAGACGGCTTATAAGTCACTCCACCATTCATTCTCTCGTAGGCATTTAAAAGCTGCTTTCCAGTAATAGCATAGTAAACTGTCGCAGATATGCCATATACATCAGTCCACGGTCCCTGCATTCCATGAGACGAATATTGCTCCGGCGGCGCAAATCCATTGCTGACAAGCACCGTATTTGACTGTTTATTTTGAAAATTAAACGCTCTTGCTGCACCAAAATCAATCAATTTTGCCTGTCCATTTTTATCAATCATGATATTTCGGGGACTGATATCCCGATGTAAAAGCCCACTTTTGTGAATGATCTGCAAAGAATCTAGTATCGGATTAAGAACAGTAAGTACCTCATTCATTGGCAATCTGCCCTTTTCTTCTACCAATTCTTTTAAGGACTGTCCTTCTATATATTCCATAACGATATACGCTGTATTCTTTTCCTGAAAAAAATCCTTTACTCTTGCCACATTTGGTAAATCAAAAAACTGTGCCAATCGCCGAGCTTCGTCCAAAAATTTATGAAATCCTTTTTGATAGTCTTCACATTCATTGTTCGTAAATGGCATAATGGTTTGTTCTGCTTCATTCCTTAATGAAATCGAACGCGGAAAATACTCCTTAATTGCAACCTTTAGCCGAAGATTCAAATCGAGCCCAACATATGTAATTCCAAAACCGCCTTCTCCAATTACACGACCCAATAGATATTTTCCATTCAGAATCGTATTCGGAGAAAGATGATGGGATGCCTTTTGATACTTATAAATTTTAAATCCACAATCAGGACAAACTTGATGATTTTCGATTTTTCTGAAACAATTTGGACAAAGCTTCATCGTTAAAATCCCCCTCTTACTTACTCTTCATTTTCTTGTCCGACAATTTCTCACTTTAAGACCACCTTTTTCGCCTTTTCCAACAGCATTTTTGCCGCCTCCCCCGGCTGCTCTTCCGCAAAAATTCCGGACACTACAGCAACTCCGTCGATGCCGCTTCCGGCAAGTTTGTCAATATTCTGCAGACAGATTCCACCGATTGCAACAACCGGAATCCGAACCGATGCGGTAATTTCCCGCAGTCGTTCCGGAGTCATATATTTAGCATTTTTCTTGGTCGTGCTTCCAAATACGGCACCTGTGCCGATGTAATCAGCCCCGGCTTTTTCTGCAGCCTGAGCCTCTTCCACGCTGCGCGCGGTCATTCCCAGAATCTTATCCGGACCGATCATGGCACGGATATCTCTTCCCTTAATATCAGACTGTCCTACATGCACACCATCTGCATCACAGCGCACAGCAATTTCCACGCTGTCGTTAATGATCATCGGAACGTGATGACGGGCACAAACTTCCTTTATTATTTTCGCTTCTGCCTCAATCTCTTCATCAGAAAGATCTTTTTCACGAATTTGAACCAACGTCGCCCCGTTTTCCAGTACAGAATCCAACACTTCAGCCAACGTTTCTTTTTCTTTCAGCCAGGAACGATCGGTTACCGCATAAAGCAGCATGGCTTTTCGAATCTCATCCTTTGTATATTTCATATCGAATTTTCTCCTTAAATTGTTCTTGATTCAAATTAAATACAGCATCGATTAAGTCAATGCGGAAGGTCGCGTTTCCAGTTCCATTTCTCAATCGGCGTTCGTCTGCCAACTCACCACAAATGCCCATGACTGACATCGCTGCACAGACTGCGTGGAAGAAACGGTCCGATCCACAACCTGGAACACCTGATTTTGTCTGATGGGAATTTCCATACTGCGTCGTATCATACGCCCGCACTGCCCCGCAAAATGCTCCAATCAGTGTAGTCAACATACATCCGCTTCCCGTGATCCGGCTCATCATCGAGCAGCCGTTTCGCAGCACCATCGTCTGACTTCCGTCAGAAATCACATCGATCACGCCTGACACTGCGATGACTGCACCAGTTTCTTTCGCCAATTGCTGTACCAGTTTCACAGACTGAGAAAGATTTTCCTCCGTAATCACGTCCATCTGACCGACATCCACACCGCTTCCATATTTTGTACAATTTCGGTGTTCTTCATCTGAAAGATCTGCTTTGTCTTCCAGGCTCTGATGCCCCATGCGCCACCCTTGTGCCAGCGCACGAATCTCTGAAGCATTTCCCCGAATTGCAGCAAATTTTACTTCTTTTAAAAGCCTTGCAGAACTCTCTCTCCGCAGGGTCGTTGCTCCAGCTCCAACCGGATCAAACACTACCGGTGTACACAATTCATTTGCCTTTTTCCCTGCCAGGATCATGGACTCTACCCGGTCTACCGCCCCCAGATTGCACACCAGAGCACGGACCGCAGCCACACTTTCTTCTACTTCCCTCACATCATGAGACATCGTCGGGGATGCACCTGCCGCCAAGAGGATATTGGCACAATCATTCACCGTCACAAAATTGGTGATGCATTCCACCAGTGGCTGCAGTTCCCTCACAGATTCCAAAACACTGTACAATTTATCATCCATGTTATTCATGAATCTGATCCACCATCCATTTCCACACACCCATTTTCTTCATCATGATCCATGCAGCAGCCCCCAGTCCAGCGCCGACAATTGCCGATGGCATATAAAACGGAACATAATAATACCACACCTGTATATCCAGTCCGTAAAAGACTCTCATCAGCGGATACGCCACAAGCGCGCCCACAATACCGGTTCCCACAATTTCACCGAATACCACAGCCCAGATATGATGAAATTTGCGATACAGCAGTCCGCCCAGAATTGGTCCAAAGACAGCTCCGGCAATTGCCTGTATCGTGCGGCCGGACAGCATCATGCGTAGAATTCCACATAAAAGCGCTGCCGCGCACCCATACCACGGACCGAGCAATGCTGCCGCGAGCACATCTACAAAATGCTGAAATGGTGCCATGGACGGGAAATAAACAAATGTATTCAATACAAATGCAAGGCATGCAAACATAGCTGTCAGTGCCAGCTTTCGCGCATTCATTTTTCTCATGTTTTTCCTCCCATAATTTCCAGAAATCCAGATGCAGGCATCATTCTTTCACGATGAGAAGAGAATAATACCCCGCATTCTCGTCAATCTCCTCTGCACTATGAAAGACTCTTTCCTGCGGCATGCCGCAATTTTCCACCATGAATACCTTTGCTCCGGATTCTTTCAACTGCTGTTTCACCGTCGCCATCTGTTTTCCTGCCTTCATGAGTACTTTTGTCCCGGAAAGCTTCAGAGCCGCTTCCATCCGATCAGATGCGGGAATCACATGAAAAGCTTCCCTCTGCTCTGCCAGTCCAATCCCCAATCTCGCTGCCGCCGCGCAGAACGACGGGACACCACTGACCAGTTCCGTCTGATATCCGTCCGCAGTGACCAATTTGTGGATATAAATATAGGTAGAATAAACGGTCACATCACCAAGCGTCAGAAAACCGACCATTTTCCCTTCCTCAAGCCATGCTTCAATCCTGTCAGCCGCACGGCGATGATGTTCCTTTAAGATTTTCTGATCTCGCGTCATGGGCATGGCAACCCCTTCTGTCTGCTTTTCTTTGATTTCCTCTACGGCAGCCAACGCAATTCTATACGCAATACTCTCCTGATAATTCTCCGCCGGAACCACGATTACATCACATGCTTTGATCGTTCGAACTGCTTTCAGAGTCAGCAGCTCCGGGTCACCCGGTCCTACACTGATCCCATATAATTTTCCTGTCATATTTCATTCTCCTGTATTTTTTTCCCGAAAAGGACCTGCGTTCCGTGCATTCCTCTTCGGTTTTCGTTCAGCCGGAATCTGTGCCAGAATAATCGCCGCAAACACCAGGACACAGCCAAAAAGTTCTTTTGCTGACAGCTTTTGTCCAAGCAAAATCCATCCGGCAAGCAAAGAAAATACCGACTCCAGACTCATGATCAACGATGCAATGGTCGGATCAATATCCTTCTGCGCAACAACCTGCAAGGTATAAGCGACACCGCTGGAAAGCACACCGGCATACAAAATCGGTGCCCATGCCGACAGAATTGCACTGATCGTCGGCTGTTCATAAAGAAACATCAAAACCGTTCCAATAACTCCCGCAGTAAAGAACTGCACGCAGGAAATCAGGACTCCGTCCGCTTTCGGTGAAAAGTAATCGATAATTAAAATATGGAAGGAAAATGCCACTGCACATAAAAGTACTAAAAAATCACCTTTACCGATGGAAAATCCTTCTGTAATACAAAGGAGATACATACCAATAGCCGCAACGCCTACACTGACCCAGATATTCAGCCCTACTTTTTTCTTTAAGAAAAGGCCAAATAAGGGAACAATGACGATATAAAGTGCTGTGATAAATCCTGCTTTCCCCACCGTTGTATAGTAAATGCCAAACTGCTGCAGACTGCTCGCTACCAGCAATGCAGCGCCGCAGCAAATACCGCCAATGATTCCGGTATGATTCTTTTTTTTCCGTTCTTCCGTATTCAGGCATTGCCATTGATCTGCATTTAATTTTCTTAATAAAAAGATGCACGGGATCAACACCGCTCCGCCAATCAGATAACGGGCAGCGATAAAGGTAAAACCGCCTACATAGTTCATTCCCTCACTCTGCGCTACAAACGCCACACCCCAGATCAACGCTGTAAGCGTCAGGAGCAGACTGCTGCGCAGAGATTTTTTTCTTGTGTATTCCATTTTTCGTCTCCTTGCTGTCATATTTTTCTTCCAAAATCCATGTGCTCTGTATGTTTCCGATTCAGTCATCCACAAATTTTTCAAATCCAAAGCTCCACACTTCTTCTCCATCCGGATATACCCAGATTGCTTCCGTCCCATCCAGGGATTCGATCAACTTCTGTCCTTCATCCAATTCCATATTGAAAAGCGCTGTGGAAAGCGCATCTGCCATCATCCCATCCTCGCAAAGGATCGTCACGCCGGCAAAGGTATCTTTAGGCATCAAAGTATCCGTGTCTATAATATGATGATATCTTTTGCCATCCACCTCATAAAACCGCTGATAGCTTCCGCTGGTAACCAGTGCCATGTCCTGTAATCTGACCGCGTGCAGATACGACATTTCACTTCCCGTATCCGGATTCTGAACACCGACGCGCCACGGCTTCCCATTCGGTTTCGTGCCGATTGTCTGGACATTTCCGCCAAGATTAATCAGCGCAGAAGTCACCCCTGCCGCTCTTAAATCTTCACAGATTTTGTGGGCCGTATATCCCTTTGCAACAGCTCCTGCATCCAGCTGCATTGCTTCATCCGGCAGATAAACCGTATGTTTTTCCTTGTCAATTTCAATGTCATGAATATCCGTATGTTTCGCCGCCTCCTGCAAAATTTCCATATCAGGGAGTTCAGCTTTTTCTGGTCGCTGTGTCCCCTCTGTGCGATATTTATGCCAGATCTGCAGCACACTTCCCAATGCCGGATTGACTTTTCCTCCGGTCAGATCATACATCATTTCCGATCGTTCCAGCAGTTCAAGAATTTCCGACTCCACCGTCACATGCGCAAGTCCTGCATCCGCATTTATCGTGCAGAGATTTGCAATGCCGTCATATTCTTCATAGATATCGAACAACTGATGATACTGCTTTAATTTGTTATGAACGATCGTTTCATATTCCTGAAACTGTTTCTCATTTTCCGCATAAATGGTAATGCTGGAAAAGGTGTCGAAGTAATCCAGATACTGTTTGTTATATTCCTTTAAATGTGGCCTCAACTGACCGCAGCCCGTCAGACAAATGCCGGTCAGAAATACCGCAAAAAGCAAAACTGCCAGGAATTTTTTTTCTATCTTCTTCATATGATTCCTCTCATCATCATTCTACTGCCGGTGCAATCCGTTTCACTATCATTCCTCCCAACAGTCCGATCACAGCACCGGTCACGACACCCGCCAGCAAAAGTACAGGAAAATACGTAAATACACCGGCAGTTTTCGTCACAAGAGCAGCCACTGTTAATTGACCGATGTTATGAAAAATTCCACCCAGAATGCTGACTCCCACTTTGCTGAACGCACTGGTTCTTCTCGCCAGAATCATCACCGCTAAACTGAGCGCACCACCCGCCAGGCTGTAAAACATACTGAACATGTTGCTGAATGTCAATCCAACCAGAACAATCCGTACCAGAGAAACAGCCGCTGTTCCTGCTGCCCCAATTGTATATAAGCCAACCACATTGACCAGATTAGCAAGTCCCAGCTTCACTCCCGGTATCGGAACCGGCATGGGAAACATGGATTCAATATAACTGAAAATAAATGCCAATGCAATTAACATTCCATACATTGCAGTTGTGCGGGCTTTCTGATTCCGCACAGCAGATCTAGGTACCGGACCATGATGTCCTGATGTTTCTTTTCCCATTTTTTCTCTCTCCACGCAATTTGACACCTGCTTACTTTTCTGATATAGTTACAAAAAACAACCAACAAGACATTCCTTAGTATACCATTCCATTTCCCATTTAGAAAGAGGTTTCTTTGTATGACAAACAAAACAACTCCTCATCATAAAGATCTGCTGCTGATATTTCTCGTTCTTGGCATCGCCGCTGCGGGATTTTCCTTCAACTATCATCTGCACAAAAAACCTGCCGCACAGCTGGAAGTTCAGGTCGACGGCCGCATTGTCGCAACCTATAACTTAGAGGACAATGTCGACGTCATCATCACCGGAGTCCACGGAGGCACCAATCATCTGATTATTGAAAACGGTACCGCAAGAATCAGCGAAGCATCCTGTCCCGATAAAGTCTGTGTCCACCAGGGGCGGATTCAAATGAACGGTCAGGTGATCGTGTGTCTCCCCAACCGCATGACAGCAACAATAATCGCCCCGGAAGAATAACTTCCGAGGCGATTATTGGTTGCCATGCATCCTCTGATATTCATCATTACTCTTGTGATTTCCATCGGAAATTCGGGATCACATCACTCCATTTCTGAATTCCCAGCAATTCTCTGGCAAACTTTGTTGTCTCCAGCGTAGTCTTTTTGTTATCAATATTTTTATAGACAGACCAGGATTTCTTGCGCATCGTTGGTTCGATGGCGTTTGGCTGAGATTCATCGCAACGCCACAGTCCAAAGTTCAGCGAACTCTTCGTTTCTGCCGGAGCATCCACCTGACGGCTCATAATAAACGCATCAATATGCGGGTTGCTGTCTGCAATGTAATATGCATAGGCAATCGCTGCTGCCTGCAGATCATAGTTGTCTCCTCGCGTAGCACTTTTCGAAGTGAATCCCTGCTCAGAAAGAATGATATTTCTCACCTGTCCATCTGCTCTGCGCATATTTGCCCGCTCCATATAATCCGTCAAAACATTTAAATTTTTTAAATTTACCACCGGCGAATTGACATCATAAGTAACCAGTCCGGTCTCATCATCATCCCAGAATTCCGGTTCTGTCATCGGAATCGAATATGGATGATATGCCAGTCCCCAGTCCATCGGACCACCTGCGCCGCTGCGTTCTGCAAAGCCGGTAATAACGTCTTTTGCATTGTATTTCAGACTTCCATCTGCCTCATGATTCCAGTTATAATCCGTGGAAAAGAACAAGCGGTCATTCTGATTGGTGCTCTTGATTGCAGTATAAAATACACGGAATGCACGCTCATATTCTTTTAAATATTCATCCAGACTCATCGCTCCCATATAGTTCCACTGCTGGTTGTTGATTTCATTTCCAATGATCCAGTTGGACACTTTTCCATAAGGAGAAGTCAGGCTGCTGTAGCGGTCTGCCAGAAAAGAAGCAATCGCCCGAATCGTCTCATAGCCTTCTTTCGTAGCCGCATTAAAGCCATAATAGAACACTTCATTCGACGGCTGTTTCGTTACACCCGGATAAACCAGTTCCGGCGTCGCATCGTTCCATCCATTCAAAATGACCGCTGTCACAGTCATATGTTTTTCAGACATCCGCCGAATCGTATCGTCATAAGTTGCCATCAGATTCTTGTCAAAATGATACGTCTTTCCGCCATATTCGTAATCGATTCCTTCTCCTAAAATGTGATGAAACGGGATGTTGACAATAACATGATTGACGCCCAGTTCAAAAGCATCTGCCACCATGCTCTCCGTATTTTCAATCAGAAGTCCTTTCTTGGTCTGAGCTGAATTGTACGCATCGGTATGTCTGGCAACCGCCTCCGGATTGGTCACGTAAGCCGTGTTGCTGACTTGCGTATATTTTTCTCCATCATAGACCGCAACCACAAACCTGGAATATAAACGGTCTTCCTTATTGGCCGGTGTCAGAGAAAGTCCATAAGACAGCGCATCTCCCTTTTGAATCTTACCGCAGTAATCGGTTCTTCCATCCAAACTGTCCTCATAGGGCGGAAGCTCAAACAGATAAAGGAAATCATCATAAAATGCCGGATCTGACCAGGTTCCCTGCATTTCACCGCTGATTGCAATGCGGTTGGAATTTTCAATCTCACATCGAGTAATGTGAGCAAATTCCGTCGGTGCTGGAATCACTGTCTGTACTTCTTCCTGCGTTTCCACTCCATCGGCACTTTCTGCTGCTGTTCCATCATTTGTCTGTGCCCACGCCTGACTGTATCCTGCTCCCATAAGCACAGCCGTCAATATGGCTGTGACGGAAGCTGCTGCCAGCCAACCAAAGCCTCTTCGTTTTGTCATAATCTTTCTGCCTCCTTATTCCGTCCATATACAAGTCAACTTATGATGATAATAATAGCAGAAATTCATGTATATAATGTTTCTTTTCTCTTACACCTAATTGTCGCTTTTCTGAATGAAATCTTAAGATAAAGGGCAGGCTCTGTTTCACGCCTGCCCTGAAAACCGTATCCGTTTCGTCTTTCAAAGACCAAATGTACGATTACAAATATTTCTTTAACGTATCTACCCGATCCAGTTTCTCCCACGGGAGATCCAGATCATTTCTGCCAAAATGTCCATAAGCCGCAGTCTGTTTGTAAATCGGGCGGCGCAGATCCAACATCTTGATAATGCCTGCCGGTCTCAGATCGAAGTTCTCACGAACAACGGATACCAACTGTTCATTGCTCAACTTGCCGGTTCCAAAAGTGTCAACCATGATAGAGGTCGGATGTGCCACACCAATCGCATAAGACAGCTGAATCTCACATTTATCAGCCAGACCTGCTGCAACAATATTCTTCGCAACATAACGTGCCGCATATGCTGCGGAACGGTCTACCTTCGTGCAGTCTTTACCAGAGAATGCACCGCCGCCATGACGAGCATAGCCGCCGTAGGTATCTACGATAATTTTACGTCCAGTCAGACCACTGTCACCATGAGGTCCGCCAATTACAAAGCGACCTGTCGGATTAATGAAAAATTTGGTATTCTCATCAACCATATCAGCCGGAAGAATCACATCAAATACATACTTTTTGATGTCCCTGTGAATCTGCTCCTGCGTTACATTTTCATCATGCTGCGTGGACAAAACCACTGCATCCAGGCGAATCGGTTTGCCGTTCTCATTATACTCGACCGTAACCTGAGTCTTTCCATCCGGACGAAGATACGGCAGCGTGCCATCCTTACGCACCTGAGTAAGACGGAGTGCCAGCTTGTGTGCCAGAGCGATCGGATATGGCATATACTCTTCGGTCTCATTGGATGCAAAACCAAACATCATACCCTGATCACCGGCACCAATCGCATCCAGTTCACTATCATCCATTGTATTCTCTTTTGCTTCCAGAGCCTTGTCAACACCAAGCGCAATATCCGCAGACTGCTCGTCCAGTGCAACGATAACGCCACAGGTATCACAGTCGAAGCCATATTTCGCGCGGTCATACCCAATCTCACGAACCGTTTCGCGAACGATACTCTGAATATCTACATACGCATTAGTAGTAATCTCACCCATAACCATAACCAGACCGGTAGTCGTGCAGGTCTCACATGCCACACGGCTCATCGGATCTTTTTCCATCAGTGCGTCCAGAATCGCGTCAGAAATCGCATCACACATTTTATCCGGATGTCCTTCCGTTACAGATTCAGAAGTAAATAATAATTTCTCCACTTGTAATCCTCCTAAAAAATTTGAAAAAAGGGGTTAACCAAAACCAGAACACCCGCCGACAGCGGATTTTCAGTATGTCTAACAAAAGAAAAGCCCGTAGCAATTCATACTGCGGACTTGATATCACTTGCACATCAAATCCTCTTATTGCTCGATTTCTCGCTCAGGTTGGCACCTTCCGACTGTCCTGATGACGTCGGGGTTGCCGTGACTTCACAGATCCTTTGTATCTCCATCACTCTGAATAAGGGATATTACGCACTTTTCTGTTGTTCTTTACTCGAAATATGTTATCAGAAAGCCTTTATTCTGTCAAGCAGTATTATAAAGAAATTCCCCGGCAGCCATCACCCTGCCGGGGAATTTCTATCTATTACGGAATCCATACACCATTTGCATCTACATAATAACCATCCGGAGTGTATGTGTTGGTCAGCATACCGCCGCTTACCGTATCGCAGTAATACCATGCATTGCCCGCCTGAATCCAACCGGTTCTCATATAACCAACCGCATCAAAACAGTACCAGACACCGCCAATCTGCAGCCAGCCGTTCGTCGGGTAACTGCCGTCGGTGAAACGATACCACCAGCCCACAGAATCCAATACCCATCCTGCAGACACGGAAACGGATGGCGTTGTAGAAGTTCCGGAACTGCTGCTTCCACTGGAATAATAACCGGCTTTAATGTCATCCAACATATCTTCATCTACATACATACTGTCAGACTCAACCCATTCGCCTTTTTCATTGTTTTTATCTAACGCACGAACCTTGAAAGAATATTCTCCTTCTCTGGTAATACTGCTGTAGAAATTGTAGCTTGTGTCTGTAGTCGTTACAGTACTTCCCACGGAACTGCTGCCGCGATACAGTTTTACCTGATACTTCTGTGCTCCTTCTGCCTCTTCCCAGCATGCAGTGGTAGAATTATCATTCTCCCATGCCACATCTTCCACTTCCAGATCACCGACCAACTCTTCCAGCTTCACGGTGATGATCAGCGTCGAGTTGCTGTCCTGACGTTTGGAAGAAACATAGTCTGCATCATCGCCGGTCAGCGTAACCTTACTGGAAGTCATAGAACCAAAATAATAATCACTATCTGCCTCCAGAGTAATCTCAATCTTCGGCTGATCGCCGCTTACCCAGTTGCCCTCATCGTTGATGACATCTACATCCGTCACGTCATAATAATTGCTGTTTGCGGTAACTGTAACGTCACTGGAGTCATCTCCTGCTTCAATGGATGATTCAATATTTAATTTTACAGAAGAAATTTTCTCTCGGTCCTCTGCCGCCATTGCGGTTCCTGCAAATGCAGAAGCCATTATCCCTGCTGCCAATAATACAGATAAACCTTGTTTCCATTTTTTCATACTACATCCTCCTTGGAATTATACATTTTATAAATGTAACAGCTCCGTCCTCCCGACTCAGGAACTGTTATTTTCTTTGTTGATACCATCATAATCCATAATCATGTCCAGTTTGTGTCCGAAACCTGACATTTTCTTTTCAAAAAATAAATAATTCTTTACAATCGTTCCGGTATGCAGATGCACAGTCACCAACCCCCGCCTCACATACCGACACATGCAAAAAACTGTCCCGATCCTGCATATCTGCACCACCGGAACAGTTTTCTCAATCATCATCAGCCAATCTTTAGTTTGAATTTCTGTACTTCTTTATCCGTATCAACCACTTCGATCACTGCGCCGAGAGACTGGAGTTTCTCATCGAACTTCTCATAACCGCGCAGAATATAACCAATCTCATCTACAATCGTATATCCATCTGCGGCCAGTCCTGCCAGCACCAGCGCCGCACCTGCACGGAGATCCGGTGACTCAACCTGTGCTCCGGTAAAACCTTTTACACCGTCGATGACAGCAACATTCCCCTCAACTTTAATGCTGCCGCCCATACGGGCCAGCTCATCTACATATTTGAATCGGTTCTCAAAAATACTTTCCGTGATCATGCTGGTTCCATCAGCAAGCGCAAGGGTAACTGCCATCTGAGGCTGCATATCGGTAGGAAAACCCGGATATGGTAATGTTTTGATGTTGGTGGAACGCTGTCTTGGCCGTCCTACTACACGTACCTCATCGTCGCCTTCAATCACCTCACACCCGATTTCAAGCAGCTTTGCTGAGATTGCTTCCAGATGTTTCGGAATCACATTCTTAACCGTAATATCACCACGGGTGATCGCCGCTCCGCACATAAATGTACCTGCTTCAATCTGATCCGGAATAATCGAATACTCCGTTCCGTGAAGCTTTCTTACACCGCGGATACGGATAATATCAGTACCCGCACCTTTGATGTTGGCCCCCATACTGTTCAGGAAATTCGCCACATCTACCACATGCGGCTCTTTCGCAGCATTCTCAAGAATGGTCTGACCTTCCGCCAAAGCTGCTGCCATCATGATGTTGATCGTCGCACCAACTGAAACCACATCCAGATAAATATGGCTTCCCACCAGATCGATCGCATGTGCCACCACTGCACCGCGCTCAATCTCAATGTTCGCACCCAGGGCACGGAATCCCTTTAAATGCTGATCGATCGGCCTGCTTCCTATGTTGCATCCGCCAGGAAGCGGAACATCGGCACTCTTATACTTACCTAAAAGTGCACCAATAAAATAATAAGATGCACGGATCTTACGGATAAACTCATCATCAACAGATACTTCCTTGATCGTGGACGCATTAATCTTCGCTGTATGGCGGTCGATACGGAGCACCTTTGCGCCAATCTGCTGAATCGCTTCCAGCATAACGTTAATATCACGAACATCCGGCAGATTTTCAATGACAACGTCTTCATCTGTCATAATGGCTGCCGCCAGAATACCCAGTGCTGCGTTCTTCGCTCCACTGATCGTAACATCACCAACGAGAGGATTTCCGCCTTTCATAATATATCGATTCATTCCACACCTCTATATACTCTCTTTATTCAGGAAAATCATCGTCTGATTTCCTGCCTCGGCGCTGCCCCACCAGCCCCGCTCTTTTAGATATTGTATCCCCAATTAATCATAATACTCTTGCGAAACATTCAGCCTATTCTAAATGATTATACCACAATAATCAAAATTGTAAAGAGAACCCTCATCATCAATTTTTAACGATTTTTTTCTGGATTCTTCAAGGAAGTTGTACACCACAGATAAAATCGTTTCCACGCTGACGGAAAAATTCAGTGCTGTCGTTCAGACCTGCCTTGTACGTTTCTCCCGATACCGGGTCATAAACCGTTACATTATGCTGGTCAAAGCCACAAAGCATCAGCCATGTTCCCTCACCGGTATACCCGATAACCGGCACACCTTTATCAATAAAATAAAGCATCTGTGTCATACTGCAGCCCCGGGCATCCAACACTGCCATTCCATCCTCTGTCACCTGATCCGGACCGCCATTTTCCAACTGCGTCAGAAGTATTCCAAGCGTTGTCTGCGGATCCCGAAGGTTCCGGACACTGCCGCGATTCACACGCCCCCACAGGATATGATGGCTGGCATCCGTGACAATCCCCATCCTGTCGTAAGCCATCTGGACTGCCCTGGCAAAATCATCCGTTACTCCCAGCAGTTTTCCGCTTCCATATGCATAAAACTGCATATTCTGAACCTCAGCATACGACTGAAGTTCCAATGTGTCTGTGTAATCATAGCTGACTTTTTTCGGTACTGCCAGAAGAATATTACGGCTGGTCTTAATCTCATGATCCAACTGAATAAAGTATACTCTTCCTTTCTCACCGGACGCATACCAGCCAATTCCTTCCCGTGTTCCGGATCCCAGATCCGCATTGCAGACGATCGTATCCTCCTGTGCCGGTGCAAACTGTCCACCGCTTTGAACCACACGATTCAAATGAATCCGGCTTTCTTCCACTCGTACATCGGATATTAGATATCCGTATTTTTCATAACTGGTTTCCTCCCGCATCTGATCGTTGATGATCTTTACCGAGCGCATCGGAAGTCCTTTTACACGTCCATTTTCTATCCAGAGATCTTTGGCATTGGCAATGCCGTAAACCAGATCTCCGCCAACAAATCCAAGTGTACGGACATATTCTCCTGCGGACGCATGAATATCATATTTTATTCCGGTTTCCAGATTCATAAAATGCAGAAGATCGGCTTCAAACTCTTTGCCTCCGTCCTGCCAGGCAATCCTGGAACCATCGCTGCTGACCGCATATGTGCCTTCACTCAATTGATCAGCAACTACCATATTTTCCCGGCTTTTTAAATCAATTCCATAAATGGCATGATCGACAAGCAGATAAAGCATATCTTCCTGTGTGCGATAAGACAATTTTTTTAAATCGCTTTCCAGCTGGGCAAATACCTGATTCGACTGGATAAAAAATAATTCCTCCAGCGCATTTTCCGATACATCATAGCGATATCCGGCGATGCCCATCTGCCCTTCGTGAATGCCTCGATTCATATATCCATACACCAAAAAATCAATATTCCCCTCATTATCCACCTGCAGGATCCGAATATCATGACGATTGTCATTGCTTCTTATATCGGTCATATCACTGCCCCGGAATGAAAAAACTTTCACCGCGCGGTGATTGCGGCCATCCCATTTATAACTCCAAAGTTCCCGATTGATGCGATACGCATAAACGTTTTTATCTGGACTGCGTTTCATCTCGATCTGATCATCATTTGTAATGCCAAGCATGATGCGCTTTCCCGCATAATCGCTGCGTTTTCCCTGAAAGATCTGATTGACATTACGTTCATAATCCATCAGATATGTGCGCAGTGAATTCCATTTCATCGTAAAACTTTCTGTTACCTCAAAAAATTCTTTTTCCCCTTCCTCTTCCTCTCGAAACACCAGATAATCCAACTGAACACATCCCATCACACCGTCCAGTTCCTTTAATTTGACCTGCACCTGTCCCATCGGCTGAACGCCAAGCTGCCCCCAGGTCAGATGAGAAAAACTGGAACGAATATCGGTATGAGCAAACGAACTATTGTCCTGTGTCGGATCTGTCTCCAAATACGCTGCCAATGATTTTGCCTGCTCATGATTAAATGTTTTTTCTGAAAATTCCACTGCAAGATCAATCATGGACTGCGCGGCGGTCTGGTCTGTCCACATAATACGGGTGTAATAATAAACTGCTCCATGTTTCTCTGTATCAAGCCGCAGACAAAGCTGATACGCACGGTCCTTCGTCAAGAGATTCTGAATCGGGAGCCTTGCAATGATTTCATGCTCTGCAGTTTCCCAGGTATCCAATCTGGTGTTTTCCACAAGACGCTGCAGATCCAGACTGCGGATTTCATAACTGATGCCAAGAATCGCATCCTTGCTTCCTGTCACATGGATCGGAAGTACACGATCCTCCGGCAAAATGGTCAGAGAATCTTCAGCTGCCGCATTTCCCATATCCTGACGATAACCCGCCATTCGATTCAAATTGCGTCCAAATATCTCCACCGTTACCACCGGCAGAGAAGCCTCTTCCATTGCTACATATACCATTTCATCCTGCGACATCTGGGTTCTGCGTCCGAAAAAGAGGATCAGCAATGCCGCAGCAAAAATCAGGAACAAAATCCCTGCTCGTTTTATGATGTGTTTCATAAATCCATCCTTTTGCCTGTTTTCTATTACTCTTTTATTGCCCTTTATGGCTTTTTCACCGCCCTGGATTGCCGGCAATGATCCTTTTCTTATTCTATCTTTTTTCATAGTGAACTACAACTTAATCTTTTACAAACATCACAAATTCATCTTTCTGCCGCAAACACATAAAAAATTTACATCCCCTCTTGTCAATCGTCACAAAATCCGATATAATGGCAATTACCATTTCTGGTAATTCTGAACTATTCTAACATTGTTCAAAGGAGGTATACATATGGTATACGAAGCATTTCTTGAAGCGATTGTCAAGCATTTTCAGATGGAATTTGGAGAAGAATATCAGATTTCCATGCGTAGGATCCCGAAAAACAACGGTGTTACTCTGGACAGTCTATGCATCAGCAAGTCCGACCTTCCCATGTCACCTGCCATTTATCTGAATGCCTACTATGACCAGTATCTGGCCGGAATGTCACTGGACGCCATCATTTATGACATTCGAAACCTTTACTACGGAACATCCATCCCAGAGGCAATCAAGATGGCTGACCTGACAGATTTTGAGGCACTGAAGCCGAGCATTATGTTCAAGCTCATTCATGCCGCTTCCAACGAAAAGCTATTAGAAGAAATTCCGCACATTTCTTATCTTGATATGGCTATTATATTTTATCTGTATCTGGATCATTCCGCATCCGGGCAAATGACAGCACTCATTCATAATGATCATATCAAACGCTGGGGAGTGCGCACCAAGGATTTGTGGCAGTGCGCACTTTGCAATACTCCACAGAATTTTCCTGCTCAGATCTGCAGTATGGAAGATATGATAAAAGAAATCGCCAGACAGACGCTTGGCAGCAGATATGACGAGGAAACCATGATCACTTTGTTAGAAGAGGACGGTCACATCTCCCCGCTTTATGTGCTGACCAACCCTGATGGAATAAACGGAGCCTGCTGTATGCTCTATCGCAATGTACTAAAAGACTTCGCAGATTCTATCGAAGCAGATCTGATCATACTGCCCTCCAGTATCCACGAAGTCCTGATCACCCCAAATCATCCCAGGGCATCTTATGAAGAATTAAGCAGCATGGTCACCCTCATTAACCAAAACGAAATTTCTCCGGAAGACCAGCTCTCCAACCAGGTTTACCTGTATACACGCGCAGATGACCGAATCCGGATCGTATCCCATGGTCCCGAAAAGGTAGGCGCTGCCTCCGGGCACTGATCATTTTTCCAATTCCAACAGCATTTTTTTAACCTCAAGCATACGGTCCCTCAGCACAACAGCTTCTTCGAAATTCAGCTCTGCAGCCGCCTTATGCATCTTCTTCTGCAGTTCCTTAGCCAGCTTGTTCAGCTCTTTTGCATCCATAGATTCCAGATCTTTCTCATTTGCCCGCGGATCTGTCTCTGCTGCCTTGGAAATTGCAATCAGATCGCGCACAGCTTTTTTGATGGTTGTCGGTGTGATGCCATGCGCTTCATTATATTTTTGCTGGATCTGACGACGGCGGTTTGTCTCCTCTATCGCCCGTTTCATAGAATCTGTCATCGTATCCGCATACATAATCACATGACCCTCTGCATTTCGCGCCGCACGTCCGATAGTCTGAATCAATGATGTCTCCGAACGCAAAAAGCCTTCCTTGTCTGCATCCAGAATTGCAACCAGCGTGATCTCCGGAATATCCAGGCCTTCTCGCAGCAGGTTAATGCCAACCAGCACATCAAATACATCCAGACGCATGTCACGGATAATCTCAGCACGTTCCAACGTGTCGATATCCGAATGAAGATATTTGACCCGGATTCCCACTTCCCGCATATAATCTGTCAAATCTTCTGCCATGCGTTTGGTCAATGTGGTAATCAGCACCTTGTGATGGTTTTCTACCTCTTTATTAACCTCGGAAACCAGATCATCAATCTGCCCTTCCACCGGACGCACAAAAATCTCCGGATCCAACAGCCCTGTCGGGCGGATAATCTGCTCTACACGCATCAGTTCATGTTCACTCTCGTACACGTTCGGCGTTGCAGAAACAAACAACATCTGATCAATTTTACTCTCAAACTCTGAAAAATTCAGTGGACGGTTGTCAAGTGCGGACGGCAGGCGAAAACCATAATCCACCAAAGTCTGCTTTCTGGATCGGTCACCGGAATACATGCCGCGTACCTGAGGCAATGTGATATGTGACTCGTCAACAATGATCAAAAAGTCGTCTGGAAAATAATCAATCAATGTCCACGGCGGCTCACCTGGCTTTCCAAATGTCAAATGACGGGAATAGTTTTCAATTCCAGAACAAAATCCGGTTTCGCGCATCATTTCCACATCAAAGTTTGTGCGTTCCGAGATGCGCTGCGCTTCCAGAAGCTTGTCCTCACTCTTAAAATAAGTCACCCGCTCCTTCAGCTCTTCCAGGATATTCTCCGTGGCAAGCATCATTTTTTCCTTTGGCACAACATAATGAGATGCCGGAAAAATCGCCACATGACCAAGCTGAAGCCGTCCCTCTCCGCTCATCGCATCAATTTGCGTAATGCGGTCAATTTCATCTCCAAAAAACTCAATTCGATATGCCTCGCTGCCGGAATATGCTGGGAATATTTCCAAAACATCCCCGTGTACACGAAATGTTCCACGATGAAAATCCATATCATTGCGTGTGTACTGGATATCAATCAGCTTGTGAATGATTTCATCGCGGTCTTTTATCATACCCGGACGCAGAGATATTACCATTTCCTGATAATCAATCGGACTTCCCAGTCCATAAATACAGGATACCGAAGCTACGATGATCACATCCTTCCTCTCTGAAAGAGCCGCCGTAGCAGAATGGCGAAGCTTATCAATTTCGTCGTTGATAGCCGAATCCTTTTCAATGTAGGTATCCGTAGACGGGACATATGCCTCCGGCTGGTAGTAATCATAGTAGGACACAAAATACTCCACTGCGTTCTCCGGGAAGAACTCCTTGAATTCTCCGTAGAGCTGTGCAGCAAGGGTTTTGTTGTGAGCGATTATAAGTGTCGGTTTATTTAACTGTTCAATAACGTTTGCCATGGTAAAAGTCTTACCAGAGCCCGTAACTCCTAATAAAGTCTGGCATTGATTGCCTTCCTGGAACCCTTTTACAAGAGCTTCAATCGCTTGTGGCTGGTCACCAGTTGGTTTATATTCGGAGTGTAATATGAATTTATCCATGATTT
>JBJEIZ010000069.1:0-6471 GCA_051877535.1 Brotaphodocola sp.
ACCATATAGCGCACGATCCAGTCCGGAGTAAACAGCTGGGTGGCGGCGGGAATATTCTCTTTCGTAATCTTGACATTCTTCTTGAGGGCGGCAAACACGTCGTCCTTTTTTTCGCTATTGTAATACTGGTACAACCAGCCAATAATCTGAACTGCATCTTTCCAGTCAGATTCCGGAATTGTGGAAATCATCTGCTCAATGACGCTTCCCTGACGGAGCAGGTTGTCCGGCAGAAGCAGCTCAGTATAGTCTGCAATCCGTTGGAACATTCCCGGCAGAATCTTATTCAGCGCATTGCACTGAACAATGAGAAGGTAACGGTACAGCTCGTCCGTCTTTTCAGCATCCTTTAAGGCATAGACCTTCTCCATATCCATTCCATCAAGCTCCAAATGGATCGCTTCGGCAAGAATCTGGGGCTTAAACCGGTTTTCTTCATCCGTGAACACACGAACATGAGAGGGCAGATAGCCGTTGACCTCCATAAAACGCAGGGCAGAAAAGCGGTTGAACCATGTGTAGGCAACCTCCTCCATAACCTGTCGGTATCCTTTATCCTTAATCTGGGCAATAAGCGCCTGACGCTGTTTTTTCTCGTCAGCGGACAGAACCTTGCCATTCACACTGTCGGCAGAAGCATCTACCATGTTATCCTCGGCAATGCCATACTGTTCCGCTTTCATGGAAACACGGGCGATCAGCTCTGTCCGTGCCCAGACAGCATATTTTTTTATCGCATTTTTATCCATAATCGTCTCCTAATCTACAGAACCATGATTCTCTGTTCTTATGCTGGCACGTATTGCAAACAACGGAACAGGCAGCTTTCCTTTTGCCTTTTTTCCGTCAACGCTGTACGCTATAACTTTACATTCCTCGAAATGTTCTTTTTGACAATGCCATTGCATTGCATCCGCTTCCTGCTCCGATAGTGTGTATACGGCATTGTGGTAGGGCAGAATAATCCGGTTTTCTTCAGGCATATGGCAGTCTACTAATAGCTTTTTCTTGTAACAGATTTCAAAATTCTCCAACACAAAGGGCTTTTCTCCCATGTTAAAGATTTCGATTCCATGTTCCGAAGGGCTTGTTTTGACACGGTATTCTTTTTCTGTCAGCTCACTGTCTGGTGTAGCCACCATCTGAAAGCAGAGCTTCGGTCGTTCTCGGATAACGGTTGTCAGTTCATTCAAAATCCATCCGATCACTACTCCAATAACGCCAATCAAAGCAGATATAAGTTCCATCATGGTTCGGGGTCTCCTTACGGGTTAATTCAGCTTGATACCATCACAATTTTTCAGCAGTGATTTCAGTTGGGCACGAATCTTCTCCACATACTCATCTACATCCGCTTCACTCTCCAGCGTTTTCGCCTGGAATACAACCTGACGGTTATAAGCCTTAATCACTTTCTTCGGTACCGGTTTATCGCCTGCACCAGTGTTTACCGGCGGTTTCGGCGGAGCAGGAGGGGCAAGGAGGGATTCAATCCTGTCCACGGTATTGTCCTTGTATTGACACATCGGCAGGAACATACCATCCAGCAGAGCAAGGCTCTTGCAGTCGGCTATTTTCGTTTTGCATCCTGTAAAGTAGGTGTCAGATGTAGCAATCACGTTGGATGCTTTCGCATCACCATGAGCGGCAGTGTGGGTTTCCTCCATACACTGACGAACGATTTCAAGAACCTCCAGACGTTTTTCGTCCAGCATTTTGTCATGGGCAGTCTGTACTGTTGCCATCAGGGCATTCAGCTCTGGAATCCGCTTATAGTTAAACTTAGAGCCGGACTGAACCATGATAATCAGCCGAATTGTATTTAAAGCCTTATGTGCTTCCTCATCCTTTGCAATGTAATCCAGATCGGTACGCAGCTCCTGCTCAAAACGAACAGCAGAATCAAAGACCGTAACCTGATTCTTGAAGAAGTTCTCCACACTGACCATCGCTTCTTTGTTATCGTAAAGGGTATCCTGTTTCTTTACGACACGCTCAACAAGGGCAAGATTGTCTTTTCTTTGAGAGAGAACATCATCCATCAGACTGATTGCAGTCTGTACCAGACCTCGATCCGGATACTTGTGATCTTCATACCGGTTATTTAACTGCGTGTAATGCTCTTTCTGAGCAGAAAATTTCTCAACGATAAATTTAATTAAACCATCTTCGTCATCTGGCACATCCATTACGTCAAAGTAATCCCTCAGGAAGTCTTTGGCTTCCTTCATCATGGTTACAGAAACCATCTTCCGTTTGCTGATGGAGGTCTTACCGATCTCACTCTTTTTACGAAGCATATCGGGAAGCTTCGGATCATCGGGCTGAATGGTATTCCCCGCATATTTGATGGTTACTTTCTGGTCATAAATCAGACTGGCTGCGACTGCTGCAATGTCGATTTCTTTCCAGCCGTATGGAATGCCGCTGTAACGGCTCTGAATATCTGCCATTGAAGTAGGCAGGTTCTTCATTGCCTGCATTTCCAAAAATTCTTCCATTGCGGAAGCTGCATCCCGGTTCGGCTCTGTACCAGGAAGCATCTGTTCTGACCCATTCAGGATAGATACAATGTCCGCATCAGAAACGGCATTCTTCGTAATCAGATCGAGCTTGCTATACACATGGGAAACCAGATATTCCAAAGACTGGTCAATCTTGCTCCTGGCATTTCCAGCTTTTATTTCCAAATGTTCGCCATCCACATAGAACTGTGCCGATTCAATCGCTGATTTCAAATCATCCATTGCTGACAGTTCATATTTGCTGGCTTCTTCCTGCTGGTCACGGATAATATCCTGCACAGACTTCGGCAGCTGACTGACATTTCTCTGTTTCACATACTTACGAATCTTCATGGCACTTTCCAGTGATTCGTAATAAGGCGTTTCCGCCAGAACAACAATCGCTTCGTTTCCCTTAGATTCTGTCATTAGATGCAGCTCGGACTTGTCAGAGGTATCGGTCGCCACAGTCAGGAAACGCAGCCGCATTCCACCAGTTGCCACACCAACAGTAATGCCATCTACCATCTGATCAAACGGGAAGTCATAAATTCCATATCGGAACTTTTTCGTGGTGAAAATATCACCGTAAATCATCTGAGCAATCCGCTCCACAATCGAAGCTGTGTCTACCGGTGTGTTCTTAATTTCACGCTGAATATCCTGCTCTTCATCCGTCAGGAAATTATAAGTATCGCCGGTTCTGCCAATATAGTTCTGGCTCATCAAACGGTTGAGACATTCCCGGACAGCTTCTCTCATTGTAATTTTATCCATACGAATATCGTCTGCCATCAGGATGACGATGTTATCCAGATTCGCAGGAATATCATCAATGTAACGAATCAGATAAAGGAGCTTCAGCACATCCACATCCTGCTGTTCGATACCATCACCATTGTCCGCAGCTTTCTGGCAACGCTCAATTACCCGGCGAATCGAACCGTCCAGGAAGGTATGTACGGTATCATAGAAACGGAAGAAGGGCACAAGTGCGTACTCATCCTTCTCCTGAACTTTCTGTGCTGCTTCCTGAAAACCGGACAGCATGGAACGCTCACCGCCGGACAAATGCTTACCGGAATTTCCATGCTTACGGATTTCTGCAAACACCTTCTGCATGATAATAAACTGATATGGTACGAATGGAAAATTCTCAGAGAATTCCATCGGACCGGAGTATCCTTTAATGTCCAGAATAGAGCCACTGAAGCTGAACAGATTGCGAAGAACAGAATCGTTCTGATCATAAACCCGTTCCAGTATTTGATCTGCCGACGATGTTTTTTTCAGAATACGTTTCTGAATCACTTCATCCACAGAGGAAGAAGAAAGGCTCAAACGAACTTTAAAGCGAGCCTGAATGCGGGAGAACTCATCCGCACGTACTTTGATGATCTCATCAATGGCTTCCTGTCCGGTGCAAACGACCCAGATTTTGCCGCCACATTCACTTCCGATTTTTTCGGTCAGAGACTGGAGGTTCAACAGCATATCGGTATCAGTACCGACATACTGACCAACTTCGTCAATCATAAACAACAGACGGAAGTTTGCGGGTTTAGAATCCACATAGGCTTTCATATCTGCAACAAGCTGCGCAATGGAAAGGTCGGTGGCAGATTTATCATTAAACCAGGCCCGTGCATCTTCCTCGCTCATATCCAAAACTTCTATCAAAGTCGGAATAATGAACTTGCCATTAAAAGCAAAGGCACGTCGGGTTTCTATCCAGGACTTGCCTTTCTTTTCTTCAAACACACGACGAAATTCCTCAGTCTTGCCCTGCTGATCAATATAGCGCTCAAGCATAGCAACTTTCAGATTTTCTCCGTAGAATCCAAGATGGGTATAGAACATTTTTGCAAAAACACGAAGTACCGCCGTCTTATCCTTTGTGATGGAACCTTCAATATCAATGTTAAAAAGAATGGTTTCTGTCATTCCTTTTGTCGCACGGTCAATCATCATAAAGGTAGCGGGATCATCCTCAAACTTTTTCCGGAATCGCTCCACGCTGCGAACACCTTTGACTTCTTTGTTCTCCAGCAAATAGGATAGCATTTTCAGGAAGTGAGATTTACCACTTCCAAAAAAGCCGGAAATCCAGACACCCATATCTGAGGTCGGCTGGTCAAAGGCATCTCCATAATAGTTGAAGAAAGTAATGAAGTGTTTCTTCAATTCCTTCGTAATCACATATTCATTTAATTCCTGCTCAATGACATCATCGGCAGCCTGGTCAACCTTAATGACTCCATTGATTTTGCGGTTGATGTCGTCCGCAAACATTTCACGAATGATCATGGCTTTTCCTCCTTAGATTACATTAAATGCCCGATAATAGTCGTTGGGCTGAAGCCTGTTAAACAGTTTTACATGACGGCCATCAAATTCTCCCGGATACATAACAAGAATCGGAATATCCGAGAAATGCGGCTGCAGCGCTTCCAGAAGAGCATGGATTCTCATAAAAGGGAATACCTCGCCCACACCGGTCAGCATTAAAACATCACCAGGTTCGTGCGGTTCATACTGTATCTTCTCAATAAATTCTCCTTCTCCTACAGCAGAATGAAGCTGCTCCAGTAGATATTCACTTCCGTCCGCCTCTTCCATATCCGGTATCTCGTCTGTGATGTCCATATCATCACAAATGGACAGGAAAATATCATAGAGATTACAAATTTTCAGATGACAATTCAAGCTCTGGTCTGTTGTGAGCTGCTCGACAAAATGCCGGACTGTCATTTCTTTTTCAGGCTCATAGCAGAAAATGCGTATATTTACTTCATTACTTAGTCCTTTTCCTTCCAGGAACTCAGGCTCCTGGATTAAAGCCCGGACTTTATCCAGGCGTTCCTTTATGTCACTCATAAAGATCCCTCCTATGAGAAGCAGTTGAATGCAGGCAGAGCGGCTAAATCTCCATTGCTTCTGATGGCATTTTCTAAAATCGGTTGCAGCCAGACAGGATTCAAATGATCTGATTTCAGGTTATCGAGATATTCTGTTTCTACCAGAACCCTCGCAAGAACCTGCTTCAATTTCGTAATTGTATTGTCGCTCCAGGTGGCAACAGTATCATCCTGTTCCTGCAAACGCATAAAATAAGTATTCAAGTCTATCTTACCAAATGAGCTGTCCCTTAATCGGTACTTCTCACCAATCACTGTAATCATAAATTCCCAGACAAGGCGGCTTTGCTTCATCATTGCATACAGACAAATCTGTTTTGCCACATCTGTAGGCTGAATAGAAATTGCCTGAATGAGTGACTCATCCTCCATTGCTCGAAGCCGTTTGATGCAGGCTCTGGCGATTCTTGAAATCGTCTTTTCTGTCGGATACTGAAAAAGGTTTTCCTCAGCAATCCTGCTGACTACTTCTGTGTCCTCCAGTCCTTCACATATCAGTCTTGCAGTAGTACGCATTTCATAAAACAGAAATGGTTCCCTTGTCAGAGAAGCGATATATGGGTATGTACTATCCATGTTAAAGCCCCCTTATTCCTGCTCAGATGACTCCGAGACCACTTCCATGATGTCATCAAAAGAACAGTTCAGCGCACAACATATTTTTTCGAGTGTATCTGTGTTTACATTATCTCCACGGTTCAATTTGTTGATCGTATAAGAACTGATATTTGCTTTCTCCGCTAAATCTTTCTTTTTCATGTCTTTATCAATCAACAGTTTCCAAAGCCTCTTATAGCTGACAGCCATGTACTTCACCGATCCTTTCTTGTCAACTCTGCTAAGTATACTTGCACTATTTTACATTATACCATAAACTCGCTCATTTTCAATGGATAATGTTGTGATGGCTCTGTTTTTATGGAATATTTTAATGATTTCTTTGTTTATATGATCTTAAATCTTTCTTGGAAGGTTTAAATACTCTCGAACCTGACTCACAAATTGGCAAGCAGTGTAAACCTGTACAGGTTCACTCATTTTCTCGATTT
>JBJEIZ010000070.1:0-31513 GCA_051877535.1 Brotaphodocola sp.
GGCAAAATTGCTGGTGCATTGGGGCAGGAAACCTCAGCATTGACTCCGTATCTGTCAACCCTTGCGGAGTTGGGCTTCATCGAAAAGAGAACGCCGGTAACAGAAAAGAACCCGGAAAAATCCAGAAAAGGGCTGTATGAAAAAAGCAACATTTGCCGATAACGACAATTTCAAAATTGCATTTTAGAAAAATCCCTCAGGAATCAAGCGTTTTCCTGAGGGATTTTTCATGAATTTTATTTTGCCTGTTCAAGGGCAAGGGTCACGGTCGTGATATCGCAAACCTCTGTCGGTCCGTAGTACTGGATTGCACCTGGATAAACGAAGCAGGTATCAACTGCCCATTCATCGCGGTGAGCTTCAAAGTACTTGAATGGAGCCCCATCAAGTTCAACGAGAGCTTTTTTGATTACCGGTTTGTCCTCGCCATGTCTTCTTTCGATGTTCATCATCTTGGTGATCGGCATACCGCCTGCAACCCACTCGCTTGCCGGCTGAGACAGGTTGGAGATCTTGGATAAGTAACCGTTGTAACCATACTGAATCAGCATGAATGCATTGTATCCTAAGGAGTAGCAGTAGTCTGAGTCGAAGTTGGACGGGAATGCACATCTTCCTTCGTATCCTAAGAAGTGATGCAGTGCGCTGAACTTGCCATTATATGTACCGGCTGCTTTTCTTGCTTCTAATTTGTCTTTTACAAGAGCAGAGAATAATTTCTCAGATTCAATCAGGGAAACCTGTACGTTTCCGTGCGGATCTCTCTCTAAGAATAACTGCTGCTGAATGGTTTCCGGAAGGATTGCAAATACTTCCATGGATTCTTTGGTTAAACCATTTTCAATGAATGCATATTTATCTTTCCAGGTCGGAAGTGCATTGAAAGCGTCTGCTTTGCTTCCTGCAAGAAGTTCGTTGATTTCGTTGATTAATACGGAGAATTCCGGAACGAATTCAACAACACCCTCAGGGATGATTGCAACACCGAAGTTCATGCCTTTAGCAGCTCTCTTTTCTACGGAATCTGCAATGTAATCAGCGATTTCAGAAAGAGACATCTTCTTAGCAGCGACTTCTTCAGAAACCAAACAGATGCTTGGCTGGGTTTTCAGAGCACACTCCAGAGCAACGTGAGAAGCGGAACGTCCCATAACTTTAATGAAGTGCCAGTATTTCTTAGCGGAGTTAGCATCTCTTTCGATGTTTCCGATGATCTCGCTGTATGTCTTTGTAGCGGTATCAAAGCCGAATGAACATTCGATATCTTCGTTCTTCAGGTCGCCATCGATGGTCTTCGGACATCCGATTACCTGAACACCGGTATTGTGAGCTGCAAAGTACTCAGCAAGAACAGCTGCGTTGGTATTGGAATCATCGCCGCCGATGATAACGATTGCGGTAATGCCGTGTTTTTTACATACTTCAGCAGCTACAGCGAACTGTTCATTGGTTTCCAGTTTGGTTCTGCCGGAACCGATGATATCGAAACCGCCGGTATTTCTGTACTGATTGATGTATTCGTCGTCAAAGATCAAGTAGTCATCTTCGATAAGTCCGCTAGGGCCGTTTTTGAAACCGTAGAGAATGTTTTCCGGATTGGTTGCCTTTAAGGCATCGTATAATCCACAAATAACATTGTGTCCGCCAGGAGCCTGTCCGCCGGAAAGGATAACACCTACAACCTGTTTTTTAGCTTCAGAAGTGTTCTGTCCTTTCTGGAATGTAATTTCCTTTTTACCATAGGTATTTGGGAAAAGAGCCTTGATCTTTTCCTGATCTGCTACACTCTGAGTTTCTTCGCCTTCATTCACGCAGATATCTGCAATACCGTTTCTCAGCATTCCAGGAAGTTTCGGAGAATACTCATATCTGGCTTTTTGTAACGATGAAATGTTCATACCTAAATCTCCTTTTACATTTATATAGTTGAATTTTAATATATTTCAGCCAAAAAGTAAACGGTTACGACGGAAAAACGTATTGAATACAGTGTTTTTTCACAGCTTTTCGGGCAGACAGATGCCTTTTATGGACGGTTCTCATAAAAATAAAAAATCAGTTTGGAAGAAAAAGTCCTCTGTGGTAGAATAGGATACTGAAATGCTTGATAAAGACTGAATGAAAGGAAAACGATATGAATCAAAAATTACAGGATGGGATTTATGACGTGAAAAAGCTCGGAACTGGAAAGACTTTGATTTTAGGACTGCAGCATATGTTTGCGATGTTCGGTTCTACGGTTTTAGTTCCGCTTCTTACGGGACTTGATGTATCCACGACTCTTCTGTTTGCAGGTATTGGAACACTTTTGTTCCATTTTTTGACGAAAAGAAAAGTTCCGGCATTTTTGGGCTCTTCTTTTGCATTTTTGGGAGGATATGCAGCAATCGCTCCTCTCCTCAGCGACGGAAGCAGCAATGTGGAGATGATTCCCTATGCATGCTTTGGTGTGGCGTGTGCCGGTTCTTTGTATCTGGTTATGGCAGCACTGATCAAGCTTTTTTCTGCAAAGAAGATATTAAAGTATTTTCCTCCGATCGTAACAGGACCGATTATCATTGCGATTGGACTTACCTTATCTCAGTCAGCGATTGACAGTTGTTCCACAAACTGGTTTATTGCTCTGACTGCCATTATTGTGGTTATTTTATGTAATATTTTTGGCAAGGGAATGGTGAAAATCGTTCCGATCCTGATTGGTATCATTGCCTCTTATGCGGTGGGGACTGCAGTGGGAGCAGTGGACTTTACGCTGGTGAAAGAGGCGGCATGGGTAGGTATTCCGATTTCGAAAGAAATGACTGTGCTGGGACTGTTCGGAGATAACTTTGATCCATCTAAGCTGCTGACAGCGATCATTACGATCATGCCGATTGCGCTGGCAACAATTGTAGAACATATTGGAGATGTTTCTGCCATTTCTTCTACAACCGGTATCAATTATATGAAAGAACCGGGATTGCACAGAACGCTTCTTGGCGATGGAATTGCGACAATCGTGGCATCACTTTTTGGGGCACCGGCAAATACAACATATGGAGAGAATACAGGTGTGTTAAATTTATCCAAAGTTTATGATCCGTTTGTAGTAAGACTTGCCGCTGTATTTGCTATTTTCTTTTCTTTCTGCCCGAAGTTTGCCGCAGTGATTCGTGTTATGCCGACGGCTACCGTCGGAGGAATTTCCCTGATCCTCTATGGTATGATTTCAGCTGTAGGTGTGCGTAATGTCGTGGAAAATCAGGTGGATTTAACAAAGTCAAGAAACGTTATTATTGCTGCGTTGATTTTAGTTCTTTCGATTGGAATCAACTATAGTGCAGCAGGAGCGGTCAGTTTTCAGGCTGGGAATATTACCATCAGCCTTTCCGGTCTTGCAGTGGGAGCGCTCACCGGTATTCTGTTAAATGCAGTTCTTCCTGACAAGGATTATGAATTTGATGAGGATGAGCCGACGGATACAGGTGTGGATTTTGAAATTGGAGGAATCCGGAAAACAAACGAATAATTAAGGCAATCAAAGAGAGACGATGATCCGGCTGAAAACATTCCGCTGGAAACAGTCTCTCTTTTTTGCTGAGGATACAAAAAACCGCCAGCAGCGGTTTTTCTGGTTGATGGATTATTTTGTGCCGAAAATACGGTCGCCTGCATCGCCAAGTCCTGGGCAAATGTAAGCTTTGTCATTTAACTCCCGGTCAAGATTGCCAACGAAGATTTTAATATCCGGATGCGCTTCGGACAGTTTGGCAAGACCGACCGGTGCGGCGATCACACAGAGAAAGGTAATGTCTTTGCCGCCCCGCTGTTTGATAAAATCAATAGCTGCAATAGCAGAACCGCCGGTTGCAAGCATAGGATCTACGACAAAGATCTTACGCTGGTCAATGGACGCCGGAAGTTTGCAGTAATATTCATGAGGCTCAAACGTTTTCTCATCACGGTAGAGACCGATGTGTCCAACCTTGGCTGTAGGCATAAGTTTTAAAAGACCGTTGACCATACCAAGACCAGCACGGAGAATCGGGATGATCGCCTGTTTTTTTCCGGCAATGACCGGGCACATGGCAGTTTCCAGAGGAGTCTCAACTTCTACATCTTCCAGTTCCAGATCCCGTAACGCTTCGTATCCGATGAGCATCGCAATCTCTTCTACAATGGCACGGAATTCATTGGTTCCCGTATTCTTATTTCTAAGCATTGTGATTTTGTGCTTGACCAGTGGATGATCGCAGATGATGATATTTTCATTTCCCTTGTACATAGTATCAGCTTCCTTTCTTTTGTTATAGCTGTTTCGTATTTTCACAGTTATAGTTTCCTTGGCTTCTCTTTATTGTAGCTGAAATGAAAAGATTTGACAAGGCAGGAACCGGGTTTTTGAAAATTTGTACCGCCCATGAATATTCGTTGACTTTGCCGCATCAAACTGTTACAATTTCATGTAGCAAAGTTCATAAGGTAGTGAACAGATACAAAAGTCTTAGGAGAACAATTATGAATTGTTATAAATGGCCATATGAAAATGAGTTTGAAAAAGAAGAGATTGTAACCAGTGAGATTCTTGTTCTGGGAGGAGGCTTGGCAGGCTGTTACGCAGCGATTGCTGCGGCACGCAGAGGAAAGAGTGTTGTTCTGGTGGAAAAGGGAGCTACGGAGCGAAGTGGTTCTGCGGGCACCGGATTCGATCACTGGGAAAGTGCCTGCACGAATCCCTGTTCACAGGTAACTGCAAAAGAAATTGCGGAAGCATATGTAAATGAACAGGATGGGTACAGCAATGGCATTGCCCATTACATAGAATGCCGAGAAGGATATGACCGTCTGTTGGATATGGAAACATTCGGAGGCAAGATTCGCGACACGGAAGGGGAGTTTAAGGGAGCCGAGTTTCGAGATGAGGAAACAGGGTTGATGTTTGCCTATGACTATAAAAATCGGTTTACCCTGCGTGTTTGGGGATCTACCTTCAAACCGGCACTTTACAAAGAATTAAAACGGCTTGGTGTCAAGGTTTATGACCGCACGGAAGCAACGGCACTTATGGTTGAGCGAAAAAACGGCAGAGAGCGGGGCATTGGAGCGCTTGGCATGAATGTGCGTACCGGAAAATTTATGATTTTCCAGTCAAAGGAGACCATACTTACGATGTCTCGTCCGGCAAGAATATGGCTGTTTAATCCGGACCTTACCGGTCTTTGTGAATTTCGTCCGATGCAGAGCATCGGAAGCGGTCATGCCATGGGGTATCGGGCAGGTGTGGAATTTACCATGATGGAAAAGTCAGTTAAAGGTGAATTTTCCTCTTCGGGAAGAAGTTTTCCGCCTTA
Organism: Brotaphodocola sp.; assembly: GCA_051877535.1. Classification (GTDB taxonomy): domain Bacteria; phylum Bacillota; class Clostridia; order Lachnospirales; family Lachnospiraceae; genus Brotaphodocola. Next base: position 5,331 of record JBJEIZ010000070.1, read on the forward strand.
CGGCACAGGAAATAATCATAACACCTGGTATGCTGCTACGATGGTGGATGCAAGAGGTGTTGAAATTCCCTATGTCAATCGTGACGGAGTGGAATTGAAAACGGTATCTGAACGTTATTATCCAGCTCCGGGACAGAAATTTTTCTTAAAAGGCGGTGTCATTGACAACCCTAAGTACGAATACCGAGGACCGGAGACTGTAGAATTTGAAGAACTGATTCGACGGGGGTATCAGCTTCCGTTCTATGCAGATCTCAGCCGCATGCCGGAGATGGAGCGTAGGGTAATCTGGGGCATGATGGTTGGCGAGGAAGGAAAAACAAAGATTCCGATTTTGAAAAATTATACGGAACGCGGATTTGACCCAACCAGACATATGCTCCAAAGTTATGGAAATGGATGGCAGTCAGCGGCTTTCCTTCCTCAGGAAAGGCAGTTATTTGGAGCACCTGGAGGCATTATGCATGATTGGGATTTAAAGACCAATATTGACGGAATTTATGCAGCCGGCGACCAGCTGTTTGCATCAGACTGCTGCGGATTTGCCTGCGCGACCGGATATTATGCAGGACGAAAAGCTGCTAAGGCGGCAGATTCTGTGGAATATGGTGAGATTGATCGGACATTCTGTGATGCAGAAAAAGAGCGGCTCTATCATCCGATGCAGGTAGAAGACGGCATGAGCTGGAAAGAACTGAATATGGCGATTTCTAAGGCTATGCAGAATTACTGCGGCGGTGTCAAATGTAAAGACCTGCTGTTGGAGGGACTGGATCTTTTAAAATATTATGAAACGGAAATGGTGCCTCAAATCAGTGCAGAAAATCCCCATGAATTGATGAGAGTACATGAAGTATTCGATATCCTTACCGTTGCACAGATGATTCTTCATGCGTGTCTGCTGAGAGAATCCAGTTCTGCACCTTTGTGCTTTGAACGCAGTGATTTTCCGCAAATGGACCCGCCGGAAGATGATCATTTTATTACGATTCGTCTGGATGAAGAGGGCAATGTGGTAAAGGGTGTTGTCCCGAAAGGATATTTCGGTGATTTACAGACGGAATACGAAAAACGAAATCAGGATTATATCAGAGGTGAAAGATGATGGAAAAGGAATTATACGCTTCCGTAATACCGTGCAGTGCCAGGCCGCTGATCTTTGACAGTAAGCTTTGTGTGGGATGCAATCGCTGTGTGAATATCTGCCAGGTGGACATCCTTCTGCCAAATCCGGAGAAAGGAAAACCGCCGATTGTAGTTTATCCAGGTGAATGTTATTACTGCGGCGCGTGTGTGATGAACTGCAGCGTGGATGGTGCGATTAAACTGCAGCACCCGTTGATGAATCGAGCGAAGTTTATTCCGGTGAAACAGGGGAGCGAATAATGGTAAAGTATATTGGTAAACGTGTGTTGATGGGAATAGTGAGTATCTTTGCATTGATTTTGGTTACTTTCTTTCTGACCAGATTGATGCCGGGCAATCCGTTCCATATCGAAAATATCAATCAGGCAATACAGGAACGTTTGATGAGTTATTATGGACTGGATCAGCCGGTGCATGTGCAGCTTGCCATGTATCTAAAAAATTTACTGCATGGGGATCTGGGAATTTCTTATAAAAAGGTGGGAATGACGGTCAATCAGCTGATTGCAGCAGAGGCACCGTGTACAATGATTCTTGGCCTGCTTTCTTATATGATTGCGCTTATTCTGGGTACGGTAATTGGAATCATGATGGCAGTGACAAGACATGAGACGGTGAGAGGCGGCCTTATGATCACAACGATTTTGGGAATCAGCATTCCGAACTATGTACTGGCATTGATACTGATGCTAGTCTTTGGCGTGACCATGCAGTGGTTTCCGGTTGTAGGACTTTCCAGTTGGAAGCATTATGTGCTTCCTGTCACCACTTTGACAGTATATCCGTTGGCACAGATTGCCAAGTTGGTAAAGAGCAGTTATATGGAGGCAATGAATCAGGATTATGTGATTATGGCAAAGGCGAAAGGAATCAGTTCGATCCGAGTTACCGTGGTTCACATTCTGAAAAATGCAATGATTCCGGTTATCACCATTTCCGGTCCGATGATTGCATTTCTGATGACAGGAAGTTTTGTAGTGGAAAATATTTTTACGATTCCTGGTATTGGAAGAGAGTTTGTTAATGCAGTCAGCAACCGTGATTATACGGTGATCATGGGACTTACGATTTTCCTGGGAATGGTTCTGGTGGTGTGCAATCTGATTTCAGATATTATCTGTGCCATTGTGGATCCGCGTATTAAACTGGAAGAATGAGGGAAGAACAATGTTGAATCCAAGTGAATATTTTGAACCGCTGGACTCGTCAGAGAAAAATGATGAGTATATTGCCATAGAAAGCAAGTCCTTTTCGCAGGATGTATGGGAGCGGTTCTGCAGTAATAAACGTGCATTAGCCGGTCTGATTCTGCTGGGGCTTATTGTGGTAATTGCATTTGTGGGACCGTTGATTTCTCCATATCCCTATGATGGAATGGACACTTCGATTTCCAATCAGGGGATGTCTGCAGCTCACTGGTTTGGGACGGACCAGATGGGACGAGATGAGTTGACGCGTGTGCTGTACGGAACGCGGATCAGTCTGATGATCGGATTTGTTGCAACAGCGGTAAACGTGCTGATTGGAATCGTTTACGGCGGAATTGCTGGTTATGTTGGCGGCAGGCTGGATATGATCATGATGCGTATAATGGATGTGATTTATTCCATCCCGGCTATGATTTACATTATTTTAATCATGTTGATTCTTGGCTCTAATGTTTACAGTGTTATGATTGGTATCTGCGTAAATGGCTGGATCAATATGGCACGCATCGTCCGCGGACAGGTCGTGACATTGAAAGAACGTGAATTTGCAATAGCAGCTTTTGTTCTGGGTACTTCACAGACAAAAATTCTGTTTAAACATTTGATGATCAATACGCTGGGACCGATCATTGTTACAGCGACTTTGATGGTTCCCCAGGCAATTTTTAATGAAGCATTTTTAAGCTTTATCGGAATTGGCATTTCTGCGCCGCAGGCGAGTCTGGGAACGCTTGCGCAGGACGCAAAGATGCTGTTGTCAAAGTACCCGATGCAGATGGTGTATCCGGTAGCAGTAATCTGCTTTGTGATTTTTGCATTGAATTTTATTGGTGAGGGGCTGGAAGAAGCGCTGAACCCGAAAGGAAGAAACTGATGGATTCATTACATAAAGAATTGCTGGTTGTAAAGGACCTGGGAGTAGAGTTCAAAACAAAACAGGGAACGGTGCATGCACTGCGAGGAGTCAGTTTTGATGTAAAAACAAGAGAAATTCTTGGCATTGTAGGAGAATCTGGTTCGGGCAAATCGATCAGCATGATGGCGATTATGAATCTGCTTGCTTCCAACGGAAAAATGACAAGAGGCAGTATTTGTTTTGAAGGAAAAGAACTGGGGACGGTTGGTATCCAGACCAGAGCAGAGAAAAAAAATCATGAAAAAATGATGATGGATATTCGTGGTAAAGAAATTGGCATGGTATTTCAGGACCCGATGACGTATCTGAATCCGGTTTTAAAAATTGAAACGCAGATGACAGAGGGAATCTGCAGACATCTGCATTGTTCCAAAGCGGAATCAAGAGAGAAAGCAATTCAGCTTTTAAAACAGGTTGGCATTCCGAATCCAGAGCGCCGTCTCACTCAGTATCCACATGAATTTTCCGGTGGTATGCGTCAGAGAATTATCATTGCCACCGCGCTTGCATGTGAGCCGAAGCTGATTATTGCGGATGAGCCGACAACAGCGCTGGATGTTACTATCCAGGCGCAGATTCTCAGCCTGTTTGAGAAATCGGTAAAAGAATTGGGAGCCAGTGCGATCATCATTACCCATGATCTGGGGGTGGTGGCGGAAATTTGCGATAAGATTGCAATCATGTATGGTGGGGAAATCGTAGAAAAGGGAACGGTAGAGGAAATTTTTAATGACACCAGACATCCGTACACCAAAGGACTTCTGGATAGTATCGCCAAGGCAGAGGGAGAACGTACTCCGCTTCATTATATTCCAGGGACTCCGCCAAATCTGTTGGTTCAGAATCCGGGATGTACGTTTTGCAGCCGTTGTGAAAAAGCTATGAAAATCTGCAAGGAATACAAACCGGCAGAAACTGTTTTTTCGGAAGAACACAGTGTAAAATGCTGGCTTTACTGTAAGGAACGGGCGGAAGAAATCGTGAAAGCACAGGAAAAGGAAAGGCAGGAGCGCGCATGAAAGAACCTGTAATCCGAGTGGAGAATTTAGTGAAAACCTTTCCGGTGAAGGGAAAGATATTTGAAAAAAAGAAAGCAGTTCATGCGGTAAATAATGTTAGTTTTTCCATTGGGGAGGGCGAAACACTTGGAATTGTTGGAGAGTCCGGATGCGGAAAAAGTACGATGGGAAGAACAATCCTGAAAATTTATGAGCCAGATGGAGGAAAGATTTTTTTCAAGGGAACTGATATCACGGATTTAAGCAGGACGCAAATGTATCCGTATCGGCAGAAAATGCAGATGATTTTTCAGGATCCATATGCTAGTCTGAATCCGAGATTTACGGTCGGGGAAATCATTTCCGAGCCGATGGAAAATTACCGGATGTATACGGCGAAAGAGCGGATGGAACGAGTTCAGCAGCTTATGGAAACAGTTGGTCTGAAACCGGATCATATTCAGCGTTATCCGCACGAATTTTCCGGAGGACAGAGGCAGCGAATTGGAATTGCCCGTACATTGGCATTAAATCCGGAATTCATTGTTTGTGATGAGCCGTTTTCTGCACTGGATGTTTCTATTCAGGCGCAGATCATCAATCTTCTGGAAAAAATTCAGGATGAACAGAAAATTTCTTATATTGTGGTGGCGCACAATTTGAATGCAGTTCGCCATATCAGCCATAACATCGGAGTCATGTATCTGGGAAATCTGGTAGAAATCGGTCCGGCGGATCAGGTGTATAAAAATCCGCTGCATCCATATACAAAAGCATTGATTTCATCGATTCCGGTAGCTGCTCCCAATGCGTCTGGTATGATGAACCGCATGATTCTGCAGGGAGAGGTACCAAGTCCAATCAATGTGCCGCTGGGATGCCCGTTTAGTACCAGATGCAAGCATTGTACCGAGCGTTGTAAGGAGAACGTTCCGGCATTGAAAGAAGTGGATGGAAGAAAAGTGGCATGTACGTTGTATGAAACGGGATATGTTCAAAAATAAATACAAAGGAGAAAAGATTATGAAAAAAAGAATTACCAGTTTGCTGTTGACCGCAGTGATGGCACTGTCTCTGACAGCATGTGGCGGCAGCAGCGCACAGGAGAGCAGTATTGCTGCTTCAGATTCCAAGGAAACTGCTGCTGAAGTATCCGGGGCAGGAAAAGAAATCGCAATTGCGACCGTTTCTTCCACGGGAGGCCTGGATCCGGCGGGATTTGCTCTGGATATGTGGACCGAGTATGCAAAACTTTGTACAGATGGTCTTGTGAGCTTTGCAGATGACGGAACCATGATTTATGAATCCGCGGAATCCATCGATACCAGTGAAGATGGTCTTGTATGGACCTTTCATTTAAGAGAAGACGCAAAATGGAGCGATGGTTCTCCAGTAAAGGCGGCAGATTTTGTTAACACCATCATGCGTGCATTGGATCCGAATAACGGTAATGCCATTTATTCCAATATGCTTTATATCATCAACGGGGCAGAACCATATAACAATGGAACTGGCAATGCAGAAGATGTGAAGGCAGTCGCTGTGGATGATTTTACTTTGGAAATTACCTTAGATAAGCCGTGTGCTTATTTTATGAAAATGATGTCCATGCCTGTTTTTTATCCGTCCAAGGAAGGATTGGCAACCAATGACAATGACACCTGGTACAAGGATCCGGCAACATCTCTGGGCAATGGTGCATTTTGTCTGGAATCATACACCGAAGGCGTTGGCTATACCGTTGTGAAGAACCCTTACTATTATCAGGCAGATAAAGTTGGCCTTGAACGTATTGATGTTCGCTTTATCTCAGACGGAACTGCACTTCTGGCGGCTTATCAGACTGGTGAGGTGGATGTTGTAACGGGCCTGCCGGATTATGTAAAAGATGAATACACGGAAGATACCGGTCTGTTTATCTGGACCATGCTGACTTCCAAATTTGTTCTGCCGAACCTGAACGTAGAGCCGCTGAACGATGAAAAGGTACGTGAAGCAATTGCAATCGCAATGAATCGTGAAGAAATCTGCAGTGTCATCGGTTCAGACTATATTCCATCGGTCAACTATGTAGCGGAGTATATGCTTTCTCCGAGCAGCGACCAATATTTTAAAGACGAGACAGAGCCGTTATTTGCAGAAGACCAGGAAAAGGCAAAACAGCTGCTTGCTGATGCAGGATACCCGAACGGAGAAGGTTTCCCGACATTGACTTACAAATATCCGAACAGTGAAAAGGATTCCCTGATGGCTCAGGCGATTCAGGCACAGTTAAAAGCAGTTTTAAATATTAATATTGAACTGGTTGGCGAAGAAGATGAAGTGTATGCGCAGGATAAGAAAGACGGAAACTATGAGCTGATTCGCCATAGCTGGACTGCAGACTACAATGATCCGATTAATTTCCTGAATCTGTATGTAAGCGGAGCATCTTCTAACTATAATGGTGTTGCAGATGAAGCCTTTGATCAGGCAATCGTAAATTCGGATACCACCACAGACGGAGAAGAAAGGACCCAGTATCTTCATGAAGCACAGAAGGTTCTTGTAAGCGATAATTTTTATGTAATTCCTGCCGTTACTCAGGTTTATATCTGTCTGATCAATCCGGCAATTGATGGTGTGACCACTAATGATAAAGGTGAACCGATGTATCGTTTTGCATCTTTAAGTGAATAAAAACAGGATGTCTGACCTCTCGGAACTTTGGTTCTGAGAGGCATTTTGCAGATTCGCGGAATATACAGGACTGTTCCGTACTTTGCCAGTCTCGTATATATTAATAAAAACAGCAAAAAGTGAATCCGTGAAATGAAAAACAGAAAACCAGGAACAAAATCCAGGTATCCAACCAGGAAAGAAGGAAACTATATGAAAAAGAAAGTCGTCGTGTTGGGAGGAGGAACCGGTTCCTCTACGCTGCTTCGAGGGTTGAAAGAATTTCCCATTGATTTGACTGCTATCGTTTCTGTGTGTGATGATGGCAGCAGCACCGGAATTTTAAGAGAAGAATTCAATATTCCGGCGGTAGGCGATATTCGTAGAGTGTTGGTGGCACTGTCGGAAACAGAGCCGCTTGTAATGGAACTCTTTAACTATCGTTTCCGTACCACAAGTGATCTGGACGGGCATACCGTAGGTAATTTGCTTTTAACAGCATCTTCTGAAATCACCGGAAACCTGTCTGATGGAATTGAGGCACTGAGTAAGGTCTTCAATCTGAAAGGAAAGGTGGTGCCCCTGACAGAAGAAAATGTGGTGCTGGTAGGGGAAATGGGAGATGGCAGTATTGTGGAAGGCGAGCACAATATTACCATGAACAAAAATACGATCAAGAGAGTGTATTATAAAGAAGAACCGGTACCTACCAGGGAAGCAGTAAAAGCTATCGAAGAAGCAGACCTCATCATTCTTAGCATGGGCAGCGTTTTTACCAGCATTATTCCGAACCTGATCTGCAATGAAATCACAGATACGATTGACCGCAGCAAGGCAAAGATTATGTATGTCTGCAATATGGTGACACAGCCGGGGGAGACAGAAAAATTCAAAGTATCCGATCATGTCAATCTTCTGAATCAGTATCTTGGAAAACGAAAAATCGATGTGGTCGTTGCCAATTCCGGTGAGATTGATAAGGAAATGGCAAAACGGTATGAATCTCTGGAACAAAAAGATCCGGTAGAATTCGATCGGGAAACAACAGAAAATCTGGTAGAAAAAGTTATCAGTGATGATTATGTGACCGTGAAAAATAATCTGCTCCGTCATAATGTAATGAAACTGAGCATGCACATTTTTGGATATTTGCTGGAGCAGGAAGGAAGAAATTAGGAGTTATAAATTCAGAAAAATGATGTATATATAAATCATTGTGAGGAAAAGTCATGAGAGAAAAATTAACGAAAAATGATGTTCAAAAAATCCAGGAGGAAATTGAACATCGTAAACTGGTAGTTCGCCCGGAATGTCTGGAAGCTGTAAAGGAGGCACGTGCTCACGGTGATCTTAGTGAGAACTTTGAATACCATGCAGCAAAGAGAGAAAAAAATCTGAATGAAAGCCGTATTCGTTATCTGGAAAATATGCTGAAAAATGCCCTCATTATTTCCGATGAATCCAGAGATGATGAGGTAGGATTAAATAAAAAGGTAACACTGTATATGGAAGATGATGACGAGGAAGAAATTTATAAATTGGTGACCAGTATCCGCGGCAATTCCATGAATAACATGATCAGTACGGAATCTCCTCTTGGCAAAGCTATTATAAAACACAAAGTAGGAGATCGCGTGGAAGTAAAAATTAATGAAAAAATCAGCTACTTTGTAGTGATTCGAAAAATTGAAAATGTCGGGGATGAGGATGATCAGATCAGGAAGTTCTAGTTAAAAATGATGGGACGCGTCATTGGCGTGTCCCATCGCTTCTCCGAGATTCCTCTAAATCCATCCGCCATCCAGTCCGATGACTTGTCCGGTCAGATAACTTCCTTTATATCCCAGATGATAGGCAAAATCTGCAACTTCTTCCGCTCGACCAAGGCGTCCGGACGGGATTTCATCGACAAGCTGGATCAGTTCATCTTCATCCATCCAGCGATTCATTTCCGTATCAATAGCGCCGCAGGCAATGGCATTCACCTGAATATTGCTTGGGGCCAGTTCCTTGGCCAGTGCTTTGGTGAATGCGTTGATACCGCCTTTGGTAGCAGAATAGGCTACTTCACAGGATGCCCCCACATTGCCCCAGACAGAGGAAATGTTGACGATTTTACCCTGCCTGGCAGACAGCATCATCGGAATTGCCAGTTTGCAGCAATTGAAAACGGAAGTCAGATTGGTTCGGATGATACGGTCCCAGTCCTCGGATGACATGTCTTGTAAAAGTCCGATATAGCTGATCCCCGCATTATTGACCAGAACATCCAACGATCCATATTGTTTGCGGATCATCTGGAACAATTCTTCGCATTGCTTCAGATTACCCATGTCTCCTAAAAATGCGCTGCAGCAGACCTGGTAGCTTTCGATTTCTTTCTTTGTCTGCATGAGTTCCTGCTCGCGATGTGCACAGTTGATGATTACGTTGTAGCCTTTTTTTGCAAATTTAACAGCAATCGCTTTGCCGATTCCGCGGGAAGCGCCTGTTACGAGTACCACTTTTTTAGCCATATACATCAGTCCTTTCTTATCCGAATATTATAGCACATAACCCGCAAACTTTACAATTCAATTACGATTTTTATAAGTCTCTGTATCTTTATTTTAAGATGTGATATACTAAAGTCCGAAATGGCTTTTAGTTGCCATGCATCCGGAAAAACTGCCGGTGGCAGGTTCTGCAGGTGTTGTGATTCAGTAACCAGAAAAGCATAGAAACAGGAGTGTCTAATATGGAAAAACAATATGATTTAGTAATTATCGGCTCAGGTCCGGCGGGGCTTGCAGCAGCGATTTATGCTCAGAGGGCAAAACTGAATACATTGGTGATTGAGAAAGAAATGATGAGCGGTGGTCAGGTGTTGACTACCTATGAAGTTGATAATTATCCGGGACTTCCCGGAATCAACGGTTTTGATTTGGGAATGAAACTGCGCCGGCATGCAGAACAGCTGGAAGCGGTTTTTATAGAAGATGAGGTTCAGCGGATTGAACTGGAACCTGCGGAAGAGGAACTGCGTGCAGCAGAAGTGGCGGCAGCAGACACGATTCCATGGAAACGTCTTATCTGCAAAAAAAATATTTACCTTGCAAAGAGTATTATTATTGCATCAGGTGCGACGCACCGCAAGCTTGGTGTTCCGGGAGAAGAAGAACTGGCCGGCATGGGCGTCAGTTACTGTGCAACTTGTGACGGCGCATTTTTCAGGAAAAAAGTGACTGCAGTTGTAGGCGGCGGTGATGTGGCTTTGGAAGATGCGATTTTTCTTGCACGCATGTGTGAGCATGTATATCTGATCCACCGCAGGGATGAACTTCGCGGTGCCAAATCGCTTCAGGAAAAATTATTTGCACTGGACAATGTGACGGTAATCTGGGACAGTGTTGTGGAAGAAATCAAGGGCAATATGAAAGTGGAAGCTCTTGCAGTGAAAAATGTCAAGACGGGCGAACAGTCTGAGTTGGAAGTCAATGGTGTATTTATTGCAGTTGGAATTACTCCGAACAGCCAGCCATACGAAAGTCTGGTTGAGATGGATCATGGTTATATCTGCGCGGATGAGAGCGGTACAACCAGTGTTCCGGGCATTTTTGCAGCAGGTGATGTGCGGACAAAAGCACTGCGCCAGATTATTACAGCAGCAGCTGACGGCGCCAACGCTGTAACCAGCGCTGAGCGTTACCTGACAGAAATTTAGGAGGACTCAGTCAAATGAAAAGAGTTTGGAAAATACTGACCGTGAGCTGTCTTCTTGGTATGTTTGGAAGTACAATTTCGGTTTATGCGGATGTTCAGATTTCTCAGCATCCGGTAGCACTGGTAACCGCACAGGAAGATTATGAAAATATTGCGGTTTCTCAAGTGACGGATTATGTAAATATTCGTGAACAGGCTACTACCGACAGCAATATTGTCGGTAAGATCTATAATAATTGTGCGGCTACAATTTTGGAGACGGTAGACGGTGAAGGCGGTCAGTGGTACCGCATTCAGTCCGGTACAGTGAATGGTTACATGAAAGCCCAGTATTTTATTACTGGTCAAGAGGCAGTACAGCTGGCACAATCTATCGGACGTGAGTTTGTCACCATCAATACTGCAAGCTTACGTTTGAGAGCACAGCCGGATCTGAACAGTGAGGTGCTGACCATGTTGTCCAGCGGAGCCCGCTATGTTGTTCAGGGAGAAGAAGGGGACTTTTTTAAAGTAGAAGTCGATGCAGATCTGGTGGGCTATATTGCCAAGCAGTATTGTAAGACAACAGTAGAATTTGATCAGGCAGTTTCCCTGGAAGAAGAACGTCAGAAACTGGCAGAAGAAGAAGCACGTAAGCAGGAAGCAAAATCTGCAATGGAAGCGCTGGAACAGGTGATTTATACGGAAACAGGAACCGCGGCAACGGGTGACAGTAATACTGGAGCAGGCGGCATCAATGTCGGCCAGCTGATCATTGCAGCGAATCCGCTTCAGGCAGATAATTCTCCGCAAGCGACAGCTCCGCCTCCAGCGGTTTCCGGCGGTGCAGATCATCAGGCATCGGGCAATTCATCTGGAAACAGCAGCGCGGGAGGAAGTGCATCCAATAACGGAAACATCGCAGCCAATCCTCTGGAATCAACCGGCGATGATTCTTTACAGGTTGGTCCGCCGCCGGTCAGCGTGAATGAAGGAAGTACAAATAACAGCGTATCTTCGGAGAGCAGCGGCAGCACGACTGTTTCAGCAGGCACTACACAGGCTGCCTCCGGTCCTGGACAGAAAGCGATCATTTCCGCAACTCGAACAGCGATCGTAGCTTATGCAAAACAGTTCCTGGGCAATCCATATGTGTACGGTGGGACAAGCCTGACGAATGGTACGGACTGTTCCGGATTTACACAGGGCGTTTACAAACACTTCGGTATTACCACGGGACGTACTTCTCGTGATCAGGCTGCTAATGGAAAGACGATTGCAGTTTCTGCGGTGCAGCCAGGTGACCTGCTGTTCTATGCAAGCGGCAATTATATCAATCACGTGGCTCTTTACATAGGTGATGGAAAAGTTATCCACGCCAGCAACTCCACCACGGGAATTATTATTTCTCCGTACAATTACCGTACTCCGTACAAAGCGGTAACATTCCTGGATTAACGGAGGCAATATGGCAACGAGAAAGCAATATTATGGATTGGACGTTGTGAAGTTCTTCCTTGCCGTTCTGGTAGCAGAACGGCATGTCGTCCAGATCTATTTTGATGCTTCCAGCAAATGGAGAATCCTGCTGAACAACTGGCTGTCAAACCTGGCAGTTCCGGTGTTCTTTACGATAGCAGGATTCTTTCTCTTTCAAAAACTGGAGGCGGGTAAATTTGAAGAAAATAAAAAACAGGTATTTCGTTACTGTGGTCGTATTATCTGGATGTATGTGATCTGGTCTATTCTTTATCTGCCGACGGATATTAAAAACTGGATCAGCGATGGAGACGTTACCAAAGTGGAGGTTGCAGGCTGGTTTCAGTCCTTTTTGTTCTGCAGTACCATTCCTCAGCTCTGGTATCTCCCGGCACTGGCACTGGCGTGTCTGGTCGTGTGGCTTTTATGGGAAAAAGGCATGAAGATCCGGCAGATTCTGGCGGTTGGTGTGATACTTCTTTTGTGTGGATATTTATCAGATAACTGGTATTTTAACTGCAGATTTCCGCAATTTCTGCAGGAAATTGTGATTTTCTATCGTAAGATATTTATTACCCCACGCAACGGTATTTTTTATGGAATGTTTTACATTGCTTTGGGACTCATGTTCGCAAAGACTACCTGGAGACTTCCAACCTGGTGCGCGTCCATTGGCACTGGTTTCTTCCTCTGGTGTATGTACAGCGAAGTGATGCGCATTACTGATGCAGGAAGCAATACCAATTTTGTGCTTTTTGCAGTTCCGGCGGCATATTGCCTGTTCACTGCGGCATCTGCAGTGGAGTGGAAACCGCGCAGGCTGTATCCGCGGTTGCGTGGCATGAGTGAATGGGTCTATTTGTCTCATTTTTATTTTTTCTATATTCTTGGATGGACGCAGAAGTGGAATCCGATTCCATTTAACAGCAGGTCGGTCAGCGTTATGATCCTGGGAGCAGTGCTGGCATTTTCGATGACAATGGTACTGTGGTCGGAGCGGGAATCTGGAAAGTGGCTGAAAAAGCTTATATAATCTGAACAGTTAAAAAAACGGGCGCTGCAGATGCAGCGCCCAATTATATGAAATATATGGGATACCTTATAAAAACCTGCCCAAGCAAGTCCTAGAACTCCGGCTCGATCAGACCATACGTACCGCCTTTTCTCTTATAAACCACGTTTACTTCCTCGGTCTCGGAATTCAGGAATACATAGAAATCATGTCTCAGCAGTTCCATCTGGATGCAGGCCTCTTCCGGATCCATCGGTTTCATGGCGAAACGTTTGGTCTTCACGATCTTGATCTCTTCGTCAGCCTCTGGCTCCTCGCTCATGAACAGAGAAGAGAAGGACTGTGCTGCCTGTTTTTTGTCAATGAGTTTCTTTTTGTATTTTTTCATCTGACGTTCAATGACCTCTTCTACAAGGTCAATGGAAACGTACATGTCACTGCTGGATTCCTCGGCACGGATAATGTTGCCTTTTACCGGGATGGTTACTTCAATGTTCTGCTTGTCCTTCTGAACACTGAGGGTAATAATCGCTTCTGTGTCTGGATTGAAATAGCGGTCCAGTTTTCCAATCTTCTCTTCAATGGCTGCTCTCAGCCCCGGAGTCACATCAAGATTTCTTCCTGTAATCGTGTAACGCATATTATCAGCTCCTTCTTTGTGAGATAGTATAAGTATAGCATATGTATTGGGAAAATTCAACCAGAATCAACCAATTGTCAAGACAATTGTGCCAAATTTTTTTAGAAAATATATATTTGTTTGGGATGTTCCAAGTTGCAAAACTACATATGGCAACAAGAAAAAGTCAAGGTTTTCGTACAGATTTTTTGTCGAAAAAGGTAAGTTTATGACAAGTGAACAAAATTTTTCAAAAGTTCGTCGAAAAACGTCCACAATCAAATGCTGGGGGAAAACTTTGTGGATAATGTGGATAACTTAGTGTATAAGTCAAAAATGGATAAAAAAGGCGGGTTTTTGATGTGGACAAATTTTGGGGGTACTTAGTGGATAAGAATGTGGATAATGTGGATAAGTAAAAAATCGAACATAGTTTTTGTACAATTTGTACAAGTGGACATAATTCATTACGGCGTATATTGAAAAAAAGAATGGGTATATCAAGAAAATGTAAAGGGAAAGTGAATTTTTTATGAACAACATTGGCGGGAACTTGTCAAAAGAATCGGTTGGTGCTAAAATAAGGAAGATTGACTAGACTTATAAAATGGCGATAATAGTAGTAAACAGAAATAATTATAGGAGAATGAAGATGAATCTTTTTGAAAAGGTTTTTGGTACCCACAGCGAGCGGGAACTGAAGATGATTTATCCGATCGTAAAGAAGATTGAAGCACTTAGACCGCAGATGCAGGAAATGACCGATGAACAGCTGCGTGATAATACCCGTATTTTCAAAGAGCGTCTGGCCAATGGAGAGACGCTTGATGATATTTTGCCGGAAGCATTTGCAACGGTACGCGAAGCGGCAAGGAGAACGCTGAATATGGAACATTATCCGGTTCAGCTGATCGGCGGCATTGTATTGCATCAGGGACGTATTGCTGAGATGAGAACCGGTGAAGGTAAGACTCTGGTTTCCACAGCACCGGCATATTTGAATGCACTGGAAGGAAAAGGTGTACACATTGTTACTGTCAATGACTATCTGGCAAAACGTGATGCAGAGTGGATGGGACAGGTACATGAGTTTTTGGGTCTGAAAGTCGGCGTGGTTTTGAATTCCATGACGTCGGAAGAACGAAAAGCTGCATATAACTGCGATATCACTTATGTCACCAACAACGAACTGGGATTTGACTATCTGCGCGACAACATGGCAATTTATAAAGAGCAGATGGTTCTGAGAGATTTGCATTACTGCATCATCGATGAGGTTGACTCTGTTTTGATCGATGAAGCGCGTACTCCGCTGATCATTTCCGGACAGAGCGGCAAGTCTACAAAGCTGTATGAATTATGCAACATGCTGGCACAGCAGATGGTGCGCGGTGAAGCAACCGAGTTTACCAAGCTGAATGCGATCATGGGTGAGGATATTACTGAAACCGGTGATTTCGTTGTAAATGAAAAAGAAAAAACGGTCAATCTGACTGAAGACGGTGTTAAGAAAGTAGAGAAATTCTTCCATATCGACAACCTGGCGGATCCGGAGAATCTGGAGATTCAGCACAATGTCATCCTGGCACTGCGTGCACATAACCTGATGCACCGTGACAAGGATTATGTGGTAAAGGATGATGAAATTCTGATCGTCGATGAATTTACCGGGCGTATCATGCCGGGACGTCGTTATTCCGATGGTCTCCATCAGGCAATCGAGGCGAAAGAGCATGTTAATGTAAGAAGAGAGTCCAAGACTCTGGCAACCATTACGTTCCAGAACTTCTTTAATAAATTCAGGAAAAAGGCTGGTATGACGGGTACTGCTCTGACAGAAGAAAAGGAGTTCCGCAACACTTATGGTATGGATGCAATCGCGATTCCGACCAACAAGCCGATCGCACGTATCGATCATAATGATGTCGTATACAAGACAAAGAGAGAGAAGTTTAACGCAGTTTGTGATGAAGTAGAAGAGGCATATAAGAAAGGACAGCCGGTGCTGGTTGGTACGATCACCATTGAGACTTCCGAAATGCTGAGCAAAATGCTGAAAAAACGCGGCATTCCGCATAAAGTTCTGAATGCAAAATATCATGAACTGGAAGCAGAGATCGTGGCGGATGCAGGTATCCACAGTGCAGTTACGATTGCGACTAACATGGCAGGCCGTGGTACGGATATTAAGCTGGATGAAGAGGCGAGAGCACTGGGCGGCTTAAAGATTATCGGTACTGAGCGTCATGAGTCCAGACGTATTGATAATCAGCTGCGCGGACGTTCCGGTCGTCAGGGGGATCCGGGTGAATCCCGTTTCTATATTTCTCTGGAAGACGATCTGATGCGGCTGTTCGGCTCTGAACGTCTGATGGCTATGTTTGAAGCACTGGGTGTACCGGAAGGGGAACAGATCGAACATAAGATGCTGTCCAACGCGATTGAAAAGGCACAGATGAAGATCGAGAATAACAACTATGGTATTCGAGAAAATCTGTTGAAGTATGATCAGATCAACAATGAACAGCGAGAAGTTATCTATGCGGAACGCCGTCAGGTGCTGGACGGACGCAATATGCGAGATGTGGTCATGAAGATGATCACGGATATCGTGGAGAATGCAGTTGATCTGTCTATTTCCGATGATCAGCGGAAAGAGGACTGGGATCTTACAGAGCTGAATAATCTGCTGCTTCCGATCATTCCGCTGCAGCCGGTAACGCCGGAAAATTATCCGGTAAACAAAAAGAATGAACTGAAACATGCCCTGAAGGAAAATGCTGTGAAGCTGTATGAAGAGAGAGAGGCAGCATTCCCGTCTGCAGAACAAATCCGTGAGATGGAGCGTGTGGTATTGCTGAAAGTGATTGATAACAAGTGGATGAGCCATATTGATGATATGGATCAGCTGCGTCAGGGTATCGGTCTGCAGGCATATGGTCAGAGAGATCCGGTTGTAGAATACAAGATCAATGCTTATGAAATGTTTGAAGCTATGACTGCTGCGATCACGGAAGAGACGGTTCGCATTCTGTTCCATGTTCGTGTAGAGCAGAAGATTGAGCGTGAAGCGGCGGCCAAGGTGACCGGAACGAACCGTGATTCGGTTCCGACGATGCAGGCGCCGAAAAAGCGTGCTGAAGAAAAGATTTATCCAAACGCTCCTTGTCCGTGCGGAAGCGGCAAAAAATATAAACAGTGCTGTGGCCGTAAATAAAAGTCTGCAGCGAAAACGATAATCATGAAAGAAGGTGACATTAGTGGTAGAGTTAGATCAGTTTAAATACACATTATCGACCTTTGAAAAACCATTGATGGAAGTGAGGGATTCACTTTGACCTGGACAATAAGGTCAGACGAATCGATGAATTAGATAAATCTATGGAAGAACCGGGATTCTGGGATAATGCGGAGCGTTCTGCGAAGCTTGTGCAGGAGGCAAAGAATTTGAAGGATACGGTGGAAATGTATCATAATCTTGAAACGCAGTTTGAAGATATCCAGGTAATGATCGAGATGGGATATGAGGAAAATGACCCATCTCTGATTCCTGAGATCGAAGAAATGCTGAAAGAGTTTGAGACGAATCTGGAGAAGCTGCGTATGGAGACGCTGCTCTCCGGTGAATATGACAAATATAATGCGATTTTGCGTCTGAATGCAGGTGCAGGCGGCACTGAGTCCTGTGATTGGTGCAGTATGCTGTATCGTATGTATTGCCGTTGGGCGGATAAGATGGGCTATAAGACGGAAGTTCTGGATTATCTGGACGGCGATGAGGCGGGCATTAAGTCTGTCACGATTCAGATCAATGGGGAGAATGCGTTTGGCTATTTGAAATCCGAGCGAGGGGTGCACCGTCTGGTCCGTATTTCTCCGTTTAATGCAGCAGGCAAACGTCAGACGTCGTTCGTTTCCTGTGATGTGATGCCGGACATAGAAGAAGACCTGGATGTGGAGATTAATATGGATGATCTGCGTATTGACACGTATCGCTCCAGCGGTGCCGGTGGTCAGCATATCAACAAGACTTCTTCTGCAATCCGTATCACGCATATTCCTACCGGAATTGTAGTACAGTGTCAGAATGAACGTTCACAGTTTCAAAACAAGGATAAAGCGATGCAGATGCTGAAAGCAAAGCTGTATATGCTGAAGCAGCAGGAAAATGCTGAGAAACTTTCTGACATTCGCGGTGATGTGAAGGAAATCGGATGGGGCAGTCAGATTCGTTCTTACGTTCTGCAGCCATACACGATGGTGAAGGATCTGCGTACCGGAGAGGAGAGCGGCAATGTTGCCAATGTACTGGATGGCGGACTGGATCCGTTCATCAGTGCGTATCTGCGCTGGCTGAGTCTGGGATGTCCGGACAGACGTGCTTCTGTGGAAGATTAAAGCGTTAAAATGGTAATGTATTGAGTTAAAAACAGGATGAGGGCAAATAAAGCTTGCATCCTGTTTCTTTTTGTGTTAATATCTTCCACATGAGTACAGATGTGTTCGCTGCACGAACACATCGGAATGCTTGAGTATACAGGACAGACTGTCAGCAGAGGATGGTCTGAATACTTAGGTATGTAAGGCGAACTGCCGGCGGCAGGTCGTCTGCATTATGAAAATCGTGTGGAGATACAGGGATGGCAGAGGAAAAGACAAAATATTTTGTGTTGAAGCAGAAAGCCGTGCCGGAGGTTTTGCTGAAGGTGGTAGAGGCGAAGAAACTGTTGGATTCAGAAAAGGTGCTGACTGTTCAGGAAGCAACTGAGCAGGTGGGAATCAGCCGAAGCTCTTTTTACAAATACAAAGATGACATTTTTCCATTTTATGACAATACTAAGGGCAAAACGGTTACCTTTGTGGTTCAGATGGACGATGAACAGGGGTTGTTGTCCGATTTGCTGCACATTGTTGCGGTATATAAAGCAAATATTCTCACCATTCATCAGAGTATTCCGGTCAATGGTGTTGCAACGCTGACGCTGTCTGTGGAGGTAAAAGCCAATACCGGCAATGTTTCACGGATGGTGGAAGAGATTGAAGAACAAAATGGAATTCACTATGTAAAGATTCTGTCCAGAGAATAGCTGTCAGAAAGTAAAGCTGAGAGTTTGCGACTGGGAATGATTACAAAAATGTAACGATTCAGCACGGGGCATCTTCTTGCCCGGTTTCACCGGACAAGAAGCATCGGAGGTTCCTCCGATGTGAAAACACGGGCAAAAACGTGCTTACAAGCGAGCTTGACGCCGCTTCTGTCTGTGTTTTCCCGCCGTCCTGAACAGTTACACAAAAATTACGATAAGCGAGGAGCAGAATATGGTTTATGTTGCAGTAATGGGATATGGTACGATTGGATCTGGAGTGGTGGAAATTCTGGAGAAAAATTGTAAAGAAGTGGCGCAGGGTGCAGGAGAAGAAGTTGCAGTGAAATATGTGCTGGATCTTAGAGAATTTCCGGGCAGTCCGATCGAAGACAAACTGATTCATGATTTTAATAAGCTGGTTCATGATCCGGAGGTTTCTGTTGTTGTGGAGGCGATGGGCGGTGTGAATCCGGCTTATCCGTTTGCAAAAGCATGTCTGGAAGCTGGAAAACATGTAGTTACTCCGAACAAAGCTCTGGTGGCAGCCTACGGAACGGAATTGATGCAGATTGCAAAGGCACACAATGTAAACTTCTTGTTTGAGGCCAGTGTCGGCGGCGGTATTCCGATCATCCGTCCGATGTATCGCTGCCTGAAAGGTGAGAAAATTGAAGAAATCACCGGCATTTTAAATGGTACAACCAATTATATTCTGACTAAGATGGACAAGGAGGGTGCTTCCTTTGAGTCTGCATTAAAAGAGGCACAGGATCTGGGATATGCTGAGCGTAATCCGGAAGCTGATGTAGAGGGACATGATACTTGCCGTAAGATTGCAATCCTGACGGCAATGGCAACTGGAAAGGAAGTAGATTATAGGGATATTTATACCGAAGGAATTACGAAGATTACGGATGTAGATTTCCGCTATGCAGATAAAATGGGAACTTCTGTGAAACTGTTTGGTGCAAGCCGTATCAGTGACAATAGCGTGCATGCATGGGTAGCACCGGTGATGATCGGCAAGAGTCATCCGCTGTATGCAGTCAGTGATGTGTTTAACGGTATTTTAATTCGGGGTAACATGCTGGGCAATGCGATGTTTTATGGAAGCGGTGCAGGAAAATTACCGACGGCAAGTGCAGTGGTGGCAGATATTATAGAGGTTGTAGAGAATAAAGATTCCCATATTGAAATGGGATGGAGCAGTGAGAAATTGCAGGTTGCAGATATGAGTACTTCCGTGCATCGTTATTTTGTCCGTGTTGCAGGAAAAGCTGCAGAAAAAGCGGAAAAAATTCAGACCGCATTCGGCGAAGTTCAGATAGTCGAATTGGATGGTGAAGCAGAATTTGCAGTCCTGACCGGAAAAATGTCAGAAGCAGAATTTAAAAAACATGCAGAAACGGTGGATGGTATTCTGCAGACGATTCGAGCAGAACTGTAACTTGTGATGGCTGATGCATTTTTTACGGATCTTTTTTCATCAAACTGGTTTTTTGTGTTTTGGAGAAATCTATTTCGTTTGATTTTTCGGATTCCATGTTTGTTTCATGCGTTGACTGGCCTTTATTGTCCGGGATGCGGCGGAACACGTGCGGTGAAATATTTGCTGCAGGGGCAGATTCTGACCAGTATTCAGTATCATCCATTGGTGTTCTATATGGCAGTTGTGATTACTGTGGAGTTACTTACCTGGATTGCAGCAAAGCTGTGCGGAAGTCCCAGACTCTTTCTGGGACACGGTAATTTGTTCATTTATCTTGGTATCGCTGTGACGGCAGTCAACTGGATTTTAAAAAATGTTCTGTTGATCATATTTGGAATTGATCTTTTATCTGTTCCGCTTTTGTAAAAAATAAAACGCGCCGACGGCGCGTTTTATTTTTGCCTTGACACGCATACAAAAAACCGCTGGCGACGGTTTTTCTAATCATTGTGCCTGAAAAGTTTTCATGAATTCCTCGTAATATCTGGTAGCTTCTTGAACCAGAGCAGCATTAGCAGGGTCTGACATCATACGCATAGCGGCAATATACTGGATAAATATCAAAATACTGCAGAGAACGGAAAGAATCCCCAGTATCAGACCGACGCGTGCCATACCGCTGAACTGTCCGTTTCTGGAAAGAAAAGCGGTCATGATTGCGGCGGCGCCGCAGAAAAACTGCATAGGAGGTGCACAGCAGGAAACCAGTGCACTAAAACCCAGGATCAGGCTGACAAGGGCAAAATTGATGGTGATCTTCACCGAAGGATTTTGTTGTGGCTGTTCCATGAATATTCCTCCAATTCTGAACGTTCCTATCATACCGTCTGTTTGGCGGCTGGATTTTCACCGTAAACATACGAAATTGATTGTAACACGAATTTGAGACAGGCTCAAGCGGAAACTTGCATAAGAGGAGAATATCGATTATAATGATATCTGTTTGGCAGACCTGCTGAACCATATCATAGTGAGCGGAAAATACCATTTGGCGCTCATATCATAGAATGACATAAATGTGAGGAAAGACAAGAGACGATGGATATTATCAAAGTATTACAGCAGGAATTGCAGATTGGATATAAGCAGGCAGAGGCGGCAGTTCAGTTGATTGATGAAGGCAATACCATTCCATTCATTGCCCGTTATCGAAAAGAAGCTACAGGTTCTCTGAATGATGAGGTGCTGCGTAATCTGGATGAGCGTCTTCGTTATCTGCGCAATCTGGAAGAGAAGAAAGAACAGGTGATTTCTTCCATTCGTGAGCAGGAGAAATTGACTCCGGAACTGGAAAAACAGATTCTCGAAGCTGCGACGCTGGTTGCGGTGGAAGATCTTTATCGTCCGTATCGCCCGAAGCGCCGTACCCGTGCCATGATTGCAAAGGAAAAAGGGTTGGAGCCATTAGCAGAAATGATCAGTCTTCAGATGGTAAAGGAACCGTTGGAAAAGCTGGCAGCAGCCTATGTTTCTGAAGAAAAGGGAGTGGCTCAGGCAGAAGAAGCCATTGCAGGTGCGAAAGATATTTTGGCGGAACGCATTTCTGATCATGCAGAGTATCGCGCCTATATTCGAAAGACAACGATGGAGCAGGGAATGATCAGTTCTTCAGCCAAAGACGAGAAAGCAGAATCGGTTTATGAAATGTATTATAACTACGAAGAATCGATCAAGCGCTGCGCAGGGCATCGTGTACTGGCATTGAATCGCGGAGAGAAAGAGAAGATTCTGACAGTAAAAGTATCCGCTCCGGAGGAAACCATTCTTCGTTATCTGGAAAAGAAGACGATTTTGAAAGATAACCCTTACACTACTCCGGTTCTGAAAGAGGTGATAAAAGACAGTTATGACCGCCTGATTGCTCCGGCGATCGAGCGAGAGATCCGCAGTATATTGACAGAAACGGCGGAAGCAGGTGCAATCAAGGTGTTCGGCAAGAATCTGGAACAGCTTCTGATGCAGCCTCCGATTGCAGGTCATGTGGTGCTGGGATGGGATCCTGCATTCCGCACCGGATGTAAGCTGGCAGTGGTAGATGAAACAGGAAAGGTTTTAGATACCGTAGTGATCTACCCGACCGCACCACAGAATAAAGTGGCAGAGGCAAAGGAAACGTTGAAAAAACTGATTAAAAAATACGGTATCAGCCTGATTTCTGTGGGAAATGGAACTGCATCCCGTGAGTCGGAGATGGTGATCGTGGAACTGTTGAAAGAAATTCCGGAGCAGGTGCAGTATGTGATCGTCAATGAGGCAGGTGCTTCTGTGTATTCTGCA
The DNA here is from genome assembly GCA_051877535.1 of Brotaphodocola sp. GTDB lineage: Bacteria > Bacillota > Clostridia > Lachnospirales > Lachnospiraceae > Brotaphodocola. The sequence goes on from JBJEIZ010000070.1 coordinate 27,901, forward strand.
AGCAAGCTGGCGACAGAAGAATTTCCGAATTTTGATGTGGGTCAGCGAAGTGCTGCATCCATTGCCCGCCGCCTGCAGGACCCGCTGGCAGAGCTGGTTAAGATCGATCCCAAGTCGATCGGTGTGGGACAATACCAGCATGATATGAACCAGAAGGTTTTGAGTGAAGCATTGCAGGGCGTGGTAGAAGATTGTGTAAATAAAGTCGGTGTAGATTTAAACACCGCTTCTGCATCTTTGTTGGAGTACATTTCCGGTATTACAAAAACGATTGCAAAAAATATTGTATCGTATCGTGAAGAAAATGGAGCTTTTACTGACCGGAAACAGCTCTTGAAGGTTGCAAAGCTGGGACCGAAAGCATTTGAACAGTGTGCTGGTTTTATGCGTATTACCGATGGAAAGAATCCGCTGGATGCAACGTCTGTCCATCCGGAGAGTTACGGTGCGGCCACAGTATTGTTGGACAAACTGGGATATCGACCGGAAGATCTGAAGCGAGGAGGTCTGCAGGGGCTTGGCAAAAAGATCGTGGATTATAAAAAACTGGCAGCGGAGCTGGAAATTGGCGAGATTACCTTACGAGATATTGTAAAAGAATTGGAAAAGCCTGCCCGCGATCCGCGTGAAGAAATGCCGAAGCCGATTCTGCGTACAGATGTTCTGGAAATGAAAGATCTGACTCCTGGCATGATCTTAAAAGGTACAGTCCGCAATGTGATTGACTTTGGCGCGTTTGTGGATATCGGTGTTCACCAGGATGGCTTAGTTCACGTTTCCCAGATGACGGAAAAGTACATCAAACATCCGCTGGAAGTTGTCAGTGTGGGTGATATTGTGGAAGTGAAAGTGATAAGTGTGGATCTCGCGAAAAAACGGATTGCACTGACCATGAAATTATAATTGGAGGAAACCATGCAGGGAGAAAAAGATGTGAAAGATAAAGAAATGCTGGAATTAAAACGTGATCTTTATCTAAAACAAAAAATGGAAAAAGAAAAGCAGGCGCAGACAGTTACGGAACAGGAAAAGGAAACCTTGCGTTTTGAAGTAAAATTGAACCCAGAGGATTTCTGGAGATTTATGATGCATCATTCCATGGGCGGTATGAAAGGGTATTTTAATATTATTTTTACTGCTGCATCAGTATTTTTACTGTTGACGCGCTGGTCTGTCCTTACGACAGGATATCGTTTGCTTCTGGTAATATGCGCACTGATCTTTACCGTGTGGCAGCCGTTTTTATTCTGGAGGAAGGCAGTAAAACAGGCAAAATCACCTGCTATGAAAGAACCCATGTATCTGACGTTTGGAGAACATGGTCTTCTGGTTGAACAGGGAGAACAGCATGCAGAATTTGCCTGGGACTTGATGGCACGTTTGGATCGCACTTCGAACATGTTCATCCTTTATATGGATCAGATGCATGCATATTTGCTTCCGAAGGCTGTTTTGGGTGAACGGGAAGAGGCGTTCTGTAAGATGGCAAAAACGTATCTGAAGCCGGAGCAGATGAAGAAGGTATAATTGAGAAGGAAAATAATATGATCATAAAAGAAACTCATAGCCCGGATGAAACGTATGCACTGGGCAAAAAATTGGGAGAGCAGGCTGTCGCCGGACAGATTTATTGCCTGGATGGTGACCTGGGGGTAGGAAAAACGGTATTTACCCAGGGATTTGCGTCAGGACTTGGGATTGATGGTCCGGTCAACAGTCCGACGTTTACCATCGTGCAGCAGTACGATGATGGCCGTCTGCCGCTGTATCATTTTGATGTTTATCGTATAGGCGATGTCAGCGAGATGGATGAAATCGGATACGAGGATTGTTTCTTTGGCGAAGGGGTATGTCTGATTGAATGGTCTCAGCTGATCCCGGAAGTTCTGCCGGAACAGGTGATCCGCATCTGTATAGAAAAAGATCTGGAGAGGGATTTTGATTATCGTCGAATTTGTGTGGACGGGCTGCAGGAGGGAGTAGTATTATGAGAATTTTAGGAATTGAAAGTTCATCTCTGGTGGCATCGGTTGCGGTGGTGACGGATGATATTCTGACAGCAGAGTACACGGTGAATTTTAAAAAGACACATTCCCAGACGCTGCTTCCGATGATTGATGAAATTGGTACGATGCTGGAACTGGATTTAAAGACTGTGGATGCTATTGCAGTTTCCGGCGGACCTGGTTCCTTTACGGGGCTTCGTATTGGTTCGGCAACGGCGAAAGGATTGGGGCTTGTTTTGGATAAACCGCTGATCCATGTGCCGACCGTGGATGCTATGGCATATAACCTCTATGGAACATCTGCACTCATTTGTCCGATCATGGATGCGAGACGAAATCAGGTATATACGGGTCTGTATCATTTTGAAAAGGAATTTGAGATTGTAAAAGAACAGTGTGGCATGGATATCCATGATCTGATTGCAGAATTGAACGAACGTGGTGAGCGAGTCATCTTTTTGGGGGATGGCGTTCCGGTTTATAAACGGATTCTGTCTGAGGAGATGAAAACAGAATGGGATCTCGCTCCGGCACAGTCCAATCGCCAGCGGGCGGCCAGCGTTGCGGCTTTGGGCGGCGTTTATTTGGCGGAAGGAAAGACGGAAAGTGCTATGGACCACACGCCGGATTATTTGAGAAAGGCACAGGCAGAGCGGGAACTGGAAGAGGCAAAACGTCAGGGAAAGACGAAGGAACTGGCAGCAGGTCATTCTGTCGGAGTCGGAGAACAGGAGCGTTCCTTATGATTCGCCTGATGAAAAGTACTGACCTGGAGCAGGTGGCAGAATTGGAAAAATGCTGTTTTGCTGAAAACTGGTCTTATAAGATACTGGAAGCCGGACTTTACAGTTCTTACGATGTCTACTATGTGTTTGAACAGGATGAAAAAATCCTGGGATATTGCAATCTGCGTCTGCTTGCAGGGGAGGGCGAGGTCCAGCGAATTGCTGTACTTCCCCAGTATCGCCGATTGGGATTAGGCAGAAAAATGATGGATGCCATGGTGGGATTTGCCAGGGAGAATCGGGCAGAATCCGTCAGCCTTGAAGTGAGAGAAAGCAATGCGGCAGCCCGCAGGCTGTATGAAAGCTATGGATTTACTGCAGAGGCGGTTCGCAAAGGGTATTATCATAATCCTACAGAAGATGCCATTATTATGTGGAATCGAAATCTGTAAAACGGATAGGCAGCAATTTCCACTTAAAATTGAATGATCCAGAAGCTATAATGTAGGGGTATCCGCCTGGTGAACGCGTGCGGATGCCCCGATTTTTATAACAGAAAGGTTAGGATGAGATGAGAAAATACAGAACGAACGGACAACTGGAATCTGTGGTCTGCAATTGCTGCGGCAAAAAATTGATCGTAGAAAAGGGAATTGTGAGGGAAGGAGTGATCATGGTTGATCATGCATGGGATTTTTTCTCGGAGAAGGACGGAGATATTCATCATTGGGACATGTGTGAAACGTGTTATGACCTCATGATCAGTCAATTTTGTCTTCCGCCGGATACAGAGGAACAGGTTGAATTCATTTAACAGGTGTGCTATCACCCGAGTTTGCCACTTGGGAAGTAAAAAATGGAGTCGTGAAGGCTCCATTTTTG
>JBJEIZ010000071.1:0-30547 GCA_051877535.1 Brotaphodocola sp.
TTTCCTCCTCAAGCATCTTTGCTATCTCCCGCTCTTCCTCAGAAAACAGCAAATTTTTATTATATTGATAATACCGCTCGCACTCATACTGCTGTAAAAAATGCAGGCTGTAAAATCCCGTATTGAGTTCAGTCACAAAAAGGACCATTTCCTGACCGCCTGCAAAGGCTGCCTCCATAAAATCAAATGCATATTCCAGCATCTCGCCGGCTGCATCCACCTGCTCTTCATAAGCATCACTTTCACCGGCAAACTGGTCGCGCAGATAGCTCCATACTGCCCCATCATCCGCAAAATTACCCTTGCGGATATTCTGCAGATGCTCTTCCAGTTTTGCACTGACCATACGAACTTTCCGCAGTTCCATTCGGGATACCAGACCGTTTTCCAGACGTTTCTGAGTATCCATCTGAAACGCTTCCAACATAAATGAAAACTGCTGAACCATATCACTCTTTGCGCGAAGCTGGCGCAATTTCTGCATTTCCATTTCCAGAACTTCTTCCATCTGCCGTGCTTTCTTAAACTGCTCATTCAGCCCGGAAAGCAAAAGTCCTACCACACTGACTCGCTCATCAAACGGCGCCTTTTCCAACTTATCAAACACGCCGGGAGCAATCTTTCCCTCCAGAATTTCCTCAACCTGATAATCATTCTGATATTTATAATACAGCTCCAGATAATTTGCAAAATCCTTTGCGATCTTTGGAAATTGAATATACTCCATAACGATGTCTCTGTCAACTTTTTTGCCTGACTGTTCATAGACCAGGATCAGTTGTGACAGGTCTTCCCAACCGCGCGGGGTGGCAAATAATTTACCGTCCACTGTGGTTTCAATCCGGCAGAAATACTGTCTTCGAATGTTTAAATATGCACGGATCGCCGGATGAATTCCTGCCTGCACAGCATATTCCTTCCACGCCTCAAAATCCGGTTCAATCGGAATGCTGCGGATTCTATCCAGCGTCACGATATCAAACTCTTTTACTGATTTGTTATATTCCGGAGGATTGCCTGCAGCCACGATGATCCACCCCTCCGGAATGCGATGATTTCCAAAACTTTTTCCCTGCAAAAACTGCAGCATAGTCGGCGCCAATGTCTCTGACACACAGTTGATCTCATCAATAAACAAAATCCCTTCCGGCATTCCCGTCTGCTCAATCTTGTCATAAATCGCCGCCACGATTTCACTCATGGTATATTCCGTTACAGAATACGTCCTGCCGCCGTATATTTTTTTCTCAATGAACGGCAGACCGATGGCACTCTGACGGGTATGATGCGTGATCGTATAAGACACCAGTCCAATCTGACATTCCTGAGAAATCTGCTCCATGATCTGAGTCTTTCCCACACCCGGAGGGCCGATCATCAGAATCGGACGCTGGCGAATTGCCGGAATCGCATATGCGCCAAATTCATCTTTCATCAGATACGCTTCGATGGTATCTTTTATTTCCTGTTTTGCTCGTTTGATATTCATTGTGTTCTCATACTCTCCTTGATTACATTTCCCGGACCGCCGCTCTCTTCCAGAAGCTGCTCCGGCTCCAGAATCAACTTCATTGCCCACGCAGGCACAGAAATATCCGTGTACTGATCTCTCACAAATATAAATGCTGTATCATAAACCGGCCGTTTAACCGGATAAATCCCTTCGCCATCTGTAAAATACAACAAACCTTTCAAATGGTGAAATTCTCCTCTCCCGACCATCTGATTCACATGATCAAATGCAGGACGGAAATCCGTTCCACCGTTTCCGATAATCGTAAAATCAGTCATATACTGTTCCAATTCTTCCCGGCTGGCAATCATCCGATCTTCTCTCACTTTTTCATCACACTGAATGATATGAATGTTTGTCTTTTTAAAATAAGTATCCGTCTCATACAACACATTGCAGGTTTCTTCCAGAAATCGACGGACTAATTCACCGGAACAAGACATGGATGTATCAATTACAATCACAAAATCTTCAATACGGTTCACTTCTTTGGATTCCAACGGTTCTACAAGCGGCATATTTCCATACATGGAAAGCCCATAAGTATAGAACACATAATCAAAGGAATCCTCATCCAGCTGCATCATTTCCCGCAGCACGGAAAATTTCCGTAAAAATTTTTTATAATCATATCGCTCCCGATTCTCGACCTGAACCTGTTCTAAAAGGCTTCTGGATTCCTCATCCTGCTGATTGCCCATAGTTTCCATCTCAGTCTGAACCTTTTCCCGGTTGCTGTTCCACTGATTCTGACGCACCATGCTGGTCTTTGGTGAATCCTCAGAAAGTTCCCAGTACTGATGGTCATCCACGAAAAATTCTTCAGAAAGACGCCTTAACTGCTGTTCATTCAGTTCCATTTCTTTTAAAGCACGGTAAACTCCTTCTGCATTCAATACCTGCAGCCGCTTTCTGAGCCGTCCGTACCAATCCCTGCGATACATGGAAACCGGCACATGCACGCACCGCAGATAGAGCCCGTCCATCACCGATTCCACCGCAATATCACAAGCCAAATCCCAGTATCCTTTATCTCGTCTGCCGCAGGTATCCATATGACTGAACAGGCAATGCAGGACCATATGAAGATAGGAGCGATTAACCAGAATGCGGCTTTTTTGATATAAACTGCAGAGGTATTCCGGGTGATACCAAATGATAAATCCATCCGTCCCCATCCCTCTGCATGCCGGATCTGCCTCAAACCCCAGGCTGCTCAGGGATACATCCAGATACCGCATATTTAAATACAATTCATTTCTGGAATTCGTCAAAATACGCACGCAAAGTTCCACCATATTCAATTCCTGCAGCTGCCGATGCCTGGTTGGGTCAATCATGCATGTGACTCCTTTCTTTTCTCAGTTTGCAGCGTCAAAAACTCCCGCGACCGCTGTCGCGGACCCTGCTATAATTCAAATTTTCTCTTTCTCCTGCGGGATGATACAGACGTTTCCTCTTCTCTGCCGAATTTTCGATGACTAAAATCCATCAGCCAACTGACTGCTTCAATATCTCCGATCGTCTGTGCGGCAGCAGCCAACTCCGCGATCTGTCCCCGCTCAAGCAAAAACGTTTCTGCCAGCCAGCTGATTCCTCCCGGCTCTAGATTGGAAACCGCTGACGCAAGCAGGCTGTCAGCCTCCAGAAAAAGCTGTCCGGCCATTTTCCAGTGTTCTTTGACATAAGCTTCATACATCTCCCGGTATCGTTCCGTCAGCCCCATCGGATATTGAAGCCGCCCGATCGCCAGTTCTGTCACCAGTGCTTCTGACTCCTGGACTTTGACATGCTGAAATACCTCGTCATATCCATGAAACTGAAATTCCCGTTTTGCAAAACAGTAACGATATCGATGCCCACATCCATGTGTCTCGATAAATAAGATGCGCGCCGGCGTGTTTTCCACCGATTCCTCATAATATTCCGGAAAAATCAGACGCGCCTCACTGCCGTCCGGCATGTGCACCCGGACCCGCAGCGTCTGACGAAGTTCTGACAACAGTTCCTGAAAGCAGGACCGCTCTTTATCAAACAATGTAATATCCAGAAATTCCACATTTGACGCATCCGCAAACAGACCTGCCCCCAGATCCAGCACACGTCCATAGCAATAAATACGCCGAAGCTGCTCGCAGCCATAAAATCCATATGCGCCGATTTTCCGAAGCTGTGCAGGAAAGTGAATTTCTTCCACAGAACTGTGTGCCATTACATATGCCCCCAGTTCCGTCACCGGCAGCCCTTCCAGTTCCTCCGGAATCACTACAACCGACTCCGGTTCCTCTATTTTATCAATTCGGACTCCCTGTCCGGTTTTCGTGTACTTCCAGTCCATGACCATTCCTCTCCAGCCTTGATACGAAACTTCCATGTAAGTATCAAAGACATGATACCATTTCTAATATCCAGAATCAACTGACGATTCTTTTACAATGCTATTTTCGCACACAACCTTTACCCGGCTGCCGACTCCATCCCGATTTCGGCATTTCGTTACGAGAATTTTGTTCTCAATCTGTTCTTTTAATTCTCCTACATGGGAAATAATCCCCACCAGACGATTGCCCTCTGCCAATCCGTGCAGCGCCCGCATTGCCGCCTGCAGCGATTCCTCATCCAGAGCTCCAAATCCCTCATCTACAAACATGGTATCCAGCCGGATTCCTCCCGCACAGGACTGAATTTCATCAGAAAGTCCCAGTGCCAAAGATAAAGATGCCTGAAAGGATTCCCCTCCGGACAAGGTCTTGACACTGCGTTCCGTTCCGTTATAATGGTCAATCACATTCAGTTCCAGACCGGCTTTTTCTTTCTTGCTTTCCCCGTCTTCCTGACGTTTCAGCTCGTATTGACCGCTGCTCATAGTCATCAGACGCAGATTCGCGCGGCGGATGATCCTATCAAAATACGTCATTTGAATATAGGTTTCCAGCTCAATTTTTCGTTTGCCGCCAAGCGTCCCGTTGGCTGTATCCGACAATGATTTCATCCAGACATATTCTTTTTCCGCTGCCACCAGTTCTTCCTGTCTTCCGGAAACAATGTCATAAATGCCGCGATTGCTTCGATATGCCGCAAAATGCTCACTGCGCTGTTTTTCCAATTCTGCCTTATGAGCCATCCACTGCCCCCTCTGCGCTTGAATGACCATTTCATCCAGATCTTCAGCATCCTGCAGCTGTTTTTTCAGGGTCTGTGCGGCAGACTGCAGCTGGGTCACCTGACGGCTCATATCCTGATAATGTTCCTGCGCATCTTTGTCTGCCTGTTCCAGTCTCTGCTGTTCACTCTTATATTTTTTTACCAGAAGTTCCAGTTCTTCCAGCGATTGTTCTCCTGATTTTTTCCTAAGACTGTCAATATCTGCTTCCAGTGTTTCCTGCTGCGCTGCTGATTTTGCCAGAGCGATCTCCGACTGAGAAATTTCCTGACTCAAATGCTTCAGTCGCGCTTCCGACTGCTGCATCTGTTTTTCCGCTTCTGCTTTCCGCTGCATTTTCTCAGCATTTTCTTTTAAAAGATTCCTCAATCCAGTCAACTGTTCATCCAGCTTTGGCAGTTCTTCCTCCGCGCCTTCCAAACGCTCCGTCAACATCTGATACTGACCTTCCAGATAGTGACATTTCTGAGTAATTTCATCATGTGTGAGCTTTGATTTTGCAACCATCTGCTCCAATTTTTTGATATCCTCAAGCACCCTGGAAATCGATATCAGAAGTTCCTGATCCACACGCTTTTCCCATGCTTCCGGCTCCATTTCAGGCGCCGTCAGACAAATCTCCTGCACAAGCGCACCTGATTTCTCCTCACCATACACATACACCATCAACTGACACGCCTGGTTCGCATCGTTTCTCCATTGTTCCTGCAGATGTCCAAGCTGGACACTCATTGTCTGCACCTGTCCATCCAACTTTGCCAACCGTTCTTTTTCCAAATCAACGGCCGCCTTATCCGGAACCTTTTCCGGTAATCCTGCCGGATTCGGATGGTGCAGAGAACCACATACCGGGCAAGGTTTTTCTTCTTCCAGATGAGCCGCCAGGATGCCGGCCTGAGCATCAAAAAACAGCTGTTCCGTCTGTATAAAAAGTACCTGCTGCTTTTTCCTGCGCCTACATTCCCTCCGATATTCCTCCCGTTTCCGCATAAGGATATCCCTGCCCCGTATCAATTGTGCCAGAGCATTTTCCAGTTCCATTAGCACACACAGTTGTTCCTGCAGCCGCAGAATTTTCAGAGCCTTTCCCGTCTGATCCCGGGATGTCTGGATATCCTGCAATTCTTTTTTCCGATTCCCGCAGACCTGTTCCTGCTGCATCAGCCGTGCACGCTCCTCGCCCGCCGACTGAAGCGATTCCAATTCTTTTCTAAGCATTTCCAGAACAAGCTCCGTCTGCTGACACTGCGCAGTTTTCTCTGCTTTCTGCTCCTTCGTAACCCGTATCTTTTTCAGAAGTTCTGTCAATTGCTGCTGTTCCTGTTTTAAACACCGATAAGCTTCCAGATTCTCCTGCCCAATCCGGACCTTTTCTGCAAGTTCCGGACAGATTTCCGCCTGTGCATGCGCTTTTTCCCAGGATTGTTTCGCAAGTTCCAGTTCCGGAGTTCGGAGATTCAATCTCTCACTGGTTGTCATAAGTTCCTGACGAATCCGCTGGTTCTGCGCAATCGTGCCAAGCATCCGGTCTGCTCCCTGTATCTGAGTCTCAACCACGCCCAGCGCACCGTCCAACTGCATCATCTGCTCCAGCTCCGCTGCCAGGAGCTGTTCCAGCAGCTCCAGTCCTCGTCCGACCTTGCCTTCAAATTTTGCCTTTTTCAATTCCTCCAATTCCGCCCGGATTTCCGGCTGATTCTGGCATTCCACACCGCTCAGGAACTGGGCGATACTGCGCCGCATTTCATCGTATTCTTTCCACCGCGCTTTCACTTCATCCTTTAGATTCAACTGCATTTGCTGATATAATTCTGTGTGGAAAATACGACGAAAAATCTCTCCTCGCTCTGCCGTTCCGGAAAGCAAAAGCTTCTGAAAATCCCCCTGTGCAATCATAGCGATCTGTGTAAACTGGCGATAATCCAATCCAATCAGTTCCTCTATGGCTCGCGTCACATCACGGCTTTTCGTTACAGGCTGCCGTTCATCCGGAAAAATCAGCACTGCATCTCCCTTCTGTGTCGTCATGCCGGTTCCCCGTCCCTTCGGCCGCTGATATTCCGGATTGCGGTTCACCGTGTAAACCTTACCCTGATACATAAAAGTCAGTTCCACAAAGGTTGCGGTCTCCGGCTTTGCATATTTACTGCGAAACATCGCCGCATCCCGCACTTTACCACTTGCCTCACCATACAGAGCAAACGCAATGGCATCAAAAATCGTAGTTTTTCCTGCCCCTGTATCACCGGTGATCAGATAGAGTCCGTGATCGCCCAATAATGTAAAATCAAGTTCCGCGCGGTCTGCGTAAGGACCAAATGCACTCATAATCAACTTTAAAGGTTTCATAGGCACCTCTTTTCATAACTGTTTTTCATCATCACGGTTACCAGTCTTTCTTAGTTTGTCTGCAGATTCTGGATCATCTGCTTAATAAACCGCGTCTGCTCTTCGCTCATCATCTGATTATTCTGCAGTTCAAAAAATTCTTCGAATAATTCCAATTCCGATTTTTCTTCCACTGCCGCAGCCGCCTCCACTGCACGGTTTTCTCTGGTTCGTTTATTGTCGTACTCCAGGCGCATCAGATTCGGATAGATCACCCGCAATTTCTGCAGACCATCCGGCACATCTTCCTCATCGGTTAAAGTCACCTGCACATAATCTTCCGTATTCGTACTTTCATAAAACGAACGAGCTGTTACTTCCAGATAAGTACCACGGATCTTTCGCATATCACGAAGAGGTCTGAGAGGAACTGTGCGGATTACAGTATCGCCTTTCTCCCCCAATTCCAACACCGTCACCGATTTCTCCTGTTCTGCCTCCGAGAAAGAATATTTCAGCGGTGTGCCGCAATAACGCACCTCTTGCCGTCCCACATGCTGCGGACTGTGAATATGTCCCAGTGCCACGTAATCAAACGCATCAAACAGACTAGCATCCACTTGATCCAATCCCCCCACCGATACTTCCTCCGACTCACATCGAGCTGCACCAGTCACAAACTGATGCGCCACAAGTACATTTCGCTGCTGCGAATCCAGTTTCATATGTGCGATAGCGGCGCGCACCGCCTCCTGATACGTTCCGATCTCCATATCCAGTGCATGACGCACCACAGAAGGACGCACAAACGGAAGCAAATGAATCACCACTTCACCAAACGCATCCTTCAGCACAATTTTCCTCACATCCCCATTGTAAACCGGAGAAAAATACACACCTCTTCCGCTCATCAAATTGGCGCCGAACGCCAGCCGCTCTGCTGAATCATGATTCCCGCTGATGATAAATACCGGGCAATTCATCTCCGCTATATTCGTCAAAAAATCATCAAACACCTGCACAGCCTCCGCCGGCGGCACAGTTTTATCATAAATATCTCCTGCAAGAATCACCCCATCTGCCTGTTCTGTCTGAATGACCGACAAAATCTGCGCAAGAATATATTTCTGATCCTCCAACATAGAAAATTCATTCACCCGTTTTCCGATGTGAAGATCCGAAAGATGGATTAATTTCACAATAAACTCCTTCCTAATACAAGATATCCGGTTCCTGACCTTTCATCCTGCATACTCTGATATCGACAAGAGCTCATGAACAGTTTTTTATATTCCCATTCACAAGCTCTCTAACATTCTTATCTCTAATCAATTACCTGCCCATTCCTGCTGCTGCTCAGCATCGGAACTTTTCCAGCAAAAGCGAATCTCTTCAAACATGCGCATCAATTCCAACGCACTTCGAAAGGACACACTTTGATCATTTGTCAATTTTCCAATCACTCTGCCCTGCAGACTTGCATGCTGACGAAATTCCACACAGACCACCACGGTTTCTATCGCCAATGCAGCCTCTGCACCAGTATCCACATTCAGATTCCTCTGCAAACAATTTGCACACACTTCCGGATGGTGTTCCTGTCTTTTTTGAAACTGCTGCCACATGTCCAAATTCATCATGCGAGGTTCTGCCGATCGGTGCGGAGTTCCAATCCAATCACAAATGGTGTCGATCTTTAAGATCAGATCGCCGGCTCCGTAAAATGCCATCGGCTCTGCAAGATACCCATTACAAATCTGGCCATACAGTCCATACTCATCCTGTCCCTGTAAGAAAACGATCATGGTACTTGCACGGTCACACACACTTCTTTCCTTTCGCCCTTCTTCTCCCATGGCATCTCTCCTTCCTTTTCCGCGGCAGTTCCGTACCATACCAGCCGCGTTTTTCTCCCATTAGCCACTACGGGGTTAGTATACCACATCCGATAAGAATTTTCCATGCGAAGTGACACTGCTTTCTATTATAAACCTACAGAACCTGCCACCGGCAGCTCCCACCGGATGCATGGCAACAAAAAAGTCCGGAAATCACTTCCGGACATAAGAAGAGCGCGAGACGGGACTCGAACCCGCGACCCCAACCTTGGCAAGGTTGTACTCCACCAACTGAGCCACTCGCGCATAACAAAAACCTATCAAATTGTCTTAACATGTGTTATTATAACACAATATCTGAAAAAGTCAAGTAACTTCTCGCTTTTTCAAAGCGGGTGATGGGAATCGAACCCACGTATCCAGCTTGGAAGGCTGGTGTTCTACCATTGAACTACACCCGCGAAAATCATGAGAGATGTTCTCAGCTCTCGCCGCATCCCTCAGTGCCTTGGACCGGAATCGAACCAGTGACACGAGGATTTTCAGTCCTCTGCTCTACCAACTGAGCTACCAAGGCTTTGTCAAACCGACTTGAACATTTTAACTCACTCTTGTGGTTTTGTCAATGCCTTTTCGACTGAAAAACCAAACTGCTTATCAAAACCGCCTTGCATCTGCAAGAATGCCGCAGGCCGGAATCGAACCGGCACGGGAGATTAGTCCCGCAGGATTTTAAGTCCTGTGCGTCTGCCAGTTCCGCCACTGCGGCAAATAATGGAGGAAGGTGGATTCGAACCACCGAAAGCACAGCTAACAGATTTACAGTCTGCCCCCTTTGGCCACTCGGGAATTCCTCCATACTGGCTTTAACAAGCAGTCATTATATTATCACAGGTTGCCCCAAAAATCAAGCTTTTTTAGAAAAATAAATTTTCGGAATTTTTTATAAATTTTCAAAAATTTTACGATGCTACAAGATCTCCCCACAGCTGAACAATACGCTGCTGTACGGCGGCATATCCAAAGTCAGAGCACCATCCTCCACCTGATGAACCATCTCTTCCGGATGATAACCGGATAAATCTGTCAGCATTACTCTGCTCATATACTCCCCGTCGACGATTCCCAACTGCCATACAGGGACGGTTAGGTGCCGTGCTTCCATGCTGTTATTCACTGCAACCATACATCGATTTGCTCCCCGCATACGTCCATACGCGATCAACTGCCGGTCCGCCAAAAGCGGTTTGAGCGAACCCCGGCGCAGTGCCGGAAGCTTTTTATGAAGCGCGATCATCGCCCGATGGAATGCAATCAGCTTTTTATTCTCATTCCCCCAGGGATAAGTACGGCGATTATCCGGATCCGTCCAGCCGCATACACCAGCCTCGTCACCGTAATACACAGTCGGAGCCCCCGGCCATGTCATCTGTACCATGATCGCAGCACTAAAAATCCCATAGTTTACACCTTCCTCTGCAGCTTTCGCTCCTTTTCCCGCAAGACGCCCAACCATCTGATTCGTCCGGGTCAGAAACCGACTGTGATCATGATTCGAAAGCTGGTTCATTGCCACCATCACGGACTGTCCCTGCATTTTGCACATATTATAACTCATCGTCCGGAAAAACTGTTCTCCATCCCCATATAACGTTTCCTGGAAAGAGTCGCTATGTTTTTCCATTCCTGTCAAAAACCAGCCGAGCGGTTCCATAAACGCATCGTAATTCATAACACTGTCCCACTGGTCACCTTGCAGCCAACTGCCCGCATCTCCGTAATGTTCTGCCAGAATGATGGCATTCGGATTTGCTGCTTTCACATTTTTCCGAAAATCCTGCCAGAACTTATGGTTAAACGCACTGCTGTGCCCCAGATCTGCCGCCACATCCAAACGCCATCCATCCACACAGTATGGTTCAGAAACCCATTTGCGCGCGATGCGCATCATATACTCATATAGTTTCGGTGAGTCTTCGTAATTCAGCTTCGGCAGCGTATCATTGCCCCACCAGCTGTCATAACTTGCATTATCAGGCCAGCCATTGGGATCCCTGAATTCAAAAAAAGTATGATACGGACTATTCTTAGCCGCATATGCCCCCGGAGCATATCCGCCTTCACCGGCGTAGACCCCTTCCCGATCCAGCCACTTATTAAAAGAACCACAGTGGTTAAATACACCGTCAATGATTACTTTCATGCCTCGTCTGTGAATCTCCGCCACCAGACGTGCAAAAAATTCGTTGCTGGCCTCCAGGTTCTTTTTTCCGGCGCTTCGTTTCTGATAACGAGTCGCTTTCGCATTATTCATTGCCCCTGGCGGTGCAAGTTCTCCCTCATCTTCTACGATCACTCCAAAATGCGGATCTATGTAATCATAATCTTGTGTGTCATATTTATGATTAGATGCAGATACAAACAGCGGATTAAAATAAATAACCTCCACTCCCAGATCCTGCAGATAATCCAGTTTGTCCCAAACCCCCTGCAGGTCTCCGCCATAAAAACGTCTTACGTCCAGACTTTCCGGATAGGAAGACCAATCCTTGACCTGCCGGACCGGCTGACCGATATAGATATATTCATCATCCAGCACATCGTTCGTCGGATCGCCATTGCAAAAACGATCCACAAAGATTTGATACATCACTGCCCCTTTTGCCCATTCCGGAGTATGAAATCCCGGTGTGATGCAAAACGCATGAGCGATCCGGGAATACGGCACCGGTCCCAGACGATTGTAATAACAAACATCTGTACCGCTCTCTATCTTAAAACAATATCGGCGCGTTTTCTTTCCCGCCCGAATCTGATGTTCATAATAGTCAAATAATGTGTCGGAAGAAACTTTTTTCATTTCTGTCTTCTTTCTTCCGCTTTCCAAAAAATATACATGATCCGCATTCCCTTTTGCAGTCCGAAAACGGAGACTCACGCGCTGCCCTGCTTCCGGTTCCTCCGGTCTGCGATAATCGAAGGTCTCATCTGCAAAAAGAGCCTGGCGGTTGATCCGATTGATCATTTCATCACTCATAACAAGTATTCCTCTTCCTAATGTCATACTTTTTATTCTATCCGATTTTTTTCAGATTAACAAGAGTAATTGGAACATTCCTCTATGACAATGCCCATGACAGCAGACATGTACGTTTACCGTATAAAGACAGCGAAAGAGCCGACGGGGTGGTCGGCTCTTTCAGGAGAAGGTATTTCGTTTCTTATGGGGTGTAGCAAAAACTATATAATGTATTGGGGGGTTTACGTTAATTATAATAGCATAAGTGAAAAAATAAGTGTGCACAAACATTGACTTTTTTTTCACGTTTTTTTGTGCATTTTAAATATACTGTATACATTACTTTCTTTTTTTTAAGGCCGATACAATATCTGCATCAGCCTTTTTCATCTACCGTTATGATTCTTGTTCAAACAGGGCTTCAAACTCGTCCTGTCCAATCTTCTCTTTCTCCATCAGCAGCTTGCAGCATGCGTCCAGAACCGTGCGATGTTCCAGAATCATTTCTTTTGCCTTCTGGTAACACTCATCAATGATGCGCTTTACCTCATCATCGATCACGGATGCCACGCCCTCGCTGTAAGACTTGGCATGAGCCAGGTCACGGCCGATGAAAACCTCGTCATCTTCGCTGCCGTAATTGATCATGCCGATTTTATCCGACATACCATACTGAGTCACCATTGCACGGGCAATCTTGCTCGCCTGTTTAATATCCTGGGACGCACCGGTGGTCACATCACCAAAGACAAGCTCCTCTGCGATCCGTCCGCCCAAGGACACCATAATATCCTGAAGCATTTTTCCTTTGGTGTTGAACATCTCATCCTCAGCCGGCAGAGGCATCGTATAACCTGCAGCGCCCATTCCGGTCGGAATAATGGAAATCGTGTGTACCGGTCCAACATCCGGCAGTACATGAAACAAAATCGCATGACCCGCCTCATGGTATGCAGTAATCCGTTTTTCCTTCTCAGAAATCAGTTTGCTTCTCTTCTCTGCACCGATCCCGACTTTGACAAAAGAACGGTCAATGTCTGACTGACAAATAAAAAGACGATTTTCTTTGGCTGCAAGGATCGCTGCCTCATTCATCAGATTTTCAAGGTCTGCTCCGGTAAATCCTGATGTAGTCCTTGCCACACGCGTCAAATCAACATCCTCGCTCAGCGGTTTCGCTTTCGTATGCACACGGAGAATTTCTTCGCGTCCCTTTACATCCGGTCTGCCCACTGCAACCTTACGGTCAAAGCGTCCCGGTCTCAGGATTGCCGGATCCAAAATATCTACGCGGTTGGTCGCTGCCATCACAATGATTCCTTCATTAACACCAAAACCATCCATCTCGACCAAAAGCTGATTCAATGTCTGTTCACGCTCGTCGTGACCGCCGCCCATTCCGGTACCTCTCCGGCGGGCAACTGCATCGATCTCGTCAATAAAAACAATACACGGCGCATTTTTCTTGGCATCTTCAAACAGGTCACGGACGCGGGACGCACCCACGCCAACGAACATTTCCACAAAATCCGAACCGGAAATGCTGAAGAACGGGACACCGGCTTCCCCTGCTACTGCCTTTGCAAGCAAGGTCTTACCTGTTCCTGGAGGTCCCACAAGAATAACTCCCTTTGGAATGCGTGCGCCTACATTGGTGTATTTGTGCGGATTCTTCAGGAAATCTACCATTTCCTCCAGATCCTCTTTCTCTTCACGCAGACCTGCAACATTCTGAAATGTCACTTTACTGCTCTGTACCATGCGCGCGCGGCTCTTGCCGAAATTCATCATTTTCGCATTGGCCCCGCCATTGCCGCCTGCCCGCATATTCATCATAAATACAAGAAGCATGACAGCTCCCACGGACAGAATCACCGGCATGACCATGGTCATCCAATAATTATTCTGCGGTACATTGTTCAGTGTATAATCAATTCCATATTTTTGAAGAAGTGTCTCTGCTTTGTCTACATCAGAGAAATAGACCACGTAAACGTCATTATCTCCTTTTTTGGTCAGGCGTACTTCTCCGGTCGGCGGCTGTTGGTTCTGATTGACCTCAACCTGATCCACTCCGCCCTGCTCAAGTACCTGCATAAACTCCTGGTTCGTCATCTGCGTCAATGCACTGTGGGGCACAAACCACAGCATCGCTGCCATCACCAGAAGGAGCACCAAAAGTCCGGTGCCTCTGAAACTGTTTTGTCTCACCTAAGCGTCCTCCTTAAAACTCTACGACGCCGATATATGGAAGATTACGGTACTTCTGAGCATAGTCCAGACCGTATCCCACAACAAACTCATCCGGAATCACGAAACAGGTATAATCGACAGTGACCTGTTTTTTCACACGGCGTTCCGGCTTGTCAAGCAGAGTACAGAGTTTGATACTTTTCGGTCCGCGCTGTTTCAGCACTTCAATCAGATATGCCAGAGTACGTCCGGAATCAATGATATCTTCTACGATCAGCACATCTTTCCCCTGAAGCGGCTCATCCAAATCCTTGATAATGCGTACAACACCGCTGGACTTCGTATCTGCGCCATAACTGGATACAGACATAAAATCCATAGATACCGGCACAGTCAGACGCTTTGCCAGCTCGCAAGTGAAGAACACGCCGCCTTTTAAAATACAGATCAGATGAATTTCTTTTCCCTCATAATCCTGATTGATCTTTTCTGCAACTTCGTTAATTCTGGCGTTTACTTCTTCTTCAGACAATAACACGCGAACACTCTCTGCCATCTTCTTTTCCTCCGTTAAACTCTACTTGTAATATCGTTTTCGTAGTATCTGTGATTTTATAATATTCGCTGACGCGGCCGCCGATCACCCAGAGAATGTGATTCCCATCTGCAAGCAGGGGAATCTGTTCCCGCTCCTCACGCGGAATTTTCTCATCAATCATATATCGCGCAACCGTTTTTGTTCCGCCCCCCGGCAAAGTCAGATAATCTCCAGTCTGCCTTGTTCGGACAAACAGCGTATTTTTTATTTTATCATAATCAAACCATTTCGTATACCGATTTTTTGGAATTTCTAAACCTTTTTTTCTCGGAAATATCTGTAAGGTCAACCCTCCGGCATTTGGAAGCGAACTGTCACTGACAGGAAATGAAAAAGCGTTTTTCTGCTTCTCTCCGGATTTTCGTTTGATCACCAGTTCTTCATACTCATGCACCGCAGTCATGCCGCACGGCAGATCGACTTTGCTGCCCACCTGTTTGTGTGCCAGATCAGCAATCTGCCGAAAATGGCGGGATGTGATATCTTTCCACCCCGGTGTCACCAAATCCAGCATAAGCCGGATGAGATAGGTCTGAACGATCGGTTCCTGTGCGCAGAAGGCAGCAAGAGAAATTCCGGCATGATCCGTTTTGCCGCCACTGTCTGACCCATTTGCTCCCCCAGGCGCATTCCTGCCGCCTTCATCGAGCGAAAAAATATCTGTCCCTTTTGTTTTCCCGGATACCCGCCACACAGCTTCTGCCTGTCTGCTCAGATATCCGTCTGCCTGTGCAAAAATCTCACCGGCATGGACGATATTTTCCACCGCTCGGGCATTTACCGCTTCCTTCATCATAGGAATCATCTGATTTCGGATCCGGTTTCTGGTATAATCCGATTCCTGATTGGTAGAATCTTCGCACCAGGACAGCCCCTGAGTCCGGAGTTCCTGCAGGATTTCGTCCCTGCTCACACAAAGCAGCGGCCGAATCCGGTTTCCCTGCACCGGTCGGATACCGGACAATCCTTTCAGGCCGCTTCCACGCAAAAGATGATGTAAAATGGTTTCTGCATTATCATCTTGATGGTGGGCAACAGCGATGAGAACCCGATGAACCATTTTCTCTGCATTGCCTTTCTCTTTTTTCTGCAGTTCCTGTTTCCACTTTTTCGCTTCCTGATCAAATGCTTCATACCGCAGGATGCGTCCGGCTTCTTCGGTTGACAGACCATGCTGCGCCGCGTATTCTGCCACCCTGCAATGCACGATCACCAGCGGAATATTCCACTTGTCACACAAGTCCCGCACAAAACGGGCATCCCGGTCGGCTTCCTCTCCGCGCAGACCATGATGAACATGAATTGCCCGCAGTTCCATGGATTCGGCAGTCGTCAAATCACTCTGATCATCATGCTTCCCGGTCTTTAAAGCGTTTCTAATCCGGTACAGTACCGACAAAAGACAAACGGAATCTGCCCCGCCGGATACTCCAACGATCACCCGGTCTCCCGGTCTTAACATCTCATATTCTCTCATATAGTCCTGTACCTTTTTCCACATACTGCACTCCGCTCATCTTTCTCTTCTTATGCTTGTCTCAAAGTCACAAATCAACATACAAGCATGTCATCTGTGCCGTTCTGACTCCCGTATCATCATTGTATCTCAAATGCCGCTGTTTTACAATTCTGTCATTTTATACCTTTACCGCTTCCATACCCCCGCCGTCAGAACGGTCATATCATCCCTGATCTCACGAGAATTCTGACATGCAAACGCCAGGATCCGTTCTGCCATATCCTGCGGATTTTTGACCGGCATGTCTTCCATAAACGCCTTCAAACAGGCCTCCTTTTCCTCTCCCGGACAGGCATCCAAAACTCCGTCCGTCACCATGATGATCCTGTCATCATCCCACAATTTTCTTGACAATAAGGCTGGTTCTACCTGAAAAAGCACACCGGCAGGCACCTCTCCTGCTTCCAGGATCTCGATCCCTTCCGTACCCAAAATAAAAGTCGCTGCAGCCCCCAGTTTCATGGCTTCCAGTACTCCGGTATGCAGATCAACACAGCAAAGATCCAGTGTAGCCGGATGCTGTTTCCCACTCAAAAGCAGAATGGTATTCACCATTTTCAATGCGGATCTGGCAGAAAAACCACTCTCCAAAAGCTGCTGTACAAGTTCCACTACTCTCTGACTTTCTCGTGCCGCCTGCTCTCCGCTTCCCATGCCATCCGATAAACTCATAATAACCTGACCCGGAAGATTTCCCGAATATGTATAATTGTCCCCGGAAACCTGTGCTCCGCCCTTTCCGATCCGAGCGATTCCATATGACATCCGATAATTTCCAGTCTCCGAAAAGCGCAGTGTTTCCGCCTGTCTTGTCACTAATGCACGGGTATCTCTAGGCGCGTACCATCCACGGTTTCCCAGTGCCTGTCCCAAAAGTTCTGCCGCTTCCCGTGCTGTAACACATCGATTTTTTGCCGTCCGGACAGTCAGGTATGCCTCCCTCTGATGATTCTCATATTCCAATAAAAGCAAATTTTCAACCACCATATGATTGGCACGAAACACCCGTTTTACCGCCTCCCCTTTTTGCTCTGTAATATCCGTTGCCTGCTCCATTTGACCGGCAAATTCCTCCAGCATTACCGCCAGCTCCCGGAACTGAACCATCACCGTATCGCGGCTTTCCAAAAAACGATTTTTCCATTCCAGATTCATGGCCGCCCGTCCTAAATTTCGGTTCAGCTGCCCTACATAATCCTCTCTTCTCCTGCAGGTTTCCAGAAAAAAACGAGGCATATCCTCAAACTCCACCTGTCCTTTTTTCTCAAACGCACGCAAAAGATAATAAAGATAGTAACTGTCTTCTTTCTCCGTATCCCGATATAAATTGCACTTATTGCAGTTTCCGCACACGACTGCAGCCGCCGTCTGCATCGCCGCCAGCGCATCCTCTCTGGTCAGTCCTCTCCCTTCGTCGACTGTCTCCCGGCATGTCCGTGCCAGCAAACTTAAAGACTGAGCCATTTCATTCAGCCGTTTAGCTGTATATACATTGACATCCGCCATATCGCGGCGTTTTTTTTTATTTTTTAACACAAAAAATCCCCTCCTAAGCCACATTATATGCAGCAGGAAAGGATTCTATTCCAATCCATTCATAACCGCTTAGACCACATCTAAACGGTTACTTCAGTCTTTTGGCACCGGCTTCAGCAAAATTTCATCTGGTTTTACCAGTCCCAATTTCTGCTTGGCCACCTCTTCAATGTACTGCTTCGTCTGTACATAGACCCTGTATTCTTCCAGTTCATCCGCCCTTTTTTCTTCCTGTTCCACCTGTTTCAAAAGGGACTGCTCCTTTGCCTGATACTCCAGATCTCTCTTCTTCATCGAAGCACTTCTCAAATTAACAACAACCCCAAGGCTAAAAACCACAAGCGTAATTCCTATGATCGCCAGCCGGTTGCCCCAGCGGTCCTTCCGCCCTCTTCGTGCACCGTTACGCCCATTCATTTTATCACCAGCTTTGATACTTCCTGTGTTTTCATATGTTTTTTCGTTTTCTTAATACTTTTATTGTAAAACATCTGACCGCCTTTTTCAACCATTTTAACAGAAATGCACTGATATATCGGTTATAAATGATCATCGTTAAAAATACACATGCGACCACATACCACCGGATCATGCCGTTGTTTTCCCGGTACAACAGATAAAAAACAGCCATTCCGGAAAACATCCAGTAAAGTATATCTTCCAAGCCGGTCCGGATCCAGCCATGGCGGACAAAGATCCGAAAAATACGAAGACAGTCATACAATGCCATCAGTCCGGCGCCGGTTAAAATACTGAGTCCCAAAAGCCGCATCTCCTGAAAAATGCTCATCTTGATACCTCACCGAAACCATCTGCTGATCAGCGACTGTCCTGCTTTTCGATACGCCTCGTTGGAAGAATAAGCAACGCTTTCTACATTCCCGTCAATGTCCACTTCGCCTTTCTCCACCGTCAGACGGCTCACATGAAGTTCTTTTCCTTTCAAGGTCAAAAGTCCCATGTCCGTATCCATAACCACCTGTTCTTCATCAAAAGACACCACCTCCCGCACTCCTGTCAGGCTTACCGATGAACGATTCTGCATCAGACAGCTGTGAGGGCGGATTCCCGTCTTTTCATCCATACAAAAAACCTCCTCGATATACCAAACCTCTGATTCAGTATATGAGAAGGTTTTATCTTTTATGAACAATAGCAGTTGTAAAAATTCTGCTCCCGCAATAACAGTAACGATCTAAAGTCCCTTTCCAAAAAGCTTCTTCTTCACGAACTCCGAAACGTTATAAATAACGGTATAATTCTTTCGCATCGTCTTTTCTGACTGTTTCCTGCACATCCAGAACTTCAACTTTGACAGAACTGGTACCGAACTGAATTTCAATAATGTCTCCGACCTTTACATTCACCGAAGCCTTTGCAGGCTTATCATTAACCAGAACGCGCCCTGCATCACAAGCTTCATTCGCCACCGTTCTGCGCTTAATCAGGCGGGATACTTTCAAGTATTTATCTAATCTCATAAATTAGCAGTTTACCATATCTTTCAGAGCTTTACCAGCTTTGAACTTCGGAGTCTTGCAGGCAGCAATTTCCATGGTCTCCCCGGTCTTCGGGTTTCTTCCCTCTCTTGCTGCTCTTTCAGATACCTCAAAAGTACCGAAACCAACCAACTGTACTTTCTCGCCATTCTTTAATTCGTTGGTAATCACATCGATAAATGCCTTTACTGCTGCTTCTGCATCCTTCCTGGACAGGTTGGACTGCTCAGCAACTGCTGCAACTAATTCTGTCTTGTTCATTGTTAATTCCTCCTAGTATCATTCGTAGCACCGCAAACGGTTACTACCCATATAAAAATGTACTCTAAAAGTTATATCTGTTTTGGTATGCTTTGTCAAGTTTTTTTAGCTTTTTCCTGCTTTTTAATCTCATTCCATAAATCCAGCCCTTCTTCAACAGAATGGATCTTTACATCGCCAAATACATGCGGGTGTCTGCGGATCATTTTTTCGCAGATTCCATCCACCAC
The DNA here is from genome assembly GCA_051877535.1 of Brotaphodocola sp. Lineage (GTDB taxonomy): Bacteria > Bacillota > Clostridia > Lachnospirales > Lachnospiraceae > Brotaphodocola. Next base: position 19,698 of record JBJEIZ010000071.1, read on the forward strand.
ATCATCCAATGTAAACAGCCCTTTTTCCGCCGCAATCTGGCTATACATCAATACCTGTAAAAGCACATCTCCAAGTTCTTCACACAGATTATCCATGTCCTGATTATCCACCGCCTGGATTACTTCCTGACTCTCATCCATAACACATTTTTTCAGACTTTCGAAGGTCTGTTCCCGGTCCCACGGACATCCATTTTCCGAACGCAGTCTGGCCACAACAGAAACCAGCTCTTCAAACGTATGCATCTTTTCATTCCTCCTTGCAGGAACTGCTGCTTTTCTCCGCTTCTTCCTGCTTGGCATCAGATGCAGGTTCTTCTTTCGCATCAGGCACAGGTTCTTTTGCAATCAGGACCAGAATCGTCCGCGCCGGTACCATACATTTTTTCTGCTTCACCAACAGTTTCTCCTGACCGGCTGCATAATATCCATTGACCGCAGCTGCTCCGCTGTCAATCAACACATGCCATTGATCATTGCCCGGCAAGTTCGGCAATCCCAATTCTCTCGGCTCGCCATAAGTATTATATGCCACAAAGAAATGGGAATCCACAGTTCCATCTGCAGATTGTCCATAATTTCCGCAGTACATCATACCCATCTGACGACGGAAATCATCAAACTCCGGACACCATGCTTTTACACCGTGATAAGAAAGGTCCGGAAGCCCGCAGGTCAGATAATCCTTTAACTTCGGTTCTTCTTTCATATGAAATACCGAATGCGCCTTGCGGAACGCGATCAGATATTTCGTAAATTCATAAAGATCCTTATTTTTCTCAAGCAGATCCCAATCCAGCCAGGAAATCTCATTGTCCTGACAATAAGCATTGTTATTCCCTTCCTGGGAATTGCCAAATTCATCTCCCGCAAGGAGCACTGGAGTCCCCTGACTTAAAAATACAAGAAGCAGCGCATTTCTCATCTGCTGTTTGCGCAGTTCCGCCAGTTTCCTCTTATCTGACGGTCCCTCCACGCCGCAATTCCAGGTACAGTTATAATCACTGCCGTCCTGATTCTGTTCGCCGTTTGCTTCGTTATGTTTTTTCTCATAGGAAACCATATCTGCCAGTGTAAAACCATTGACGCCGGCAATATAATTCAGTACTCCGTAGCGCTGCGGACTGCGCCGATTTCGGAATACCAGATTTCCCATCTGCCCCGCATCCCCTTTCAGCACACGGCGCATATCAATCAGGAATCCATCATTATATTCTCCAAAATGTTTTTCCTGATCTGTAGGCAGATCCATACCATCTAAAGAATTCGTCCAGATTTTGGTTTTGCTCAGATAAGGGTCTCGTACCAGTTCCTGCACAGGTGCATTTCCGCACAGATGGATTCCATCCACATGGTATTCGCGTACCCAGAAACGCAGTACATCCAGTACAAAGGCAGGTGCTTCTTTTCCTGTAAAATACAGCTGCAGCACCAATTCCATACCGTTCTGGTGCAGCTGTTTGACCAGTTTTTTCAATTCATTTACCGGGTTTTTTCCGCATCCGGCATACGCAGCTTTCGGTGCATAAAGAAATGCCGGTCCATAACCCCAATAATTTAATTTGCCTGTCGGCTCCGCATTCTTACGCGGATCGAAATTTCCCGGCTCCGGCATGATTACTTCCTGAAATTCTGCTGTCGGCAAAAGCTCCAAGGTGGTGATTCCAAGGTCTTTTAAGTACGGAATCATCTCTGCCACACCGGCAAATGTGCCTTTTTCTGAAACGTTGGAAGACTTATGCATGGTAAGTCCCCGCACATGAGCACAGTAAACCACACTGTCTTCATAATCGATCTGCGGATTCTCATCATCTTCCCACTCAAATGGCTCATAAGCAACAGGCGTTTTCAGCAGGCATCCGGCACTCAGCAAATCCCCCCAGTATTCATGTCCCGTAAAGCTTTTCCCATACGGATCGGAAAAAACCTTTCCATCTGCTTCAAACGCATAATCATAATTTTCAAATCCGATTCCTTTCAGACTCATTTCCCATACTGTACCCACATGTCCGGTAACCGGAAATGGAATACAGATCGGCTGAACATCCTCCTGCGGTTTTCGATTCGCATATCTATGTGGAAAGAGCAGCAGTTTGCACACGTCTGCTTCTACTGCTACCGAGATGTGAATACCTCCTTCTATATGTGTAAGCCCCAACGGATACTCTCTCTCTTCGCAGCTGACAACCTTCCACAATGGACTACTTCCGGTTCTTCCCGCCGGAGTTTTAAGAATCTGCTTTTTCCTCATTTTGTTTCCGCCTTTCCCCATATGTCTTTCCTCTTAATGCCTGATTATACAAGGCGAACTGCCGGCGGCAGGTCGTCTGCATCAATTTCCAGTAATACCGGACAGTGATCTGACCCCATAACCTGCGTGTGAATCTCTGCACTCTTTAAACGAGCTTTCAGACTTTCGGACACACAGAAATAATCGATACGCCAGCCTGCATTCTTCTCACGCGCCTTGAACCGGTAGGACCACCAGGAATAGATTCCCTCCTGTTCCGGATGAAAATACCGGAATGTATCAATAAATCCCGCATCCAGAAGCGCTGTAAACTTTGCACGTTCCTCATCGGTAAATCCTGCATTTCTGCGATTGGTCTTCGGATTTTTCAAGTCAATTTCCTTATGTGCCACATTAAAGTCACCACAGAAGATCACAGGTTTCTTCTCTTCCAGCTTTTTCAGATACGCGCGCCACGCGTCCTCCCAGGTCATCCGGTAATCCAACCGGGCCAACTCATTCTGAGAATTGGGAGTATAACAGGTGAGCACATAATAATCCGGAAATTCTGCCGTGATCACACGTCCTTCATGGTCATGTTCTTCCACTCCGATACCGTAAGTCACGCAGATCGGTTCCTCTTTGGTAAACATTGCGGTTCCGGAATATCCTTTTTTCTCAGCATAATTCCAGTACTGATGATAGCCTGGCAGTTCCAGATTGATCTGCCCCTCCTGAAGTTTTGTTTCCTGCAGACAGAAAATATCTGCATCCGCTTCCTGAAAATAATCCAGAAATCCCTTGCCCATACAGGCACGAAGTCCATTGACATTCCAGGAAATCATTTTACTCATACAATTTCTCCTTATAAACACCGTCTGCAATCAATCGGCGAATTGCCGCAGCAACGGCTTCTTTATCTTCCTTATAGGTAACACCAAACCATTTGTCGTGAGTCTCCAATACCCTTACCTGACCGCGCCCACTGTTTACCAGATCATTGATGACCGCCGGAAGCATATACTCCGACTTCATATCATCTTCTTTCAGACCATCCAGAAACGGGATAAATTCGTTTTCCAGCTCATCCAGAAATCCTGACGGAAGTCCCCACATATTCATGGACACATGCTGATCAGCTGTCACATGGACCGGATTGCCGTTTCCGTCACAGGCATCCAGGCTGTCCCCGTTCATGCGAATTCCATAGGTTTCCGTTACAGATTTCAGTGTACCATCTGTATTCAGCTCACACACACCTCTCGACACAGTTCCATTCTCACTCAGCGTATTGGATAAAATAAATCCCCCCATACACATCTGATAATACGGCGCATCATCATCCATCTCATTCACCATATAATCGTGGATTTTCCGGAATCCCTCCTTTCCATAATAATCATCTGCATTGATCACCACAAACGGTTCATGAACCACATCCTTGACCATCAGCACCGCATGACCGGTTCCCCACGGTTTCCTGCGGCCTTCCGGAACTTTATATCCTTTCGGAAGCGCATCCAATTCCTGAAATACATAAACTACATTCGCTACTTTTTCAATGCGGTTGCCAATGATTTCACGAAAATCTGCTTCTATATCTTTACGAATAATAAATACGACTTTATTAAAACCAGCTTCCAGTGCATCATGAATGGAATAATCCATGATGATCTCGCCGCCCGGACCGATCGGTTCCAGTTGTTTGATGCCTCCACCAAAACGGCTGCCAATCCCTGCTGCCATGATAACTAAGGTTGTATCTTTCATGATTAGCCCTTTCTTTTTTACTGATTAACCAAACTTTTTATAAATTTCTCGTATCTTTATCTTAACATATTACATGGTTAGGGTCAAAAGGTATTTTCACTTGGTATACACAACCTGCCGAACCTGCCCCTGACAGCTTCCTCCGGATGCATGCAACAAAAAAAGTCGCCCTTGGCGACTTTTTTTACTCAATTTTTCCCGGTCTCGGATAATAACGGAACAGCACTTTCGCAATCAGTTTCTCGCGTTTTACATAAGTGTTCTTCCATCTGCGGGCATCCAGAGAATAGTTCCGGTTGTCACCCATCATGAAGTAACTGTCTTCCGGCACTTCAAAATGCATCGGAGCTTCCGGCACCATCGCCTCTCTCAGATACGGCTCATCAAGTGCTTCTGTCTCACCGTCCGTCCCTGTGATATATACCTGACCATCTACGATATCAACCGTCTCGCCAGGTAATCCGATGACCCTCTTTACATAATAAATTTTCTCGTTGTCAGGGAACCGGAAAATCACGATATCACCGCGTTCCGGATCATCAAAAAGATACGAAAGGCGCGATCCGATCACCCGATCCCCCGTCATGATCGTATTCTCCATAGATCCGCTCGGCACTTCGCTGTTAGCAATGATAAATCGGTTCAGCACAAAAGCAATCAATGCTGCTGACACGATAATCTTTACCCACTCCAGTATCTCTTTTTTCCAACCCGGCTTTTCGTCATCCGGAACCTGCCATCCACCAACCGGATCATTCTCAGACATGGCAGGATTTCGTCTTGATCTTTTCGCACGATTCCGCTTGCGAATGTTTTCCGAATCTTCTGATTTATTTAATTCCTTATTCATTCAGTCGTTGCTCCTGCCTAATCCATCGCCCCACTGCGATATTTATCCAGCAGCTTATTGATACGCTGTACCGGGTTCAGCAGATCACTTAAAGAATCGTCATGATTCAAATTATCAATGATCAGGGCAATATATTTGCTCATATCCACGTTAATGTACCACGGTTTTGCCAAAAGTTCCGGTGTCTGATAAACCAGGTTGGTCGTCAGAATGCGGTCAATCAGTCCCTGCTCATAGTACTCATCAAACTTGGACAGTCCGTTTGTAAACAGACCAAAAGTCGTGAATACAAATACTTTTCTTGCTTTTCTTGCTTTCAGCTCTTTTGCCACATCCAGCATACTTTCACCGGAAGAAATCATATCATCAATGATCAGCACATCTTTCCCTTCCACATCAGAACCCAGAAATTCATGGGCAACGATCGGATTGCGTCCATTGATGATCTGAGTATAATCACGGCGCTTATAGAACATACCCATGTCCAGCCCCAGTACGTTTGCCAGATAAACAGCACGCCCCATGCCGCCTTCATCCGGGCTGATGACCATCATATGATCACTGTCAATCTTCAGATCATGCTCGTTTTTCAACAGATATTTGATAAACTGATAAGTCGGACGAACCGTCTCAAATCCGTGCAGCGGAATAGCATTCTGAACGCGTGGATCGTGTGCATCAAATGTGACAATATTGGAAACACCCATATTTACCAATTCCTGCAGTGCCAATGCACAGTCTAAAGACTCACGACCGGAACGCTTATGCTGGCGGCTCTCGTACAGGAATGGCATGATCACATTGATACGGCGCGCTTTACCTGCTGCCGCTGAGATCACACGCTTCAAATCCTGAAAATGATCATCCGGAGACATGTGATTCGTCATACCGCACAGAGAATACGTCAGGCTATAGTTGCAAACATCAACCATAATGTACAGATCATCACCGCGCACAGACTGGGACACCATTCCCTTGCCTTCACCAGAACCAAAACGAGGCGTTTCCGCATTGATAATATAAGAGTCTCTCTGATAGCCGGAAAACGCGATCGTATGCTTGTGCTCGCTTTCTCTCTCATTCCTCCACTCCACCAGCCAGTCATTCACTTTTTTACCTAAATCCGCACAGCTTTTCAGCGGAATCAAACCCAACGGTCCTACAGGAATGGTCTCAATGGTCTTTTCTTGATAAATCATCTTATCCTCCAATTGTATTTTGTATGTAACTGCTCAGCATAATACAGTTACCTCTGTATAGTTCTTATTTACCGATTCTTTTATATCATTATGCACCGGCTAAGTCAAGTTTAATCCCAGAAACTTTGACGTTTTTACTTTCATTTCTCAGGAATTTTGATCAATCCGCCGGGCGGCTGACCGAAGAATGCGCCATACTTCTCTTTTTCATACGTATATCCTCCCCGTAAAGCGGGATCGTTATATAATTGCTCATGATCCTGGATGTCACGCGATCTGAGTAAGTATCACGCAGCATATCCACGGAAAGATTTGTAGAGATAATGGTGCCGCGTTTTCGATTGATCCGTTCATTGATACAGTAAAAAAGCTGAGATGATACAAATGTGTTATTCACCTCTGTGCCCAGATCATCGATGATCAGCATCTCGCATTCCAGAATATGGCGATAGGTTTCTTCCACATCTTCCTCTGCTTCCCGGCTGAATTTATACCGGGACAAAATCTCAAACAGATCCTGCGACGAAAGATAAATGACTGAAACATACCGATCGATCAGTTCTTTCGCGATACAATTGGTAAGAAAAGTTTTGCCGACACCCGTACTTCCTGTGAACAAAATATTTTGCCCATGATTCGGAAATCCACTTGCAAATTCACGGCATCGCTTTACCACAAGTTTCATGTATCCAAGTTCTGTCATGCCAAGTCCCGGCACCGTCTTCTGGTCATCATAATACGCGTAAGAAAATGTATGAAAATTTTCCCGCATCAGTACATCCTGAATATTGGACTGAGCATACAGGATCCGAATGCGCGCCCGCTCAAAACAATGGCAGCGCCTCCCTTCCCGATATCCCGTGTCCTGACAGTCCGGACACTGATACCGCATCTCCATATAATCGGCCGGGTAACCAAATGCTTTCAGAAGAGTCTCTTTCTGTTCTCTCATATCTGCCAGTTCTTCTTTGAGCTGCTGCCTCGCACCTGTATCTCCATCAAGCACTCGTCTTGCACATGCCGCCGCCCTGGTACTGATATTCTTATCCAGTTCCTCTATCTGAGGAATCTTTGCATAAACCTCGGCAATCCGCCGGTCCCGGTCCCGACGGTTTGCAAGCTGACGCTGCCCATATTCCCGCATCAGCATATTGTATTGAGAATTGCTTAGTGCCATCCTCCGTTCTCCTTTTTACGACTCGTTCATCCATGACTTCAACTGATCCATTACCATAGAATCATAGTTGGTGTTTCGCTGCTCAAAATTGTGAAACTGGTTCGTCGGCTTCTTTGTGCTGTGCTGCTGAGAAACATTTCGTTTCTGGTCAAGCGCTGTCACATCTCTTAAATTTTTCACCCCTGCTTTCAGCCATTCGGAAAGAATTTTTTCCGCATAGCTGAAACTTGGTGACTGCGTCGCTTTTAATGTCCGATTGCATGCTTCCAGAACCAGTTCCTTCGTAAATCCATAAGTCAAAAACCAACGTTCAATATATTCTTTTTCAATGTCTCCCGGTCTTCGATTTGTCAACCCAAATGCCCGCATGACCGCAAAAGAATTCTTACTGAAACCACTGACATATGACTTCGCAGATTCGACATCCTTCAGTCCTTTCTCATGCCAGTTCAGCGCCACCGTTTCAATATAACGAATACTCGTATGCCCACCCTGTACACAATATTCAACCAGGTATTCCAACAATTCCGCTGACATATGAAGTCCGTCATATAAATACGCAAACACTTCACTTTCTCTCGGAGTAAACTGCTTTTTCATATACTGTTGGGCAATATAAAGCAATTGCTTGAATTCCGGGTCATTCACCAGGAGATTCACCTTATCCTGACTGTATATCGGGCGTGAATCCGCTGTCTTGGCTGCAGGCAGGACATTTGCAGAGCCTTTCCCCGATGCCTCTGGTACAGACAAATCCCGTGGCTGCAAAACAGCTCCGGAATCCTGCGCCGTCATCCCCATTCTGAGTGCGCCAAGTTTCTCCCAGTAGGAAAGTGCCCGTCTCACATCTGCCTCCGTATGGTTCAGCGCATCCGCAATTGTGCTTATCTCCAGATTCTCGTTCTGGTGACGCAGAATATAAAGATAAACTTTTACATATTCCCCATTTGCCGCCGCCATATAACGATCAATAAAATCATTCGCGATTACCGTTACACTTACCTGAAAACTGCATGTTACGTCCATATATCACTCATCCATTTCCTGCAACTATTCTGTGCCTTTACAGTTACCATTCTTTCACCTGCAGAATCTGCCGCCGGCTGCTTCCTCCGGATGCATGGCAACTTATAACATCTTGGCAGGCACCTCACGCTGTATGCTGCCTGCCAACATCATCTTATCACACCCCCACAAAAAAAGAAATAGCCGGAATTATCCACAGGTTATATTGTGGATATTGTGGATAACGTGGATAACCTATCTTTCTTTCTGTTAAATAAATGTCGAAAAACATCGAAATTCCTGATAAAACCGTTATTGTTTTCATTTTTGTACATTTTCTTATGTTAATCAAAAAATCCACATAGCTCCTTTACATAAAAAGTGGAAAACTATGTGGATATTGTGGATAACTTACTGTCCAAGCAGCCTTTCGCCCACTTTTACAATGTCTCCGGCGCCCATAGTTATCAACAAATCGCCTGTGGAACAATTTAATAAAATAAATGTTTCAATTTCATCGAAAGTAGGGAAATAATGGACTGGTGTACCCAGTTTTTCAATTCTTTCCGCGATATCGCGGGAGCTGACTCCCAACGTATCCGTTTCGCGTGCCGCATAAATATCTGCTAAGATAACTTCATCTGCTGCCGAAAGCGCCTCAGCAAACTCATCCAGAAATGCCTTTGTGCGCGTATATGTGTGCGGCTGAAATACACACCATAATTTTTTATGTGGATAATTCTTCGCCGCAGCCAGAGTAGCCGCAATTTCATGCGGATGATGTGCATAATCATCAATGATGGTCACACCCCCGATCTCACCCTTTTTCTGGAAACGGCGGTCAGTCCCGACAAAAGACTCCAGCCCCGCTGCAATAGCTTCATCCGAAATTTTCAATGCTTTTGCTGCCGCGATCGCTGCCAATGCATTGTAAACATTATGTTCACCCGGAACACTCAGTCGAATCGTTCCCACCGCTTTTCCTTTTTCCAAAAGTGTAAACCGTGCTCTTGCAAAGTTGTCATAGGAAATATCTGCCGCGCTGTAATCACTGTCCGCCGCGTGCCCCACAGTCACTACGCGGCAAGGCAATCCTTCACAGATTGCATGATAATCCGGGATATCACGGCTGATAATCAACAGTCCGTTTTCATCCAGTTTCTCAGCAAACATCCGGAAAGAATGACGAATGTCATCCAGATCCTTGAAAAAATCCAGATGATCTGATTCAATATTGAGAATCACTTCCATCGTCGGGAAAAATGACAGAAAACTGTTTGTATATTCACACGCTTCCGTCACAAAAACATCATGACTTCCCACTCGGATATTTCCTCCGATCGAATGCAGGATTCCACCTACAGAAATCGTCGGATCCGCATCGGCGGCCATCAAAATCTCTGTCAGCATAGACGTTGTTGTGGTCTTTCCATGTGTACCGGAAACTGCAATCGCCTGACCATAATTTCGCATCATCTGCCCCAGCAGTTCCGCACGGCTGAGCATCGGAATGCCCCGCTTTACAACTTCAGCGTATTCCGGATTGTCGGGATGAATCGCCGCCGTATACACAACAACCTCGATCTCATCCGTGATATTTTCCGCACACTGTCCATAAAAAATATGGGCGCCTTTCCCTTCCAGACGGTCTGTGAGTTCACTTTCATGCGCGTCAGAACCGCTTACTCGAAAACCTGCCCTTAATAAAATTTCTGCCAATCCGCTCATGCTGATGCCGCCGATTCCGATAAAGTGGATCGCCTGTGGTTTCTTAAAATCTATCTGATACATACTTTTCCATCCTTTATAACCATAATCTATGTTGCCCGTAACAGGTTTACTTCTTTTTCCATACAATGTCAATTGTTTTTTCATACATTGTCCATTGTCTTTCTCCTATTTTACATGGTTTTGAGAATAATTTCATCTGTTTCTTTCTTTTTTGCAGACAAAAAATTCCGGAACCAGATCCTCTTCAGATCCAATTCCGGAATTTTCCTCATTTCGATTGATGCAAATCAAACACTCACCCCCGCTGTAGCAGGCGCTGCAATCTATGCCATATGGCTCTTAAAAATCATACCTCTATACCGCTCCAGCATCACCAACAGGAGATTTCCCAATACACCGATTGCTAAAATCTCACCCACACCAACCGTTATCATAGCAACGGGAATCAGGTCAGCAGATCCGTATGCAAAACGCAGAACCCATGGAATGATAATCGTATTGGACAGGATCGGCGGAACACATACCATCCATTTTATCTTGCGCAGCAGCCAGGAACCTACGGCACCGATCAGGGTTGCAAGACTTCCGAACACCACATCCAATGGCGCCGCTCCGCAGAGCAGATTCGACAGCAGGCATCCCGCAAACACTCCCGGAATCGCTGCAGGTGTGAAATACGGCAGAATACACAAAGCCTCCGAGATCCGAAACTGAATCGGTCCGAAGCTGATCGGTGCAAATGCCATCGTCAGCACTACATACACAGCCGCTATTGCTGCTGCATGCGTCATAAAGTATACTTGTTTCTTTGATCCATTTCTCATATTCTGTTTTCTCCTTTAGTTTTGTTTTACGAGTGGAAGGTCTCGAACACTCGGCACATTTAAC
>JBJEIZ010000072.1:0-26942 GCA_051877535.1 Brotaphodocola sp.
ACCTGCGACCTCTGCGTCCCGAACGCAGCGCTCTACCAAACTGAGCCACGCCTCGCTACAAACCATAGTATAATATAAATTGTTTCAATTGTCAACAATTATTTCAAAAACTTTTAAAATTCAAAGTAAAATCATGCCGATAATCATTTCGACAGAATACATTCCCAGCCACTGGAGGCTTTCCGATATGATTAAAAAAATTCCGAACATGATGTCCAGAATTCCATTAATGACCTCACCGGGAATCGAACCCGGGTTTACGGCGTGAGAGGCCGTCGTCTTGACCGCTTGACCATGAGGCCTTATTTTTTGTGTAATCGAGGCGACAGGATTTGAACCTGCGACCTCTGCGTCCCGAACGCAGCGCTCTACCAAACTGAGCCACGCCTCGTCACGAACGTTATAATAACTCAAATTGTCTTAATTGTCAACAATTATTTTATCGCATCCGTTCCGATAGCGACAGTTCCCGTTGTCTCTTTTAAGAAACCTCTTCCTGCGATACCTTCCTGCGCCACAGCCGGCTCATCCCCATGGGCAAATGTCTCTGGAGCGCATTCGGCATCCCTGAATACAGATTTCCGCTGCGCAGAAATCAGAACTTCTCTAATCCCTTATTCAATGGAAATAACTTTATAATCCTGATCTTCAACAGCTTTCTTCAAAACTTCATCCGCAACTTCTGCATTCAGCGTTACGATTGCAGTACCTGTTTCATGGCTGACTGCTGCCTCGCTTACCTGTTCCAGGGCCTCCAGGCATTTTTTTACACGTGCATCACAATGCATACACATCAAGCCTTCAATTTTCATTGTTTTCGTCATGTTCATTTCCTCCTCTTGCTCTTCTTGTTTATTCTCAAGAGCCATCGGCTCTAAAGATTCATGTTTTTTCATTTTCTTATCTCTGGACGCATCATACATTTTGAATAAATTCAGACGCAGAGCATTGGTTACCACACAAAAGCTGGACATACTCATAGCTGCTGCACCAAACATCGGGTTCAATTTCCACCCAAAGAAAGGATACCATAATCCTGCCGCCAGCGGAATCCCAACCGCATTATAAAAGAATGCCCAAAACAAATTCTGGTGGATATTGCGTAGCGTCGCACGGCTCAGACGAATTGCTGCCGGAACATCACTCAAGCGGCTTTTCATCAGAACAACATCCGCCGCATCAATCGCAATGTCCGTTCCTGCACCAATCGCAATACCAATATCTGCACGGGTCAATGCCGGCGCGTCATTGATGCCATCGCCTACCATAGCCACTTTTCCTTTTTCTTTTAATTTGCGGATAACGCTTTCTTTACCGTCCGGCAGAACACCTGCGATCACTTCATCAACACCAGCCTGCACACCAATCGCCTGTGCGGTTTTATGATTATCCCCTGTCAGCATTACCACGCGAATTCCCATATTCTGCAGTTCTTTTACTGCACGCGGGCTGTCCTCCTTGATCACATCCGCAACCGCAATGACACCGCTCAGTTTCCCATCTCTGCTGAAAAATAATGGCGTTTTTCCCTCTTCTGCAAGCTGATCCGCTTTTTTTTGGATCGTCGATGAAATCTGTGCCTTGTCCTTAATAAATTTTTGATTTCCTCCAAGCAGCCTCGTACCCTGAAAAACAGCAGAAAGTCCATTTCCCGGAAGAGCCTGAAAATCACTTACTTCTTCCACTTTCATCTGCATTTCTTCTGCTTTTTGCAGAACCGCCTTTGCCAGAGGATGTTCGCTCTTCTGCTCAAGGGCTGCTGCCAATCGAACTAATTCTTCCTCGCTCACACCGTCTGCCGGAATCAGATTCGTCACCTTCGGCTCCCCGCTGGTGATCGTACCAGTCTTGTCCAGCGCAACCAATTCCACTTTTCCCGCCTCTTCCAGAGATACTGCTGTCTTAAACATAATACCATGCTTTGCGCCCATGCCATTTCCCACCATGATCGCCACCGGTGTAGCAAGCCCCAAAGCACATGGGCAGCTGATGACCAGAACAGAAATACCTCGTGCTAACGCAAACCCGAATGTCTGCCCTGCCATCATCCAGATCACAAAAGTAATCGCTGCAATAGCAATAACCGTCGGCACAAAAACACCAGAAACCTTATCTGCAACTTTTGCAATTGGTGCTTTTGTCGCTGCTGCATCACTTACCATCTGGATAATCTGAGAAAGCGTGGTGTCCTCTCCTACACGAGTCGCTTCACAGCGAATAAATCCAGACTGATTTACCGTTGCTGCTGAAACCCTGTCCCCTTCTGCTTTGTCGACCGGGATACTCTCACCGGTCAGCGCTGCTTCATTCACCGCGCTGTTTCCTTCCACGACAATACCATCCACGGGTATATTTTCCCCAGGACGCACCACAAAAATATCACCCTTGCGCACCTGTTCAACAGGAACTTCTGTCTCCGCACCGTCTCTTACGATCGTTGCCGTTTTCGGTGCCAGTTTCATCAGGTTTTTGAGTGCATCCGTAGTTTTTCCCTTGGAACGGGCCTCCAGCATTTTTCCGACCGTGATCAGTGTCAGAATCATCGCGGCGGATTCAAAATAAAACTCATGCATATAGGACATGACTCTTTCCATATCCCCCTGCACTTGCGCATCTGTCATGGCAAACAATGCATAGGTACTGTAAACGAAAGAGGCCATCGACCCCATCGCAACCAACGTATCCATATTCGGCGCTTTATTCCAGAGACTCTTAAATCCGCTGATAAAAAACTTCTGATTGATGACCATAATGACAGCCGCCAAAATCAACTGCACCAGCCCCATGGCCACATGATTATTGTCAAAAAAACGCGGAAGAGGCCATCCCCACATCATATGTCCCATAGAAAAATACATCAGAACCAGTAAAAATCCCAGAGACATGAATAATCGGCGCTTTAAGACCGGTGTCTCTCTGTCCTTTAACATGTCTTCCGCCTCATTTTCCGGAATCCCGGAACCGTTCGAAACCGCACCTTTTAATGATGCGCCATATCCCGCATCCACAACCGCGTGGATAATTTCCTGTGAATCAGCCGTTCCTTCTACACCCATGGAATTCGTCAGTAAACTGACCGAACAGGAGGTAACTCCCGGAACTTTTGAAACGGCTTTTTCCACACGGGCACTGCAGGCTGCACAGCTCATACCGGTCACTGTAAATTGTTTCATAATATTGATGCTCCTTTATTTCATTAGTTTCTGAAGCGTGTTTACCAACTCATCGATCGTTTCATCTTTGCCGTCACGAATATCTTGCGCCACACAGGTACGGATATGATTGGCAAGAAGCACTTTATTGAAACTGTTGAGCGCAGAACTAACTGCGGATACCTGAATCAAAATGTCAGTACAATAAGCATTCTTTTCTACCATACCTTTGATTCCGCGAACCTGTCCCTCGATGCGGTTCAGGCGATGAATCAAATCTTTCAACTCTTTTTCTGATCGTTCTTTCGTTTTGTGACAACAGCAAGTCGGCTCCAATTTCTCTTCATCAGATCTCTGGATATTTCCCTTCTCGATGAATTCCTGCATCTGCTCACCTCTCTTCTTACAACTTGAAGAACAAGAATTATGTTTCCCATATCGTCTATACATTATGATGATATCAAGGTCAAAAGACCTTCTTGTATATACCCCTATGGGGTATTTTTATTATAGGAAATTCAGAAATAAATGTCAATAGCTTATGCAAAATGAGCTGCCATCGGCAGCTCATTTTGCATACAAAAATATTAAAAATCAAACAAAGAAAGCTGATTGCTCTCCGGTAAATCACCCAGAAGTCCCATATCCGCCATCAGGTCACACAAGGTTTTACTTACCTTCGCACGATTTCTGAAGTCCTCTCTGGACAGGAACGGTCCTTCTGCTGTAGCATCCACGACACCTTCCGCAGCCTTCTCTCCCATACCGTCAATGCTGGCTAAAGACGGCATCAGTTTTCCGTCAATAATCTGGAAACGATCGGCTTTTGCCCGATAAATATCGATTGGCATAAACTCATAACCACGTGCATACATCTCCTGCACAATACGCATATCACGTAAGGTATCCTGCTCTTTTTTTGACAGTGAATCCTGACGTTTCCGATAATCAGCAAGATGAAATTCCAGTTTATCCCGCCCCTGGCACATGAGTTCATAGGAAAATCCACTGGCACGGATACTGAAAAAGGACGCATAATAAGCAAGCGGATAGAACACTTTACAATATGCTACACGCCACGCCATCATAACATATGCAGCCGCATGCGCTTTCGGGAACATGTATTTAATCTTGAGACAGGAATCAATATACCACTGCGGGACATCATGCTCTTTCATCGCTGTGATCCATTCCGGTTTTAATCCTTTTCCTTTACGGACCGACTCCATAATGGTAAACGACAGACCTTCTTCCATCCCCTTATTGATCAGATATACCATGATATCATCACGGCAGCAGATTGCCGTCTGAATCGTTGCCTGACCACTGAGAATCAAGTCTTTTGCATTGCCCAGCCATACGTCGGTACCATGCGCCAGACCTGCAATTCGAACCAGATCAGAAAAATATTTCGGCTTAGCATCTAATAACATCTGCATAGCAAAATCCGTTCCAAACTCCGGGATTCCCAGCGCCCCAAGTTGGCATCCGCCGATATCATCCGGCGTGATCCCAAGCGAAGAAGTATTCTGGAACAACGCCATAACTGCCGGGGAATCCAGCGGGATTTCCGTCGACGGATCCAATCCTGTCAGATCCTGAAGCATACGAATCATGGTCGGATCATCGTGCCCAAGTATATCCAGCTTCAGCAGGTTATGGTCAATCGAATGGTAATCAAAATGGGTGGTAACCGTCTTTGTGGTCATATCATTTGCAGGACGCTGAACCGGGGTGAAAGAATAAATTTCATCACCAAGCGGCAGTACAATGATACCGCCCGGATGCTGTCCGGTAGTACGCCGCACACCTACACACCCCTGAACAATCCTGTCGATCTCACAATTTCTTTTATGAACACCTCGTTCCTCGTAATAACGTTTTACAAAACCAAACGCGGTTTTATCCGCCAAAGTGCCAATGGTTCCTGCACGGAACGTCTGCCCTTTTCCAAAAATAACCTCCGTATAATCATGCGCTTTACTTTGATATTCTCCGGAAAAATTCAAGTCGATATCCGGTTCCTTATCCCCTTTAAATCCCAGGAAAGTTTCAAACGGAATATCAAATCCATCTTTGGTCAAAGGCTTTCCGCAGACCGGGCAAGTCCGGTCCGGCATGTCACAGCCAGCCATACCGCTGAATTGCTTCACCTCTTCCGAGTCAAAATCATAAAAATGACAATGTTTACAATAATAATGCGGACTTAATGAATTTACCTCCGTAATACCTGCCATTGCTGCCACAAACGAAGAACCGACAGAGCCTCGGGAGCCCACCAGATATCCATCTTCATTGGACTTCCAAACCAGCTTCTGAGCGATGATATACATTACGGCAAACCCATTGGAAATAATGGAATTCAGTTCCCGTTCCAGCCGCTCCGTTACGATATCCGGAAGCGTATCTCCATAAATTTCATGAGCCCTGTCATAACAGATTTTCCGCAGTGTTTCGTCCGAATTCGGGATGACCGGAGGACATTTATCCGGACGAACCGGTGCAATTCTTTCACACATATCAGCAATCATACGCGTGTTGGTAATGACCACTTCCTCCGCTTTATCCGGTCCCAGATATTCAAACTCTTTTAACATTTCTTCGGTCGTCCGAAGATACAGCGGCGCCTGCTGATCCGCATCCGAAAATCCCTGTCCTGCCATCAAAATCCGCCGGTAAACCTCATCTTCCGGATTCAGAAAATGTACATCACAAGTGGCGCAGACCGGTTTCCCCAGTTGGTCTCCCATATCCACGATGCGGCGATTTAAGTCTATTAAATCCTCCCGGCTTTTTACTGTACTCTTCTCATCACGCAGCATAAATTCATTGTTTCCAAGCGGCTGAATTTCCAGAAAATCATAAAAATTTGCAATATTCATGATGGCATCTTCCGGCAGTCCGCGCAGCATCGCCTGATAAAGCTCTCCTGCCTCGCACGCAGAGCCAATGATCAAGCCTTCCCGGTACTGATTCAAAATACTTTTGGGAATGCGGGGGCGTTTTGCGAAATAATCAATATGAGACCAGGACACTAATCGATACAAGTTAATTCGTCCGGTTTCATTTTTTGCGAGGATAATGACATGATTCGTCGGAAGCTTTTTGATCATATCTGCACTCAACTTACTCATTTCATTGAGATGATCCAGATCTTCCACACCTCGGTCGCGCAGCATTTCAATAAACTTAACAAAAATTTCCGCTGTGCACCCGGCATCATCCACCGCCCGATGATGGTTTTCCAGTGAAATATTCAATGCTTTTGCCACCGTATCCAGCTTAAAACGATTCAAATTCGGAAGAAGCTGTCTTGCCAGAGCCACCGTATCCAGCACAGTCGGATCAAATTCCAGTCCCTGCTGCTTTGCATTGTAAGCAATAAAGCTTACGTCAAACGATGCATTGTGTGCAACCAGAACACATCCCTCGCAAAACTGCAAAAACTGCGGCAAAATCACATCAATCTGCGGAGACGACAGTACCATCCCATCGTTGATCCCCGTCAGCTGCTCAATTTCAAAGGGAATCGGAACATCCGGATTAACAAATGTACTGAATTTATCTGTAATGGTGCCGTTGATCACTTTTACCGCACCAATTTCAATGATCTGATTTTTTTCCGGACTGAAACCAGTTGTCTCGATATCAAATACCACATAGGAATCGCCAAAACTCTGCCCTCGGGAATTCTGAACCAGCTCCTTCATATCATCAACGAGATATCCTTCCACACCGTAAATGATTTTAAACTCATCGCCCTTGTCCAACGCATGACTGGCATCCGGAAACGCCTGCACGCAGCCGTGATCCGTCACTGCAATAGCCGGCATCCCCCATGCTTTGGCACGCTTGACAATATCTTTTACTTCAGAAACGCCGTCCATGTCGCTCATCTTTGTGTGACAGTGAAGTTCCACACGTTTTACCGGACTGTTGTCCACACGTTTCGAAGTAAAATCCTCATATTTTTTGATCCCGCGGATCGAACCAATCGTCAATTCCCCGTCAAAACGGTCAATGGTAGTCATACCGCGCAGCCGGATAAATGAACCGGCTGTAATTGCCTTATTCAAATCCTCCAGCGTATCTTCATTGGCAAATACTTTTACCGTGATCGTATCGGTAAAATCTGTAATCTGGAAAATGATAATCGTTTTTCCGCTTCTCAGTTCACGCTTGTCCACCGCTAAAATCTTTCCGCGAATCGTAACTTCACCGATCTCTCCCTCGATTTTTTCAATTTCTATAAAATCATCTTCAAAATCACGTCCAAACAGCACATCCGGATTATCCGATTTTTTCTTGTATCCGCCTCCAGTACTCCAGTCCCCCTTCTTAAATGCCTCTTTCTTTCCGCTCCGGAGCCCTCCCTGTCTGGCATCGCCATTTCGAATTGCTCCTTCTGCTGCTTTTTCGGAAATACCCGGACTCTCTGTCTTCTTATGTACCTGCTGTTTGTCCTGCTGCTTATCATGATGTCTGATCTGCTGCTCTATCTGATCCCCAGCCATCTGTTTTGCCTGCTGCTCTCTCTGAATCGATGCTTTCGCCCGCACAGCCGGCACATAATCAAGAGCAACCTCTATCGGCAGACCACAGCGCTCATGAAATACCTTTTCCAGAATTCGTTTTAACTCACCCGCTTTTTCCCGATTGACCATCGTATCCTCAATCGTCATGCGCAGATAATCCGGCCGCTCAAACACAAATTCGGATTTGCGGAACATACTGTATTCAATAATGCTATAATTTTTCAATTCCAAAAGCAGACTGTCCCGGTAGGCATGCAAAAGCTTTTCCGGAGTATATTGCTCAGAAAGACGATATTTTTCAAATATTTTGATTCTGATCTGCTTGCCCGGAAACAACTGTTCCCTGATTCCTTTTTCCAAATCGAAAATGTTCTTTTTATGAATTAAACGCGGACTTTCAATATAAACGCGAATAGAGCTTCTATCCCTGGTCATGGAAACACGTTCCACTTTCACCAGATTTAAAAGCTCCTGCATCTGATCCGTCATATGTAGTCCGGGAAATACTTCTAAAAATGCTTTCATTCGCTCTCCCTACACCTTTAATGAAAAATGCTTCACATTTTCTCCTTTGCCAGTTTTTCAAGCTCTGCACGCAGCGCCGGAAGCAGCTGATCCTCTGGAAGCTTGCGCACAATCTCTCCCTTGCGGATCAAAAGCCCTTCTCCGATACCGCCTGCAATGCCCAGATCCGCTTCCTTTGCCTCGCCGGGACCATTGACTACACATCCCATAACCGCAACCTTCACATCTAACTGATCAAACTCAGTCACCATGGTTTCCACCTGATTGGCAAGACCGATCAAATCAATCTTCGTGCGTCCGCAAGTCGGGCAGGAAACCACCTCGATTCCGCCCTTTCTAAGTCCCAATGTACGAAGGATTAATTTTGCAGATTTAATTTCTTCCACCGGATCACCGGTCAGAGATACGCGAATGGTATCGCCAATACCCTGATTTAAGATGATGCCAAGTCCAACCGAAGATTTGATATTGCCGGAAGTCAGAGTTCCCGCCTCCGTAATACCTACATGCAGCGGATAATGTGTTTTCCGGCTGATCAGTTCATGCGCCTTCACACACATCATAACATTCGATGATTTGATGCTGATGACCAGATTGTCATAATCCATACTTTCAATCAGCGCAACTTTGTCCAGGGCACTTTCCACGATTCCTTCCGCAGTCACACCACCGTATTTTTCGATCAGCGGCTTCTCCAGTGAACCGCTGTTGACGCCTACCCGAATCGGAATCTGATATTCCTTCGCCTTATCGATGACTGCTTTCACACGGTCAATGGAACCGATATTTCCCGGATTGATGCGAATCTTATCTGCTCCGCATTCCATAGACGCGATCGCCAGACGATAATCAAAATGGATATCCGCAACCAGCGGAATATGAATCTGACGCTTGATTTCCCGCAGAGCAGCCGCCGCTTCCATCGTCGGAACTGCAACACGGATAATATCACATCCAGCCTGTTCCAGTTTTAAAATCTGTGATACAGTAGCATTGACATCCTCGGTCTTTGTATTACACATAGACTGAATCAAAATCGGGTTGTCACCGCCGATCACACGATTGCCAATTCGAACTTCTTTTGTTTTCATACGACTCATCAATCATACCTCTTCTCATATCACATACAGAACCTGCCACTGGCACTTTCTCCGGATGCATGGCAGCTTACAGACGACCTGCCGCCGGCAGTTCGCAATTGCACATTCCATTATCCGTGGAACACTAATTTCCGTATATCGTTAAATAAAATGACCATCATTAACGCCATTAAGATTATCATGCCAATCATATGCACCATGCCCTCCTTTTCCGGATCGATCGGCTCTCCGCGAACCAATTCAATCAGCAAAAAGAAAAGCCTTCCGCCGTCCAGTGCCGGTATCGGGAGCAGATTCATAAATCCCAGGCTGGAACTGAGAAGCAGTCCCCAGTTGGCAAGAATCAGGATCAATGCACGAGCACCTGCCTCTCGCCCCTGTTCCACCGTCTCTCCCACGATAGTAACAATCTGTACCGGCCCCGCAACTGCATCATTCACCTGAAGCTGATGACGGAACAGCATACCAATACTTTCAATTGTTGATACAATGCAATATTTCACCTCATAAAGACTGTAACGGAACAGTTCTATCAGATTATCTGCCTTTTCATATCCACGAAAAACAACACCAAGCATATATTGCTGATATTCTTCGTTAAATTTGGGAGTGAGGACCACTGACCGTTTTTCTGCAGCGGTTCCCTCCTGCCAGACCCCCTGAAACGGACGCTCATATTGAATCGTAACGGTTTCCCCCGGATGCGAGAACAGATACAACGAGACATCCCGGTAAGATTCAATCTTTCTCTTATTGATGCTTGTAATCTTGTCACCGGGCATCAGTCCGGCTTCCTGGGCCGGAGAACCTTCCGTCACATCATGGAGAATCGGTGCATCATGACCGATCTGTGATACAATCACCCATGCAAATAAAAATGCAAGAATAAAATTAAACACCGGTCCTGCCGCAATGACGGATATTCTGGCCAGAACCGATTTATTATGGAATGCCCGAGGATCTTTTTCCTTCGCATCTTCGCCAACCATCTCGCAGGATCCGCCAAACGGCAGAAGCTTCAGAGAGTATCGGGTTTCCCCTTTTTCTATACTGAAAAGTCTGGGCCCCATGCCGATGGAAAATTCCGTAACTCCGATTCCATTCAGCTTTGCAAATAAAAAATGTCCGAACTCATGGACCATGATCAGCATTCCAAATAGAAGTATTGCTGCCAAAGTGTTCAGCAACCTACCACCTGCTTTCTATATATTCATAAGTCTCCTGCTCAACAGATAAAATCTGTTCCACATCAGGATTTTCCAAAATCTTATGATGCTCCATGGCACCTTCAATCATATCCATTATTGTAAGATATGATATCTCTCTGTTTAAAAATTTACCAACTGCGTATTCATTAGCTGCATTGAAAACTGTCGGCAGCGAACCGCCGCGTCTCCCCGCATCATAAGCCAATTTCAGACCGCGGAACACTTCCAAATCCGGATTTTCAAACACAATCTGCCTTAACTTTGCAAAATCCAGCCGGTCTCCCGGAAGATATTTGCGTTCCGGATAGTAAAGTGCATACTGAATCGGCAGTTTCATATCCGGTGTACCCAGCTGCGCAATCACCGCTCCATCCTCAAACTCAACCATAGAATGAATGACGCTCTGCGGCTGCACAACAACCTGCACCTGATCCATTTCCACGCCAAACAGCCATTTCGCCTCCATGACTTCCAGACCTTTATTGACCATGGTAGAAGAATCAATGGTAATTTTGCGCCCCATCGCCCAATTCGGATGTTTTAACGCATCTTCCAGTTTGACCGCAGCAAGCTGCTCCCGTGTATAGCCACGGAACGGACCGCCGGACGCAGTCAGCAAAATTTTGTGGATTGCTCTTTTATTTTCTCCATTTAAACACTGAAAAATCGCACTGTGTTCACTATCCACCGGAAGAATTTTAACTCCACATGTTTCTGCTAAAGGCATAATAATATGTCCTGCAGTTACCAGTGTTTCCTTGTTGGCGAGTGCAATATCTTTTCCCGCCTGCATTGCCGCGATTGTCGGCCGAATACCGATCATGCCTACGATCGCCGTCACCACGATTTCCGCCTGCGGATGAGTTGCCACCTGCAAAAGACCATCCATGCCGGATGTAACCGTTACATTCAGATCTCGAACCGCAGCTTTTAAATCCAATGCTTTTTTCTCATCCCACACACAGACCAGAGAGGGATGAAATTTACGAATCTGCTGCTCCAGCAACTCGATGTTGCTTCCCGCTGCCAGCGCAGTTACTTCAATATCCTGATTGTATTCCACTACTTCCAATGTCTGTGTTCCGATGGAACCGGTGGAACCCAGAATTGCAATCTTTTTCATCATGTTTACTCCATTTTATTTCAAAAAAGTCAGCGCAAAATAAATTGCCGGAGCGGTAAATAACACACTGTCAAAGCGATCTAAAATTCCGCCATGCCCCGGAATCAGATTGCCGTAATCCTTAATTTGATGATTTCTCTTAATGGCAGATGCCGCCAGATCTCCAACCTGGGAAATCAATGCCGCGATAAAGCACGACCCGCCACAGGTGACATACGGATTGCCAAGCTCCGACAGATGTGCGCCAAACAAAAACGCAAAGAGAAGTCCCAACAGCAGAGATCCAACTGCTCCGCCGACCGCTCCTTCCACTGTCTTTTTCGGGCTTAAAACCGGCACCAGCTTGTGTTTTCCTAACAACATGCCTGTGCAGTATGCACAGGTATCGCAGCCCCAGGAACTGATCACGATCAGCCAGACAAGATAAATTCCATCTGTCATCGCTCTCACCTGATACAGGTAAGAAAGCATGACTGCTACATAAAAAATGCCAAAAAAAGCAATGCTCACTTCCTCTGTTTTATACTTTGGAAATGTAAAAACATACAGTGTCATCAGTACCATAAGCGCAGCAATCGCCATCAATGTCACATAATGCTGTCCTTCAAACCACACTAACATATAGTAAGCGACCGCCGTCAGATAACCGACAACGCCTAAAGCTTTTTTTTCAATCTTTAAGACACGGTACAGTTCGAACATGCCGATCAAAGAAATGAGCAGCATCGATGCATAGAGAAAAACGCCTCCCCTGCATAATACTATAATAGCAAGAATCACCAGAATAATACCACTCATTAACCGCTTTGTGAACATAAACGTCCACCTCCTTTGCTGGTTATGCTTTCACGCCGCCGTATCTGCGGTCACGTTTGTTGTATGCTGCAATCGCCTTTTCCAGTTCCTCCTTGCTGAAATCCGGCCACAGACAATCCGTAACATAAAGTTCTGTATAAGCCAGCTGCCAGAGCAGATAATTGGACAAACGCAATTCTCCGCTGGTTCGAATCAGAAGATCCGGATCCGGGATATCTGCTGTATCAAGATACGAAGCCAGTACATGTTCCGTAATCTCTTCTGCGCGCAGTTTCCCGGCTGCACAGTCTGCAGAAATCCTGCGCACTGCTCTTGTAATCTCATCACGGCCTCCATAATTAACCGCAATGATAAACGTCAGACCGGTATTGTCCTTTGTTTCTTCTTCCAGCCGATTGATTCCGTCAATAATATCCTGCGCAAAGCGACTGCGCTCTCCGATCATTTTTACGCGGATATTATTTGCCTTTGCCATTTTCAGCAGACGAACCATGTAATAACGGAACAACTGCATCAGACCTCCGACCTCTTCCTCAGAACGCTTCCAGTTTTCTGTAGAAAATCCGTATACAGTCAGATATTGAATTCCCATACGTGCTGCGATTTCAACGGTTTTCTCTACAGTTACACATCCCTCTTTATGTCCCATGCTCCGTGGAAGACCTCTTTTTTTTGCCCAGCGACCATTGCCGTCCAAAATCAGAGCCACATGTCTTGGAATGTTCATTCCTTCCAGATTATGCTCCATAAATTCCTCCCTATTCATCCACCTGTAATAATCATTCACTGCAAAAATCCATTTCCGTATTTTCTGTGTGTGCAGCAAAGAGTATGGGGGACAGGAGTCACCCCCTGTCCCCCATACTCTTTCATGTACGTTATGATTATACAGTCATGATTTCCTTCGTCTTTGCTTCAATTGCCGCGTCAACTTTGGTGATCATCTTATCCGTAATCTTCTGAATTTTTTCCTCGCCCTGCTTACGATCATCTTCAGAGATTTCATTGGCTTTTTCCATTTTTTTCAATGCATCATTGGCATCGCGGCGAATGTTGCGGATTGCAACCTTTGCCCCTTCTCCTTTTTTCTTAATCTCTTTAGAAAGGTCTTTACGACGTTCCTCTGTCAGCTCCGGAAATACAAGGCGAATCACATTACCGTCATTCGTCGGGTTGATGCCCAGTTCGGAAGTCAGGATGGCTTTTTCAATTGCTTTCAGAAGGCTCTTCTCCCACGGCTGAATCACGATCATGCGCGCTTCCGGGACGGTAACATTGCCCACCTGCTGAATCGGGGTCGGTGTGCCATAATAATCCACTTTAATCTTGTCCAATACATGCGGGTTAGCACGACCTGCACGAATGGTGCCGAAATCGCTCTGCAGAACCTCAAGGGTCTTATTCATCTTATCTTCATAAACTTTTAATGTAGCCTGCATAATAGCCTCCTGTTATTCAAAATATAGTCTTGCTGTAACTGTTTATCCTTCACTACTGCCTGCTTCCGCTAATCAACCGTGACAATGGTTCCGTTGATTCTTCCCTGCATCGCATTAGCAATGCTGTCCTTCTCATTCAAGTCAAAAACTGCTAACGGCATCTTGTGTTCCATGCACATCACAGATGCAGTCAGATCCACAACCGCCAGCTGCTTGTCAATCACTTCCTGAATGCTGATGGTATCATACTTTCTGGCATCCGGATTCTTCGCCGGATCGCTGTCGTATACCCCATCGATAGATTTTGCAAGCAGAATACAGTCTGCATCCATTTCTACCGCACGCAGTGTAATGCCTGTATCGGTAGAGAAATACGGATGACCCGTTCCTCCTGCAAAAAATACAACTTTGCCATTCTTAAAATATTTATTTGCACGGTCCTTGGAAAACAGCTTCGTCATAGAACCACACTGGAATGGAGTCAAAATCTCAGTCTCCATACCTGCATTTCTAAAAATCTCAGAAACATAAATGCAGTTCATAATCGTAGCCAGCATACCAATCTGATCCGCTTTGGTCCGATCGATTGCCTCGCTGGTACGTCCTCTCCAGAAATTTCCTCCGCCGATGACAATGCCAACTTCAATACCTGCATCCACAGAAATCTTCACCTGTCTGGCAACTTCCTTGACTGTGTCTTCATCAAAACCGGTCTTTTTCGGACCGGCAAGAGCCTCACCGCTTAATTTCAAAAACACTCGTTTCATATTCATGGGACAGTTCTCCTATTGTTAGTTACTCTTTAGCTATCATACCACATCCTGCAGATTTTGAAAAGTAAAAAAAACATCCCCCGCATGCTCTTCTACGCAAAGAGCAGCACGATATCCCGGCAGATCATATTCACGGAATTCATAAGGTCTTATGATTCCTTCTATTTCAACGCGAATCGGAATCTCTTCGGGGTAAACACAAAAAGCATTCAACGGGAGTTTCATCCCTTTTCCGGTTACTTTCATGACACTTTCTTTTAATGTCCAGTATCGGAAAAACAATTCTTTTTTATCCGCACTTTCTTCCAGCATCTTCCATTCATTCGGATGAAAAAAGCGTCTCGCCAGATTCAGATTTTCTTTTTTTATTTTTTCAATATCACACCCTATTTCATGATCAGAAAACGCTGCCATCACCATGAAACCCGAATGAGAAAGATTAAAATGAATCCCCGGATGATCCTTTATGTATGGCTTTTGATTTTCTTTATAGGCAACCTCCACTTCCGATGCCTTTAATCCATAGCGTTTCAGTCCCAGATCAAACAGCACACCGGCACCTGCAGAACAAAGCTTGTCTTCCAGGAAACGGAGTTCTTCTACTTTTTTTCGCCTCTGCGGTGTTAAGACCGGAAATATTTGTTTCAGAACCATCTCTTTTTCTTTTTCCGAATGATTGCTCAGACTGACATCGAGAAAATATATATGTGTCATAAGATTTTCATCCTCATCCATGCGATTTCTTGAATACTTCGACAGATCAACAGCCCCTTAACAAACGGTCACCGACTATTTTTTCCCGTATACGTTCGTATTTCGGGCAGAAAAATGACCGGTCGGGGAACCGGTCATTTTAAGGAGAAGGTATTTCGTTTCTTTGGGGTATAGCAAAAACTTTATAATGTATTGGGGGGTTACGTCTATTATAGTAGCATATCAAAAGAAAAAAGTGTGCACAAACTTCACAAATTTTTAATCTTGTTTTTGTGCATTTTGTCTTTATGCTATTGTTTATATGATTATTAATTTCCCCAGACAGAAAACCTGCCACTGTCGGCTTTTCGGTATGCTTTAGCAATCAATGTAAAATGACCGGTCGGGGAACCGGTCATTTTAAGGAGAAGGTATTTCGTTACTTTAGGGGTATAGCAAAAACTTTATAATGTATTGGGGGGTTTACGCTAATTATAATAGCATACCAGAAGCAAAAAGTGTGCACAAATTTCACAAATTTTTAATGTTGTTTTTGTGTATTTTGTCGTTTTTCTTCGTTCTGATTGATGGATTATCTCTTTCTATTTGAATTTTAAAATTATCATCGCAGCAATTCAACTGGCAAACACCGCCTTTTTTCAATGCTCCGAACAAAATTTCATCCACCAGAAGCGGCTTAATTTCGCTTCCGATGATGCGTTCCATCTCACGGGCACCGTATTCTGTACTGGTTCCTTTCTTTGCAAGTAGTTTTTTTGCCTCATCCGAAACTATCAAATCTACATCCTTTTGAGCCAGCATACCGGATAATTCTGACAGCTTTTTTCCGGCAATCCGAATTGCCATGTCCTCATCCATTGAGCGAAACACCACGATACGATTTAAGCGGTTTCTAAATTCGGGCTGAAACGTCTTCTTTACTTCTTCCATAATCACATCAGACTTTTCATCCTGGAAAAATCCAATACCCGGTTTTCCGACACGGCTTGCACCGGCATTGGACGTCATGATCAGGATTACATTTCTAAAATCCGCTCTGCGCCCCTGGTTATCCGTCAACGTTGCATAATCCATCACCTGCAGCAGAATATTATAGATGTCCGGATGAGCCTTTTCAATCTCATCTAACAATAAAACCGCGTGCGGATTCTTGCGAATTTTCTCGGTGAGCAGTCCACCTTCCTCATATCCCACATATCCGGCCGGCGCACCAATCAATTTCGCGACTGCATGTTTCTCCTCATATTCACTCATGTCGAAACGCAGAAGAGGAATACCAAGTTCTTCTGAAAGACTCTTTGCAATCTCCGTTTTTCCCACACCGGTCGGTCCTACAAATAACAAGCTTGCAAGCGGTTTTCCCGTCTCCAAAAGTCCTGCACGAGAAAATTTAATTGCATTCACCACCTGTGTAATCGCCTCATCCTGACCAAATATACGACCAGACATCCGTGTTTCCAGACCAGCAAGCTGCCGAACCTCATCCTGTTCTACTGTTCGCTTAGGAATATGACAAGTGCTGGATAAAAGTTCGTCAATCAAGCCTTTGGACACAGTCTGCGTCTTCTGATCCAGAGGATGAATCCGGCGGTAAGCCCCTGCCTCATCCATCAGGTCAATGGCTTTATCCGGAAGGAATCTTTCGTTCATATAACGATCGCTCATCCGTGCCGCATACTCCAACACCCCTTTTCCATACTTCACCCCATGAAAAGATTCATAATGCTTTTTCAGACCATTCAAAATCCGAACCGTATCTTCAATCCCCGGCTCTTTGATCTCCACATTCTGAAAGCGGCGTACCAGACTTTTACTTTTTTCAAAATGCTTTTTATATTCTTCATATGTGGTAGCACCGATGAAACGAATCTGACCGGAAGCCAAATACGGTTTTAACATATTCGAAGCATCAAAACTGCCTTCTCCAACCGCTCCTGCACCAACCACATTATGAATTTCATCGATGTAAATAATCGGTTTTTCTTCTCTGCTGATTCCGTCCATAATCATCCGGAAACGTTTTTCAAAATCACCTCGGTACTGGGTTCCCGCAAGCAGACTGCTCATATCCAACGCATAGATTTTCGCCCCTTTTAACGGTTCCGGCACCTTTCCTTCATTTAACAGACGCGCCAGACCATAGACAATTGCTGTCTTGCCTACGCCCGGTTCACCCAGATGGAGCGGATTATTTTTCTCCTTTCGGCACAAAATCTGTATCGTCCGTTCCAGTTCTTCTTCCCTGCCAATCAAAGGATTGACCCCTCGTAAATTGTCATTCAGGCAGGTCACAAACTGGCGCCATTTTTCCTTTTTTTCTGTTGAATGTTCTCTCTTTGCCTGCGCTTTTTCGGAAACACCGCTCATATTTCCATACATACTGGAATCACCATTTCCATAACCGTCCGTTCCAGTTTCATAAATCACCGTCAATTCCTGCAAAAGTTCAATCTGTTCCACACCCTGCAGTTCCATATAATACACCGCATAGCTCTCATTCAGGATATAAAAAGCATGAACCAGATGCGGCAGTTCCACCACACCTTTGCCGCTGTTCTCCGCCGTTTCCTGTGCCTGAATCAACACGGTTTCAAGTCCGGCAGACATACATGGTTTTTCCACTGCGTCCGGCACTTTTACATTCTCATCCAGATACTTTTTCAGTTCCTGGCGAAGTTCCCCCGCATCGCCCCCACAATTTCCAAATGCTTCCGCAAATGTCTTCCGCTCCGAAATTATATACAGCAAAAGTTCTGGTGTCACATATTCATACCTGTCACGCACAGCCACATCAAATATGCGATTCAGCACATCGGATACTTCTTTCGTCACTTTCACCAGGTCATGCCTCCTCTACTGTCAAACGAAATGGAAATCCTTCTGCTGCTGCCCGATCAGTTGCCGCCCGGACTTTTGATATCGCAATATCATAGGAATAATTTCCCACAACTGCCTTTCCGCTCTGATGAACGGTCAGCATCAGCATCGTCGCCTCTGATTCGTTTTTATGAAAAATATTGATCAGAATTTCCACCACGAAATCCATAGTCGTGTAATCATCATTATGCATAATCACATGATAACGCTTCGGTTCCCGAATCAGAGATTTTATCTTTTCACTGGTTTGTCCACATACCGCCATGTTTTTATCCTTTCAAAATATCTTAAGACTTTTGCCTGTCGCCTTATCTATAAGTCAAGCGTATCAACCGTCCCCACTAGGAACGAAATACCCTGATGCAACGCAGCTCCCATTTAACTGAGTATACATCAAGCGAAGAAAGATAACATCATTTTCTCAATAAACGATGAATAATAAGACACCATAATGCGCACATTCCCCTTGGAAATCTCTGTGCTGATTAAATCGGCAGGGAGATCCTGCTTTTCTGGTGTGATATTTTCCTGTAGTCGGGCATATACAATTACCTATTGAAGGTATTTTATAAAATGTAGTGATATATTTGAAAATACGAATAATTACCTACTTACCCTAAAATCACTAATATCTTCTTTATAAACCAGAACACTCACCGCCAAAATCAGACACGTAATACAGAAAGACCCAACATAACCTGCAATGCAATCTGTTACCAATAATATCGCCTGCACCAATAGCAATATCAAATTAGGTAGCAAGTATTTCCAATTACACTTAATTTTTACAAACTTATTTACATCTACTATTCGATATATAATCTGAGAAACATGACATACCAAACTTGCAAAGCAAATACCCCATATACTATATTGCTTAACTACCTGTATCCCAACAATCAAATTTATAGTAGCTCCTATCATCATGGCAGGTACCGCCCTTTTTGTCAATCTGTAAGTAGTGTACATCGTTTTATAAAAACAAAACATACAATCAATAATGGCGATAAAGAGCACAATTGATAGATAGACTCTGGCACTATAAAAATCTTTTTTTAAAGTAAATTTTGCAAGGATCGGCGAAAAACTTAAAATTACAGAACCAGACACAAGCATTACTGATGAATAATATTTAAAAATGTTGGTAAAATAGCTTTCTTTGTCAGCACTTTCAAATTCTCTAGAAGTGTTTAACTGGAACGCAGCATAAAATGCCTGCTGAAACATATTAACGACAGAAGCCAACTTTACTACCGCAGCATAGCATCCTGCCGTCGATGCATCTTTTCCCCATAATAAAATATATCGTCCTGACATCATTGTAATCCAATAACCAATATTATAAACAACAAGAGGCATACTATACTGCAGCAGCTCTTTTCTAACACATTTGGTTTCAATATTCCAACAAAAATCTTCAAAAACATTCCCACCTACAAACAAAAAAATCATGGAAGCCAAATACGAAAAACCTATAGCCAGCAAATATCCTTCCACATTCCAGCCCAAATAGACCAGAAACATATAACTAAAAAAAGCTAAAAAAACAGCATTCACAATTCCACTTGCAGCAAATATCTTAGTGTAACCTTTCCCCCTAACATAATATGCAATCAACATTCTGAAGGAGTACACATATAATACAAAATATAAATATCCTGCATAGTGATAATGAAATATCCGATTCCAAACAAATAAAATCAATGTA
The DNA here is from genome assembly GCA_051877535.1 of Brotaphodocola sp. Lineage (GTDB taxonomy): Bacteria > Bacillota > Clostridia > Lachnospirales > Lachnospiraceae > Brotaphodocola. The sequence continues at coordinate 19,971 of JBJEIZ010000072.1, forward strand.
CCTGCAACCATAGAAGTCAACAGCATTTTGATACCTGCCGAAATAATTTCTGCTCGTGTAAACTTCGACCCAATTACAAAACGAAAAACCGCTTCATAAATACATAATGTTACAACTGGAAAAAGTAATTCTGACAAATTATTTGTTAACTCGGCCATCCCATATGCTTCTGTAGTCATGTATGTAGTATAAATTGGCATCAATAAAAACTGCACAATCTTGGTTAAAACAGTTCCAAGAGTAAAAATAGCCATATCCAAGGCTAATCTTAAGTATTTATTATGTGACATAGCTATTTACCCAATCTCTTTACATATTTCTTTAAACGATGTATATTATTTTTCCAATCTCGGCAAAACCACTTACATAAACGGAACGGATATATAATATTATGCACTGCTCTTTGCCACCAATTCCATACCTTATTTGACTCATACAATTTTGAACAGAAAAAATCTTTACATTCCTGGGAAAGCCATTCTTCACCGTTTACCATGATTCTGTTACGCATCTCTTCATATCGTGGCGTTTGAATGTCCGGTATAATCCCCCACGTCATATGTGCATGAGCATTCGTACAATATGGTTGTGTACAGGTATGTCCCACTGGAACAAACCTGATTTTCTTTTCCGAATTTAAAAATATATTTTGATTATAGGGCTGCCAATAGCATGGTTGGCTTTCTCCGGTATACATATTAACAAATAAACTCCAATTTCCTGCATAGCAAAACTCTCTTCGTTTCACTCCCAACATATCTAATTTAAACTCTATCATCGGAGAATCCAACTGTTCCCATATATTTTTGAACTCTTCCTTTGTATGCTTCGAAAGTAACGCTTTATCTTTTCGTTTATCATTTCGACCGATTGTTCCATGACATACTGCACCTACATATTTCATACATATGTCATATATTTCATCTATATTATCTTCTATTCCATCATAGGCCATCAATTCCAAAGTAAAAGATGCTCCTGATGCATGAATTTTTCTGATATTGTCAAAAAACTTTTCTAATAATTTTAACCTCACCAGTTCTTTATAGTGGAAGGAGATTTTAAAAAACATCCTACTCAATAATTCAGGAGACATCAGAATCAACTCCTCAATTTTTCTGGTCACTGTTCCATTTGTAACTATTTCAACAAAATGTCCTTCTTCTAATAACGCTCTTACCAACGGAACAATATCCGGTTGAAGCAACGTTTCCCCATTTCCCGTCAAATTTATCAAAGAAACACCCCCAAGACGCTCTTTTGAAAGACATTTTCGGATATGTTCTACAGAATATTGCAATGGCTCTGGTTCTTCCCATGCATCGACCTGAGATATATAACAATATTCACATTTTAAATTACATTTTTGATTAGGTATCATTCCTAAAATAAGGCGCTTGATCTTAGCCATTGATTATAATCTCCCGAAATTTATCAAAATCTAATTTTTTTGATTTTTCTAAATTTTTTTCTTTCTCAACATATTCAATAAATGAAATAATTTCTTTAGATTTCACAGAACAATCAACAGGATAAATCCATCTTACATCAGAAAGCCATTCTTTATATACACCAAATACTTTATTTGTCCTATTATTCATAATCACACATGGCGTACCCGTGACATATGCAAAAATCATTCCATGCAATCGATCCGTTACAATCAAAGAACATTCCGAAAATTCTTTTAATCGCTTGAAAACAACACGTTTTCTTAGAAATGACGGTATCCGAATTTTGGTCATCGTATCAACTGTTTTCTCATGATATCCACGACGAATTAAAATATCTCTAATTGTATTTTCTATTTTCGAATCTCTCAAACGTTCTCGGTCATTACGCAGGCAATATCCTACCACTTTATTACCCCTTTTCCTTTGGGGTACAACAGAATCATAAGATAATGCAATATCAGGCACAAGATAAACATTCCCGATATTCAACAAATTCTTCGCAAAATCATAGGATTGCCTATCTCGAACAAATAAATAAAGCTTTCTAGTTTCCTGAATTATTTTTTGTGCCGAAGCAATCAACTCTTCATACAATTCTGCTGTTCTATCATAATATATGGTTTGTGGAAAAATAATGACTTTATTATCCTTAAAAGTATGAATCATATCCTGCATCAACTGTTCTTCCGCAGGCCAAAGAGTTCCCATCCATCCACCTCCATTAATAAAAATGCAGGAGTCTTTATCGACAAGATTTTTTATTCTTTCTTTATAAAGCTGATATGCTTCTGTCGAAATTTCCACAAGAGAACCCGTACCATGTATATCAGATAGCAATTTACGTTCTGTCAATGTAATCAGATGATCACCCAAATTTGTATGGATCGGTGTACCTAGTAGTAAATCATAGGATTGTTTACTCTTTTCCAGTTTTTTTAAGTAAGGCAAAAATACAAAAATTTCACATCCCATTTTTATTCTGCATATTGTATTTTTAGATAGAATTTTCTTACATATTTGCTTCATAATTCAATTGAGCATTCCTTTTCCTTGAATAATATTATATAAACATTCTGCTATCTTCTTCATTCCCTTATCATTTGGATGTATCCCGTCCACAAAATAATCGCTTTTATTTTTTTCAAAAACAGAATTTCCAGGAATAAATACTACTTTATAATCTCGCTGTTTTAATGCAAAATCATATGTATGCTTAATGATACATATCCTTTCTCGTTCTTCTTCTTCTGTTATTGATAATCCACCAGAAAATCGAGACATCCATATAATCCAACAATCCGAATGCTTTCTTATAGTTTCATAAACCATTTTATGAGCTTCTCGCAATTCTTCAACAGAAGCATTATGATCAAACTCAAGAATCATAATATCACATTCCAAAGATGCAATATACTCTATAACCTCTTTTTCTCCTTTTGCAGACTCTGAAAACCCAAAATTAATCACGTCACACCCGGTCATTTTTTCTAACCAGCTCGTATAAGATAATGAGGATCTGGATGCCGCACAGCCATGTGTAATGCTAGAACCATATACGATAATTTTTTTCTTTTTTTCCATAATTAGACCAGTAAAATTATTCACATCCACTACAATAGAATCAACTACAGCAAAAGGCGGTAATGTGATACCGATACGTCCAGCTTCGCATGAATCCATTTGTATTATGTCTGATACATACATTTGCGTTAATCCGGTCGGTGATATACATTGAGTACACATAGTTCCCGTTTCATTCTCTATTGTCAGTTCTAAACCACTTGTTCCACTCACTGACATATGATTCAATACTCTTCTAGAACTATATAAAACTCGTATTTTCACTTGCTTACCTTTCACACAGAATATTATTTTCTCTCCTGGGTGATACCTGTTGTTAACTTTTAAACTTCTTGAACACGAATGTAATAAATAATCCGGAATCCGTCCTCCCCTGCATCCCGATATTTTTATTAAATCTATATACGAATAATACCAAATTCGTATCAACATCTTAGCAAACCAAAAACGAATTTTTTGAATACTATAAATTCCAAAACGCCAAATTTTACTTTTCATTCCAATCAACCTATCTAAAAAATGAGATATACGGAACTACACCATTCTGATTTTCTATCAATGACAAAAAGCTATATACAACCAATACAAAAACTATTCCAACTTTTAAAAATAGCCGGTATTCTTGACAATACCTAGATAACATATCTGGAATAAAAACAATATAAAGCGCGAGATAATACCATAACATTCGATTAATCAATTCGTTTTTACAATTGAATGCTCCAAAAATTGAACAAAAAACAACCGACAAAAGCATTTTTCTGTTAAATGAAAATTCATCATTCTCCTTATCCCCTGCTGCAATCCAAAGACATACAATGCACAATAAAAACATATACAGGATAACAACACGACCTCCCCCAGTGCCATTTAAAATAGAATATTTAGCATTACCCGATATATACATCGCATACCTAGGAACTACATGCACGACACCTGTTACAATTAAAGGAAAAATTACAGAAAACACCGTACTTGCAACAATCGCAATGATAAATATCATGCGACTATTCCTGATCCTGTTCGACAACACAATTCCTAAAACAGCAATCAAAAGAATTAATGCTGTCGAATGCACACCAACCGCTATTCCAAACAAGAGCCAGCCCTTTTTGCTTTTTAAATCTCTAGATAAATAATGCAAAGAATTTAGCGTTAAAACTACAGCAAGACACTGTCTGTTACCATTCATACTACAATAAAAAAGTGTAAGACCGACCCAACAAAATATTGATAAAACCGGTATTTTTGATTCTCTGATTACAAATACAAACAAGCCGAAATTTACCAAAATAGAAGTCATAACGGTTAATATCTGTGGATTTAAAGATACATAAGATAACATTCTGCAAAAAATAATATAAAGTGGCGCAGACAATGGAGCTATCTTCCATGCTTCAAGCAAAGAAGGGCTTTTTCCAATTGAAATAAATATCTTCATATAAGTTAGAGTATCTACACCAACCGTAAATGCCCGTAATGCCATGATTACAGTCAAAATAATGTATAAAGCAATCATACTAATTATTTTTCCAGAGATTTTTGTTCTATTCAATCGAAAACGGCAATTACTGACAATCCCAAAGATTGCGATAACTGCTACATTTATTATATACACATACACGTTATACACCAACTTTAATCTTGATTAATTATTTTCTGACAGCCACTCGACTATTCCATATCCGCTTTAGATTTTTCTCTCCCATAAATGATATAAACGCCGCTGCCTTTTCACGAAAACGTGTTTCGCTGCAAAAAATTGCTGTATTTCTTGTTCTTCTGATAGCATGCCATATATCACCAACATACATATCTCTTACTTCCCCAAAATCCGGAAGATCTAATAATAAATGAACAGCAACATTAAATGTCCTGCATATCGCAGCCTGAACAATATCAGGATATTTTTCAAAACAGAATTTTTCAATCTCCGAAGACCACTCTAGAGCGTCCATTCTTCCTGGATTAAAACAATGCATAATACTCATATTATGCTGCCTATAATAATAGCCAATTTCGTTACAATATACAATTCTTGAAGCAGCATCAAAAATCAGATGACACGTTGCTAAATCTTCAGACAATCTTCCTTCTGGAAATCTCACGTTATGAAATAATTTCCTTTTATAAATTTTTCCTGGTGTACAACAGCTAAAATACCTCTGATACAACGATTCCTTGATTGCCTGCTCAGGGTTTAAAATCATCACCTCATACTTTTGTTTCTTTTTAATTTCTTCATTCGTCTCTTCAGCTACATATAGCATTTGTAAGATTGCAACATCTGCATCATATTTTTCACATAAATTCAAACCGTTTTCAATAAAATTACAAGACAAATAATCATCACTGTCAATAAAAATCACATATTCCCCGGTGGCACTCTCCAAACCTACATTACGTGCAGAAGACAAGCCGGCATTTTTCTTATGTATTACAATACATCTTTCATCATAATCTGCTGCCTCATCACACATTATCCCTGAACCATCCCCAGATCCATCATCAACAAGAATTATTTCCAGACATTGGAAAGTTTGTTTCAAAACACTTTCCAGACAGCGTTTCAAATATTTTTCGACATTATAAACAGGAATTATAACAGATACTTTCATAATAATTATTTTCCTCTTAAATGATTGAATTCCACCATACTATAAATGGTCTGATAATCGAATGTATAAATCCAAGAATCGTATATGAAATATACCTTGGTAATTTCTCAAAAAATCCAAGCACCCAAGATTTCAGACCAATAAACTTCATCTGTTTCAATTCTCGGTTAACCCAAGGACTCATTTTCAAATATTTTGTAAATTCAAGTGCATATGGGTGATTCGTGTTTATATACCATGGTCTAACAGTTCTCATATTGGTTGTATAATGAATAATAATCGGATCTTCCAACGCTTCTTTCATTTCCTCTTCTGTATAAAAATTCGTTGGTTTCCGAAGCATGCATAGTTCCCGAAATGTATACACCGCAACAATTGTCATAATATTAAATTTAAGCGGTAAACAGCCAATCCTGTCACCAAATATACCATTCAAAATATCCTGATCTGCGTAAGTAATCCTCTTCCCATATTGTTTTAAATAAGTATAAATCATCTTTCTAGTATCCAAATTTCTTAACTCTTTTAAGTTAATCAACAGAACGCCTGCATTTATATAAATATCTCCTTTTCCCAAACCAATATTTTTCTTATAAATTCCGCCAATACAATCCCTTACTCCATAAAACAAATACTGCGCGTTATCAACTTTTATATTTAATTCCAGTTTTCCTCGTACAATCGTATCACAATCCAAATATAATATTTCATTCACATGATCTGGTAATAACTCACCAGAAAATAAGCGAATATATGCACTTAGCGGCCATCTATGAGTAATAATACCTCGAGGTATATATTCTAAATCAGGAATATCAATAATATGTAATGGTCGATGATATTGTTTTGCTATATCGTTTATCAATTCTTTGTTTAATTCACAAATATTTGCTCCCAACAAATAAATTTCCAAATCCGAAATTTGGGTATTGGTTTCTAATAAAGATATTAACGAAACCCCCATAATCCATGCATAATTATCATCACAAGTATATAAAATATTCATTTTTTATAGCCTTTCAAAGATATAAAAGCTAATCACATAAAGCAAAGGAATAATCATCGTACTTTCTTTGATGACTATTCCTTTGCAAAAAACTATTACTGAACGTTCACACCTACCGGAACTGTAAACAGCCGTTCTCCATCAGCGTTTGTTAACTCACAACGGAACACATACTTGATTCGTACAGAATTCAATTCGACTGTAATTTTTTCTGTTTTACTTCCAGCAAATCCAGCCGCCTGCCATGTTTCTCCTCCATCTCGGCTGAACTGCCACTGATAACTGCTTACTCCACTTGCTTCCACAGAGAACT
>JBJEIZ010000072.1:27042-97791 GCA_051877535.1 Brotaphodocola sp.
CAGTCATTTCAGATGTCTTATTTCCGCTAAATCCTGCTGTCTGCCATGTCTCTCCGTCTCGGCTGAACTGCCACTGATAACTGCTTACTCCACTTGCTTCCACAGAGAACTTTACAGTTTCATTGACATCTGCTACTTCCGCATTAATTGGCTGTTTTGTTATCTTAAATGCTTCTGCTGCTTTAACGGTATCTGTGTACAGTTTACTTCCGTCCGTTCCCGTCAATTCACATCGGAATTCATACCGGATTCTCGTTGCATTAAGTTCAACAGTCATTTCAGATGTCTTATTTCCGCTAAATCCTGCTGTCTGCCATGTCTCTCCTCCATCTCGGCTGAACTGCCACTGATAGTTTTCTACTCCTGTCGCTTCAACGCTAAATATAACTGTGTCATTTACACCTGCTACCACATTTTCCGGCTGCTTAGTAATCTCAAATATCACATCAACCTTCTGTGTCGCATGTCCATTCTCATCGAGCACATAGGTAACACCATCCACTTCAACGCTTGTGCTGTACCACATACAGCCATACTCATCAAAATAATAATTATTTTCACCAATCATTTTAAGTTGCTTGGTACGCTTCTGTCCTTCAGATTTAAAATGGAACCAGTTATCTGCATATGTTTCCGGTGCATTCCAAGGGTCGTAGACATTGATTTCTTCCCATCCGGTCTTCATGGAACCATCTTCCTGATCACCAAAATAATAATCAGCATATTTCCATCCACTCGGAGAAGCAGCCATGCTATTAGTTGTGCTGTTTACCCAGCCATACATCATAATACCATCTTCTTGGAAAACATAATTTTTTCCATCAATCGTTCTTACAGTAAATGTCTCATTTCGATAAGCGTTTCCATCACTGCCAAAATAATAGTAATCACCCTTGTGTTTGACCCACTTGTTTGTTACCATGTATCCATCTTCGTCCAAATACCAGATTCCCTTACTATCATGAATTAATTCATCCTTGACCGCTTCACCGTCACGATAGAACATCCAGCCATTCTCAGTCTCAACCCAGCCATCCGCATCGGACTGACTTGCAATTCGTATTGTAACCTTTGCAGCTCCGGTTTGTATCCAATTTTCATCATATGTAATACACTTGACACGAATTCCTTCTGTACCATCCATCATAAATGAGATTTCTGGTCCTGATTCCTCAAACATATGATTGAAATCACTCTCACTCAGAAATTTATATTTCCACTCAAAATTACTATCCGTCTCATCTGTTGCAACACGAAGTGTGACTGTATCACCACTGTTTACTGTAATATCTGCATTTACATCATCACCTTTTTCGATGATAATGGCATCATTCTCAGCACAGGCATTAACTGTATACCACGGATCATTTTCGTCTGGAAGCGCATAGCTAAATACATCATACAATGTCTTTTTCGTTATACTGCATCCAGTAAAAATTTCAATTGGAGTAGAAGTTCCATCCTCATTTTGAACATAAAATTCCATATCCGGGTTATTATAGAAATCCACTACAGTCAGATCTGGGTTATTTTTCACAGTGAAATTTCCCAAGGTCATACACTCATAAAGTGGTGAAAGATTTGTAATTTTATTACCGCTTAAATCCAATCTTACAAATTTCGTGAAACTTCTCAAAGGATTCACATTGGAAATCTGATTGTCTGCAAGAGATAATTCACACAAACCATTCAAAGTGGCAATCACACCAATATTTTTAATCATGTTTCCGTTTAATTCTAAAACTTCAAGCTGATCAAGACCTCCAAGTGGAGAAATACTCGTAATCTGATTGAGGTTGGCTTTAAGTACCTGCAAATTAAATAATACTCCGACCTCATCGATACTTGTCAGGTTATTACTGCTAATCTTCAGTTTTTTAAGACCAGTAAAGTATTCAATACCCGCCAGGCTGCTGATTCCGTAACCATTCAAATCTAATGAAGTAATTCCGGCTACCTGCGCAAGGTTTATATATCCATCCGCTGTCACTCTCACACCATTATCCGCAAGTCCTGTCCGAAGATTTTCATCTGGAATCGGGATGCGCTCCAATTCGCCCATTCCTTCAATCGTGACCAGCGTTTCAGTAACCACAGTATATCCACTACTGCTTGTTATCCTGCAACGGATGATACTTCTATGCATCCAATCTTGCACCGGAAGAGACAATGTATTGCCTGTCACATCAGGTAATGCATAAGCATAGTTTGTCTGACCTTCATACTTATATGTCCAACTGTAAATCAGACTATCCTCTGTTGGATTGTTAACACCCACCTCTAAAACCAACGTATCTCCAGAATTTACTGTAGTCTCTGACGGTAACGGCTGCTGAATGCTGGCAACATCCTCAACATCACAATTCAGTCGATACCATGCCTCACTAGGATCAAGATAACTGAATACTTCCCAAAGATAGCTCCAGGTAAATCCATTTCCATGAAACATCTGCAATGGAATGTCTTCGTCCCAATTACTCTCCGATGCCTGCCCATACTCAAATAAATCCAAGTAAATCCCCTTTCCTTTAAAATTCGGAAGAGAAGAAAGCTGATTATTGTTCACGGATAATCTGCACAAATCGCTTCCATTATCTATAATCGGGGACAAATCTGTAATCTGGTTATTATCTAAGTACAGTTCACATATTGAAACATCTTTCAATGGAGACAGATCGCTGATCTGATTTTCCTCTAGTTTTAATACATTTATCCAGGAAATATTGGATAACGGACTCAGATTACTAATCTGGTTTCGATTCAAATTCAAAACATCTAAATTTTCCTGTCCCTGTAACGGAGAAAGATCAGTAATGGCATTTCCCGGTAATAAAATTTGACGCAGATTCACTGCACTCTGAAGTCCTTCCAGACTGCGAATTTTCTCTGAATCATCGGCATTCTCATCCAGTTTGTATCGTAATATTTTCAGTTGTTTTAGCTCATCCTGTATAATCGTACCATCTCCATCCAGGTCAATCCCATTTTCAAGCAGTACGCGTTTCAAAATCGGATCTTGGATTTCTACAGGAGTCGAATCATACATATTCAGAGCATACCAATCGTCTGTCAGTTCTGCAGCAAAATGTCCTGCAAATACTTCTTTGTTATTCAAAGCCCTGTTGCCACTGAATATACATCTAGGAACATCACCTGCCACTGTTCCATTTGTATCTTCATACAATTTCAAAGAGGTAATATTGCTGAAATCCGGTATTTCCAAAATATCATTATTATTTAAAGATAGATAAGTCAAATTGGTAAGTCCAGTCAAAGCAGAAATATCCTGAATCTTATTATTATCGAGAGACAGACTGGAAATACTTCCAAGGCCTGATAACGGAGTAATATCTGTTATTTCATTATTTGCCAAATCTAAACCATTTAGATTAACTGCACATTCCAACCCGGTTAAATTGCAAATTCCTGAATTAGCTCCATACAAATAACCTAAATTCTCCATCTCGGATTTTGTAACTTTTTTAATATCCTCATGCCCGAACTGCTGGCAAACGAGTTGTAAAAGATTTTCATCTGGTATATTCACAATCTGTGACATATCAATAGAAACTTTTATTTCCCATCCATCTTCTCGAGAACCACTATATACGCGTCCTGAATTGGTATCCTGGTACGCCTTAATCCGATAGAAATACGTTTGACCATCTTCAATATCATAATCATTAAAGCAGCAATTGTTTCTTCCGCTTAATTCTTTTATAGTAGTCCAAGTCATCTGATCCTGAGAACGTTCAATCGCATAACCTGTTGCAAGATACTGTTCTTCCCAATTGAGCTGAACCGCAATTCCCTCCACTGCTACATAAGAAAAATCCTGATCAATGAGTGTTTTGGTATCGCATGCATTTAAGAGAAGCCAATCTTCACTCAAATTCATATTCCAGAGAAAGCCTGTCAAATGACTATAAGTAATCTTATTGCCGCTGAATATATCCCGACTTGTTCCGTCCTCATTATAGATTTGAACAGACATAAGAACTCCGTTAACACTCGGAGGCCACTCCAATTGATTATCTCTTGCATACAGCGTATGAAGGTTTGGACAATTTGATTCTAATTCCCAAAGATCTGTCAATTCATTACCGGACACATCTAATACTTCCAGATTCGGCAAATAGGAAAAATTCTCCAACCATTGAATACCTCTATCAGACAAATCCAGTCCCGTAACATTCTCCAGCTCGCTCGGTGAAAGTTCTCCATCCTCATTTGTATCACAAACAGATACAAGAGCTGCTTTCAGATTTTCTTCATAAAAATAAATGGTTTCTTCGGTAAACTGTGCTGTGACCGTCACAGGACTACTGTAATCACTGTATTCAACGTCAATCACATAGCCTCGGTCATCATAAATCTCTTTTCCTGACTGCACAGAATACTGGTAAGTAACACCTGCCGATGTCTGAGTATCGTGAAATACTACTATGTCGGAACTAGCACAATACGATCTTTCCACATCGGAAAGAATACCGTCATTTACAACTGCACGCTCAACAATATAATGATCCGCTCCTTTAACAGCATTCCATTCCAGACGAATACTGCCATCTGAAACCGGTGTTACCTTTGTAATCTCTGGAACTTCCAAAGGCTCTCCATTGGTTACAGTTACTTCATTACTTGTCAAAGTTTCACCAAAAACGCGATTACCTGATTCATCTATATAATACGGCTGCAAATAGTAGACATAAGTCACACCAATCACAACTGAATAATCATGATATGAACCATCACTTCCCGAAAAATCTCCGATCACTTCTGCTTCCGCTGTTGAAGGAGATGCAATTTCAATGCGAGACAAGGTGTAACCAGATGCTTGATAAGAAGGTTTCCAGGAAACATATACAGATCCCTCTGCACTCTCAAAAACATTTCGAAATGCTATTTGATCAAAGGGAACCATAATTTTAATCCTGTTCATAGTATACCAATCTGCTGTCATTATACCTTCATCTGTATAAACAAATGACTGTACTCCGTAATAAAATTCTGAATCTGCCTTGGTATCTGTATCAATATATTCCTGATATTCTGCAGATTCTGCATCAACTCTGTCTATTTCCACCATCTCAGAGGATCCAGACTCCTGTTTCACCAGAATATAACCATCTGCATTCTCGACTGTTCCCCAGGTAAGGGCAACATTGCCATCCGCATTCAGCACAAGATCCAGATACGACGGATTCTCAAGAACCATATCAATCGTCGATGCCGTCATCTCCTGTTCCCAGATTGCATAAAGCGTAATGACTCCGCCTGAACTATCCAAATTTTCATTCAATTCCGTCACACAAACGCTGTCTTCCGTATTCTCTGTAAACCACCCAATGAACAGATACCCTTCTTTTGTTGGAGGACTAAGCAATACTTCGCCATCATCTTCACACCACTCATTCGGATTTTCTGGTGCATTTTCTCCACCATTCAGTATGTATTCCACAGATACTGCAATACTTCTTTCCAAATCTCCGGTACATTCTGTATAATCCTCTTTACAAACCGGACAATTCCAGTATGCTGCATCCTCTTCATTCTCACAGATATACTCACAAATACAGACCTTTTCTGCATTTGAATTTGTTGCATTTGATTCTGTCGCCAAAGTTTTATTGGTGTCTTCCGAAGAAATATCAGTATCCACATCACTATCAGAAGGAGTTGATATTTCGCTGCTTCCTTCATAAACCACCGCATGCCCATCCATAACATTTGCCAAAGATGTCATCAACGTCATATTACTAATCATAGACACGATTAAAATCTTCGCCAAAAGTTGCCTTATTGCTAATCGTTTTGTTTTCATCGTTACCCCTGCATGGTATTTTCAAAAGTATAAATACCATATTCCTTTCGTTTTAATATTGCCATTCTGATACCATTTATTTTCTGTAACCTACTATTTAACCGTCAAAATTTTACCGTAAACATCAGAAATACATTCTGGAAAGGCATCCTTCACTCTGGCTAAATAGTATTAATCCCTCCTTTCTACCTAGCCCCCTCCTGCCGAAGCACCACAAACACCGTCCTCAGCAAGATCTTTATATCCAGACCCAGATTCCACTCCGCAATATACTTCTTATCCAGCTTGACAACGTCCTCAAAGTCCGTAATATTGCTTCTTCCGCTTACCTGCCACATACCGGTGATGCCCGGTTTAATCGCAAGTCTTGCGCGGTGGTGAAGGTCATATTTTTCCCATTCATCTACAGTCGGCGGCCGTGTCCCCACAAGGCTCATGTCGCCTTTGAGCACATTAAAGAACTGGGGAAATTCATCAAGGCTCCAGTCGCGGATGAAGTTTCCGATCCCTTTCTTTTCCGTACCGTCACTTAATTGTTTCGCGCCGATGATGCGCGGATCCCAGTCAAGTTTGAACATCATGCCATCCTTGACTCGGTTCTCTTTCATTAATTCCTGCTTGCGTTCCTCAGCATCCATATACATGCTGCGGAATTTGTAGAGCTTAAACCGTTTCCCGTTTTTGCCGACCCGTTCCTGCGAGAAAAAGATCGGACCCGGTGACTGGATATAGATTATCGGTGCGAGTACCATAAAAAGTACCAATGTGATCAGGCATCCCACGATTCCTCCCAACACATCCAGCATACGCTTGGCAAAGAGCTGGCGGTCGGTCGCGTAATTGATGCTCGTGGTCAGCACCGTATAATTCCCAAGACGTTCTACAAATTTTTTCTCACCGGTCAGATTGGATGATTTCACCAGTTTCATATGGACAGTCACGCCCATTTCTGTCAGCTGGTTGATCAGTTCTTCCGGGTAAGGTTCTTCGGAAGGAAGGTTGAAGAAGACTTCATCCACCCATTCGCGGCAGACATAATCTGCCATGCTGCTGCGGTTTGCCACTACGGGGATCCCATTGATCTCCTGCCCGATGATGTCCATGTCCAGCACCACGATCCCAGCGATATGGAACATTTCATAATTGTGATTTTTTATAGTATCCAGTACTTCACTCACCATTTTTGCTCCGGTCACAAGGAGCAGGGAGCGCTTCCCTCCGTAAGCCATCTGCTTCTTCAGATGCTTCTTCCACGCGATGCGGACCGGATATCCGATGGCAAGATACAGCACTGCCATATAAAGGAAAGACAGGCGGGAATAATGCTGCCCTTCTTTTATGTAAAAGAGATAAAAAGTAGCGATCAAAAACACCAGGAGATCATGCTTCACCGTGATATTAAATTCCGCATAATATCCGCGTTTTAAAACATTTTTCATCGTTTCAAAGAACAGGATCACGGCAAAATCGGTTACCACCAGGACCAGGGCCATCCTCAGATAGACCGGGTCGGCATATGGATTGTTCAGACCTTTTCTCATGAGATAAGACAAGGCAAATGCAATCTGAAGGCATACCATATCAATGAAGATGAAATCCCGATGTTTCATCCATCCTTGGGAACCTTTTCTATACATACTCTCCCTCTTTCGTATGGGATGCAGGCGAGTTTCCGATACAATCGCCTTGCATGCTCAGATATCTGAAATGCTCAGAGGAGTAATCACTTGCTCCTCTGAAAATCCATTTCTTAAACCTGTCAAACATTAATTACTTCTTTGCGAATTTAACGGTTACAGAACCCGGAACCACAAAGGTCACGATACCGGTAGCTACATCAAAACTTAATACAGTTCCGATTTCCCAGTGACCGGTATTATTGTTGTAGTAAACAACGGCTGCTTCTGCTGCGCCTACCAGAGCATCTACTTTCATGGATATCTGAGCTGGTGCATCTGTACCTGCCGCATTTTTTGCTGTCACTGCACGCGTACCGCCAACACTGGTGTAACCCGTCAGTCCAACGGATGCAACGTCTGCGCCTGCATTCAGGCTGGTAATGGTATCAATCACTTCCTGCGGAAGACCTGCAGTCTCTGCTGCTCCGGATAAGATATTGACATACACATCATTGACAATTGCGTTGCCTTCGTTATCTGTCACTGTCTGAACACCGTCAGCAACCAGTGCAATGGTGGTACCGGTCGCATCAGTTCCCTTATCCACTACAGTTGTAATCTGACCATCTGCAGACACATCCACAGACGGACCATTCGAAACTGTTGTACCGGAACCGACCGTAATAACGGTACCGCTGGAAGTAGAACTTCCATGACTGCTTCCACCACCACCGCCGGAAGAGCCACTGCTGCTGCTTCCACCGCCGCTTCCACTTCCGCTCGGGCTGTTTGCTGCTCCTGCAACTGCCGGCATTGATGCCAGCACCGCTGCCAGTACCAGTGCAATCCATCTTTTCTTTTTCATCTCATTCCTCCTCCTTCCCGGAAAATATATATTCAATAACAATACATCTCTGCATTGATTATTGCGCCTTCTGCCTACTCAGTTTCCCTGTAAAACAACTCCAGAATGATCTGTACAATGCCATCTTCATCCGCATAAAACTCATCATAAACCTCCGTAGTCACACCGCTTCCCGGCACTGTGTAGAAATCACCGTTCTGCAGGCTGTCTCCCTGTAATGCATCTGCCGCAATCTTAAGATAGATTTCCTTTCCCATGTCAGTAACCATGTATTCCTGGATCCGGTCAAACAGCTGTGTCACAATCTGGCTGTTGGTTTTTGAAGTTTCCTTTAATGCCTGAAAGAAACCGGTGATATACGCTTTCTGCTGGTTCATGCGGTACAATGCAGAATAATCCTTTTCAATATCGCGATAACGGACAAAGCTTTCCGCCTGATCTCCGTGCAGGGTAATGGTCTCCCCCATCACAAATGCCGGATCTTTTTTCTCCATCCCCGGCGTCGGGACTGTTACCGTCACCCCACCTACCGCATCATTCAGGCTTGCGATTATTTTCGTATCTGCTGCCAGATAATGATCGATCTGCAGTCCCTGAAGCAATTTTTCTACCGCCTCGACCATATTTTCACAGCTTCCCTCACGACCGTCGCCGTTGGCATAAGCCAGAGTCAACTGTTTCACCATTGTCCCGACGTAATTCATGTCTTCATCAATGATCCCGATCTCCGTCATGGTATCCCGCGGGATCATCAGGATTTTCAGATGGTTGTGAGCCGTATCCTGTGCAATCAGGAAAATGCCGTCTGCCTGTCCTGCTTCGTTGAATCCGCGGTATTCCTGCATACTATCACTTCGGTCCACACCCATACAAAGGATTGCCTTTACATAGCTGTTTCTCCGATAGTTTCTTCCATTCCAGGTGACTTCCGTCTTCTGAAAGACTGGATCCCTTGGATGCCCTTCGGACAGGGAACTCATGTCCGTTGACGTGCTGTTCTGAGCCTCCGTTCCTTTCCCGTCCTGCATGTCCATTTCCGCATAGCGCTCCGCCAGGATTGCTTCCGTCATTTTCCGGTTCTCATACATACGGAAAGTGTACCAGCCAAAAACTGTCAGAAACACCATAGCGATCCCCATTGCCACATACATGATCTTATTTTTGCCCATGTCTTTTCTTTCCGTCTTCCTTTACCTTCTGTCCGGATCTGACTCTCTGGTATATCTATAGCTGTCGTATTGACCGTACTTGCCATATCTTCCATAACGGCTGTATCTGCCGTATTTTCCATAATAAGATTCGTTATGGATATCAACTTTATTCAGGACTGCACCGAGGATCCGGCATCCTGAACGTTCTAACTGATTCTTCACTTTCTGTTCCAGCCGGTAGCTGATCGCCCCGCTCTCGATCACCATAATAGCTCCGTCACAATATCCCGCCACAATCGCACCATCAATCAAGTTTGCCATCGGCGGGGTGTCGATGATGATATAATCGTAATACTGTTTTGCATACTCCAGCATCTGCCGGAACAAATCTTCCTCTAAAAGTTCTGCCGGATTTGGGGAATATGGACCAGCAAAAATCGCATCCAGATTTTCTATATTGGTTTCATAAAGTACTTCTTCCAGTGTTTTCTGCCCGCTTAAAAACTGAGAAAGCCCGTATACCTCCTGCCCCAGCTGATAGCGTGCCACCAGGACAGACTTGCGGATATCCGCGTCAACCAACAGGATTTTTTTTCCGATCTGGGCAAGGGACTGTGCGGTTTCAAATGCCAACTCACTCTTTCCTTCATCCGGAAGAGAACTGGTAAACATGATCGTACGGATGCTGCTCCCGCAGAACTGAATATTAGTCCTAAGTGTCTTGATTGCTTCGTTATAGTTGTAATCTTCAATCTCATGATACTTTAATGCAACCACATGCTCACTCATGACCGTCCTCCCTTCTTCTTCCTGCTTTTCTTTCCGGATTCTTTCTTTGCACCTTTTTTGTGAATCACACTTCCCTCATCGGAAAATTCGGATGCCCGTGCAGGCACAGATGCCAATACAGAAATACCCAGATATTTCGCAATGTCCTCCTCAGTACGAACCGTATCATTCAGGATAACTTCCAATATCGTAATGCCGCATACTGCCATCATGCCAAGCACTGCGCCAATAAGTGCATTCTTCGTATTGCTCGGGCTGGACTTTTTCATTGCCACAACCCCTTTTTCAATGATCTTCGGCGGCACCATTTCCATGATATCGCCGATATATTCGGAAGACGTTTTCGCCACTGCATCGGTAATTTTTTTTGCCATCATCGGATCCGGATCCTGTGCGGTGATCGACAAAATGCGAGTATCCTTCGGATTATTAATCGTGATTTTCTGTTTCAGTTCTTCGTATTCCAGTTCCAGATTCAGCTGCCCGATCACATCTTCCAGAACCGGCCGGCTAGTCACGATGATCTTGTAATCCTGCGTCAGCTGACTTCCGATCTGCAGGTCTGCCAGCGAGGTCAATGTAGTCTCTTTGGATAATATGTACACCATAGAAGTGGACTCATACTGCGGAATCAGCACAAATTTGCTGAATGCACCGGCAATACCGCCTGCCACCACCGCTGCCGCCAGAATCATCCAGATTCGCTTTTTCAGTGCACGAAAAAGTTCTAAGAGATCAATCTCCAGCTCATCATTTTCTTCATTCATCAGTTGTTCTTTTTCCATGTTTCCCTTACCTGTTTTACTTGTATTCAAGCGTACGGAGTTATTTCAGACGCTCATTTTCTGTAATACAAACCGGATTTGAATGCGTCATACGCTCAATCTCTTCCGGGCGGATATGTTCTTCCAGCCATTTCCACGCTTTTTCAATTTTGGGCGGTCGGTGGCTGAGCCGATGCATATCGGTTCCCAGCAGATGGATATTCCCAGCTTCCACCTGACTGCGGCACCAACGTACTTCCGGTGAGAACCGGTGCCCTTCCAGGCTTTCGTAATTCATCTGCAGAGCACAGCCGCAGGCAAGAAGTTCCTTTACACCTGCTTCCCGCAAACATCCATAGCGTTCCATGTGGGCGAGAATCGGGGCATATCCGGATATGGAAATTTTCCGGATTCCCTGAAATAGTTTCTCGTAGGATACCGTAGTTTCAAACTCCACCAGCACATACCGGCTTCCTGCCATAGTCATAGCTTTACCATCATGCAGACGGCTGCAAAGTTCTTCATGATAGTAGGTTTCCTGACCCAGATATACGAAAAAATCCGGATAAAATCTCCGGATGCTTCGTTCAAGTTCTCCCCTTAACTGATCCAGACCTTCTATCGTACTTCTTCTGGAATAATGCGGCGTTGCAATCACACCGATTATCCCCTGGGATGCTGCCAGCAGCAACATCTTCACAGATTCCCTCATGTTCTTCGCTCCATCGTCAACACCAGGAAGAATATGGGCATGAATATCGATAATGCCTTTTGGATAGTTCATCATGACTGTGGGCAGCCTGTGCTGCTGCGAACCTTTCTTAGAATACAGGATATGGAAGCTTCTCATAAGAAATATTATAGGAAGTGAAATTACTAAATAATGGGATATTGAATAAAATAATAGCAAAAGTAATCAGATAAGTTCTTTTGAAAGTTAATGGATTTGTGAATTGACATTTTATGGAATTAATTGTAGGATATTAAATGATATATAACTATGGTAGACATAAGATAATTTGTAATTTGTATGGTGTATAATATTTCTTATCGGAACTTCCGAAAATCATACAAAAAAACTTTTCTGGTTGTAGGACTTAACTTGTATAGACCCGTATCATAGAAAATTTGATAAAAAAATAAAGGGGTCTATCATACGACATCCCCTTCTTCTCGTTTCATTTCGTCTTTTCACGACACCATTCTCTGCTGATCCCGATATTCCGTTAATTTTGTCACATTCGGTATCACGTACCACGGAATCTGTTTGATGACCAGACTCTGCTCCTGCATCTTTTTCATCTCACGAACGACCGTGATCCGATGAAGTCCTGCAAGCTGCGCCATCTTTTCCTGGGAGACTTTGTGGCAGATGATAATCGTACCACTTTCTTCCACTCCATAGTCTTTAGCCAGATTTAAAAGCAGAGTACTCAGCCTGGAGGCTGCATTTCCTTCCTGTTTATTCAGGGTCTGCTCCAACACAGAATCTTCAAACTGCATAAGGGCATACAGCAAATCCTGGTACAACATCGGTTCTCGTCTCAGTGCCTCTTCTAACTGAACTTTGGAAATTTTCCTTGCCTGCACCTTTTGAGAAGTCTCATAACCCAGAACGCTCTCTTTCTTCCGCATCAGATCCTGTTCCAGAATCAAATTGCCTGAGCGAAAAACGCCGTATGTACTTTTCAGACCATGATCATTTTCACTATATGCCAGTACGGTTCCGCTTTGAATATAGTAACAACAAGCCGGGATTGTTCCGGGCAAAGCAAGGATCATACCCTTTTTCAGAGAAACTTCCTCTCCCAGCATATCCCAAAGTTCTGACATTGCCATTTCAAATACCTCCCATCATGATGTCTTATGCTTCGCTTAAATGTCCGAACCGTTCTTCTACCATTTTTCCGACTGCATAAAGTTCTTCTGCATCTGTTACTGCAAACAGAGTCTTCTCCTGACCGCTTCCACCCACTCGGACAATCGTCACATCGTTTGCTTCTCCCGGATCGTACTCGTTGCCGGTATCTGTTTTTTCATCACAAGATACTAATGCCAGATATGTATTCCCATGATACTCTAACTCGTCCAAAATCAAAAAATCATACGCTTCATCCGTGCTGTCTACCAATGTGATACGCTGCATCTCCACACGCTCTTCCAACTGTTTTTCTTCCGTCGTCTTCGCTGTATCTTTGATTTCCATCCATGAATCCTCCCAATACTTTTTAAAATCGAACAGAAACGATTTCTGCATTCCATGCTGATGGATGCTTTTGCCGTGTTCTTTCTTCCTGATTTAACGGGGCATCCTGACGCACCTCAATGTAATGCGTCTCTGCAGTGGCAGCAATCGTGTCATCTGGAAGTAAAATATATCCATTCACATAAATATGTCTTCCATCAAACTTTGCCGGTTCCGCGACCACACGGAGGCGCATTCCCGGTCTCACTGGTTTCTTATAACGAACCGTCATTTCAACTGTCATGGCAATCAGATCGGGATTTTTCAGCCGTGTTGCATGCCACAATATTTCATCCAGATAAGTTCCGACAATTCCTCCATGAATCACTCCCGGAAATCCCTGATGCAATTCCTTAGTATCACAGATACCAACGACATAATCATCTTCTGAAATATACGCACGCATTCCAATCCCTTCGTTTGTACCGCCATTACAACCAAAACAGGTTTCACTCCAGGGAATCGATTCCTTGATTCGATGTTCCCTGATCTCATATTCTTTTTTATATTCCTTTTCCTGATCTTTTTCAGGATGTTCCATATTGCATACTCTCCATTCATTTTCTGACTATGACCGCGGACATTGCATAACGATCCCATACTTTATAAATTGACATATGATATAAAATCAGATATAATTAGGTCAAACGACCGACTTTGCCGGTTATTGTTCGGCAAACCGGAATTTACGCATGAAAAGGAGTTTATTTACTGATGTCTATTCTTCCTAATAAAATTCAGGAACTCGCTTCCGCTTCTCGATGGAGCACAATCCCGACCAACATTCAGGCTATGGGCGAGATTACAGGTCCTGACGGAAATACCTTACTTACCATCTCTTTCAACACGCACCGCGATCTGATTTCTGAGATTGGATACTCTGCTCCTGCCTCCTGCCCGGAAACACTCCGTGCCTGTGCCAGTGCCGTCTGCCAACTGGCATTCGAAAAAGCTGTCATGGCAGCCGAACTGCTCGCTCCATCAGATGTCGCACTGCTTCTCAGTGACGATGGAAATCTGGACGATGAAACCTTCTACTTTACAGTTCTTGCAATACTTGTACTGAAAAATGCACTTTCCAGTTATGCATCCTTCCGTTCTAACGATTACAAAAACTGGAAAGCAGAGCAATCCAATTCCAGGTAAGGAGGTCATAATCATGCAGAATATCTGGATCACACAAGAATCTTGTATTTCCTGCGGTCAGTGCGTTGCTCAATGCCCGCACAACTGTCTGTCCATTGACCGTCAGTCTATGAACAGTGCCGGTCACCATCCGGCTTACCTGCGCAATCCGCGCCGCTGCAGCGGCTGTGAAATGTGTGTCAGGATCTGTCCTGTACACGCGATAGAAGGGTACAAATAAATGTCCCTTCCCCGCGTGCAGGGACAATATTTTCATTTGTTTTTGTCAAAATGGTTTATTGATTGCCGTATTCACTGCGATCGAACGCAGGAAATAATTATTCAAAAAATCCTCTACAACTGCATAATTCGGCTTCTCTCTTGTTGCCCCGATGAACACTTTTTTACAATACTCCGCCTGCTGCACAAAGGTATTGATCGTTCCGCAGATGGAGCAGGTCATCATCGCGGCAATCGGCGCCTTTTTTACTTCACTGACTGCCATGATCATCTGTGACAGCACATTTCCAAAACAATCATACATTGCATTTGGCAGAATTTCATTCAGCCCTGCAGGAAGCATGCTTTCCTGAATCGCTGCCAGTACATAATTTCTGTTTTTCGGGTGAAAGCACTGATAAATATGACGATATAAAAGACGTTCCAATTGTTTCCAGCTTTCATCTCTCGTCTTCGCACCCGATTCCAGATATGCGATCGCATCCGCAGTAATCGGTTCATAGATCAGGCGCATGCGCTCCGCCGCATCCAGCAGAACCGCCTCACAAAGATCCTCCCTCGTCGGGTAAGAACGAAGCAGTTCCTCATCTGCCCCTTTCTCTAACAGTCTTTTTTTTGTCAGATTTTGATAACCTTCATAGGCAAGCGTTTCCAACACTAGCGCAAATAACTGTTCCTCTGGTGACTGCATGGAACTGCCATTGACATTCCTTGGATTTTCATAATTAAAATTTGGCATTTGCTACTCCTTTAATCATCGATATAATACGGCAACTTTCTTATGGTCATCCAGTTCTTTCGGCGGTTCGAACCGCTTCCGGTCTACTTTGCCGGACCAGGTACGAGGAAACTCGCTGCATCTGATCAAACCGATCGGAATCATATAAGCAGGCAGATATTCTGCCAGATAACTTCTGAGCGCTTCATGGTTGATTTCCGTTTCTGAAATGTAATAGCCAAACAACAGATTGGTGCCTCCGCTGTCTTTATGTGCCACACAGCACACTTCTTTCATTCCTGGGAAATGGAGCATTCGTCTTTCCACACCAGTCAGTTCAATGCGGAATCCACGCACTTTAACCATATTATCAGCTCTGCCGCAATACACAAGATTGCCATCCTCATCTTCCCGTACCATATCACCGGTTCTGAATACGAACTCATAAGGTTTTTCCTGGGTAAACGGATTTGCTAAAAAACGTTTTTTTGTCAGTTCCGGCGTATTCAAATACCCTTGACATACCTGCGGTCCGGAAATCCACAACTCTCCCATTTCTCCATGAGCAGCCAGGTTTTCATCCGTATCCACAATCCAGTATTTCAGACCTCCGACCACCTTTCCGATCGGATAATCCTTGCGGCTGTCCTGAATGGTATAATGGCTGATGATGGCACAGGCCTCACTGCTGGCATACACATTGACAATTTCATAAGACCGCTTCTTCAAATTGCGTACGGACTCACTTCCGGAAATCAGAATACGAAGCGGTGATCCCTCATCGATTCCAATATATTTCATCGCCATGTGAGGCGGCAAAAATGTCACTGTAATTCCGTTTTTCCGATAATAATCTGCCAGTGCACGAATATCTCTTCGAATTTCCTCAGGAACCAGGTAAAGGGTTGCGCCGATAGAAAGAGACATACTGATATCATATACGGAAGCTACGAACATTAAGCTTGCAAAGCAGGCATACCGGTCATCTCCGGAAAATCCAATCTCCGGAAAATTAGAAACGGATGCCGCAATATTACGCTGCAAAAGGCGCACTCCTTTCGGCTTACCGCTGGAGCCGCTGGTGTATACAATGACCGCCAACCGCTCCCTGTCTCCGACTTCCGGAACACAGACATCGGGCTGCTCTGCAAATGCCTGTTCTATAAATTCTCTGGTTATCGTCAGTCTCACCTGACAATCTTCCAGACAGTCTTCCGTACGATGCCCGGGGCATCCCGGATCTACAAACAAATAGGCACACCCGATTTTCCAGATAGCAAGAAATGCGATGATACTTTCTGCTGCGCGACCTGTATGCACAGCAACAATTTCTCCTGCCTGAATTCCTCTTTTCCTCAATGCACAGGCGACCTGATTGCTTTTCTGCTCCAGTTCCCGGTAAGTCAGTTCTGCGGTTTCCGTCACAAGTGCCGGATGATCCGGCTGCTTTTGCACAGCCAGACGAAACAAACCAATCACTGAATTATTTTCGAATATTTCTGGATTTTTTGTTAAAATATCGGACCATCGCTCACTCATGACGTTCTCCTT
This sequence comes from Brotaphodocola sp., assembly GCA_051877535.1. Taxonomy (GTDB): domain Bacteria; phylum Bacillota; class Clostridia; order Lachnospirales; family Lachnospiraceae; genus Brotaphodocola. The sequence goes on from JBJEIZ010000072.1 coordinate 43,934, forward strand.
ATCCATTACTCTTCTTTTGCATTCAGATACTCACTCAGACCGATCAAACCTTCTTCAAAAATTCTCGGATCCATCTCTTTTACATCATCTGCAATAATAGGTTTAAATTCCATATACGGCAGAATCTGTGTCTCAATATCGATACCAGGAGCAACCTCCGTTAATTTCAGACCATCCTTCGTCAATACGAATACACAGCGGTCTGTAATATACAATACATTCTGATTGATCTCCATTGCATGAGGACCAGAGAACGTAATCTGATTGATCTTATTCAGGAATTTCTTCTCAACACCTTCCTGAAGAATTACAAGCTTACCGTCCCTAATTTCTGCTTTATATCCGCCTGCAGTCATGGTTCCGCAGAAAATAACATTCTTTGCGCCCTGTGTCAGATTGATAAATCCACCGGCACCCGGACGACGTTCTCTTCCTGATTTATCTGTAAAACGAGATACATTAACCGATCCATATGGGTCACATTCTGCAAGACCTACAAAGGTTGCATGCAGGAAACCACCATCATACAGGTCAAAGATCGTCGGACTGTCCACGAATGCATAAGCATTGGTGGTAGAACCAAAAGAAGTTCTTGCTGCAGGCACGCCGCCGAATGCACCTGTCTCTACAGTCAAAACAAGCTGGTCTGCAATCCCTTCTTCATTTGCAACTGCTGCAATTCCCTCCGGATAACCAAGTCCGGTGTTGACCGGAACGTGAAGCTTCAGCTCCATTGCCGCACGACGCGCGATGGTCTTCTTAACCCCCATCGGAAGTGCTGCTGCTGCAGATACCGGGAATTTATATTTTCCGGTATAAGCCGGATTATAATACTCGCCCATCGTCATGCGGTGATTCTTTTCCAAATCGGTACAAACAACCAATTTATCAATAAATACGCCTGGGATGACTACTTCTTTTGCCGGAAGCGCACCTTTTTGAACAATATTTTTTACCTGGCATAAAACAATACCGCCTGAAGCCTTGGTTGCCATCGCAATTGCCTGAATATTTGTCAAAACAGCCTCGTCCTCGCAGGTCAGGTTTCCGTCTTCATCTGCAGTCGTACCTCGAATCAATGCCACATCAATCTTCGGAGTCTTGTAAGCCAGATATTCCTGTCCTCCAATGGTAACAACCTCTACCAGATCTTCCTTCGTAATAGAATTGGTTTTTCCGCCTTCTACACGCGGATCAGCAAATGTGCCAAGTCCAACTTTGGAAAGTTCGATGTCAAGACCTTTTGCTCTGGTCTTAAACATATGTTCAATGACACCCTGCGGGAAGTTATAGGACTCCACCTGCAGATTTGCCTGCATTTCCATAATAGAATGGTTAGAACCATTATGTCCAACGATGACACGTTTAATCATACCCTCATGTGCAAAATGCTCGAATCCACGGAAAACTCCGCCAACCGGACCCATATCGCCGACACCGGAAGCCGACATGATCGTCATATTAGCCGGATGAGCTTCTGCCTTAAACCGATCTTCAATTGCTGCACAGATTTCCTCTGCCAGACAGTTGTTCATATTTCCTGCACAAACCAAAAAAGAACCATCTTTAATCAAAGCTGCTGCTTCTGCTGCTGTACAAATTTTCGTATACATCTGTAATCCCCCTAACATTTTGTTGGAATTTTAACAATTCAGTACTAAAGATATCTGCCTGCCGAGTATTCATTTCTATGGCAACACGACAGGCAGAACCTGGGTTTCACATTACATAGATGCTACAAGGCGAGATACAAATGCCTTGATCTCATCAATTTTATATTCATTATGACCGATACTTTCTGCACCTGCAGTTGCAAGCTCACCAGCTTCTTTTGCAAGCTCTTCAGACGGTACTTTACCTTTCAAAAATTCTTCTACGGCTGGGATACGCAGCGGAACCGGAGCAACTGCACCCAAAACAAGACGGATATCTTCAATTTTGCCATCTGCCATCTTATATGCCCATGCCAGAGATGTCATAGCGAAATCAATAGAAGGACGCATACGGAATTTTTCATATCCGGTTACATAACCTTCTTTTACCGGAATGTCAATCTCCGTGATCAGCTCGCCATCTTCCAGATTGGAATATGCTTTCAGGTTGGTACAGAAGAAATCTGCTGCCGGAAGCACACGACCCATGCTAGTCTTCAGATTTGCATCCAAGGCAACCATAACAGGTGACAGATCACTCGCATTTACACTGTAACAGCCACAGTTCATGCAGCGTTTTGCTTCTGCCAGACCTTCTTCAACAGTCAGAGAAGTGCTGTCTTCTTTATCCAGGCAACGATCTGCTGCAGAAATATTATGACCATTATTTGCTTCTTTCATCTGTGCCGTTGCTTTATCGAAATGAATGAAGCCGGTCTGCGTTGTTTTTACCGGATTGCCGACACCCATCTCATTGTTGATTGCTTCTGCTGCACGACGACCGGAAGCGATTGCTTTGATAACAGTTGTCGGACCGGTAACAGCATCACCGCCTGCATAAACCTTCGGATCACTGGACTTCTGGGTCTCTTTTTCTACAGTAATCAGGCCACGGTTCATAGCCAGTTCCATCTCATTTTCCAAAAAGCTCAGATCAACTCTCTGACCAGTTGCCAGAAGAATGCTGTCTGCCTCAATTGTCATGGTCTTTGTCTCATCATAGCTTGGATTGAAACGTCCCGTCTCATCACGCAGAGCGGTGCAGGCTTTCAATTCCATACCGTTAAGTTTATTTCCTTCATACAGAGCACGAACCGGACCCCAACCATTGCGGATCTCAATACCTTCTTCAATGGCACGTCCTACTTCTTCCTCTGATGCAGGCATCTCATGTCTCTGCTCAAGGCAGCACAGGGTAACACTTTTTGCGCCAAGACGTTTTGCAGTAATCGCAACGTCCATAGAAACATTTCCGCCGCCCACGACCAGTACGTGGTTACGAACCTTTGAATTTACCCATTTATTAACATCTACCAGGAACTGTAAACCGAACTCGGTAAATTCCTCTCCATCAAAGCCTAAAACCGGTCTCTTCCATGCACCGGTTGCGATAAATACTTTATCGTAACCAGCAGTCAGTTCGCCAATCTTAACCGTCTCACCCAGTTTTGTATTGCATACAAACTGAATGCCCATGCCTTCCAGCGCTTTGATAATGGTACGAACATAAGTCTTTGGAAGACGGAAATTCGGGATTGCATACATCAGGCATCCGCCTGCTTCTTCCTGTGCCTCATATACCGTAACAGCATGACCTGCATTTCTCAGATAATAAGCAGCCGCCAGACCTGCAGGACCTGCACCGATCAGAGCGATTTTCTTGCCGCTTTCCTTTTCCGGAGCTTTGTAGAACTTGTCCAGATGCTCCAGAATGTAGTCACCAAGTACACGCTCCACACTGTGGATTGCTACAGACTCATCGGTAGAACAACGGTTACATTTGGACTGACAGGTATGTGCACAAACACGGCTGGTCATCATCGGAAGCGGATTTGCCTGCATCAGAATGCGAGCTGCGCTTTCCAGATCCCCTGCGCGGAATTTTGCCATATAAGCCGGAATATCAGTACCTGCAGGACATTCTGCAGAACAAGGAGTGGTGCTGACTTTCATACCGCCAAATACGGAATGATAACGGTTATCTCCGCGGATTGCGTAGCACTCACTGCCGCCTTTGCGCATACAGTCCAGAGTTCCGCCTGCCTGATCCGGGAAACGATAGAACCAACAACGAACATCTTGGCACAGATTGCCGCCAATGGTTGCACGATTACGAATCAGCGGGCTTGCTACGCTGTAAGCTGCCTCTGCAACTGCTTTTACAGAATTTTTAACAGCAGCATCCTTTTCAATGGTAGAAAGCTTGGTCATTGCACCGATCTTGATCATACCATCTTCTTCTTTAATATAATCCGTATCCGGGATATCTCGCAATGCTACGATAGTTTCCGGATATTCTTCCAGTAATTCTCCTTTTAAAACACCTAACAAATCGGTTCCGCCTGCCATAACAGCTGCCTGACCCGGCTCTGCATTTCGCAGAATCTGTCCAGCTTCTTCAAATGAGCTGGGAGCATTATATTTAAAATGTTTCATACTTTATTTTTCCTCCTTGCTCTTGATCGCTTTTAATACGACTGCCGGGGTTGCCGGATATTCATTTACCTCAACTCCGATTGCGTTGGAAATAGCCATCAGAACTGCAGATGCACCTGCTGCACCGGAAATCTCACCGATACCAACTGCTTTAAACATGAACGTATCAAGCTGGCTCTCTTCGATCACGCTGTCATGCTTCGGCATATCGTTAAAGGTACGGCATTTGTACTCAAGCATGCTGTTGGTCAGCATCTTACCGGTACCGTTCACATCATAGATACATTCCTCCATTGTTGCTGTATCCAGTGATGCAGAACCTACGCCGCCCTGAAGCTGCATGCGTACCATACGGTTATCAACGATCTGACCGATATCCGTACCCTGAAGGAAACGAAGAACTTTTACTTCACCGGTATCCAGATCAACCTCTACCTCGCAAAGGAACAGGCAGCAGCTCGGGATATCAAACTGCTCTACATGTTCGCCGTAACCAATAACGTTCAAGTCTTTCGGTCCCAATTTCTTGATCGGGATGCATTTCTGTGGGTTATCACGTACAAATACCTGGAAGTCCTTGGTTTCCAGCTGTTCCGGAGAACAATGGAAGTGCAGAGCACCCATTTCCAAAACTTTGCGTTTTGCATCAGCTGCTGCTTTGGAAACCGCCTTGCCTACCGTAACGGTACCACGGGAACCACACAGACCGAAGTTTACAACGTTATTCAAAGAGTCTGGCTCGGTTACATAAACTTTTTCAATCGGAACGTTCATGACTTCTGCTGCAAATTTCGCTGCTGCTGCTCTCTGACCCATACCAGATTCCGTAATATCCGTCTGAACGATCAGTGTTGCACCACGACCTTTGACATCATGCTGGATACGAACGATACACTGAGTATTATCCTCACAAACATCCGCGTTGCCGATAACGCCTGCACCTACGCCGTATGCTTTTCTGCCAACTACCTTTGTCGGTTTCAGCCAGCCCTTCCATGCGTCTGACCAGCCAAATTTATCTGCTGCCATCTGCATCGTTGCCGGATAATGATCAGAACCGCGGCTCTGCCATACCAGACCATCACGCCAAATGTATTTGTCACCAGGAGATACGTAGTTCTTCTTAAAGGTTTCAATCGGGTCTTTATCTGCCAGCATCATGCAGTGTGCCATAACACGGGCAAGGCAGCTGTTCAGCTCCTGTCCGCCATAACCACGAACGATACCTGCCGGACATTTATTGGTTACTACTACTTTGCTGTCCAGATCCCAGTTCTTACACTTCGCCATAACAAGCTGTGCCTCACCAAGACCTACACCAACCTGACCCTGTACTGCATCACACAGTGCACCGGTATCAACATACCAGCAGCCCTGTACTGCATTAAAGATACCATCTTCTGTCATACCGATCTTAGCTTTGATCTTAGAGCCCAATCTCTGCTCATGAGCAACCAGCTGCTCGTGTTTGCTCATAACCAGTTTTACCGGACGTCCTGTCTTGATCGCTGCAATCGCACAGCATAGAATGGTAACGGAAAGTGTCTGTTTATTACCATAGGAACCACCTACATTAAAAGTCTTAATTCTCAGATTGGACTTAGGAATACGTGGTCCGTTAAACAGTTTACAAATGAATGGAGACTGAGAGGATGCCCAGATTGTATAATCTACACCGCCTTCCCAGCGAACAATACATCCAGGTGCCTCTGGTGCGTTCGGAGAACACATCTTATTAAATTCTACCAATGTCTCACCGATATACCTGGACTCTTCAAAGCCTTTCTCTACGTCGCCGCCTTCTACCTTCCACCACGGACCTTCCGGCTGGAAATGCGGGACACCAGGATCAACCTCATTGGTTCCACTCTTAAACTTGCCCGGGAACAGAACCGGTGCCTCTGGCTCCAATGCATCCATAGCATCAAATACTGCAGGCAGAACTTCATAATCTACATCGATCAAATGAAGTGCCTCTCTTGCAATATCTACTGTATCTGCTGCAACAACTGCAACCGGATCACCTGCAAAGTACACTTCCTGATCCATCAAATCCTTGTGCGGAGGCCATCCAAGGGTCCAACCCTTCGGCATATCTTTATATGTAATTACTGCATGAACACCTGTTAATGCTTTTGCTTTCTCCGTGTCAATATTTTTAATTCTTGCATGTGCATATGGGCTTCTTAAAACCTGCGCGTAAATCATACGCGGAACGGAGAAGTCATCCAGAAACAGACATTTACCGGTAACAATATCTCTTGCGTCAGCACGAACGCGATATTTACCTACATGACGATACGGTGCCGGACGACCATTTACTACAGGCGCCTCAAAATTGAATTTACCTCTTCTATACTCAGTCATCTTCTTCCTGGGCCTCCTTTACGATCTCATACTGATCAGACTCAACGCCTGCCAGTTTGTCCAATGCTTCCAGAACGGTGTAATGGCTGATGCATCGGCAATAGTTACCTGCAAGAGCTTCACGAATCTCTTCACCGGTCGGATGCGGATTTTCCATGAACAGAGCCTTTGCACTCATGATAATGCCAGGGGTACAATAACCGCACTGGAAAGAATAACAACTGATGAATTTTTCCTGAATCGGATCTAATTCATGAGTTACCGGATTCTCAAGTCCCTCGATGGTAATGATGTCACTTCCATCACATTCCACAGTAAGAATCATACAACTGGCAATTGCCTTTCCATCCTTGATAACGGTGCAGCACCCGCATGCACCCTCATCACAGGACTCCTTGGTTCCGGTGAGTTCGAGGCGCTTACGCAGTGTCTGAACCAAAGTCTCTGACGGCGGAATCATTCCGAACTTTTCGCCGATCAGGAACTCATAAGGCTGACCGTTGATGGTCAGGCTGATGGTTTGTTTCTCCATATTCTGTTCCTCCTCAATGATTGGTTGCTCTTTAAATCTAGGTCGGTCGTTTGACCTAGTCTGTCGGATAAAAATACCCAAATTTACATTTCAGTAAAAAGGGCTGTTTGTTTTGGTGTTTCTATGGTAGGTTAGGTCGGTCGTTTGACTTAATTTTAGTATACAGCATTGCTACTATCTTGTCAATACAATTTGAGAAGAAGATGGGGAAATCATCCCCATCTTCGGCTTGGATCGATAGTCGCGATAGCTGCGATACTCTTCATAAAATAATCATGCATATAATCTTCTACTCGGTCCAGGTCACTGAAATCAACATTCATGAACTGTTCCATATAATGATTCAATAACGGTTTCTCAATGTAGCTGATGATCGCCGCGCTGATCGAACGCGCCACCAAAGCTGCCTGAAAACTGTCTTTTTTGTCACTGACCGCAAGAATCAATTCTGCCAGAATCTGCTCGTTATCCCGGATCATTCGCTCCGCCAACATACCTCTGGAACTTTCCGGAAGCCCATTCTCATGCTCCACCAGACCAATATTGATCCAGCTCCGCCTATAATTGAATGTGCGCCGGATGCGGTCCGTCAACATCCGATCAATGTAATTCCAGGCTTTTTCCTTATTCATCGGATCTGTCTTCAAAAACTCACGGACTTCATCAGACATTTTACAATAATAATTGGTAAGATCTTCACCAGCTTTGATCAGGGCTTCTCTCACAAGATTTTCCTTGTTTCCAAAGTGAAAATTGATTGCAGAGAGATTCACCCCTGCCAGATTGGCGATCATTCTTGTGGTAGTCGCGTCATAACCGTAGCTTGCTATCAGCGCCTGTGTTGCTTCGATCAATTTTCCTGCTGTCGTCTCTCCATCTTTAAATTTGATCTCAACAATATCCATATTTTTTCTGTCCTGCAACCTTCTCCAGGCAGACAACCTCCTTCTGCTCATCGCAACGTGATTTTAATATTATAACATTTTTGTCTGCCTGGCACAAGTTTACAATTTCAAATTAATGAAGGAAGCCAAGCGCATACCAAAGCGGAATACTTGCCGTGCATCCAATCAGATTGACAATCATATACAGGAAAGATGCCTTTCTCATTTCAGGGAATGTAACATATTTTCCTCCGGCAACTCCTAATGTTGCCATTGCAAACGGGTTCATGTACGGGACGGTCCAACACATGGAACTCATAAACTCAACGAAAATAATCACGAACAAATCTATCCCTGCAGCACTCATCAAACCGCCAAAGATTGCCATCACTACTACCAATGCTGTATTCTGCTCAATAATCAGGAAACGCAGCAGGTAAGTAAAGATACAGATAAATGGTACGAAAATCCAAGGACTTGCAACTACTGGTGCAAGAATCGGTCCCAATGCACCGGCAATGACTGTACTCCATCCTAATGAAGACATATAATTTGCCATGCCAAGTAAGCTTCCGATAAATACAACCAATGACCACGGGATTCTGGTATTAAAATCAGACGGAGCCAAAAGTCCGGTTCCGCACATCACGCAGATTGCTGCCCATCCGATCATACCGGTATCCATGCCATGCAGACTGGAAGTAGACCAAAGAACCAAAGCGATTGCCAAAATTGCTGCTGCAATCTTCTCTTCTCTTTTCATTGGTCCCATTTCATTCAGACGGTCTTTGTAAAATGATTTGGAAAACTCTACCTTCTCTGACGGACGGCAAAGAATCGCACAAAATACAAATGTACCAACCAGAAGAATAATAAACCATACGCTTGCTGCCACAAGCCAGCTTACAAAGTTAAAGGATGTACCTTCCATGCCAAGTGAGGCTGCATAAGAGGTAACGAAACCGCACATAACAGATACATAAACAGAACCGGTCAAGAATGCATTGCCGCCGAGATATGCAGGAAGATAGCATGCGGTAAACAATCCTAAAGCGCCTTTACTTCTTGGCTGAATCTTCATCTCTTCCGTTGTCGATGTAGCAAATGGAATCAACAGGTTAACCTTAGCATTTACCGATGGAATCAATGGGCTAAGAACCGTACCGGTACACATCATAGCCAGAACTGCTCCGGTATATGTAGGTGGAAATACTGACAAAATGATGATTGCAATTCTGTTGAGCAGACCGCTTTTTCCGATACCTGCCGAGAGAGCAAATACCATGATGACCAGCCATACAGTAGAACCGCTGAAAGCACCAAACAAACCTAGCATAGTAAATACAGGTTCTGAATAAATACCGAGCTTACGGAAAATCGCATCTGTAAGAATCATCAAAGATGACGCACCAAGAACAACCACCCAATCTGGTAATGCACCGGTCAAAAGCAGGATAATAACAGAAAGAAATACTCCTGCATAGACAAAGGATGCCGGTGTCAGTACCGCCCCCTCAACCGGACGATTTGTGAGTGCAAGAACATAGAACAAAATAATTAATACGAGTACACCAATAAGACTATTTCGCTTCTTCAAAATAGCACACCCCTTTGTGTTTTATTAGTTCACTCGACCGACCTACTTCCTAAGATAAGAATATCATAACTATATACATACGTCAATTGAATTTTTCTGTCTTCACCCATTTTCCAGCTTGTCACACATGTCCATCTCCTTCATATACTACTATTACAACAAACAAAAAAGGAGCTCAATCTTATGACCGAACTTTCAAGCACCAACTGCACAACCACTTGCCCTAGAAGTTGTCCATGTCCGATTCTTCTGGACATCGTTACTTCGATTGCCCATCAGGAAGATGCACTGGCATGTATCCTGAATGCCGAATGTGCGAAGATCAACAAGGTCGTATCCTCTTACAGTGATATTGATTCGCTGATCGCTATCGACACTTCTGTACAGGTAACTATCCAGAGAATCGCAGAATTGGAGGGCGTTCTGCAGGCCAAACTGGATGCAGTTCTCCCATTCCTGGACGACTGCGAGTAAAACTTTTGCGGCTGCTGTCCTCTATGAAAAATCGCAGAGGCGGCAGCCTCTTTTCACAGATTGGAAGTCTTCTTGACAAGTATGGTATAATAAATAAATCCGATACGAACGGAAAAATCTATACTAAGAAGGAGGACTGTGATTGAGTATCTTTTTAACGCTCGCATACTTATTTTTCATTGGCTCTACGCTTGGCTGGGGGCTGGAACTCTGGTACCGCAATGTTGTACATAAAAGGAAAAAATGGATTAACCCCGGATTTTGTACCGGACCTTACCTTCCGATTTACGGTTTTGGTCTGTGCGTCCTTTTCCTGCTGGCATCTCTGGAACCGCTCTCTCTCATTGAGCATCCCGGTTGGAACAAAGCAATGCTGTTCTTTTTTATGGCAGTGTGTATGACGATCATAGAATATGCTGCCGGTGTCTTCTGCCTGAAAGTGCTGAAGGTCCGTCTTTGGGATTATTCAAATTGCCGGGGCAATCTCCAGGGGATTATCTGCCCGATGTATTCGGCTGCCTGGGCGATTTTGGGTGCTGTATATTATTTCCTGATTCATCCGCACATATTGAATGCGCTGCACTGGCTTTCTGAAAACCTGGCATTTTCTTTTTTCATTGGCATGTTTTTTGGCTTTTTCATCGTTGATGTGGTTCATTCTGCACAGCTGGTGTTGAAACTGAAACAGTTTGCAGAGGAGAACGAGATCATCGTAAAATACGAAGCCCTCAAAGATCATATTCACAATGCTCATTTGAGAACTGCAAGCAAATACCACTTCTTCTCTCCGTTCCGTTCTGCAAGACCGCTGAGCGAACATTTGAAAGAAATGTATCAGATCATTGAAAAGCAAAAACAGGAATTTAAAGAAATGCAGAAATTCCGGAATTGAGACTGCCGATCACATTACTGCCGCCCCGGATTTCGAAAACCCAGGGCGGCAGCTTGCTTTTTTATATATTCACATATCCTTCGCCTGACATATCAAAAACTGTCCATGGTGAATTACTCATTCAGCAGATTATATTCTTCAATCGATTTGTTGATATTTTCAGCAATCGCTGCCACGGTATCTTCTGGTGAAACACCGTTATTCAGCATATTTTCAATCTCCGTCTCCACAATAGCTCTTGCTTCCGGGAAGATACTTAACAGCGCGCCTGCTGACTGTGGATTTGAATCATGCAGCTGATCGATTGCAGTTGCAAACTGCGGATACTTTGCGATATTTTCCTGGAATACCGGTTCCTCGTGAGCAGCTGTCGTTACCGGGAAATACCCGGTCTGAGCGTTCCAGTATGCCTGACTTTCCGGAGATACCAGAAATTTCACAAATTCCCAGGTCGCCTTCTGACGATTTTCATCCGCATTGTTCAGCGCCCATAAGGAACCACCTCCAATGGATACGCCGCCCTGATCAGAATCAGACACCTTCGGGAAATATGCGGTGCCAACTTCAAATTTTCCGTTTACATCATTCAAAATCTGTTTTAACGATGCCGTAGAGCCCAAAGTCATCGCAGCTTTTCCGGAACTGAAGTCTGCCAGTCCTGCATCACCGCCGCGGCCAACATTCGGTGCAAACCCTTTATCTGCCAGGGATTTCCACGCCGTCAGAGTTTTGATGCCTGAGCCATTCTGATCAAAAGAAACTGCTGTCGCTGCCCCTTCTCTTCCATTTCCGTTATTTACATAGTTCTGCTGCTGTTTGCAGGTAAACTGCTCAAAAAACCATCCATATACAGAAAGAGAAATTACCTCTCCGGCACCGCCTTTCTTTAAAATATCCTCTCCGATTGCTTCAATACCCGGAAGACTGGTCGGTACTTCGGTAATGCCGGCTTTTTCAAACATATCTTTATTATAGTATAAAATCGGAGTCGATGAATTAAACGGCATCGAATACAATTGATCGTCTACACTGTAATAGGCGGCGATATTCGGCTCCACTTGACTGACATCCCATCCATCTGCGTCGATCATCTGCTGCATGGGAATTACCCATCCGGAGTCAATCATGAAACGGGTGCCGATATCGTAAATCTGTACTAAATCTGCCCCCATATTGCCAATCTGGGCACTCTTCAATTTGTTGATCGCATCATCATAGCTTCCCTGATACTGTGCGTCTACCGTAATTCCTTTGTCATTTTCCGCATTGAACTTCGCTACCAGAGTATCAATTGCCTCTCCGTTGACTCCACCCATGGAGTGCCAGAACGTAATCGTTGTGTTTTTACCCTCTGCTTTTTCTTCCGCCGCACTGCTCTCTGCCAAAACACCTGCCTTTGTTTCAGCCACAGGGTCTGCTGTGTTCGTACTCTCTGCTTGGCCGCTGCATGCGGTCAGACTGGTTGCCATCGCTGCTGCAGCAAAAGCAGCGATGACTCTCTTGTTCATTACTTTCTTTTTCATCATTTCTTTTTTCATGGTTTCCTCCAAAATTTTTTCATTTATCATTCCTTAACCTTTCACTGCACCAGAAAACATACCGCGAATCAGCTGTTTCTGTCCTGCAATGAAAATGGAAATGGATGGCAGAATAATCATCACTACACCGGCGATCATCAAGGTAATGGACTGAGAGTCCACACTGTCCAACATTCCAATACCGATCTGTACCGTGCGATAAGTGGTAGAACCGGTTACCAAAAGCGGCCACATATACATATTCCACGCATTGATAAACGTATAGACCGCCATAGCTCCGATAGCTGATTTTGTCAGTGGAATCAAAATACTGAAAATGAACCGGATATTCGAGCATCCGTCAATCTTTGCCGATTCATACAAGGCGATCGGAAAAGATTTGTAAAACTGGCGGAACAGGAAGATACCCATTGCCGAAGTCAGATACGGAATGATCAGTACATGATAGCTGTCCAGCCATCCCAGCTTACTTACCGTCAGATAATTGGAAATGATCGTCGCCTCACCCGGAATCATCATTGTTGCCATGACCAGCATAAATAACACATCTTTTCCTTTATAATCCAGAAAAGAAAAAGAAAACGCTGCCAGGGAACAGGAAATGATCTGTCCAAATGTAATACATCCTGCCACCAGAAAGGAATTAACCACAAATTGAACCAGAGGTACTTTCTGGAGCGCCTGTCTAAAATTTTCCAGAGTCGGCTGCTTTGGCAGAAGATTGATTTCTGTTGTAAACAGCTCACCGGACGGCATAAACGCAACACTGACCGCGTAAAACAGCGGCAGAAGAATGATGCATGCCACGATCACATTTCCTGTTATCAGAAGTCCTTTTTGTACTGCACGTTTTCTCAATGCCCTTTGCCCTGCTGCTCTCTGCAATTTTTCAATCTCTGCACGATTCATTCCCATGTCTTTTTTTATCACAGCTTCCATATTCATGATGAATAGTTCACTCCCTTCTTTTCCGCCCGAAACATCAGAAGCGTCAAAATCATAATGATCGCAAACAGGATCACAGACTGCGCTGCTGCACTTCCGAATCGGTAGTTAAAAAATGCGTCACGATAAATGGAATACACAATTAAATTTGTTGATTCTCCAGGACCACCCATCGTCAGAACTTTAACCTGACCAAAAGACTGGAATGCCTGGATGATATTGACCACCACTGTATAAAACATGATGGGACTCAATCCCGGCAGCGTCAGGCGAAAAAATTTCTGCGCAGCATTTGCACCGTCTACCGATGCGCGCTCATATATGCTTTCGTCAATATTGCTGAGTCCTGCTGAAAAATACAGGAAATTGATGCCACTGTTCAGCCAGGCAGTCAAAATTGCTACACAAATCAACGCATAATTCGGATCATTGATCCAGTTCACATTCCATTTCAACAGCTTATTTACAATGCCGATGGACGGATGAAGCATAATTTTAAAAATCATTGCAGCCGAACTGGATGCGATTGCCATTGGCAATGCATACGCTGTGCTGAAAATCCGGATTCCGGGAAATGCCCTGTTGCAAAGAATCGCCCCCAAAAGCCCAAGTGCCATACCGCCTGCAACAACAATCAAAACAAAAATTGCCGTTACTTTCAGACTGTTATAAAAGGATGGAGAGTGAAAAAGCTCCATATAATTCTCAAGCCCGACAAACAGCTTTGCCTCACCCATTTTATTTGTTTTATAAAGGCTCAGATAAATAGTCTTTACAAATGGATAAAACAGAAATACAGAAAATACCAACATGGCAGGAACAACATACGCAATTGCTCCGACCTGATTCTTCCATTTTTTTATACTCATCATTCCCATCCTCTCGTTTCTATATAAAGAAGATTTTCCCCTGTGACCTGATCAAACACCTTGATTCGGTTCATATCCGGATACAGCCATATGGCTTCATCCGGCTGGACTGTACATCCCGGTCCCATTTTCGCGCACACCGTTTCTCCGTCAATCTCGCCATGCAGGAGCACTTCTGCACCCAATCCTTCCCGAACCATTACCTTCATTTGAATTCTACATTCCGGATCTCCGGTCTCATGCAGATCTTCCGGTCGAATTCCCAGGATCAGACTTTCTTTTTCATAATTCCCCTTCTTCAGCTTTTTCTCAAGATATTTCGATATCGGTATACGGTTGCCGGAAAATTCCAGATATCCTCGTCCATCTGCTGCCTTATACTCTACCGTCAGAAAATTCATTGAGGGAGAACCGATAAAACCGGCCACAAACTGATTAATAGGGTTATCGTATACTTCTTTCGGAGCCGCCGCCTGCTGAATCACGCCCTCTTTCATAACGACGATCCGATCTCCCAAAGTCATTGCTTCAATCTGATCATGTGTGACATAAATCATGGTTGCTCCGATTTGACGATGAAGCTTTGCCAATTCTACACGCATCTGACTGCGCAGCTTTGCATCCAGATTAGACAATGGCTCATCCATCAGCAGCAGTTTGGGATTTCTTACAAGGACGCTTCCGATTGCTACTCTCTGCTTCTGACCGCCGGACAAGGCATTCGGCCGCCGGCTCAGAAGATGGTCGATCTGCAGCATTTTTGCGGTTTCCTGTACGCGCCTGTCGATTTCTTCTTTGTCCATTTTATGAACACGCAGTCCAAATGCCATGTTCTCATATACAGACATGTATGGATACAACGCATAATTCTGGAATACCATAGAAAGTCCTCGCTCTCCCGGTTCCAGAAAATTGGCAAGCTGATCATCAATCCAGAGTTCCCCAGAAGAAATATCCTCCAGTCCTGCAATCATGCGCAGCGTGGTAGATTTTCCACAGCCGGAAGGTCCGACAAAAATAACAAATTCCCCGTCTCTGATGTTCAGACTGAAATCTTTCACTGCATGATAACCGTTGGGATAACGTTTATTCACCGATACTAAAGATACTTTTGACATAGTGTTTTCTTCCTTATTCCTCACTTTTCCCTTTCACTTTTTTATCAAACAGTTGTTATTTTAGAGTCGGATTGTAAACTTAAAAAGGACCTTCATGTAAAAATCAGGTTAATTTTTCCATGAATAGTCCTTTTCTTTGATCCGTTATTTTTCTTTTCGCTGTATCTGATGACGCCTTTTAACACTTCTCCCCAGCCGTCTTTGAAATTCTTCATATCCAAAATTCGTGAGTGGCTCCAGCTGCCCTTCTTCTGTTCTTCTCCAGATATCAGGAAGCGGCATTCCATTGAACGTATTGTTTTTGCATGTGGTATAGATCGCCATATCACCAAACAGCAATAATTCCCCTTCCTGCAGTTCATGGTCAAAACCATAATCTCCCACGATATCGCCGGACAGACAAGTCGGACCGCCCAGCCTGAAGCAAAATACCTCTTTTCCCTCCGAAACCGTCCCGTAAAGAGGCGGAAGGTATGGCATTTCAATGACATCCGGCATATGGCAGGCAGCACTTGTATCCAGGATTGCTGTACAGATACCTCCGTTTTCTACTACATCCAGAACACGGCATGCCAGATAACCGGCGTTCAGTGCCACTGCTTCTCCCGGTTCCAGATAAACCTGAAGATTCCATTTCTCCTTGGCATACCTAATCCATTTTTCCAGGCGCGGCAAATCATACCCATCTTTTGTAATATGATGTCCGCCGCCCATGTTCAGCCACTTCATTTGGGGCAATATATCCCCAAATGTTCTTTCCAGAGCCAGAATCGTCGTTTCCAGCGCATCCGCATCCTGCTCACAAAGCGTATGAAAATGAATACCATCCAACAGAGCAATCAGTTCTTCTGTCATCTGTCTGTCCCACACTGCGCGGGTAGTCCCCAGCCTGCTTCCCGGAGCGCAAGGATCATAAATTTCATGTCCTTCCTGCGTTGAACATTCCGGATTCACTCGCAGTCCCACGCTTTTTCCAGACATTTTCGCCTTTTCGCCGAATTTTTTCAGCTGCGCAGGCGAATTAAACACGATATGATCTGCGTATTCCAGAATCTGTTCAAACTCTGTTTCTCGATACGCACCGCAGAATACATGCACTTCTCTCTCCGGCATATGTTCTTTTCCCAATCGTGCCTCATAGAGCCCGCTGGCTTCCGTTCCTGATAAATACTCCGAAAGCAGCGGATAAAAATCATAATTTGAAAATGCCTTTTGTGCCAGAAGAATTTTGCAACCTGTATGTTGTATGACGGAGGAAAGAATTTCCCCATTGCGGCGCAGTGCTTTCTCATCAATGATATAGCAGGGTGTAGGCAGTGTACCGAACAATTCTTCTGGACGTCGATCGTTTAAGGAGCGAAACATGGCCCTGCTTTCCTTTATTCCTCCCATTACTTCACCAGAACCGGAGCATGGTTTTCTCTTCGCGGCAGACCATACTTGTCCAATGCATCCAGAAATGGATCCGGGTCAAATTCTTCCACCGTATAGACTCCCGGTCTCTTCCACTGGCCAGTCAGCATCATGAGTGCGCCGCACATGGCAGGAACCCCTGTGGTATAGCTGATTGCCTGACTCCCTACCTCCCGGAAACATTCCTGGTGGTCGCATACATTATAGATATAATAGGATTTCTCCTGACCATCTTTTCTGCCGGTAAAAATACATCCGATGTTGGTTTTTCCGTGAGTACGGGGACCAAGGCTTGCCGGGTCCGGAAGCAGAGCTTTTAAAAATTTAATTGGCACAATCTCCTTCCCTTCAAAAGAAATCGGCACAGTCGACAACATTCCTACGTTTTCCAGACATTTCATATGAGTCAGATAGCTCTGACCGAAAGTCATAAAGAAACGGATGCGCTTTACCTCTGGGATATTCACGGCCAGCGATTCAATTTCCTCATGATGAAGCAGATACATATCCTTTTCACCGACGCTGTCAAAATCATATTCCCGTTTGATACTCATGGCAGGAATTTCTACCCAATGCCCGTCCTCCCAGTAACTTCCCGGTGCAGAAACCTCCCGCAGATTTACTTCCGGATTAAAATTGGTAGCAAACGGATAACCGTGATCCCCACCGTTGCAGTCTAAAATATCAATGGTATCAATCGTATCGAACTCATGTTTTTTTGCATATGCACAGTAAGCCTGAGTAACGCCCGGGTCGAATCCACAGCCCAGAAGTGCTGTCAGCCCTGCCTTTTCAAATTTTTCCCGATAAGCCCACTGCCAGCTGTAATCAAAATATGCAGAAAATCCTTTCTCTTTACAACGATTTTCATAAATCTCACGCCAGGTCGGGTCATCCGTATCCTCCGGTTCATAATTAGCCGTATCCATATAATTGACCCCACATGCAAGGCAAGCATCCATTATGGTCAGATCCTGATAGGGGAGTGCTATATTCATCACCAGATCCGGCTTGTACGCATGAATCAGGTCGATCACCTCCTGAACATGATCTGCATCCACCTGTGCAGTGGTAATCCTCGTTTCAGTCTTTCCCTTTAATTTTTCAGCCAGCGCATCACATTTTGACTTTGTTCTGCTGGCAATACACAAATCTGTAAATACCTCGCTGACCTGACAACACTTCTGAATCGCAACTGCGGCAACTCCGCCACATCCAATCACCAATACTCTGCTCATTTTTATTGTTCTCCTTTTCTATCATCCAAGTTTCTGTGCAATGCCAAGATCAATTCCCGCAAAATTTTACAGGCCGCTGCCGTGGATGCCCCGCTGGCATCCAACATCGGTGCAAGTTCGTTGACATCTGCACCCACGATGTTCAATCCGGAAACCGTCAAAATTGCCTCCAGTAAGGTTTGGAAACTGACACCTCCAGCCTCCGGCGTTCCCGTTCCGGGAAATACGGACGGATCAAGGCAATCGAGATCGATCGTCACATATACCGGGCAATTCTGCCGTTTCAAGTTTTCCGCCAACTCAGAAATTCCCTGAAAATCAAATTTGTGCATGTCCGTATGAAGCTTTGCAAATGAAAATTCTTCCCGTTCTCCGCTGCGGATGCAAAACTGATGGATTCTGCCGTCTCCCAGAATCTCGTGACAACGCCGCATAACCGCCGCATGGCTCAATTTCGTTCCCAGATAATCATCTCGAAGGTCTGCATGTGCATCAAAATGGAGAATATGCAGTTCCGGATAATGCTTTGCCACGGCACGCACCGAACCAAGCGTAACCAGATGTTCTCCGCCGACCAGAATCGGCAATTTTCCATCAGACAAGATCTGCTCCGCCTGCTTTTCAATGTCGAAAAGCGCTGCCTCCGGACTTCCAAAGCATAACTCTAAATCTCCGCAGTCAAACGTGTGAAAATCCGTCAAATCCAAATCCTGATACGGGCTGTAAGTTTCCAGTCCAAAACTTTCATGCCGGATTGCCGATGATCCGAACCGTGCACCGGGCCGGTAGCTTGTGGTAGAATCAAACGGCGCGCCGAACAAGGCAATGTCCGCCTCTTCATAGTCACTGTCACATCCGATAAATGTTTCAATATTTCGTTCCATTATTTCTCCACCTCCATCAACATTTTCTCTAAAAATGCCGGCAGATAAAATGCCCCGATATGCAGTTTTGGCGTATAATATTCTGTATCCAACCCAAGTGCTTTCCACCGCTCGATCTGAAAATCATCGATCGGATGATATTTCTTGCTGGCAAAGCCAAACAGCCAGTATCCTGCGGCGTAAGTCGGTATATGGGCCTGATATACACGGCAGACCGGAAACAGCTTGATGATGCGCTGGTGACTTCTTCTGATTGCATCTGCGTCGTGCTTAAAAAATGGACTTCCCTGCTGATTGACAAGAACACCGTCTTCCCTCAGCGCATTATAACAGATGCCATAGAACTCCCGTGTAAAATACCCCTCAGATGGACCGAATGGATCAGTGGAATCTACAATGATCAGGTCATACTCATCCTTTTTCCGCCGGATAAACCGCAATGCGTTATCAAAGAAAATATGTACGCGGCTGTCATCCAGCCTGCTTGCATTTTCCGGCAGATACATACGGCACGCTTCCAATACTTTCGGATCCATTTCCACAAGATCGATCCGTCTGACACAATCATATCTTGCCAATTCCCGGACGACACCGCCATCTCCCGCGCCGATCACCAGAATATCCCGGATGCACGGGTGCACCGCCATAGGAATGTGCGTAATCATTTCATCATAAATAAACTCATCCCGCTCAGTTAGGACCACATTTCCGTCCAATGTCAATACCCGCCCGAATTCCGGTGTATCAAAGATATCGATCTGCTGATACTCACTTTTTTCCGAATACAGATGGCGATTGACACGAATGCTGTGTTTTACATCCGGCGTATGAAATTCACTGAACCAAATTTCCATCCCATTTTCCTCTCTATGCTAAAATTCCTGCCCTCTGCCCGTCCTATGTCCATGAATACGCTCATGCAAGCATGGCTTATTCATGTCCGCATGACGGGACTTTCAAAGTAAAATATTAATATGTCGGATGTCCGGGTCCTCAGGACCTGTCATGGAACATCCCTTTTCCTTTGCATAATGGATATAGTCCAAAATCTCCTTTGTAATTCGCTCTCCCGGGGCCAGAATCGGAATTCCCGGAGGATAGCACATGACAAACTCACTGCATATGAATCCTTCGCTTTCCTCAATCGGAACACTCTTTTTGTTTGCATAAAACGCTTCCTGCGGACTGGCAGCGACTTCCGGAGCAATATATTCCTGACTGAGCAGTCCGCTGGGATCTGTCTGATAACGGCGGCGAATCTCTGCCAGGGCACTTACAAGCCTCTCCAGTTCCTGTGGCCGGTCACCCATAGAAAGATATGCCAAAATATTGCCAATATCTCCAAATTCGATCTGAATATCATATTCATCTCTTAAAATATCGTAAACCTCAATACCTGCCAGACCGATATCTCTTGTGTGAACACTCAGCTTTGTAGGGTCAAAATCGAAGATGGAATTGCCATTGATCAGTTCCCGTCCAAATGCATAATAACCGCCGACCGCATTGATTTCTTCTCTGGCATATTCTGCCATCTCCGCCACTCTGGCAAATACGTTTTTTCCCCGCTGCGCCAGATTCCGGCGGCTGATATCCAGACTGGACATCAACAGGTAACTTCCCGATGTCGTCTGTGTCAGATTGATGATCTGGCGAACATGACCGGGGTTCATCTTTTCACCAATCAGCAAAAGGCTGGACTGGGTAAGACTTCCGCCACTCTTGTGCATTGAAACAGAAGCCATATCCGCACCTGCTTCCATCGCTGAAACTGGCATATTTTCTCCGAAATAAAAATGCGTTCCATGTGCCTCATCCGCAAGACAAAGCATCCCTGCTTCATGTGCCATACGGACAATTTCTTTTAAATCGCTGCAAATGCCATAGTAGGTAGGGTTATTCACCAATACCGCTACCGCATCCGGATTCTTTGCAATCGCTTCGGCAACCTGTTCCCGCTTCATTCCCAGTGAAATTCCTAATCTGCAGTCAACCTCCGGATTCACATAAACCGGCACTGCACCGCATAAAACAAGAGCATTGATGACACTGCGATGCACATTTCTTGGCAAAATGATTTTATCGCCGCGTTTGCAGGTTGACAGCACCATGCTCTGTACCGAACTTGTAGTTCCTCCCACCATCAAAAATGCATGTGCCGCACCAAAAGCATCAGCTGCTAAACATTCTGCGTCACGAATCACAGAAATCGGATGACAAAGGTTATCCAATGGTTTCATACTGTTCACATCAATGCTGACACACCGTTCTCCGAGAAAAGCGGTCAGCTCAGGATTGCCTTTGCCATGCTTGTGTCCCGGTACATCAAACGGAACAACCCTCATCTCCCGGAACCTCTGCAATGCTTCGTAAATCGGAGCCTTGTTTTGATCCAACGTAAATTTCCTCATACCATACTCTCCCAAACGTTCAAAATCAGCAGCTTTCTGGCAGCTTTTTTGTGTATATCAAGTTCTCCGAAAGTTCGTCACCAGCACGGCACACAACGCTTTGAACACAAAAAAGACGCAAGCTGCAATTACACAACTTGCGTCATCATCTTTTCTATCAGAATCCTATGATCCCTCTTCCGCTGCTTACACAACCATACACCAGATATTCACTTCCGATTTTATATGCCTGCAGGCAACATAGGGATATTCTTAAAATGACAGGTTTTCTACAGAGTCTATATAGCAATATACTTTTACTACTCTTTATTGACCGTTTCACAAGTCTGCGTAATCTACGCATTTCGGTTATGAAGTAACCAACTTATAAAATTTGAGCTTCTAACTCAATCAATAACGACGATATCTAATCGTCAATCGGCAGTGGACCCGGCTGTCCGTCCGGCCTTAACTCCAAAGGAGTGGTCCAAAAGAATTGCATGGAAGACTCTGTTACATAGATTCATTCCGTAGTAGAGTATACTATATAAACTGACATACTGTCAACCCAAAGTTTTACAGAATCGTCTGTGAATAGTAACAAAATGGGTACTTAAATTTAAAAATGTCCTTGACAAAGGGTACAATTTAACATCATAATAGTATGAAAATGAGGTGATTTTTTGGCAGACTCAAACATAACAAAAAGAGCACTCGCTGCCGCTTTGAAGGAACTAATGGCAGAAATGCCCTTTTCAAAAATCAATATCAGTGACATCTGTAAAAAGTGCGACATGAACCGTAAAAGTTTTTATTATCACTTTCAGGATAAATATGCTTTATTAAACTGGATTTATGATACGGAGTTTATTGCCATTGCCCGAGAAAAGACATATGATTCCGGCTGGCAATTTCTGCATGATATCTGTACTTACTTTTATAAAAACAAACAGTTTTATCGTAAAGCATTGCTTATCAAAGGTCAGAACTCCTTTTCAGAACATTTCCGTGAATTGATGCTTCCGGTAATTACCGAATATTTAAAAAGCATTTTTTCGGAGCAGGAGCTCCTCCCTTTTCACATTAATTTTTTTGCGGATGCCTATATCTGCGCAATCGAACGCTGGGTGTTAGAAAAAGACTGCATTCCTCCGGAAGAATTTCTGACTCTTCTAAAATCCTGTGTACAGAATATCGCATTCCATGCGACAAAGGAACTTGAACAAGGGTATCACTGACCAGAGTTTTAGATTCCTCAGTTATATAAAAAATGGAATTTTCTGAGCATCTTTATACCCTTTTTCATATAACTGTTTCATCGATCCTGCATCTCTTGTCAACGTATCGACACCGCAAGTATCATCCGGGGCGATGATCATCACTTTCCGTTCCTCTGCACATGCCAGCAGCCGTTCGATCTGCATATTATATAGTTCTGCCCTTTTTCTTAATTTTTCAGCTGCATATGGATATTTTCTCTGAATATGCTTTGCAAGTTTTATGTCCCGGTCCGGTACACGTCGTACATCCACAGGTTTCGTCAGAATGACCATTACCCGATCACACCCAAGTTCAAATGCCTTGTCCACAGGTATCGGATCCGATAAAGCGCCGTCAAAATATGGAACTCCTTGGACCATGTAAGGTTTACATACGACCGGGATCGCACAGGATGCCTTTAATACACTATAATCATCCTGTCCAAGGTCTTCTTTCACAAAATATTTCGCAATGCCCGTTTGTGCCTCTGTGGCTATGGCCATAAATTCCATCGGATTTTGCTTTATTTCTTGATATCCCAACGGGTTTTCCCCATCAGAATTGCTTAATGTACCATATACATAATCAAGGTCAATAAAAGACCGCTTAAAAAGGAGATTCCCTATCCCCATATATTGCTTTCTGAATGAATAATCAATATAAAACTGATAATTGCGCTTCTTTTGACCGGCAATATAGGCAGCAATGTTGGCACTTCCGGCAGAAACACCAATCCCCACATCAAATCTAATTCCATGATCTATACAGTAATCCAGAACTCCAGCACCATAGATTCCGCGGAGTCCACCTCCCACATCAATGACTCCTGTTCTCACCTTCCACGTTCCTTTCATTTTTTTCTGAATGTTTCGAAAATGCCAGTTTTAAAATAGATGGCAGCCCATTTTGAAATATATTGTATTCAACAGATGGATACATTCTGTCACAGGAATGCAGTTGCCCTTCTGCATCAAACCATACTTAAATTTCGGATTCCCCTTTCTGGAAAATTCTTCATTTCTTTTAGTGCTCTTTCAACTGTTGTTTCAATCAGAACCCTCGCAATATTCTCTTCTATACTCAGCACTTCCTTCCTAAACTCTTTTATTAACTTTAGTGTGCTTTTAAAAGAAGAACAATGGACAAATTCGGTCAGTTGTCCAAAAATGTAACAATTATTTAATCTGTCATGATTTTTGACACACAAAAACCGATGTCCGATGATTTCCTGCCAACTCTCTACTATAATAATTTATATAAAATATACTTGGAAACAAATTGATCACGTATTACTGCAATCAGCCAAACAGTTGGACTGTCTTCCATGAAAAGAGGGATTTAATGAATGAATTAGTTCAATATAACACCAAGGGTATGATTCACATGGTTCCTATGGATGAAATCGGCGGCTTTCAGGTACGTCCTGGAATATACGAGTTGAACGGTGCAACGGCGATTCCGGGAGGTGTTAATTTCACGGTACATTCCCACGGAGCCACCTCCTGTGAACTGCTTTTATTCCATCGTATGGAGAATATTCCTTATGCCGTGCTGAAATTCCCGAAGAACTATCAAATTGGCAACGTATATTCCATGATTGTATTTGACCTTGATATTAAAGAATTTGAATATGCCTACCGGCTGGATGGTCCAAATGACAAATCAAAAGGATTTCTTTTTGACAAGAACAAGATTTTGCTGGACATCTATGCCAAAGCTGTTACAGGGCAGAGTATATGGGGAACAAAAAACGGAGAGGGTTCTTTCTATAAGGCAAGAGTGGTGCAGGACAATTTTGACTGGGGCAAGGCGCCAAATCCCTTGATTCCTATGGAGGATCTGATTATCTATGAGCTGCATGTCCGCGGATTTACAAAACACAGTTCCTCTGGTGTTTCTCATCCAGGAACTTTTGCCGGAATCATGGAGAAAATCCCTTACTTAAAGGAGTTAGGTGTCAATGCAGTAGAATTGATGCCAATTTTTGAATTCGATGAGATGAAAGACAACCGGGAAGTGGACGGAAATCAGCTGTTGGACTATTGGGGATATAATACCGTCAGTTTCTTCGCCCCCAATACCAGCTATACCAGCCAGTCAGAATATAACCATGAGGGAAACGAACTGAAATCACTGATAAGGGCCTTGAATGCAAACGGAATCGAATGTTTCCTTGATGTCGTCTTCAACCATACCGCCGAAGGAAATGAATATGGTCCCTTCTTTTCTTTTAAAGGTTTTGACAATAACATTTATTACATGCTGACACCAGATGGTTACTATTACAATTTCAGCGGATGTGGAAACACGCTAAACTGCAACCATCCTATCGTTCAGGAGATGATACTGGAATGTCTCAGATACTGGACCACAGCCTATCATGTGGACGGCTTCCGCTTTGATCTTGCCAGTATCCTGGGACGTGATATTGACGGAGCTTCCATGAGCAGCCCGCCTCTTCTGCAGCAGCTGGCCTTTGATCCTATATTAGGTAATGTAAAGCTGATTGCAGAAGCCTGGGATGCAGGAGGGCTCTATCAGGTGGGCAGCTTTCCATCATGGAATCGCTGGGCGGAATGGAACGGGAAATACCGGGACGATATGCGCAGCTACTTAAAAGGAGACTTATGGCTGGCCCATACTGCTGCTCAAAGGATTGCGGGTTCAAGGGATCTGTATGACCCAAAGATCCGCGGAAATAATGCTTCTGTGAATTTTCTAAACTGTCATGATGGTTTTACACTATGGGATATGTATTCCTATAACAAGAAACACAATGAAGCCAACGGATGGTGCAATCTGGATGGAAACGATGATAACCGAAGCTGGAATTGCGGCATTGAAGGTGATACAGATAATGAAGAAGTCCTTACGCTCAGAAGGAAGCTGGCAAAAAATGCAGTCACCGTACTGCTCATGAGCCGGGGAACCCCCATGTTTCTTGCCGGAGATGAATTTTTGAATACTCAATTTGGAAACAACAATGCCTACTGTCAGGATAATGAGATATCCTGGCTTGACTGGAATTATCTCAAAACAAATCGTTTGCATTTTGATTATGTGAAATATCTTATTCAATTCAGGAAAGAGCACGATGTGGTTCGAAAATTTTCTGAGTACTGCTCCATCGGCTTTCCGGAAATCCAGATAATTGAACCGAACGAGAAAACAAAGGTGCTATGCGTCATCTATGCCGGACGTAATCGTGCCGGGGATTCCGATGATATCGTATGTCTTTCCATCAATGCTTTCTGGGAAGAGCAAGAGTGCTGTCTTCCTGCACTCCCCCACTATATGAAATGGCAGATTGATGCAGACACTTCAGGATATTATTTGAAAAACAGCATTCCAAGTGCCTTTTGTCCTCCATTTATATTGGATTATCCACAGGTTCGCATGGCTCCCCGCTCCGTATTGGTGCTTTCCGTATCGTCAAAATAATCCCTCTGCTCTCCGATTTATCTATCGGAAAGCAGAGGGATTTTCCCTGCCTGTCACTTTCTTCTCAATATGGAAAAAGACAATGATGCTGATAAGAAATGGGAAGAAATAAGTAACGACCCTATATAGAATCAAGGCTGCTGTTGCTTCCACACGTCCGATGCTGACTGAAAAAAGCTGCATAAATGCCAGTTCTATCGGACCCATACCAGCTACGTTCGGCAGCACTCCTGCAATCAGCACCATAACCGACGCCAGTGCCTGAGTCTCCCAAAACCCAATTTCCGGAAGTCCCAGAATCCGTATACACCAGAACGGTATCATGTAAAGACAGGACAGTTTCAGGATATCCACAAAAATCAGCTTCAGACAGCATGTATGGTTTTTCAGCAGCTTTCTGGATTCCCTGTACAACGATTCCAGGTTTTTATGCCATGTTTCCTTTTTTCCTCTCCATCTGTCTGTATCCGGAAGTCTCTCAAGCGCCAGAATCCCAAATTTCTGCATGGCTTTCCATGTACAGATAAGGATCAGGACAACCACGATTAATGAGCATACCAGAAATCCCAGGTTAATATATTTGGTCAGTTCCGGCAAGGTCTTCCTGATCCAGGAGCCATGCATCATCACCATAACTGCCGCATATAGAAATACGGTGATCTTGTGAAACACATATATCAGTATCAGCATTCCCATACTGACGCCTGCCGGTATACCATACTGATAAAGATAATAGCTTTGCATTGGTATGATACCGGCAGAGAAGGTAGAAACATTTCCGAATATTCCAAGGAAGGTGATCCCGGATGCCTGACTTATCCTGAATGATGACAGATGAGTGCGGATCAGGATGCACCGTGCAGCAGAATCCAGAAATTGGTAACACAGATCCAGAATCAGAAGCAAAAGCACCCCCAAAACAGAAACATGCTTCAGACATTCTACGATATTTCGGTAATCTTTCCGGAACACGAAAAAGACCACCAGGGAAAGAATCATGACTGTAATCAGATTCAATATAAACTTTCTGTACTTCTGTTTCTCCATAAAACACCACCTTTTTTTGCCTCTTGCATTTTAAAACCACCAGTCTTTTGAAATACAGTCATGAATCAACTAATATTGCTTGTCCAAATGGTAATTCACTCTTCTCACATGTCAAGCAATTTTTACCTATACCCCCATGACCTTCTCTCCAATAAAAAAAGTAATCCATAAATATGGAAAGTAGACATTCGCTTTCTTATTATACTTGAGAAAACATTCCAGTTCCTGCCCAGCATTCCAGAATCCCTGCGTCAATAAAACAATATCAATTTCATCCAACGGTATTCCCAATCTATTGATCTGATTTTTTGTTCTTTCTTCTGATTTTCTCACCAAAAGCACTGTTAAAATCTGCAATTTTGTGATAATATTTCATTATATTTCAAAAGTGAGCTGATAATTATGAACCAAACCAAAACCGTTATTGTCACTGTATTCTGGCAGTTATTAGAAGAAAAGCCCTACAATCAAATCACAGTAAAAGATATCGTAACCCGCTGTCTAATCAATCGTAATACCTTTTATTACCATTTTCATGATATTCCTGAACTTCTGGAATACTCTTTCAAGCAGGATATTGACCATATGATTCAAACATACAGTCATTTTGGTTCTCCTGTTGATTGCGTCAAACCATTTGTAGAGCATGTAATAAATCGAAAAAAGGCGTTTCTTCATATCTATGGTTCTGTCCATCGTGAAGTTTTTTTGAGGGAGCTGGAACGTCTTTGCCTTTACACAGTGAAAGAATATGTCAACACCGTTACGGCTGACCTGTCCTTACAGAGAAACGACAAGGAACTTCTGATCCGATATTATAAATGTACTCTGGTCGGAGCCATTCTTGACTGGATGGATCATTCCATGGATTATGATCTGCTGAATTCCTTTATCAGAATCAGTGAACTGTTTGCAGGTACCGGCAAACAGGCATTTTTGAAATCAGTAAAGCTGTAGTTCCTTAATTAAGACCAAAATACAGTCCCGTAAAACAGGATACTAAAACTGCTGCAGCGCTTCCTGCCAGAAATTCTGGTTTCGTATGACGTTTTAAATATATGGAAGCCCAAAACTCAATGAAATAGAGAATCAGGCAGATTATCACGGTTCTGCCTCTCCAAAAATAACATAAGATCAGGTAAGGAAGAACACAGCTGCATGCATGGCCGCTGTGCTTCTCTGACATCCTCTCTAACTGATGCAAATCCTTGTTTCTGCTTTTTCTTTCATATATTATTCCCCTTTCTTACAGTTGCACGATTTTCCGGCTGATTCCGATTCCAAACGCCCCGGGTCCTACATGGCTGCTGATGCTGAATGAAAGCGGATCATAGAAAACTTTCTCGCCTGGAAACGCTTCCTGTACCATATCCCGCCATTCCATGTCACTTTCACAGTCAGGATAACTCCCTGCAGCCCCTATTGAGATATCTATTCCCCGCTCATAGAATGCAGCGGCACTCCTCTTCATTGTTTCAATCAACCTCTTTTTGCATGCCCTGGTACCTCTTACTTTGGCATATGCATCCAATTTCTGCCCCCGAATCGTAAGAAGCGGTTTCAAATTCAACAGTGACCCCATCGCTGCCGCTGAGGGAGTGATTCGCCCGCCTTTCTTTAGATATTCCAGTGTTTCCATACCCACATAAATCACTGAGTCGTAAGCAGTCTGTTCTAATTCTCTCCTGATTTCCTCAGCAGTGAAGCCGTTTTCTGCCAACCGAACCGCATCTTGCACAGACTGTTTCTGTGTTACAGAAATCCGATGATTATCAACGACCTGTACTTTTCCTTCGTACTCCTCGGCCAGAAGTCTGGCAGTCTGATAAGAATTACTAAGAGCGCTTGACATTGGAATATAGACAATTTCCTCATATCCCAATGCAAATATTTCCTCCCAGGTTTCAATAATTTCTGCAGGCGCCGGCTGGGACGTTGTAATGGGTTTATGCTCTGACAAAAGCCTGTAAAACTGCTCATGTGTCATATTCTGCCCTTCATAATACGTCACCCCGTCCAGAATAACAGGCATGGGAATCACATAGACTCCCTTCTCCCACTCATCATTTCCCAAAATGCAGCTGTTGCTGTCGGTAACAATCCCTACTGTCATTTCCATTTCTCCTGAATATTTCTAAGTACAGACATTTTCTGTTGTTTTTGATTTGTTGAATTGACTACATTTGCACCCTGAACTTCACTGTCATAACTGCCGCAGTTTCCAAAAAAGAATCTGCGGCAGTTTGAAAATCAGCCTTCCTTTGCTTTTGCCGCTTCACTGGCCTCCCAGATCTCATCTGCCACTGGTTTCCAGCAGGCTGCATAGGAATCACATTTTGCGCAGAGATGTTCCGCTGATTCCGGTGACTGCAGGTCGGTGGAATGCGCCCCGGACTCTGCCACCATCTCTCTGAGTTTTTCTGGATTCTCCAACATCGGGCATGGGCGCAGCATGTTCTCATTGAACGGCTGCCTCTTGTAATACGCCATCATCATCGGAGACTGAAGGGCTTCAAGCAATGTTTTTTCCCGGATATTGGAGTCTGAATAATGGATAAATACGCAGGGATCAACATCTCCGTTAGCATTGATATGTAAGTATCGTCTGCCTCCCGCAATGCATCCTTCTACATATTCCGCATCATTCTGGAAATCCATGGCGAAAAGAGGCTTTTCGGCGCGGTAACGCCGGATCCGTTCATAAGTCAGTTTCCTCTGCTCCGGCGTGGGCATTAATTCCGGAGAGGCATCATTTCCAACCGGCATATAATGGAAATACCAGATAAAATAGGCTCCCATCTCAATTAGGCGATCATAAAATTCTTCCGACGTAATGGAATGGAAATTGGCGCTGGTATAGCAGGCGGAGATACCGTACAGCAGTTTCTTTCTGTGCAGAAGATCGATCGCATCGATTACCTTCTTATATACTCCCTCACCGCGCCGTCCGTCTGTGGCTTGTTCAAATCCTTCCAGTGAGATTGCCGGAACGAAATTTCCCACCCGAAGCATCTCATCGGCAAACGATTCATCGATCAATGTCGCATTGGTGAAACATAAGAAAACGCAGTCATTGTGCTTCTCGCAGAGGCGGAGCAGATCACTTTTTCGCACCAATGGCTCCCCTCCCGTATAAATATAGAGATAGATTCCCAGTTTCTTCCCCTGTTCAATGATATTGTCAATCTCGTCGTAAGTCAGGTTCAGTTTGTTTCCGTACTCAGCGGCCCAGCAACCTGTGCAATGCAGATTACATGCGGAAGTCGGGTCTAAAAGAATTGTCCACGGAATATTGCATCCATACTTTTTACGCGCTTCCTGCTGCCTAGGCCATCCTGCCAGAGCCGCATTGATGAAGAAATTTACCGCTGAGGTCTTCATCACATGGGGATCCAGATCATAGATGAGACGGCGGATAAACGGATAATACGGGTGTTTGGGATCTGTCATCGCTTCCCGCACCATTTTTCTGGGAATCAGAAACTCATCTCCAGCGAATTTGTCGGCCCAATCCATCAGTTTCAGCAGGTTTTTTTCCGGCTCCTTGTAAATGTAATTTAAAGCCTGCTCAAGTCCAAATTTTTTCAATGTTGTTGTAACGTCCATAATTTCCTCCTGTGTACTGTACTATAATTTCGTCTCATCAGATCAATCCTCTATCGAATGCGGCCGATCCTTCATTAGAATCACCGTACTCTTTACCAGAAGATGTTTCATTACCCCTTCGACCAGAATGGAACATCCATTCACACTACGGGAAGGCTTTCCCAAAAATGATTGAATCACCACCAACGCTCCCAAAGCACCTGCAGCAATGGCACAGATCAGGATCCAATGCCAGGTTTCCAGGCCAAACTTTTTAGAATCCTTAGATGTCTGGATTGTCATCAGACCATCCAAAAGAATGAGCATTCCCAATGCAGGTTGCAGATACTGCCACACTCTTACACGAAAAATCAGAACGATCACACCAAGGACAATCAGAAACAGACCGCAGCCCAGATCATATTGAAATGCCAGGCAATAAAGATCATCCGACAGATATCCGATGATTTTTATTACCCCATATGCAATCAATATGGTACCACTGCTGATACAGACCGCGGTCGGTGATGCGCCTGGCTTTATCATATAGAGAATGCCGGCAATGTAAAAAAGGACAGACATCAAAATATATCCGCTTCGTGCAATTCGGAGTTTCTTCAGAACTCTCACCTCCTGAAATTTTATTTACTTGCAATCACTTTACTTTTTTTATTCGGATATCACAATGGACATTTACCATGTTTATGCCTAAATTTTGGGCATTCCATATGGAAATGCCCATTTATTTTCGCTGATATGACCGATATAATTACCCATAACAAATTTAAAGGATACTCTGGAGTTCTTTTTTCTCTTCTCTGGGGATGGAGATCATCGAAAGCGGCCCAACAAATAGAGAAATCCTTTTAAAGGGAACGGAAACAGCCATTGATGAGACATGCCTGTCTGCCAAACTGTATCTGGGACATGTTCGATCCCTCATCGGAACGTGTGATTATATTCATACCTATCTGGGCAGATATCACAGATCATAAAGAAGCGCTGAAACAGTCTTTAAGCGTTTCTCCGACCATGAAATGGGAATGGAGCCCGTTACAGTCCGGACTCGGTCTGCACTACTTTTAAATCCAGCCTGGGCAGCATGATCGATGCACTGGAGACAGGAGCGGATACTCTCATCATGACATTTGGTATCTGCCGTCTCGGATATTATGGAGAGCTGCAGGAAGAAGTTTTAAGAAGCCTGGGATTTGAATTTGATTTTATCAATCTTTCTGAATACTCCACAGGAAAACCAAAAGATTATCTAAAAGTTCTGCGCCGGATTAGTCCAAAAGTTTCCGCCCCATAGTTATATCCCAAGCTGACCGAAATTCCCGCTATGCTGATCCATTTTTTCATTTTTCTCATAAATTCCGCCTCTTCTCATATCCATCATAGCAAACTGCCCTGTCATTTTTCCAGAGCATTTTCAAATTATTTCATTTGCTTAAGAATCCTGCTTTACTTCCCGAAGGACAGAAAAAGAAGCCCCAGCACGATTCAAATCGTGCTACGGGCCTCCTTCTTCCTATATCCGATGCTCGCAATATGATTCGTACCCTGTCAAATTCCAAATCGTTCCAGAAACTCATTCGGTGTCATGATCTCTGGTTTCTTGATATCTAACTCCCCAAAATCTTTATCGCCAGTAATCAATATATCCACCACCTCAACGATTGCCGTATGAATCACAGGATAATCCTTTACATCCCGAATATAAACAAGAGAATCCGAAATGCACTTTGGCAGGTATGATTACGTTTGTATCCAGCATTATACGCATCTACCGTTTCTCCCCTCTGATTTCACGAATCATTTCCACAACATCCTGCTCATCTTGCAATCCCAGACGGTCTGCCTCCCTGCGAAATGCCTCCACCACGTTCCAGAGACCGGTACGAGAAACCGTCAAATATGATTATACATGCTCCTTATTCATCTTAATCCATTTTCCACTGCAAAGACGATACAGGCAAAGACCGGCTCTCATCAGGTTATCGATACCCATAGCCAGCCAAACGCCAATGACACCTACCTTTAGCACATTGGCAGCCATCCATACAAGACCGATTCGCAGCCCCCACATACCTATGATGCTGACGTACAAGGGAAATTTTACATCTCCCGCTCCGCGGCAGATGCCTCCGGCGACCACAAAGAAGCTGAAAAACAGCTCTGTAGCTGCCGCAATGCGTAATGTGACTGTGCCCAGCACAATAACCTGCGATTCACTGGTGAAAAGGCTGAGAATAGCTCCTGACAAAAAGAATACAGGCACGCAGGCAGCCAGAATCACAGCTGCGCTGATAAGGCAGATGTCACGACAGAAGCGGGATGCCAGCTTAGGCCTGCCGGCCCCCAGAGACTGACCGATAAGAGTGGTAGCGCAATAGGAGAAACCGTAGGCCGGAAGATAGAGAAGCCCCTCCGTCTGGTGCGTCAGATAGTGAGCCGCCAGAGGAATGGTTCCCAGACCTGAGATCATGGCCGTAAGCGCAATCTGCCCCAGACTTAAGGTGGTGCGTTCCAGCATCACAGGTACACTGATTCGAATCAATTTGGCAGCCGTCCTTTTTGGGAGTCGATAATCTCCTTTTGGCTGAATGCGGACCGCAGTGTCGACGCGGAAAATCACAAGAAGGAGAATAAAAGCCAGGATATATTGAGAGAAGGCAGTAGATATGGCGGCACCTTTAATTCCAAAATCTGCACCCCAGATCGATAGGGTGAGGCTTTTACCTGTCCCCATAGTACCAAATGAGAGCACGAGCTTTCTGGCAGGATAAATGAGGAAAAAATTTCCGATTACATTCAATACATTGGAACCCAGATTGGCCCAAAGAGGGATAACCGTATTTCCAGCCGAACGCAGCACAGACGACAGAACCACCCCCAGTGTCTGAGGAATAAGACCAAGACCAATGATTCCCAGGTAGATCTGTGCGTTGGGAACCACATCTTCCGCAGCCCCTAGCCAAATGGGAAGAAACCTGTGAACAGACAGCACAAGAACCGTCAGAAATGCCCCAAGAAGCAGAGAAGCTGTGATGGACTGCCGCACATCCCCCTCTGTCCGTAAGGGATTTCCCTCACCAATGGAGTGGGATACCAGATATGAAAATCCCACACTCAGAGCGGTGATGAAACCATTTATAAGCCACACTGTGGAAATGTTGATGGCCACCGATGCTGTAGCCACAGCACCAATGGAGCCCACCATAGCTGTATCTGTCAGGGTGGCGATGCAGATTAGAAACTGCTCTAAAATCGCCGGAACAGACAGCCGCAGTATGGTCTCCGGTATACTTTGTCCGGAATCCAAAAGGCTTCCGGAATGTTTGGAACTGAAGAACTTCCGCCTTATTCCTTTCTCATCTTTTTCTTGTTCTTCAAGGCTGTGCCCCATCTCTTTTCCCTCCTCTGCAGCGCTTCTCTGACCATTTCATCTCGCAACATACTTGCTTACATAAACATTTCTTTAACAGACTATAATTCCTTATTATCACTTGCTACAATAATTCACCTTTGAAAAGCTGTACCACCACATTTGCCGCGGCACCGACCAGCTGCGCATTTTTCCCGAAATACGCCTTTCTCACCGGAAGCCTGTTTCTTGTATGGAGCATCATCCGCTCATTAACGATATCCTCCAGCATTGCCACATAAGTATCATCCCAGTCCATGCAATCATGCCCCAGCACGATCAGTTCCGGATGCAGAATGTTAACACTGCTCACCAGTGCCGCACTGATTTTTCTCACCATATCCTCAAAAATTTCCCCAACGGCAGCATCCTCCTTCATCCGGAAGAAAAAAGGAAATTCCCGTTCCAGCCCTGTCGCCTTCCTTAGCTTCTCCAATATCACATAAGTGCTGGCATACATTTCAAGACACCCTCTATTGCCGCAGGAACACACAGGCCCGTTATAATCAATACTGATGTGACCGATCTCAGGCTCCAGCCCCTGCCGATTATGGAATACTTTTCCGCCGCTGATAATTCCGGAACCAATACCATTTGAAATGCCGAGGAAAATAAAATCCTGGCTATCCCTTCCGATTCCGTATAGCTTTTCCGCCAATGCCGCGCTGCTGTTATCATGATCCAGATAAATCGGGTAAGAAGAGTACCTTTGTTTCAACATTCCCAGAATATCCACATCATGGATACCGTAAAACCTGATCGGATTCAGGAGAATACCGCTGCGGGAATCCACCGGTCCGATCACTGCAGTTCCAATTCCCAGAATATTGTTTTCTCTTTCCATCAGCCTGTCAATCACGGTATAGGAATATTCCGCCATCTGGTGTTGCGTCAGATTCTGAAATCGTATCTCCTCCATATCCAGAATCTCCATGGTGAGGCTGCACAACACAGCAGCAATACGGTCACGGAAAATCAGAAGGCCAATGATCTTCGGAGCCTTTTCCGAGATCCGCAGTAAGATCGGATTTCTCCCACATACCTCGGTCCGCTCTTCCTCACACTCAACTACGATGTTTCTCCCGATCAGCTCCGAAACAATATTCGTAACTGTCATTTTTGCAAGCTGCGTCGTTCGTGACAGTTCGATCCGTGTCCGGCACACACCAGTTGCAATCAGTTTCAGAATAAGCCCCCGGTTATACTGTTTGGAACTGATGCTGTTTTTCCCTATCATTTTTTCCATCGTTTCCTTATCTCCTGCCTATAAAGTTCTTAAATCTCGACACATCGGTATTGATCACCAGTTCTTCCGGGAAATCCTCTGCCTGAAGGAGCGCCAATGCTTCCGCAAATCTTCCCACATAACCGGGATCGTGCGCATCGGAACTCACAATGACCGGCGACTGATATTTCCGGCACAGTCCCAGCATCATCTTATAATTCCGGACACAATTCAGCCTCTGATCCTGTTTGAGCAGAGAGCTGTTGTTCAGCTCCAGTGCCACATGATTCTCTTTCGCTGCCGGAACCAGCCGCTCATAATCCAACGGTGTGTGATCATCATCCGGATGTGAAACGAAACAAACCTTTTCATTTTTCATACAGGAGATCAGATTGTCCGTATTTTTCCTGATTCCCGCGTCCTCATAACATTGTCTGTGAATCCCGACAATCGCATAATCCAGCTTGTCAATATACTTCTGTTCCAGAGACAGCACGCCGTTATTCAGCACATTGATCTCACATCCATGGAAGATCTCCACCCCATAAAGCAATCTGGGAACAACATTCAGATTGGAGAAATAGATTGGATCACAGGTTCCGGGAATTCCCGGCGCATGTTCGCTGATACCTAACAGTAACAGGCCTTTTTCTTTTGCCTCCCATGCCATCTCGCGAATCGTCCCGTAAGCATGACCGCTTGCGCAGGTATGGGTGTGGATATCCAGTACCATCTGTTTATTTTGATTCATAATATACCCTCTTGCCGAAGTATTTTACCCGCATTTATAGTAAATTTAATTTACTATTATAATAGCATATTACAGCCGACAATACAAGCAAACTTTATTCGCTTTATTTAAAGAAATTTTACAAGCCAAATCATAGGGTAGAGGAAGAATAATTTTCTCGCTCTTCCCATTGAACCGTACATACGGGTCAATGGGAAGAGCGAAAGTCTTACTTTCCCTCTACCCTATTAGTTTAATCCTCGCTCAGCAAGCCAGTTTTCAATATGGTCCACAATCTCCTGATTATTCATTTCCTGGAACATAAAGTGGCTATTACCAGTGATTCCTTCCTGAGGCAGATCCACAACCGTGCAGTCTCCTCCTGCCGCATTATATGCTTCAGCAAAAGCAAACGCACCGTCTTTTACATTTTTCCAGAAACTGGAAGAAAGAATATCTTCAGGTCCATTATCAATATAGTCTCCAAAATAAACAACAATCGGAATCTTCGCGTCCAAAAGTCTCTGATAATTTTCAGAATCAATCTCCGGTGTTCCGCCCGGTTCAATCGCAACAATTGCCGAGATATGTTCCACCGGTGTAGACCAGCCGACTCTGCTGCCCTGGGAATGGGTAATATATATCGCCTTATCTCCTGTCATTTCATACACATCATCCATAACAGCACCTAATGCCAGTGCATCAACCGCTTCATCATAGGAACCTGTATTTGGCGTCATCTGACGGAAAAACTGATCCTGTGCCTCTTCTCCTTCCGGGAACTGAGAACCTTCATACCGTTCCGGGGCAACCCGGCCGATTCTAAAATGTGTATACCAGGCCTGATCACCCGGCATATATTCTTTGGAATCTTCCGACCATGTATCAATCCCATCCGTAGTCATTGCAGCGGTGGAACCCGCCTCGCCGCGCCTTGGCTGATCCACCAGAAATGCGCTGTGCCCTTTTTTCAGGAATATGTCCGACCATCCTTCCCTCCCATCCGGAGTTGTCATCCAGCCCATTCTGGACTGCCCATAGCCATGAAGGTAAACGATCGGGTTTCCATTCTCCTTTGCAGGAATCTGATACAATACATTGGCATGATCTACATGCGCAGTATTTCCTGCTCTCGTGGAATCCAGCCAGTTGGTTGTTTCATCAAATTCGCCTTCCACAGGAATGGTAACTGTACCTCCTGACGAGAACATTCCCTGTTTTGCAATCACCAGGGAATCCTGAAGCACCGAAACCTCATTTTTCTCTTCTGCTCCGTCTACGACATTCAAAGTTTCTGTCTCCGCCTGCGCTGTAGTTTCCATTGCTGTTGATGCTGCTGTTGTCGTCTGAGCACTGCTGTTTGCACATCCGCTTGTAAGCAGCACTCCTGCCGCAGCAAGGACCACCAGTTTGATGTTTCGTTGTTTTCTCATGGTAAATATCCTCCTTTATTAACTTTCACTATTTTGTCACTATTCTGGATCCGCCAAACACTTCCGACATGGATACAGAATCCAATGCCCGATCGAGTTCCTTCACTTCCTGCTCTGACAGTTTCACATCCACAGCGCCCGCGTTTTCTTTCAGCCTGTCAAGCTTCCTTGTTCCCGGAATCGGTACGATCCAGGGACGCTTACAAAGCATCCATGCCAGGGAAATCTGAGCTGGTGTAGCCTGCTTTCTCTCTGCCATTTCAAAAATCAATTCCAGAAGTTCCCTGTTCTTGTCCACAGCTTCCGACTTAAACTGAGGCATATTGCTGCGGTAATCATACTTTTTATCAAACTGTGAATCCTTTCCATATTTTCCGGTTAAAAAACCGTTAGCCATTGGAGAAAAAGCTACAAATCCTACTCCAAGTTCTTCCAGTACCGGAAATAACGCTTCATACTGTCTTGCCATCATGGAATATCTATTCTCCACCGCAGTAACCGGACACACGACGTTGGCCCGACGAAGATATTCCTCATTTGCCTCAGAAATTCCCCAATGCAGGATTTTCCCTTCTGCTATGAGTTCTGCCATAACCTCCGCCACGGTTTCTGGTTCCACCTTCGGATCGATCCGATGCTGGAAATACAAATCAATGTGGTCTGTCTGAAGCCGTCGCAGAGAGCTTTCCACAGATTCCCGGATCACTTCCGGTCTGGAATCCGGGATCAGCGGATGATTCACCTGCGGGCTTGTCAGATCAAAACGGATCCCAAATTTTGACACAATCTGTACCTGGTTACGATAAGGTTTTAATGCCTCTCCCACCAGAATCTCATTGTCATGTGGATTTTCCTCTGTCCCATATACCTCAGCAGTATCAAACAAGGTATATCCTATTTGAAATGCACTGCGGATCATCTGAACCGCTTCTTCCTTCTGCATAGGCGCACCATAAGCATGGCTGAATCCCATGCAGCCCAGTCCAATGGCAGAAACAACCATCTTTTTTCCTAAAATACGCTTTTCCATCCCTATATCCTCATTATTCGGCAAGTTCGAGTCCGTTAACCCATTCCACCACATCTGTTACATCCGCGCTGCTGCGAAATCTCTCGCCCTCCATCTAGTTACCTGTTCCTGCCATTTCAGCCAGAAGTTCTCCACTATCTCCCAAATCGGAGGAAGAAGAGCTGCAGAACAGGATGACGGTTTTTCCGGTGAAATCATTGGAAGAGATAAAACTGTCTACAGGCCAGACAGCGATCCACCACCAAATCGGGTAACCGATGAACAGAGCATTGCTCCTGCCAGAAAACAATCAGTCAATCGTTTCGTTCTATTCATAAGCGCCTCCTGTTATATCTTTCTTTCATCTTGTCCATATTATCTTGTAACGTCTTTATTTTAAAACAATCCTGCTTGCAATGGAACGACAAAACAGCTATAATAGTTCCAACTTAAAGGTGTGAACGTTAGGAGGATACTGACCATGTATGACCGGCATCTGGACACATTTATCATTGTTGCGGACTGCGGAAGTTTTCTTAAAGCATCCGAAAAACTATATATATCAGCAAATGCTGTGACAAAGCAGATCAACCTTCTGGAAAATGATTTGGGCGTCAAACTGTTTACGCGCAGCACCCAGGGACTGAAACTGACAGAAGCAGGACAGCTGATCTACACAGAAAGCAAAAAAATGATCCGTCATTCCCGTTCCGTACTCCAGAAAGCAAAGGAGCTGGAAGACAAAACGGAATACGTGATCCACATTGGAGTTTCTTTGATGAACCCAGCCAATATTTTATTGGAACAGTGGAGCAGAGCATCTGCACTTTACCCCAATCTGCGGCTGGAAATCGTTCCATTCGAGGATACGGTTCCATCCTTCTGGGATGTTCTGAACCATCTTGGAGATACGATTGATCTGGTTCCCTGTCCCTACGAAAATAACTACTGGGGTGACAGCTATAGTTCCTTCCATCTCCGTAATCTGCCTCTCTGCATCGCCTGCTCCAAATTTCACCCTCTGGCTGGAAAGAAACGTCTTGCAGTAGAGGATTTATATGGTGAGACTTTGCTTGTCAAAAAACGTAATACCACATCTCATATGGATCTGGTGCAGGATTTTCTGACAAAAAATCATCCACAAATTCATATAAAAGAAATAGAAAAAATTGATCTCCCCCTGTTTAATCAGGTGGTTTCTTCCAGGGATCTGCTTTTATCTGCTGAATGCTGGAAAGATGTCCATCCTCTGCTATCCACCCTTCCTGTAAACTGGGAATTTACAGTACCTTATGGATTGATTTACTCGAAAAAGCCAACAAAAGAAGTTCTGCAGTTTATCAGCGCAATTGGAAAAGTTCCAACTTCTTTTTCTCCGGCATAACCCAGAACTTCATCACCGGGTAGCTGATTGCCACCTGCACAAAAATATTTACAATCGCAGCCAGCGTAGGCGCGACTCCCTTTTTCGTCCGAGTTTAACGCAAAAACCACAGACTGACGGCATGCCCGTCATAATCGGGTAGGAGTCTGGCTATTGGTTTAGCCAGCCGACCTCCCACAGAACTTATCCCGACTTTTTGATTATCTGAAATCTTGGCAAAATACAGCACTTTTCTGTGGAAATATATCGAATAAGTCGGGATATATCAAAAATAGGGTTTCTTCGGGCTTTTTTGATTTCCGGATTTGAGTAAAAAAGAAAGCCCGGATATGCCGATTTTCCTTTAAAATCAAGCATTTCCGAGCTTTTCATTTGTAAGATTTTTAGAAAGTTATCGAATTATTTGCCAGCCATCTGCTTTGCAACTTCTTCTGCAAAGTTTTCTTCCTTCTTAGCCAGACCTTCACCAGTCTCGTAACGAACAAATTTCTTAACCGTAATCTCAGCACCATTTGCCTTAGCAACCTGATCTACATACTGAGCAACACTCTGTTTTCCATCTTCTGCCTTTACATAAACCTGATCCAGCAGGCAGATCTCTTTCAGTTCTTTCTTAATACGACCCTGAATCATACCCTGGATAACCTTCTCCGGTTTGGAAGATTCCTTCGGATCATTCTGAATCTGAGCCATCAGGATAGCTTTCTCATGCTCGATATAATCAGCGCTTACTTCTTTGTCGCTGGTATACTGCGGTTTCAGAGCTGCAACCTGCATAGCTACGTTTTTAGCCATCTCTTTAATTGCATCGTTCACAACGTTGGTCTCAACGTCGATCAGAACGCCAATCTTGCCGCCAGCATGGATGTAGGAAGCAACAAAACCGTTAGCCTCTTCCATCTGCTCATAACGACGAATGTTCATGTTCTCACCGATGATGGAAATCTGAGAAGACAGAGCTTCTTTTACAGTCATGGTTGTGTCTTTTGCCCATGTCTCAGCCATAAATGCGTCCATATCTGCTGCATTGGAAACCAGTGCCTGTGCTGCAACATCTGCTGCATATGTCTGGAACTTTGCGTTCTTAGCAACGAAGTCGGTTTCTGCGTTTACTTCAACTACAACTGCTTTCTTCTCATCAGCGGTTAAAGCGGTAACAACAATACCCTCTGCTGCGATACGACCAGCTTTCTTAGCTGCACCTGCAAGTCCTTTTTCTCTCAGGAATTCGATTGCTTTGTCCATATCACCGTCAGTAGCTGCAAGTGCTTTCTTACAGTCCATCATACCTGCACCGGTCATTTCTCTTAATTCTTTTACCATTGCTGCGGTTACTGCCATTGTTATTTCCTCCATATTATTCATTATCGGAATCCGCAAGCTGTGCAAAGCACATCTTACCGGATAGTTATAAAAGCGCAAAAGTGCTTCAACCATTATTACAGGTCGAAGCACCTCAATTTCTTCGATTTGCCAGGCATACCGAAAAGCCGTCAGTGACGGGTTTTCTGATTAAGCCTCAACAGTCTCTTCTGCTGCGTCAAAAGCCTCAGCGAAATCTGCGTCTGCCTCACCCTGATTTGCTTCGATAACTGCATCTGCCATCTTAGATACGATCAATTTTACGGCTCTGATAGCATCATCATTACCCGGAATTACATAATCCAGTTCTTCCGGATCGCAGTTGGTATCAGCAATACCGATTAACGGAATACCCAGAGTATGAGCTTCCTGTACACAGATTCTTTCTTTCTTCGGATCTACGATAAAAATTGCATCCGGCAGCTTTTTCATTTCTTTGATACCGCCCAGGTTCTTCTCCAGTTTCTCCCACTCTTTCTTCAGTGCGATAACTTCCTTCTTCGGCAGTACATCAAAAGTACCATCCTCAGACATGGTCTCGATTTCTTTCAGACGAGCGATTCTGCTCTGGATGGTCTTAAAGTTTGTCAGCATACCGCCCAGCCATCTCTCATTTACATAGAACATACCGCAACGCTCTGCCTCAGTCTTGATTGCATCCTGAGCCTGTTTCTTCGTACCAACGAACAAAATCGTGCCGCCGTTGCCAGCGATCTCGGAGATTGCATTGTATGCCTCATCAACTTTACCTACAGATTTCTGAAGGTCGATGATATAGATACCGTTTCTCTCAGTGTAGATGTACGGAGCCATTTTCGGGTTCCATCTTCTTGTCTGATGTCCAAAATGAACACCTGCTTCCAAAAGCTGCTTCATAGAAATAACGCTCATGTTTTTTTCCTCCATTTGGTTTTTAACTTCCGTCTGCATCTCATGCTTCCTCCGGGACCGTTTTATCTGGCACCGCCATCAGAATCAGCAGACGTGTTTTTTCAGCCTTTTCATATTATCATAGCTTCTGACATTTGACAAGTAGTTTTTACAAAAAGAATCTAGTTTTATACAAAAAATTCCCTTTTCTGCTGAAATTCCGTTCTGCATGCAAACAATCTGCACTGGCAGTTCCTCTTACAGACTAAGATATAAAAAAGGGCTGCCTGTTCTGCAGCCCCATTCCAGACCTACAGACCTGACCTTATGATCTGGAGGTCTTAATATTCTTCAACTCATCAAATACTACATCATTCAGTACTTTAATATAGGTGCCTTTCATACCGGAAGAACGGGATTCGATCACACCAGCACTCTCAAATTTGCGCAATGCATTAACAATGACGGAACGGGTAATTCCAACGCGATCAGCAATCTTACTGGCAACCAGAATTCCTTCATTGCCATCCAGTTCTTCAAAAATATGAGTGATTGCCTCCAATTCTGAGAAAGAAAGGGTACTGATCGCAGATTTTACAATCTGAACTTTACGTGTCTCTTCGGCATTTTCCTCATTCACGGAACGCATCATCTCAAGTCCGACAACAGTCGTACCATATTCGCTCAAAATAATATCATCGATGTCGTATTGTTCATCGCTCTTATAAATGAAAAGGGTACCCAGACGCTCCCCTGCAATATCAATCGGAGCGATGATTGCCTGATACTTCTTAACGTTCTCTTCTGCAAATCCGAGCGTTGCCAGATTAACATTTTCTTTGGTTGAAAGAATGCTAAGAAGACGCTCATTCAGCATAGAATCTACAAATCCTCCCACCTGATCGGCAATCAATTCTTCAATCTCATCAACACCTGACCAAAGACCTACACCAAGCACCTTCCCTTTCTTACTGATAACAAGAATATTAGAAAGAAGAATTTCACTCAGTACCTTGCAGATGTCATTAAATACAACTTTGTGGGAGTTGTTATTATGCAACAATTTGTTAATTTTTCTAGTTTTATCCAGAAGTTGCACGCTCATTTCAAGAAACCTCCTAAATCTTTTATTTTTCTCCACCGAATTCCTACACGTTGATTAAATTTTAGCACGATTCATTTATAATAACAACAGTTTTTTGAAATTTTTTGACATTTACAATAATTAACCATATTAAAACATCGTATTCCTCGCTTAACACTTCACATACAGAACAAGTAAAAAAGGCAGCCATTGCTGACTGCCTCTATCCCTTATAATTCTTTTGATTTGATGCTTTTTGTATAACCACACTGTTCGTTAGAGCACAACAGCTTGCTGCCTTTTTCAACCATATAACTGCCGCACTCTGGACATTTTTCAATGGAAGGCTTCTGCCATGACATAAAATCACAATCTGGATTCGCCTCACATCCGTAATAACGTCTGCCTTTCTTAGTCTTTTTGACAACAATATCTTTTCCGCATTTCGGACATGGAATGCCAATCTTCTCCAGATATGGCTTGGTATTCTTACAATCCGGGAATCCAGGACATGCCAGGAATTTGCCGTGAGGACCATATTTTACTACCATATTGCGTCCGCAATTCTCGCAGATTTCATCTGTTACTTCATCTGCAATCTTAATGGCTTCCAGCGTCTCTTCTGCTTTTCTAACCGCCTCATCGATATCCGGATAAAAGTTCTCAACAAGGATTTTCCATTTTACAGTCCCATCTGCCACCTTATCCAACAAATACTCCATATTTGCTGTAAAATTTGGATCTACAATACTGGTAAAGCACTGTTTCATGATTCCATTCACTGCCTCGCCAAGTTCTGTAACATACAGGTTTTTATTTTCCTTGGTCACATATCTTCTGGCAAGAATAGTCGTAATCGTCGGGGCATAGGTACTTGGACGTCCAATCCCCATCTCTTCCATTGCCTTAACCAGAGATGCCTCTGTGTAATGCGCCGGTGGCTGAGTGAAATGCTGGCTCGGATTCAATGCAGCAAGTTCCAACATATCTCCCTTTTCCAGTTTGCCAAACAAAGTATTGGTCTCTTCTTTATCATCTTCCTGCACATAAACAGACATAAATCCGTCAAACGCAAGTTTGGAAGCAGATAAAGTAAACAGATATGCTCCTGCCTCTACCTTTACAGAGGTTGTTTCATAAACAGCCGGCTGCATGCGGCTGGCTGCAAAACGTTTCCAGATCAGCTGATACAGTCGGAACTGATCCCTCTGCAGAGATTCCTTGACCAGCACAGGTGTCAGGTTAATATCTGTCGGACGAATCGCCTCATGCGCATCCTGAATCTTTACATTGCTCTTTTTTGTCAGATCACTCTTTAACACATACTGCTCACCATAAGTTTCTGAAATATACTGACGCGCTGCCTGATCTGCTTCCTCTGCAATACGTGTAGAATCAGTACGCAAATAAGTAATGAGACCGATCGTTCCATATCCTTTCACATCAACGCCTTCATACAACTGCTGCGCTAACCTCATGGTTTTCTGCGTGGAAAAATTCAGGACTTTCGATGCTTCCTGCTGCAGCGTACTGGTTGTAAACGGAATCGGAGGTTTCTTGGAACGTTCCCCATGTTTCACCTCTGTAACCGTGAACTGCTCATTTTTCAGTTCTGCCAGAACCTGCTCCATCTCTTCCTTCTTATGAATGGCCAATTTTTCTTTATTTTTTCCATAGAATTTCGCTTTCAGAGTCTTCTTGCTTCCACTCTGGCGAAGAT
Organism: Brotaphodocola sp.; assembly: GCA_051877535.1. GTDB lineage: Bacteria > Bacillota > Clostridia > Lachnospirales > Lachnospiraceae > Brotaphodocola. The sequence goes on from JBJEIZ010000072.1 coordinate 88,740, forward strand.
CTGCTTCCAGATTCCAATATTCCTCCGGAATAAATGCATTGATCTCGTCTTCTCTGTCACAGATCATACGAAGAGCAACCGACTGCACACGGCCGGCACTTAAGCCACGTTTTACTTTCGCCCATAAAAGCGGACTAATGCGATAACCTACAATTCTATCCAGCATTCGTCTTGTCTGCTGGGCATCCACAAGATTCATGTCAATTTCTCTCGGATTTTTCAACGATGTCTTCACGGCATTCTTCGTGATCTCATTGAAGCTGATTCGATAAACTTTCTTATCCATCGCTTCATCCAGTTTCAGAGCCTTCATCAAATGCCAGGAAATCGCCTCTCCTTCACGGTCAGGGTCCGTTGCCAGATAAATCTTATCCGCTTTTTTGACTTCTTTTCTTAACTTTGCAAGAATGTCTCCTTTTCCGCGGATCGTGATATACTTCGGCTCATAATCATGCTCCACATCGATTCCCAGTGTGCTTTTCGGAAGATCACGCACATGACCGTTCGAAGCGTCTACCGTATAATTGGAACCAAGAAACTTCTTGATTGTCTTCACTTTTGCAGGTGACTCCACGATTACCAAACTATTCGCCATAGTTACTCCTATACCTTAAAGTTTTCTTCCATAATAATGATTTCCTGTCCGGAATATATAACCACCCAGTTCCAGTTCCATCAAGATCCCCATACATTCTGTGATGGATAAGCCGCATTCTGATACGATTTGATCAAGATGCTTTGGCTTGAAATCCATGCAACTATACACTATTTTTTCCATCTTTGCAAGTCCGTTTACATTTTTTTCATGAATTATTAATTCTTTCCGGCATTTTACTCCCAGATATTCTAAAATATCATTGGGTGAATTTGCTAAATGCGCACCTTGCTGAATCAAATCATTGCAGCCTTTGCTCAGGCAATCTGTGATTCTTCCCGGCACAGCAAAAATCTCTCTGCCCTGTTCCAGTCCCATCTCTGCTGTTATGAGAGAACCACTGCGTTCTTTCGCCTCCACCACCAAAACAGCATCTGCCATACCACTGATGATTCGATTACGCATAGGAAAATTTCCCGGTTTTGGTTTTGTATTTAATGGAAACTCTGAAATAATCCCCCCTGATTCTATCATTTTTTCATACAGTTTGTAATTAGAAGAGGGATAACAGATATTGACTCCGCATCCCAGCACACCATATGTCGCTGTTTCTCCTTTTAACGCACCTCTGTGCGCCGCGCTATCAATCCCAAGTGCCAACCCACTGATAATCTGTACACCTTCTTTTGATAACATTCTGGCAAATTCTTCCGCAATCTGTTCTCCGTAAGCGGAACAATTGCGAGCGCCTACAATAGCAACCGAAGGAATCGTTTCTTCCGGAATCTTCCCCCTGATATACAATCCTACCGGATAATCTGGAATTTCTAACAATTTTTGCGGATATAACGGATCCAAATGCGCAAGAAAAGAAATATTTCTTTTTGCCATCTCTTCGATGGCTTCTCTACATCGTTCCAATTTCGCCGCTGCACCGCATATGGAACTCCATTGACCGCTTTTCAGACGGAGTTCTGCTGCCAATTCTTTTTCTTCTATATTATATGATGCAGCCCTGTATACTTCCTGATAACTTCCGAATCGAACATATAACTTGCGAATCGTCATTGCTCCGATTCCCGGAATCTGGGACAGCCAAAAAAGATACTCATTTTCTGCATATGAACCCTGCTTTTTCTGACATCCCATCGCTTTACTTACCTCCCCAATACTTGCCTTCCAGACTTCTATAACTAACTGCCTCACATAAATGTTTTCGCTGAATCTGTTCTTGTCCATCCAGGTCTGCAATCGTCCTCGCCACACGCAAAACACGATGGCATCCTCTGGCGCTTAAATTCATCTGACGAAAAATCTGGTGCAAATACAGATCATCTTCCGGTCTCAGACAACAAAACTCCCGTATCTTGCTTCCACTCATCTCTGCATTAAAATAAATAGATGTATCCTGATATCGCCGTTTCTGAATTTCATAAGCAGCTTCCACCCGCGCCCGAATCACTGCAGACGACTCATTCTGACCGGTGAACTGCAGTTCCTGATACGTCACAGGTTCTGCTTCCACACATACATCAATCCGGTCTAAAAGCGGTCTGGATATTTTTCCAAGATATCGGCGAATCTGCCATTCGCTGCAATTACATACCTGCTCATCCGGATAGAACCCACAAGGACAGGGATTCATAGCGGCTGCTATCATAAAATGCGCCGGAAAAACACAGGATCCATGAATCCTTGCAACCGTAATTCGATGTTCTTCCAACGGCTGACGCAGGATCTCAAGTGTCCCTTTTTGAAATTCCGGCAATTCATCCAAAAACAGAACACCTCTGGATGCCAGAGAAATCTCCCCGGGTTTTGGCACCTTACCGCCTCCTGCCAACGCCTGCGGGCTGATCGTGTGGTGCGGTGCGCGAAAAGGCCGCGTAGTTAACAGAGCACAGTCTGATGGCAGCATCCCGCAAATACTATATATTTTTGAAATTTCTAACTGTTCCTCTTTGGACAGCGATGGCATGATTGTGGGAATCCGTCTGGCAATCATGCTTTTCCCGCTGCCGGGCGGACCGATATATAAAATATTGTGCTGACCGGCGACCGCAATCTCCGTTGCCCTCCGCAAAAGCTTCTGACCGTTCACTTCCGAAAAATCTACGGAATACCCTTCCCTTATCATGCTCCCACTTTGGACGATACGAACTTCCTCACGAATTTCATCCATTCCGGTCAGCATTTCCGTCAATTGTTTCAGGTGGGATACCTTTACAATCTGTACACCTTCCACGGCCAGGCCTTCTGCCACATTATCTGCAGGGAGAAAACATCTGCGGATTCCCGAATCACGCATAGCAAGCACCAATGGAAGAACTCCACGAATCGGCTTACAACTTCCGCTCAACCCCAGTTCTCCCAAAAAAGCAGAGTCTTTCAAACTTTCAGTAGGAATCACACCATAAGATGCCAGAATCGCGACAGCAATCGGCAAATCATAGGCAGTTCCTTCTTTTCGGATATGTGCCGGCGAAAGATTCACCGTAATCTTTTTCGCTTCCAGATGGAATCCGGAATTTTTCATGGCACTCCTCACTCGTTGTTCCGCTTCCTTCACTTCGGAAGAAAGATATCCAACCATATAAAAAGCAGGAAGACCATCGCTTACATCTGCTTCTACCTGAATCCGATACCCATCAATGCCAAGAAGTCCTCCGCTGTAAACACTGCTGAACATATACTACTCCTTTCTGAAACGACGCTGCGTTTCCGGAGACACGTATCCACTGCATTCTGCGCACAATACGGCGCCTCCATTCTTAGCTTTCTATCTTTCATGTATTAGGGAAACGTACGAATCGTACAGAGATGTTTCCAGATATAAAAAAGATATAACAACTATAACTGATTTAGCAGTAATATGCAAGCAGAATTTTACAATGAAAGTCCCGTCGAGCGGACGTGAAGGTTTACTTTTGAAACTCTGTCATATATGGACGAAAGCGAAGCGGAAGCATCGTCATCTGGCAGCGTGGATTATAACGTTCCGGAATTCCGATTGATTGATGAAAGACTCTCCATAAATTTTCAAAAGTTTCCTCATCTTCTGCACGTTCCATTCGAAACTGCCACTCTTCAAAACCGCCTCTTACCAGGACCCATCCCATTCCAGATTTATAAACAGCTGCTTTTTTTCTGTGAATATCATAAATGATCCAATTTTCACTCGGCATACGGTCGGAAAAATAATCAGCAAGAAGAACCGTAATATCATTCTTCGGATGAATGTGAGCCAACAAAATATCATTCTTCATCTGTACAAAACGAACAAACCCAAGCATGTGATTGTATTCCCTTGTCAGATGGCGGTTCATCTGAAACAGCGCATTGACCGCCGGAATCTGCAGCATTTCCATCACACCTCTTCCAACGGCGAACGCATAGATTAAAAAACGGTATATCTTATCTGCTCGAAAACGTTCCTGAGATAGCGCCGCTTTGTAGACTTCTTCAAAAATATGTTCTGACAATTTTTTGCGAATGCTGTCCACAACTTTTTCAGCCTTACTCTCATCCGTTTTCACTTCTCGGTAATCGCAAAACAGTTCCTGATTCTCTCCTTCCGGATCAATACGGACATTTTGATGCCCAAGCCTGCTCATCCAGGCATCGTAGATTGCACACCAGATATCTTCCGGTTCTTCCCCACAGATAAATACAGTCATATGAATGCCTCCTCTTACAACACTCCCTGAAGCACCGCCATGCGTTCTTCTTTACTGACCGATGCCGTCACATGATAATCATCAAACAAACTCAATTGACGATAGCTGTCATGATGTTCAATATCCCATACTTTTTTCTGTTCTGTGCCGATCAACTGGCTGGTGATAAAATTCTCATTCATGCGGATCGGGTACATGGTCTTTCCGGAGCATGTAATGAAATAAACGGCTCGTTTCAGAACCACACCCAGCTTTTTCAAATCCGGAAAATCCAGTACTGCTGATTTTCTTGCAGCCAGAATTCGTCTTGCTGATTTGACTCCAAGTCCTGGTACTCGCAGCAAAGCAGCGTAATCCGCGCGATTGATTTCCACCGGAAACTGTTCCAGATGTCTGAGCGCCCAGTCACACTTCGGATCCAAAAGTACATTAAAATTCGGATGTTTTTCATCCAACAGTTCTTCCGCCTGAAATCCATAAAATCGCAGCAGCCAGTCCGCCTGATAAAGACGATGTTCTCGAAGAAGCGGCGGTCCGCCCGGTATCACAGGAAGCCTGCTGTCGTCATTCACTCTCACAAATGCTGAATAAAACACGCGTTTTAAATCGAAATTCTGATACAATGCTTCCGCAACCCGAATCATCTGATAATCATTTTCCGGAGTTGCCCCTACAATCATCTGCGTGCTCTGTCCCGCCGGAACAAAGTCACGCCCCCCTGTCCCTGCTTTCGGATGCCATACATTCCTTCCCGGATGGTTCACCGAATCTGCCATGCCAATCTCCTTCTTTCCGTACTTATCCTTCAGAAGTTCACGCAGGCTGCCCCCGTCTTCCAGCCATAACTGATTCTGTGCCGCAATTCCGCGCTGCACCTGCCGCATGGGTGCCAGAATCTTCTCCCGTGACTTGCCAGGCGCTAAATATTTTAATCCGTCTGCAGTCGGCAATTCCAGATTGACACTCATTCGATCTGCCAAAAATCCTACTTTTTCAATCAATTCCGATGATGCCCCTGGAATCGCTTTGACATGAACATATCCACGAAATCGATATTCATAACGAAGCCGATACAACGTCTGATAAATCAGTTCCATCGTATGATCCGGACTGTAAAGTACGCCAGAACTTAAAAATAACCCTTCAATATAATTTCTCCTGTAAAACTCCATCGTCAGCGTACAGACTTCATCCGGAGTAAACGCCGTGCGGACCACATCATTGGATCTGCGATTCACACAATAGACGCAGTCATAGATACACTGATTTGTAAACAAAATTTTCAACAGAGAAATACATCTGCCATCAGATGCAAAACTATGGCAGATCCCGGAAGCATATGTATTCCCAAGACTCCCTTTCTGACCGCCACGAGCCACCCCACTGCTGGTGCACGCTACATCATACTTAGCCGCATCTGATAAAATTTTTAATTTTTCTTGAATATCCATCGCTTCCTGAATCAACATTCTATCACCTGATTTCATCCTATTTACGGAATGATTCCGTGCCTTCAAAACAAAAAACACTCTGCTGACGACTTTTTCATCCTCCTGTCAAAAAAGACAGAACATTTGTTCTGTCTTAATCTTAGCATATATGAACTTAAAAAGCAAGCGTTTCCGAACATTTGTTCTTTTTTGGAGTGAGAATATTTACGCACATGACAAATTCTTAATTCAGTACTCTTCGGATATACTTTGGAGTACGATAATTCCAAGTTGAAATACGAATACCGCTTCGCTTGCTCGCCGCGTGGACAATCTGACCGTTTCCAATATACATCGCCACATGATTGACTGTGCCGCTCTTATTGGCATAAAAGATCAAATCGCCCGGCTGCATTTCGTTCGATTTCACTGCACGTCCGACTTTCGCCTGTTCTCTGGATGTACGCGGCAGGCTGACACCTGCTGCATTTCTCATCACATATTGAACAAAGCCGGAACAATCCGCACCAGTATTTGGATTGGTGCCGCCCCAGACGTAACGCCCGCCCACAAATTGCAGTCCATAGTTGACCACCTTATTGCGCAGGGCCGCCTGCTTATTGGCAGCTTCCTCAAGCGGCGAAAACTTGATAGCCTCCTGCAGCATATAACGAACCTCAACGTTATCATCACGCGTGGAAATATAAGATTTATCCGTAGAATCTTCATCTCCGGTATCCAGTTCAATCTCCACCCATCCATCCAACTGCTCAATGACCGGATATCGCTCCTCCTTGGAGATCAGGGTCCATATTTTTGCATCCGTGGACGGCTCTGCACGTACACGCAGACCATCGACATTTACAACTGCCATCAGTTCTGCTTCCTGAGCTGCGATATCTTTTGCCTCCTGACCAACCGCTACATGATCGGCACTTACATAACCTGTGATGGATCCGGATTTGATCTTATACCATCCATCCAAAGTTTCCAAAATCTCACCGGCTGCATTGCTTGGCAACTTACCGATGACATTTTCCAATCCTTTTATCTCCGGTTCGCTTCGAACATTCAAATAATCACTCACCTTAGAAATCAGCAGATTTTCATATCGATTAACTGCCATCGTCTTTGCATCCAGTTTTCGTCCCTCTGCCAAACCATATGCAATCGAGACAAAATCCGCAGAAATATATCCCTTGCGAATCTTGATCCAGCCATCCAGTTCTTCTTCTACAACATAGCTTTCTCCATTCGCAACATAATCAATAACATTATCATATCGATTTTCCGGATTAATGGAAGGTGTTTCGCGCACCAGCAGCACATCACTTTCTACATGCACCGTCGCTCTCTTTTGCACAAGTTCCAGTGCTTTTTCACGAGCAGCATCGCCTGTCAGTACATTTACGCTCTTGACGTATCCTTCTGCTTCTCCGGACGCAACATGATACCACTCGCCTTCTGTCCCAAGAATCTCACATGCTCCGTTCTCCGGTATCTGACCGATCACAATTCCATTATCTTCCGGAGTCTCCCTGATATTGACATATCCAAAATCAATCTGAACCAGACCCAGATTCTCATAAGTATCTACCACTGCCTGCTTCTCGGCAAGAACCTGCTGATTTGCTTCTTCTTCTGGTGAGATCACAACTGCCGCTTCTGCCTGATTTTCCTGCACTGCATCTGCTTTCCGTGCCAGAGGCTCCGCATGGAACCTTCTCCAGGCGAGAACAGCAAGAACGAACACTGCCACCCCGACAGCTGCAAGTGCCACATACATACCATATGGCGTTTTCTTTCTTCTTTTTCTGGCTTTATTTAATATCTCCATGTAATTATGTTCTTCTGCCATAATACTTCTCCTTGTTTAAAACTAGGGTTCAGTATAACACAAAATGACCTGTTTTTCGAGGTGAAGTTGTAAAAAAAATATTAATTTTCTATGACAAACCTGTTTCAGATGGTCACACAGTCAACAGCAAACACCATGCCGGAACAGTAACCATCGACAAAACGGTCGAAAGCACCACGCATTTGGTTGCAAAAATTTCATCTTTTCCATATTTAGATGCCATGACACTCGTAACGCTGGCTGCCGGCATCGCAGAAAGAACCACGCAGACAGCCGTCACCAGAGAGGATACCTGTCCCAATTTTCAACCATTATACTCCCATGTTTTCAAAAATGAAACGTTTTTTCTAAAAATGGAACAGCTTTTTCCAGAAAAATATACAGAACCTGCCACTGAAAGCTTCCTCCGGATGTATAGCAACTCCGATTCATCTGTTAATTTATAAAATGTTTATGATTTATGACTTGAAAATTAATAAAAAAACAATAGCTTTTTTGAATGCTTTGTAGTAAACTCGTGTTTGCAGCCAAGAAATTTTATTTTAGAGGAGTGATATTATGAAAAAGAAAGTACTGGTTACTGCAATTTTAACCCTGGCAGTGAGCGCTGTTGGCGTTACCGCATGTTCTAAGAAAGCGGATACTGCCGCTACTACCGCAGCTGAAACTACAGTCGCTGCTGAGACCGAAACGGAAGCAGTTGAAACAGAAGAAGAAGGAATCGAAGAAGAGTACATGAGCGGTCTGATCACCGCAATCGACGGCAATATTCTGACAGTCAAAAACGATGAAGATAGTACCGAAAAAGCTTATGACATCAGCAATGCTGAGCTGACTCAGGAATATCCGTTTGCAGAAGGTGACTGGATTGAGATCTGTTACCCGGCAGAAACTACCGATGACCCGATTCCTGCTATGACCGTTGAGGTTCTCGATTCTGTAATCGCACAGAATACCGACCCGACTGAAGAAGGAAAAGTTGTAGCAGTTGGTGAAGATACAATCACCATAGAAGTCGAAGGTGAAGAGTACACCCTGACCACAGCAAATGCTTACATCGTTGCTGCTGACGGAATCACCGCAGATCAGAATGCAATGGTTACTTACATCGGCGATCTGGATGACGATGCAATGGCTGTTAAGATTGTTATGGAAGATTCCTATGACTCTGACGAAGCTCAGATCAGTGCACTGATCGGTGAAGTTGCACAGGTTGGTGAAGAAGGTGAAAACATCGTTTTGGAATCCGCAGAAGGTGATTTCTTTACCTTTGTTTCTGATGATATTGATTTCTCCGAATATGCAGAAGGTGATATTCTGCAGATTGAATACACCGGAACCGTTACTGCCAAAGAGATTCCAGCTGTTGAAGTAATTAAAAAATAACAATAGTGCAAAAACAACCCGCTGTCAACGGGTTGTTTTTGCATGCCTGGAGAGGGTGTAAAAATTTCTGTGTCTTTAGAATGAAAAGCGCCCATTGATTTGAATT
>JBJEIZ010000073.1:0-28629 GCA_051877535.1 Brotaphodocola sp.
GATTCCCTCTCGACAGTTTTTGCTAAGTGCGTAAAAAAGCCCCGGTTCATCAAAACCGGGGCAAAACAACTCATGATTTCATGATTTATCATTTTCCAATCGAATCAAATTCTTTACAGATTTTTTCTGATGGAGCAGCAGTAGCAAGCGATACGATCACGATAGCCAGACAAGCCACGATGAATGCCGGAAGCAGTTCGTAGATTCCCCAGATGCCGCCCATCGGCTTAACCAGATATTTCCAGACGAACACCATGATGCCTCCGGAAACCATGCCGGCGAGGGCACCCTGGAGATTGCTTCGTTTCCAGAACAGTGCGAACAGAACGACCGGACCGAATGAAGCACCAAAACCAGCCCATGCAAAGGATACAATGGTAAATACGGAACTGTTCGGGTTCCATGCCAGAATTACTGCAATGATGGAAATGCCGATTACTGTAAGGCGGGCAGCAAGCATGGACGCTTTGTTGTCCATTTTAATTTTCAAAAAGTCCTGCAGCAGGTTCTGGGACACACCAGAGGCAGCGGTCAGAAGCTGGGAGTCTGCAGTAGACATGGTGCATGCCAGAATTCCGGCTAAAACCACGCCTGCAATAAGGGATACAAGAAAGCCATTCTGTGCAAGAAGACCGGACAAGCGAATGATAACAGTCTCAGATTCTGCACTGGAGGTAAATGTCGGGAGTGCGCCGGATACGGATGCACTATAACCGATGATACCGATTAAAATTGCTACAAACATGGAAATGACCACCCATATCGATGCGATGCGTCTGGAAAGGGTAAGCTTGTTTTCGTCCTCAATCGCCATGAAGCGCAGCAGAATGTGCGGCATGCCAAAGTAACCAAGTCCCCATGCCATCGTGGAGCAAATCGTCAAGATACCATATGGAGATGATGTGTGATCTGCCATATTGTGCAGGTGAGTCATGCTTAAGTAACCGGCAAGCGACTGAGCGTTGGATACAACCGCATCCCACCCTCCGGCGACATGAATGCCGAAAAATACGATAACGATCAGAGAAATGGTCATAACAATACTCTGGATCAGGTCGGTGGTGGACACTGCCATAAAACCACCCATAACCGTGTACCCGACAACGATGACGGCACCAGCGATCATAGCGGTGTGATAGTCAATACTGAATAAGCTGCTGAACAGGGTTCCGATCGCTTTAAATCCGGATGCAGTGTAAGGAATGAAAAAAATCAGAATGATGATTGCTGCAATGCACATCAGAATGTTTTTCTCATCCCGGTAACGCCTGGAAAAGAAATCAGGAATGGTGATGGAACCGCAGACGATGGAATAGCGGCGAAGCCTTTTTGCTACGATCAGCCAGTTTAAATAGGTTCCGACTGCCAGACCGATGGCGGTCCATCCGGCATCTGCGATACCGCTTAAATATGCAACGCCCGGCAGACCCATCAGGAGCCAGCTGCTCATGTCAGATGCTTCTGCACTCATGGCTGTAACAAACGGACCAAGTTTGCGTCCGCCCAGATAAAATTCACTGGAACTATCAGAACTGCCTTTTTTGCTGAAATAAAAGCCTACATAGATCATCATGGCAAGATATGCGATGATAGAAATTAAAATACCAGTTTGTCCTGTGTTCATAATTGCCTCCTCGAAGATAATGGACTCATTATAGCATGGAAAAAATCAGAACACAAGACAGAACGAATTACAGACGAAATACTAGACGATTTGAATATAATATAGTAAAAAACATTGAAAATAAAAGAAAAATTAACTGTACGATTATCAAAATAAAATGAATACAAAAGTTAAAATATACAAAAAACACAACCATGAAATCTGTATACTGGAATATGCAGGGACATTTACGGGTAAAAGCTGCGCAAAAAATCCGGCATAATGGTAGTGCTGTACCGAAGCAGAGAATACTCACCGCCGCAGAGACACCAGTCATACATAAGGGCGCGTTCTGCCAATGCATATAATTTGACCATCTCACTGACACTCATCCGGTTGTTTAGCTGTCCGTTTTCCTGCCCGCGGGCAATGATCTTGCGAAGCAGTTTGTAATAAATTCGGTTGTGGTCCAACAGGTGCTTGTCACTGTTTGTAATGAGTTGGGTGGACAGAAGACGCGTCAGCAGATCGATGGAAATACTGTTTTCTATCATTCCGAACAGTTCACGGTTGAGCAGCAGAAGCTGTTCCATGGCAGACATGGAAGGATTCAGTGTTTTTTCCAGTTCTTCATATTTTTCGTCAAAAAGGGTGCTCAATGTGCTGAGAAGTGCATCTTTTCCAGTAAAATAATGATAGAAAGACCCTTTGGATGTGTGAGAAAGCTCGATGATTTCTTCTACAGTGGTGTCCTCGTATCCCTGTTCGTAAAAAAGTTTCCAGGCAGCATTTACAATCTTGCCACGTGTATTGTGCGAATTCTTTTTAGCCATAAAAGCGTCATTCCCCCTGTATTTGTGATTTTCATATGGATTAACTGTACCATAAGCAGATACTTTTTGCAAATGCTGCGGCAATATTCACATTTTATCATTTCTATGTTAAAATATACCAATGGGGTAAGATATAAAGAAGCATTAATCAACAGCAAAGGCATATTCCAGAAATTGAATCAGCGCATCCGGATGTTCGGTGTAGGAAAATGCCATCAGATAATGCGGAGCAGCGTCTTCGGACATTTTTCCTTGGGCAAAGCGGGAACGTTCCATACTGACCGCACATGCTTTTGTGGTTCCGGAGTTATCTTTTCCGTAGAAAAAGTCATCCTGAAGTTTTTGCCTCAAATCTTCCGGAAGCAGCTCGTTCAGGTCATAGATGGAAAAATGCTCGCTGTAATAAGGCGTCAGTTCTTCTGTGGTGACCAGAAAATCCAGGTCTTTTGCGGAAACATAAGCAAGGATTCGGCTCTGGCTGGACGTCTGATAGAGATTTTTGGAACCGATTACGATATAAAGGCTGTCGTCAAAGAGCAGCTGCTGATTTTTTTCAAGCTGCAGGTATTTGGAAAAATCGTCAGCAATGGTCTTTGCGGGAAAAAGATTCTCGTCATCATTGGTGAAAAAACCTTCCAGAACTGTTTCGCGATGGGCAGTGACCCAGGCGTCACCGATATAAAAGGTGAGAAAACAGAGGCAGATGAGAGCGAATGCCTCGCCTTTGTAGTAATCTTTGATAAAAACGAGCTTCTGTCGGAACGTCAGAGTCTTTAAAGTGGCAATATCTTTGTTAAAATTTTGCTTTAGCTTTTTGAAATAATTCATAAAAAACAGCCTCGATTCTTGGTGATATTTATAAATAAGTCCGGTCGTTATGCAGCGACCGAGTAATAGTAAGGTGGTTTATATATGTTGGATCGTATTTTTAATCCGGAAAATCGTTTTTGGAGTTTTCTGAACAAGGTAGTGGACGCTCTGTTTCTTGGCGTTTTGTGGGGTGTGGCATCCATTCCGATCATCACGGTGGGTGCGGCTACTACGGCACTCTATCAGTTTACTTTAAAGCAGACGGACGACGAGGAGGGTTATGTCTGGAGAAGCTATTGGAAAGCTTTTCGGAAAAATTTCCTGCAAGCGACCGTTCTTTGGGTGGTGGTTCTGGCAGCAGGAGCATTTGTGGCGATTGATATTTACGCGTGTATGACCATTTCTGCTCCGGTGCCGATTCGCGTACTGTGTTTTGCACTGGTGCTTGGATTGACCTTTGTGTATGTTCTGTCCGCACTATATGTGTTTCCCATTCTGTCCCGGTTCGATCTTCCGATCCGGAAGATATTAACAAACAGTGTTGTTATGGCCATGGGAAATCTTTATGTATCAATCACTGTGCTGGTCATCTATGCGATCTTTTTGATGATTTCCTGGCGTGCGCTGCTGCTTTTTCCTATATTTATGTCTCTTGCAGCATTTTTCAGTTCTTATCTGTTCCGTCATGTGTTCAGCCGGTACTGGGATGACGATGAGGACGCCGTATAATACAAACAGAGGATGCGGAACCGTGGGCGTGACTTATGGTTCCTGTTTCCTTGCCGGTCCGGTGGAGGTTCCGATGATCAGATTACTTTCATATTCCATGCGGGTGATTGCATTGGAATCCAGCAGATCGGATTGTTTTTTCAGTTTTGCGGACAGGAGACGGACGCTTCCTTTGCCGCGTTCTACAATTGCGTGTTCGATTGTAGTCAGGTCAATATCGTGAAAGCGGGACGGATAAATATTATCGAATCCGCACAGACTGATATCCTCCGGAATCCGCTTCCCGGCATCTAAAAGCGCCTGCCGGACTCCGTAGGCGATCATATCATTCATCACAACCATTGCTGTAATCCTGGGGCTTTCTGCCAGGCATTTATTCGCAAGCGCATATCCAACTTCAAATTCAATACTGGTGGTGTATAACTCGATTTCTGTCGAAACATTCTGCGTGTAAATTTCCACAGTTCCTTCCGGACATAATTTTGCAAATTCTGCTTTTAATCCGTCACATCGGTTGGTGCGGGAAGTATGTTCCGCATTTAATGTGGTGGAAATATAGGCAACGTGCTTATGACCAAGCTGAATCAGATGCCTGCCGATCATCTGACCTGCTCGGTAATTATTGACATCGACCGTGTCGATTTTCAAATTTACATTCCGGTCTCCAACGGCAACCATCGGAATCCTTCGGCTGATTTCTTCAGCCAGCTCCGGCTGCTGGGGAATCATGGAAAAAATGATGCCGGCAAAGTCAGATTCTACTGCCGATTCCATAATGTTTCGTTCTTCGTTGGAATCCCAATAGGTTGTATAGATCATGGTAACAAAATTGCGGAGTCTGGCTTCTTGTTCCATACCCTGAATCAGAGTTGCATAGTATGGATTCATAACAGAAGGACAGATGATCAGGATTGTTTCTTTTGGATTCTTGTGGCGCTGGTCTTTTTTGGGAATGTATCCGGTCTCGCGGCGCGCCTGATGTACTTTTTGGATGGTTTCCTCTGAAAAACGGGCAAGATTTTGACCGTTCAGGATCATAGAAACGCAGGATGGAGATACACCGGCCATGAGAGCCAGGTCTTTGATAGTCGCTTTTTTCATAGAATGAACCTCCGATAAAAATAGTTGTATCAGGTCTTAAATAAGTTTAACATTATTTAACAAAAAAATCAACAAGATTGTAAATGAATTAACAATGATTTTTGCAAAGTCAATGTAAAATATGTTTAAAATATAAATAAAAATAGAAATTTTATTGACAAATACTACAAAACAATGGTATCATCTTAAAAGAGAAAAAAATATCTCTGGAAGTTAATGGAAATCCATCCCAATCGCACCCCATCGGTTGAAGATGGAAAGTTTAACAAATTTCAACACTCATCATTATAATAAAGAATGGAGGACTTTTTTATGAAGAAGATGGTGGCAGTTGGATTATCAGCAGCAATGGGATGCAGCCTGTTGACCGGGTGCAGCGGCGGCGGATCTACTGGAGGAGCAGCAGTAAAAGCAACTGAGGCAGCTTCTCAGGCAGCAGCAACCGAGGCAGCAGCAGAAGTGGATGCTTCCATGTATGAAGTGACTGAACCGATTACCATTCAGTGGTGGCACGCACTTGAAGATCAGTATGCTCAGACTGTAAGCGATGTAGCAGAAGGTTTCAACAATTCCCAGGATCTGATTACTGTTGAACCAGTATATGTAGGAAACTATTCCGCGTTGAACGAGGCTCTGGTAGCAGCTCATGCAGCAGGCACCGGACTTCCGGCGATCACTGCCTGCAATATGCCTTACATCGCAGAATACGGTGCAGGCGGTCTGTGTGAAGACTTAAAGCCATATGTTGAGGCTACCGGTTATGATCTGACTGACTTTGGCGCAGGCATGATTGAGGCAACCTCTTATGGTGATCAGCAGGTGGCTCTGCCGTTCCTGATTTCTACTCAGGTTATTTATTATAACAAAGATATGGCTGATGAATTAGGCGTTACGGTTCCTGAGAAATTCTCTGATATGGACGAGTATCTGGAGAAAACCTCTGTAATCAATGGCGACGGTACTACCGATCGTTATGGCTTGATCGTTCCGTGCTGGGATCAGTGGTATTTTGAAACTTTCTACCTGAACAATGGTGTTAAGATCATCAATGATGATCAGGTTTCTACTGACCTTGACAGCGATGCAGCAATAGAACTGGTACATAAGTTTAAAGAGTGGTGTGATAAGGGATATATTTACTTTGCAACCGGTGCAGACGGTTCTTCCATCATGAGACAGAATTTCATTGATGGAAAAGCTTTTTCTGTAAGCCACACCAGTTCCCTGTATAATACCTATGTGGACAAATGCGATTTTGAAGTAGGTATGGCATGGCTTCCGGGCGGCGATACCAAGAACCAGGAAATCGGCGGAAGCGCAATCCTGATTCCTTCCAAGAATGACCAGGCTACCAAGAATGCAGCATGGCAGTTCATGATGTATCTGTGTGGTAAAGACGTTAATATGAAATGGGCATCTGAGACCGGTTATATGCCGACTCGTAACTCTGTTCTGACTACCGATGAAGGTATTAAGTTCCTGGAGGAAAAACCGGCATTCCAGTGCATCTTTGATAACCTTGACCTGATCAATCCGCGTATTCAGCATAAAGGCTGGAGCCAGTTAGCAACCATCTGGCTGAATTATATGGCTGAAATCATGATTGAAGACGTTGATGTTGATGATATGATTTCGGATATGGCTGATGAGATCAACGAGGTTCTTGAGGACGCTTAAAAAATGTCAAATGTAACTGTGCAACGCGTCATCGGCGCGTTGCACATATTTTAGCGAAATGAAAAGTCCGCTTTTGGAACCTTGTTGAGTCTGAAAGCCGATTTTCAGAAGGAGGATTTTAGATGGAGAAAAAAGGTTTTTTGAATAGAAAGACCGTATCAGCTCTGAAAGATTTTGCCTGTGTACTTCCGGCGATCATTCTTCTGGCTGTATTTACTTATTATCCAATCTGTAAACTGCTCCAAATTTCATTTACAGACTGGAACCTGCTGAATGATACATGGAATTATGTGGGATTTAAGAACTGGATCTGGTTATTCAATGGCTCAGGCACAAAACATCTGCTTAACTCCCTGAAAGTTACATTCCTTTATTCCTGCGGTGAACTTCTTGTTACCATGGGCGGCGGTCTTTGCCTTGCAGTTATTTTCAATCGCATGACAAAAGCGTTCAGTATCATGAGGGCAATTGTATTTGTTCCGAAATATGTAGCAATGTCTTCTGCAGCAGTTGTTTATTTATGGATCTTAAATACCGATACGGGTATTTTGAACTATTTGTTGAGTCTGATCGGAATTCCGGCAATTGACTGGCTTGGTCAGCGCGAGACTGCATTGATCTCTGTATTGATGCTGACTACCTGGAGAACACTTGGTTATGGTATGATGATTTACCTGTCTGCTATGATCGGTATTCCGAAGGACTATTATGAGGCATCTTCTCTGGATGGAGCAAGTCCGTTTCAGCAGTTTACTCAGATTACTCTGCCATTGCTTTCGCCGACAACCCTGTTCCTGTTTGTAACGACATTCATTTCTTCCATGAAGGTATTCCAGTCTGTAGATATTTTGACACAGGGTGGTCCGTATCGTTCAACCGAGGTATTTGTATATAAGATTTATCAGTATGCAATGGAAGATTTTCGTATGGACAGAGCATCTGTAATTGCGATTGCGTTCTTTGTACTTCTGCTGATCGTTACAGCATCAACCTTTAAGGTTTCCAACCGCAATGTACATTACGATTCATAAGAGGAGGAAACAGATATGAGTGAAAATAATACCAGTTCTTATCTGGAAAAACAGGTGGCTGCAAAGAGAAAAAAGAGGATTACAGCGATTGTGCAGTATACGCTGGCGATCATCATTACTCTTTTCATCATGTTTCCATTGTACTGGATGATTGTTTCTTCCTTTAAATCACAGGAAGAAATCCTGCTTTTAAAACCGACCTTATGGCCAAAAGAATGGCATCCGGAAAACTATGTAAAAGTATTTAAACGTGCAAATTTTGCAAAATACTATTATAATACCATTATCATGACCGCTGGTATCCTGATCTCTCAGGTAGTGACCGGTACTCTGGCAGCATACGGTTTTTCAAAGGGAAAATTCAGAGGTCAGAATGGATTGTTTATGTTCGTTCTCGGCGCGCTGATGATCCCGATTCAGGTTACCTTTATTCCGCTGTACATCATGTGTGCAAACTGGGGACTGGTTGATACGTTTCTGGGTCTGATTCTTCCGGAATGTGTATCTGCATATTACATCTTCATGCTGAGACAGAATTTCATGGCTGTTGATGACAGCTATGTAGATGCAGCAAGAGTAGACGGACTGGGACGCATCGGTATCATCACCAAGGTTTTGATGCCAATGTGCAAGTCTTCTCTGGTTACGACTATTCTGGTAACTTTTACGAATGGATGGAACAGTTATTTCTGGCCGAAAATCATTGCAAAAAACGAGACCAGACGTGTGCTGACCATCGGTCTTGCACAGTTAAAGAATACATTTGCAGGACAGGCGACCATGAACAACCATGAGATCATGGCTGGTGCAGTTATGGCAATTCTTCCGGTAGTAATCCTGTTCTTTATATTCCAGAAGTATATGTTGACCGGTTACTCGAAAGCAGCTATGAAATAAAGTGTTAAGATAATGTCTGAAAATATCCTTTACATATGCATGAAATGTGTGTATAATACAGGTAAGCAGCGAATCTGACTGCAAATACTTCATATAATTGAATATGGAAAGTCTTTGTGGCAGGGTGAGAGTCCCTACCGATGGTAAAGTCCATGACCCGCGGAAGCGGCTGAGCTGGTGACCTTTTTGGAATTCCAGCACCGACGGTATAGTCCGGATGAGAAAAGACAGATTCTGCAAAAATATATGCCCGGGGACTTCGTTGTACCCCGGGTTTTGATTTGGCAGAAATAGTTTTGCCAATGAAACATTTATTTTTGAGGAGGAACCAATATGAGTCAGACAAAACAAGTAACCAGTAAAACCATCAGTCAGTCTAGAGTGACGAACACCAGATCCCGCAGAAAGATTAAAGAACTTGCGTTTATCGGCGTTTTGGGAGCAGCCAGCGCAGTCATGATGCTGTTCCGTTTCCCGATTCCGTTTCTGCCGCCGTTTTTGTCTTTTGATTTATCTGGAGTGATGGAAATGCTTGGAGGATATATGTTCGGTCCGATGGCAGCATTTTTTGTTATTCTTGTAAAAATCATGGTCCAGCTGTCCATGCAGGGAAGTTTCTCCTTTGGCACAGGCGAGCTGCAGAGTTTACTGTTAAGCTGTACTTATGTGCTTCCGGCAGTGATGCTGTATCAGCATAAAAAGACGAAAAAAATGGCGATCGTTGGTATGATGTTCAGTACCTTGCTGGTTTCCGGCGTAGCGGTGCTTACGAACCTGTATCTGATCATTCCGTTTTACGCAAAGCTTTCCGGTATGACTATGGCAGATTTCGTAGCAATGTGTACTGCGGTCAATCCGGCGGTAAAAAGTGCGGCAGGGATGGTAGTGCTTGGCATCGTGCCGTTCAATCTGATCAAGTACAGTGCGACATCGGCAGTGACATTTTTGGTATATAAGCGGCTGAGTAAATTTATCCGCTCAGCGATCGAACGATAATTCAGGAGGAAATATTCAGATGAAATTTACACTAAAAAAAGATATTACATATCAGCAGGCTGTGGACCGCATGTTTGAAATGCTTGGCAATTGCCAGATTATGGCGTTAGCTTCCTGTGTCGATAATTATCCGATGGTAAGAAATGTAAGCTGCCTGTTCTACGATGAAAAGATTTATTTTAAAACCGATATGAATTTCCGGAAAACCAGACAGCTTTTGGATAATCCACACGTGGCGATCTGCTGGAGCGGTATTCAGGTAGAAGGAATTGCAGTCAATAAAGGACTGGTGGTCGATGAACCGGGACATCGGTTTGAGGAAGGTTATAAAAAATATTTATGGCAGAGTTATAACCGCTATAGTCACGAGGATACGGAAATTTTGATTGAGATCCAGCCTAAATATGTGGAAATCTGGGATACCAGCGATGAGGGAAATGCGTTTCAGCTGTTTTTGGATTTTGATAAAAAAGAACTGGAAGTGAAGCAGTATGATCAGAAATAAGATGTAAAATTTTGAAACTAATTAAGAAGGTCTATCCCCGACCTTAACAAATATTAAGGAAACCTCTCTTTTTCCTGTAAGGTTTTTTTCTTATGATAAAACCATAAAACAAAGGAACTGAAAAGGAAAAGGAGGAGAACCGATATGAAGATTGAAAAACCGGCAATAGCGGGGACGCTGGAATCCAGCGACTGTCAGGTTACGATTGAGGAAGGGAACGGAAAGGTGGAACTGACATTAGAAAGCCCTGTAATCAATCAGTTCGGAAATCAGATTCGCAGAGTAGCACTGGAAACCTTAAACAGACTGGGAATTGATGATGCAAATGTTATCATCATCGATAAAGGCGCTCTGGATTGCACTATCAAGGCAAGAATCGAGGGAGCGGTCTATCGTTCTCTGGAGCAGCAGGAACATTTGCCGTGGGGAGGTGCCATCCGATGATGAATGCAAATAAAAAACGTTTAAGAAGAACAATGATGTTTTTAAATGCGCAGAAGCCGTCTTTAATCCGTGACCCGTATATTTATAAACCGGATTCGATTATGCTGGATCTGGAAGATGCAGTTGCGGAAAACCAGAAGGATGCAGCAAGATTTTCACTTTATCATGCGCTTCAGGAAATAGATTATCGCGGAACAGAAAGAGTAGTCAGAATCAATGCGCTGGATACTCCATACTGGAAAGAGGATATTCGTTGTGCAGTTGCCGGCGGCTGTGATTCGATCCGTATCCCGAAAACAGAATGTGCCAACGATGTAAAACTGGTAGAGAATGAGGTAGAGTATGCGGAACGGGAATTTGGACGTCCAAAGGGAAGTGTCTTGATCATGGCGGCAATCGAGTCAGCAAGAGGTGTGATGAAAGCGCTGGATATCTGTGAAGCATCGGAGAGGTTGTTTGGAATTGCCCTTTCCGGCGGAGATTATACAAAAGATCTGCAGACGCATATTACCGGAACCGGAATTGAACTGATGGGTGCCAGACAGAATATGGTCATCGCGGCGCGCGCGGCAGGGGTACAGTGTTTTGATACGGTTTATACAGATCTGAATAATATGGAAGGTTTCCGCCAGGATGTCAACACGATTCATTTGATGGGATTTGATGGAAAATCAATCATCAATCCAAGACAGATTCAGATTGTTCATGAAATTTTCACTCCGTCACAGAAAGACATTATTTTTGCAGAAAAAGTAGTCCGGGAGATTGATACGAAGAAAGCACAGGGCATCGGTGTGTTTACGGTGGACGGTAAAATGATTGACATTGCATTTTATGACGGTGCAAAGAGAACGATTGATCTTGCGAAAGCATCTGGCGTGTATAAGGGGGATTTGTAAAATGATCAATGCAGTAGGTAGAGATATCCCGGAAGAGATCCTGGAACTGACTGGAAAAGAGGTTTTCCACGGAAATCATTATTATGATGGATTTGAATATAAAAAAGATGGTCCAAAAACCAAGTGTGTCATCAACTCCAACGGAAGCAAACTGGTAGACAGCATCCATGATGTTCTTGTAAAATGCGGAATCCGTGATGGCATGACACTGGGATTCCACCATCATTTCCGTGAAGGCGATTATATTGTGAACATGGTCATGGAAGAGGTTCACAAAATGGGCATTAAAGACATCACGATCTGCGCAAGTTCGCTTGGAAAAGCGCATGACCCGATCGTTCCATATATTGAAGACGGTACTATTACCAACATTCAGTCCTCCGGAGTACGCGGAAAGATTGGAGAAGCGATTTCCACCGGCAAACTGAAAGGTCTTGCCATCATGCGTTCTCACGGCGGCCGTGTCCGTGCAATCGAGACAGGGGAAACCCGTATCGATATTGCATTCATCGGAACGCCGACCTGTGATGATTATGGCAACTGCAGAGGTATTGGCGGAAAGAGCGACTGCGGCGTGTTGTCTTATGCAATGGTAGATGGTGATTATGCAGACAAGGTTGTCGCGATTACCGACTGCCTGGTTCCATTTCCAAATTTCCCTGCTCATATCAGTATGACGAAAGTCGATTATGTAGTGGTCGTGGACGCCATCGGCGATCCGAAGAAGATTGCCACCGGCGCTGCAAAACCAACAACTGATCAGAGAAAGCTGATGATGGCAGAATACTGCACCCAGTTCGTTGTGAACAGCCCGTATTTTAAAGACGGATTTTCCTATCAGACCGGTGTAGGCGGAGCTTCCATCGCTTCGACCATTTCTCTTGCCAAGATCATGAAAGAGCGGAATATCCGTATGCGGTTCGGCGTCGGCGGTCTGACCAAACCGATGTGTGACCTTTTGATCAATAATCAGGTAGACTGTCTTCTGGATACCCAGGACTTTGACCTGGATGCAGTAGAATCTGTAAAAAATCTGAAACATTTCCGCATCAGCGCAGGGGAATATGCCGATCCGTTTAACAAAGGTGCGGTTGTCAATAAACTGGATTTTGTCATTCTGGCAGCGCTGGAAGTGGATGTTCATTTTAACTGCAACGTGGTCGTTGGGTCCGACGGCATGATTACCGGTGCACAGGGTGGTCATCCGGATACTGCCGCCGGTGCAAAATGTGCAATCGTGATTGCACCGCTGCTTCAGGGACGTATTCCGGCAATCTGCAGTGAGGTGACCACTGTTACAACTCCGGGAGAAAGCGTGGACGTTGTCATTACCGATTATGGTATTGCAATCAATCCGAGAAGAACGGATCTGATTGAAGCTATGAAAGATGTGGATCTTCCGTTCAAGACGATTGAAGAACTGCGCGACATCGCATATTCAATCGTAGGAGAACCGGAAAAGGTACAATTCGGTGACCGTGTAGTCGGTATTATCGAAAGCCGTGACGGTACGATCATGGATGTTGTTCGTGAAATCAAACCGTTCCAGTTCCGTGATTAGTACAGATACGGCAGTTGTTATGAAAAAATCCAAGGAATGCCAACCGGAAAATCCCGCCGCGGGCGGCTTTTCGGTACATAATTATCAATAAAAACAGGGGGACGTGCCGGTGATGCGTCTCCCTGTTTTGACGTATAAGAATATACAGGATAGCAGTTATCAGATTACTTGTATTTATGGGACAAAACGATATCCCAGACCGCGGATGGTAACGATATGCTGCGGTTTTTGGCGGTCATCTTCAATCTTGCTGCGCAATCGGTTGATGTAGACCATGATGGCGTTATCGTCAATGGCAACTGTGTTGCCCCAGACCTGTTCGTAGATCATGTCTTTGGTAAATACCTGCTGCGGGTGCTTGATAAATAGCAGAAGCAGTGCGCTTTCCTTGGAGGAAAGAATCAGCTCTTCCCCGTTTTTGTAAAAGCGCATAGTGGCTGTATCGTAGGAAAACGGTCCACATTCCAGATGGCTGGAATTGTCCGGCATCAGACTTTTATTTCTTCGGATCAGTGCCTTGACTTTGGCGCCCAGTACAAGCGGGCGGAATGGTTTGGTGATATAATCGTCCGCACCGAGAGAAAGCCCGTACAGAGAATCATAGTCTTCATTTCTCCCGCTGACCACCATGACTGGCGTGTTGATTCCCTGGCTGCGGATTTTTTTGATGACTTCAAATCCCTCCATATCGCCGAGCATGATGTCAAGCAGAATGATATCAAAGGTATGCTTGCTGATGATGGATAATGCCTCGGTTCCGCTGGAGGCGATGGTGGTCTCCAGTTCATTGCTGCGCATGACTTTGTCGAGTAATTTGCAGATTGCAGGGTCATCATCTACGATTAATACTTTATCTGGCATACAGGTTCCTCCGTATGTAAAAATTAAGGTAATATTGCTTGGATTTGACAGCTACAAATATTATAATATTCTTGGAAATTGAAGTCAATGCAAAAGACAGGCAAAGGAAATGGTATGAAAAAGAGTGAAAAAACCAAAAAGCTGTCACTGGCGGATGTTCGGTATGCATGGAGCCGAAAACAAGTTTCGTTAAACCCGAATCTGATGATTCTGCCGCTGATCCTGGTGGCATTTTTTGTGGCTGCCGCATCTGCTATCTGGAGTGATTACCGCAATCAGATCATGAAAAACCAGAAACAGCAGCTTCTGCTCACGGCGAAAACGCTGGCAGAAAATATGGAGCTGACGATGTATGAATACCAGAAGAACCTTGATTTCCTGACGGACGTAGTGCAGGTCAGTGAGCAGGACGGCGAGGTGGCATGCAGACGGTATCTGGATACCGGTGCAGGGTTTGAAGACAATATTTTTATTGAAGATGCAGATGGAAGCTGCATTTGGAGCGTGAAGCAGCACAATCTTCAAAATCCCGTTTTTTTCAGCCAGATTGATGAAAATAAGACGGTATGGCTGTATGAAACGGCGGAAGGATATCATAATCTGATTTTCAAAAAACATTTAAATACCGGAAATGTTTTGTGCCTTTCGATGGATGCAGAGCAGTATTATAAAAAGCTGATTTCGACGATTCATATTGGAACTAACGGCTATGTGGTCGTCAAGTCTTCGAGCGGACTGGTTCTGATGCATCCGGAACGGGAACAGTGGGGGATCCATGTCATCGAGGGACGAAAGGAACTGTATCCGGATGTTGACCTGAGCAGCCTGGAAGAGATGATCCGGGAACAATGCAGCGGTGGGGACGGGGTGTCGGAATATTATTCCTACTGGTGGAGCAATCCGGAGCTTCCCCGTGTCAAGAAAATCAGTGCCTATGCCCCTGCGGCGCTGGGGCAAGACTTCTGGGTGGTCAGTGCGGTTGTGGATTATGATGATTTTTATTTGCCGATCGAGCATGGATTTCGGGATGTTTCTCTGCTTTATATGGGGGTAATTGCAGCAATTTTGTTATTGTCTGTACTGACGGTAAAGCTGCTGGCGGACAGGAAAAAGGCTTCCATCGAGATTGATACGCTGCAGGAGCTGAATAAGCGTTTGGAAGAAGTACACCGCGGAGAGGAAATGCTGGCGCATCAGCAGAGGCTGCAGGTGATGGGTACAATGACCGGGGGAATTGCCCACGAGTTCAACAATTTCCTGACACCTATCATGGGACACGCAGAGCTTCTTATGATGGAACTACCGGAGGATTCCGAAGAATATGACAGTGCATTGGAGATTTATGAGGCGTCGGAGAAAGCACGGGATGTGATCCGTCAGCTTTCCTCCATGAGCCGAAGAAATGTAGAGACTGTTTACAAAGAGATTTCCATAAGCAAGCTGATGTCCAGAGCGGTGAAAATGATCAGTTCCATCTGCCCGTCCAACATTCAGATTATTACGGATTTTGATAAGCGGGAGGAATGTATTCTGGGCAATTCCACGCAGTTAAACCAGGTTCTTCTGAACATCTGCGTCAATGCCTTTCACGCAATCAAAAAGCAGGAAGGCAAAGTGGAGATTCAGACTTCTTACCTGACCGGAGAACAATTGAAAGAGATTTCAGGGCTGGCAGCTTACCCGGCTTCAGACAGCTGGAAACTGTTTTGCCAGATTCGGATCAGGGATAACGGCTGCGGCATGGAATCTCATGTGCTGCGTCAGATTTTTGAACCGTTTTTCACGACAAAGAAGACCGGCGAGGGAACCGGGCTGGGGCTTGCCCTGGCGGAGCAGATTGTTGTGTCCCATAAAGGTTATATTTATGCGGAAAGTGAGCCGGGAACCGGTTCCACATTTTATGTGATTCTCCCGGTCATGGAAACAGGGACTGACAACCAGATTATTACGGAGCAGGCAAAGGAACCGCTGCGTCTGATCATTGCGGATGACAATGCAAAGGTTCTGGAAATGCTTCAGAAAAATTTTCAAAAACTGCACGTCCCGGTTTCTACATGCCGGACCAGAAATGAATTGTCAGAACTCTTGAAGCAGGAGCATCCGGATGCCCTGATTCTGGATGAAAGCCTGGAAGATACGGACGGTATCGCGTTCTTCATGTCCATCCAGGGCATTTATCCGGATATCTTAAAGATTATTATGACAGACTGTTTTACAAAAGAAATAGTGGAAGCAAAATTTAACGGCATTATTGACGGCTATCTTTTAAAGCCGGTTTCGGATACGACGATTCTGGAAACCATCCTTTCCTGCAGGCATCATTGAATCCGGAGAATGAAAAAGCCCTCCTTAACAACCTGAAAGCCTTCTCTTAACAAATTGTAAGAAGAAACGATAAGGGGTGTAAGGTTGGGCTTTTATACTGATACCATCAAAACAAATGGAGGGTATCAAACATGAATGAAACAATGCTTGCATTACTTGGATTTGCAACCATCATTATGATCATTGTCCTGCTGCTGAAGAACGTAACCGTACCGTCACTGGCGTTCATCGGTGTATCGGCTGTTACGGCACTGATCCTGGTTGCAACCGGAACATTTACCATCTCAGAGATGGGAGATTTTATTGCTGACGGAGTGAAAGGGGTCCATTCCACAGCTGCGTTATTTATCTTTTCAGTGCTGTTTTTCGGTGTTATGACCGATGCAGGAATGTTTGACCGCATCATCAACGCGCTGATGAAAAAAGTGGGCAGCAATGTTGTGGGTGTGGCGTTAATGACTTGTGTGATTGCCATGATTGCTCATCTGGACGGAGGCGGTGCTTCCACATTCCTGATTACCGTTCCGGCGATGCTTCCGGTGTACAAGCGCCTGAACATGCGTCCGACCACACTGCTTTTAATCTGCGTTACCGCAATGGGCGTTATGAACCTTCTGCCGTGGGGCGGACCGACCATGCGTTCCGCAACGGTACTGGGCATCGATCCCAATGAGTTATGGATGAAGCTGCTTCCGATGCAGATAGTCGGAGTGGTTATTGCGTTTGCAACGGCATTGTTCTGGGGAAATGTTGAAAAAAAACGCGGCGCAGGCGCAAATGCGGATGAGCAGGTAGCTGTGGATGTAGAAGAGAAAGAAAATGAGCTTGCCAGACCGAAATTATTTGCTTTTAATGCAGCTCTGACATTGTTTATTATCATCTGCCTGATTTTTGTGGATGTGCCGTCTTACTTCCTGTTTATGATCGGCTGTACGGCTGCACTTCTGGTAAACTATCCAGGAGTCAAGCTGCAGAATAAAATCATCAAATCTCATTCCGGACCGGCTCTGATGATGGCTTCCACGATTCTGGCAGCAGGTGTATTCCTGGGTGTTCTGGAAGAAAGTGAGATCATGGTTCACATGGCGAATGTGCTGGCTTCCTTCATTCCAGAATCGATGGGAAGGTTTTTACCGCTCATCATCGGTATCCTTTCTGTACCGCTGACTTTGTTGTTCTGCACGGATTCCTATTTCTTCGGACTGCTTCCGGTTTTGATCGGTATCGGCAATCAGTTCGGTGTAGATCCGGCGCATACGGCAATCGCAATGGTGGTATGCCGCAACTGTGCAACCTTTATCAGCCCGGTCGTACCGGCGACGTTCCTTGGAACCGGTCTGGCAGGTGTAGAAATCAAAGATCATATTAAAGCCAGCTTCTTCTGGATCTGGGGTGTGAGCCTGGTATGCCTGATTGCAGGAACCGTGCTTGGAGTGCTTCAGTTTTAAAATTACATAGACAGAATCCTCGCTTTGCTTTACAATAGAACTGCATAAGTCGCAGTTATGACTTTGCGAAGGAGGAGCGCTTATGAAAAAAATCATTACCATTGAACGTGAGTACGGTGCGGGCGGCAGAACCATCGGACGGCGTGTGGCCAAAGAACTGGGCATTTCGTTTTATGATCGGGACATCATTTTGCAGACGGCGATTGCCAGTCATAAGCTGGATCCGGAACAGGTACGCAAGTGGGATGAACGTGTGCCGAGCAGCTTTGGATTTGCACAGAGTCTGTTTAATGCCAAACCTCTGGATGAGGAATTATGGGAGGCACAGAAGGATGCGATCCGCACCATGGCAAATCGGGAGAACTGTGTGATCGTGGGAAGAAACAGCGATTATATTTTAAAAGAGTACGATCATTGTCTTCATGTGTTCATTCACGGCGGATTTGATTGGCGCGTCAAACGTATGGCAGAGCAGGATCATGTTACGGTTGAGCAGGCAGCTGCGGAAGCAAAAAGACGAGACAGAACGAGAAAACGATATTGTGAATATTATACCGGAAAGAACTATGGAGACAGCCGGAACTTTGACTTGACGATCAATGTGGAAAAGCTGGGAGTAAATCAGGCAGTCAAGATGATTTTAGATGCAGCGTCTCTCATTTGATGAACGATGGCCGGGCTGTTTTATCCATCATTTGGCGGATTCTGTGTTTTTTCCTTGACAATACAAGAAGAAAAATTTATACTGTTAGCTAAGCAGCAAAGGCGGTGTAGGAGTCTACATCGCCTTCAAGCTTTAATTTCTGGGACTTTCCCAGCAGAAAAAGGAGAGAAAAATTATGAAAAAGTTATTCGCATTATCAATGGCAGCATGCATGACTCTGTCTTTGACTGCATGCGGCGGCAGCAAGGCAGAAGAGACCACTGCTGCACCTGCAGCAGCCGAGGCAGCAACGGAGGCAGAAAAGGCTGAGACAGAGGCTACGGCTACGGCATCCGAAGCAGCAGCTTCAGACAAAGTATGGGTGATCGCAACCGATACCGTATTCAGACCGTTCGAGTTCACCAATGAAAAAGGTGAGTTTGTCGGTATCGATGTTGATATCATGGCAGCAATCGCAGAAGATCAGGGTTTCCAGTATGAGATGCAGAGTCTCGGATGGGATGCGGCAGTTGCAGCAGTACAGGCAGGTCAGGCTGACGGTCTGATCGCAGGCGCAACCATCAAGCAGGAACGTATCGATTCCGGCTGGATTTTCTCTGATGGTTATTATGATGCAACGCAGACTTTCGTTGTACCGGAAGGAAGCGATATTGCAGGTTTTGAGGATCTTGCAGGCAAGAAGGTAGCTGTTAAGAACGGTACCGCAGGCGCAGATTTTGCAAACAGCCTGAAAGAAGAGTATGGTTTTGAAATTGTTGTATTCGAAGATTCACCGACTATGTATCAGGATGTTATCCTTGGCAACAGCGCAGCATGTGTAGAAGACACCCCGATCATGGGTGATTCCATCAAGACCGGCAACCTGCCGCTGCAGATTCCGGCTGGCATGGAGAGTGAAGGTGCTCCATACGGATTTGCTATCATGAACGCAGACAATCAGGAACTTCTTGATATGTTCAATGCAGGTCTGGCTGACATTAAGGCAAACGGAACTTACGACGAGATCATTGCAAAATATCTCGAAAAATAAGACAGAGCAGAGTAATCGGCTTTACATAGGAAAATGCCCGCGTCCGCGGGCATGAACGTTTAAGTAAGGAGACGGCAGAATATGATTATGATCGTTCAGACATATGGCACCATGCTGCTGAAGGCGCTTGGTCAGACCATGCTTCTGACATTGCTTTCCCTGTTCTTTGCCATGATCATTGGCATGATCTTCGGATTGATGAATGTCGGGCACAACCGGTTTCTGAATTTGATCGGTACGATTTATGTTGATGCTGTGCGAGGTGTTCCGCTGATCGTGCTGGCTTATTTCATTTATTTCGGTTTTCCGATTCTGATGCAGAATATTGGCTTTAAAGATTTTCGCCTGGAGGCGCTTCAGGCGGGAACGATTGCGCTTTCCATGAACTGTGGTGCATATATGGCTGAGATCATCAGAGCCGGCATCGAGAGCGTAGACAAGGGACAGATGGAAGCCGGACGAAGTCTGGGACTTTCTTATGGCGCAGGTATGGCTTTGATCGTTGTTCCGCAGGCAGTGCGCACGATGATTCCTTCCATTATCAACCAGTTCATCATTACATTGAAAGACACCTCGATCCTGTCTGTCATCGGTTTTCCGGAGATTACCAATGTGGGTAAGACCATCATGGGCAATACCTTTAAACCGCTGCAGGCATGGGCAATCGTCGGTATCATGTACATGATCGTTATTGTTACTCTGAGTAAGATCGCCAAACAGATTGAAAGGAGAACGAGCCGTGGAAGATAAGAAATATAAGATTCAGGTAAAGAATCTGAAGAAGAATTTCGGCAAGCTGGAAGTTTTAAAAGACATCAGTATGAATGTTTCCGAAGGAGAAGTAGTGGTACTTCTTGGACCGTCCGGAAGTGGTAAGTCCACACTGCTTCGCTGTTTGAATCAGCTTGAGACAGCAACGAGCGGGCATATTTTTGTAAATGGAGCTGATGTGACGGATAAGCATACGGATATCAATAAGGTGCGCGAAAATGTAGGTATGGTATTCCAGCATTTTAATCTGTTCAATCATTTGACGGTGCTGCGCAATATGACTCTGGCTCCGGTTCATCTGAAAAAGATGACCAGAAATGAGGCGACCGAGAAAGCGATGCAGCTTCTGGAACGTGTGGGTCTTGCAGATAAGGCGGCCGCATATCCGAGTCAGTTGTCAGGCGGTCAGAAGCAGCGTGTGGCGATTGCCCGTGCATTGGAAATGAAGCCGGATATCATGCTGTTTGATGAACCGACCAGTGCGCTGGATCCCGAGATGGTAGGTGAAGTTCTTGCTGTAATGAAGGAACTGGCAAAAGATGGCATGACTATGGTGGTTGTAACTCACGAGATTGGTTTTGCCCGTGAAGTGGCGGACCGTGTGATTTTCATGGAAGGCGGTTATATTGTGGAGGAAGGAACTCCGGAAGAAGTGATTCTGAATCCGAAAGAACCGCGTACGATCGATTTTTTGAGTAAGGTGTTATAAGAAGATGAGATCCCTGTGCAGGAACAATCCGGTTGTTTCCTGTGCAGGGATTTTTTGGGAACGTTTTGACATTCCCGATGGGGTCAGCATGACTGCATCCTCATATCATCTGCAGGTAAGCACGGTATTTCTGCAGAACTGGCGTTCTTCCAGATCCAGCAGGAGCGCTTTTACGTCGTCCAGCTCCTTTTCCGGAAGCTCGGTATAGATGACCAGCATTTCTTTTTCTGTATATTCTTCTGTCATATCATTTTTCACCATCTCACAGAGTGTATTTAGATCATTATAATTGGAAGAAACGTAGATTGTATTCTGGACGGACAGCGGCATCCGGTCAAACACATAAATGTGGACGTCGCTGACGGTTTTAGCCAGTCCGTGAATCACGATGGATTTTCCTCTTTTGCCTTTTAAAAGTAACATATTGCCTCCTTATTGGTGTATGAACCCTGGTATCATTGTATTATAGAACAAAAGTTCAGGTGTTACAAGGAGAATTTGTTTTTTTGAATCCCGAAAGTAAGTTCGATTTTCTACTTGCTTTTGGGTGGGATTATTTAGTATAATAGATGACATTCGTTTATAATTAGTTAGAAATGATGGAGGAGTATCATGGCAAAGACACAGTATAATGCAGACAGCATCACCGTGCTGGAAGGGCTGGAAGCAGTCCGAAAGCGTCCCGGTATGTACATCGGCGGTGTGGGGACGAAAGGACTCAATCATTTGATTTATGAGATTGTGGACAACTCGGTAGATGAACATCTTGCCGGATATTGTGACAACATCTGGGTTACGCTGGAGTCAGACGGTTCCTGCACCGTCAGGGACAGTGGACGTGGTATCCCGGTTGAGATGCATAAAAAAGGAGTGTCGGCTGAACGTGTGGTTCTTTCTACTCTGCATGCAGGTGGTAAATTCGACAATGATGCGTATAAGACCAGCGGCGGTCTGCACGGAGTTGGTTCCTCCGTTGTAAATGCCCTGTCTGCTCATATGGATGTTAAGGTTTACAAAAATGGTTATATTCATCATGACGCATATGAACGGGGAATTCCGATTATTGAACTGGTAAATGGACTTTTGCCAACGATTGGAAAGACCAGGGAAACCGGTACGGAGATTAATTTCCTGCCGGATGATACGATTTTTGATAAGACTCGTTTTAAAGCGGACTGGCTGAAAAGCCGTCTTCATGAGACTGCTTATCTGAATCCTAAGCTGACGATCTTTTATGAGAACCGCAGGAAAGGGGAGGAAGAAACCGTCACTTATGCAGAACCGGAAGGAATCGTTGCTTATGTGAAAGAACTGAACCACGGAAAAAGCGTCATTCACGATCCGATTTATTTTAAGAGTGAGCTGGATCACATCGAAGTGGAGGCTGCGATTCAGTTTGTAGATACGTTTGAAGAGAATATTCTTGGATTCTGCAATAATATTTTTACACAGGAAGGCGGTACGCATCTGGTCGGGTTCAAGACCCGATTTACACAGTTGATCAATTCGTATGCGAAAGAGTTGGGTATCCTGAAGGAGAAAGATCCGAATTTTACCGGTGCAGATACCCGAAACGGAATGACGGCGATCGTGGCAGTAAAGCATCCGGATCCGATTTTTGAAGGACAGACTAAGACAAAGCTGGCAAGCGCAGATGCCACAAAAGCGGTATTTACGGTCTGCGGAGATCGTTTACAGCATTATTTTGACCGGAATCTGGAAGTACTGAAAGGCATTATTGCATGTGCAGAGAAGTCTGCGAAAATCCGTAAAGCAGAAGAAAAGGCGAAGACAAATATGCTGACAAAGAGCCGTTTTTCTTTTGACAGCAACGGAAAACTGGCAAATTGCGAGAGTCGTGATGCATCCAAATGCGAGATTTTTATCGTAGAGGGTGATTCTGCAGGCGGTTCTGCCAAGACAGCACGCAATCGTATGTATCAGGCGATTCTTCCGATCCGAGGAAAGATCTTGAATGTGGAAAAGGCATCGATGGATAAGGTTCTGGCAAATGCCGAGATTAAGACCATGATCAATGCTTTCGGATGTGGTTTTTCTGAGGGTTACGGCAACGATTTTGATATCAGCAGGCTGCGCTATGACAAGATCATTCTGATGACAGATGCCGATGTCGACGGCAGCCACATTGATACGCTGCTTCTGACATTTTTATATCGGTTTATGCCGGATTTGATCACCAATGGCCATGTCTACATTGCCATGCCGCCTCTTTATAAAGTCATTCCGAGCAGAGGTCAGGAACAATATCTTTATGACGATAAAGAACTGGAACGTTACCGCAAGACACATACGGGTGATTTTCGTCTGCAGAGATACAAAGGTCTGGGCGAGATGGATCCGGAACAGCTCTGGGAGACTACGCTGGATCCGGAACGCCGTGTGATGAAACGTGTGGAAATCGCAGATGCACGTATGGCTTCGGAGGTGACGGAAATGCTGATGGGCAGTGATGTGCCGCCGCGAAGACAGTTTATTCATGATCATGCGGATGAAGCGGAGATTGATGCATAAAAAGGCAGAGGATTAGGAGAAGAACATGGCTGAAAAGATATTAACAACTGAATTTTCCGAGGAGATGCAGCGCAGTTATCTGAATTACTCCATGAGTGTTATCACTGCCCGCGCCATCCCGGATGCCCGCGATGGATTAAAACCGGTACAGCGTCGTGTGCTCTACGATATGAGTGAACTGAAGCTGGGACATGACAAACCGCACAGAAAATCGGCGCGTATCGTCGGTGATACGATGGGTAAATATCACCCGCATGGTGACAGTTCTATTTATGATACGCTGGTAGTGATGTCACAGCAGTTTAAAAAAGGAATGGCATTAGTAGACGGTCATGGAAACTTCGGTTCCATTGAAGGAGATGGCGCAGCTGCCATGCGATATACGGAGGCGCGTCTGCAGAAATTTGCGGAAGAAGTTTATTTGAAAGATCTGGATAAGACAGTCAATTTTGTCCCAAACTACGATGAGTCTGAAAAGGAGCCGGAAGTACTGCCGGTGCGCGTTCCGAATTTGCTGATCAATGGTGCAGAAGGCATTGCGGTTGGTATGAGTACCAGTATTCCGCCTCACAATCTGGGTGAAGTGATTGACCTGGTTCAGGCATACATTGACAATCCGGAGATGACAACAGAAGAAATGATGCAGTATATGCCGGGACCGGATTTCCCCACCGGAGGAATCATTGCCAATAAAAAAGATTTACAGGATATTTATGAGACTGGTGTGGGTAAGATTCGGCTGCGCGGCAAGATCGAAGTGGAACTTGGCAAACGCCGGGCAGACAAGGATAAGCTGATCATCAGTGAGATTCCGTATACCATGATTGGTGCGGGAATCAATAAATTTCTGATGGATGTGGCAGATCTGGTTGAATCAAAAAAAATGCCGGATGTAGTGGACATTTCCAATCAGTCCAACAAGGAAGGAATTCGTATTGTTCTGGAATTGAAGAAAGATGCAGATATTGAGAAAATCAAGAATCTGCTCTTTAAAAAGACCAAACTGGAAGACACGTTTGGTGTGAATATGCTGGCAATTGCAAACGGCAGACCAGAGACGCTGAACCTGCGTGGGGTGTTGAAGCATTATCTGGATTTTCAGTATGAGAACAATACCCGTAAATATCAGGCGCTGCTTGATAAGGAACTGGAGCGCAAGGAAATCCGAGAGGGTCTGATCAAGGCTTGTGATGTGATTGATCTGATCATCGCCATATTGCGGGGATCTAAAAATCTGAAAGATGCGAAAGCCTGTTTGATGCAAGGAGATACTTCAAAAATTACGTTTCGCGCAGCGGGATTTGAGGAAGATGCCAAAAAGCTGCGTTTTACAGAAAAACAGGCAACGGCAATTTTGGAAATGCGTTTGTATAAACTGATTGGTCTGGAAATTCTGGCATTAGAAAAAGAATACAAAGAGTGTCTGAAAAAAATTGCGCAATATGAGAAGATTTTAAAGAGCCGAAAAAATATGGATCGGGTTATCAAAGATGATCTGGATAACATAAAAAAAGAATTTGCAGTTCCGAGAAAGACCTTGATCGAGGACAGCAAAGAGGCTGTTTATATAGAAGCACCGATGGAGGTGCAGGAAGTAGTGTTTGTGATGGACCGCTTTGGCTACTGCAAATTGTTCGACCGCTCGACCTATGATCGCAATCAGGAGGCAGTGGATACAGAGTATCGGTATGTCATTCATTGTGTCAATACGGATAAACTTTGCATCTTTACCAATCTGGGAAGCATGCATCAGATTAAGGTTTTGGATGTGCCGTATGGCAAATTAAAAGACAAAGGAGTTCCGGTCGATAATATCAGCAAGTATGAGGGACATAAGGAAGAAATTTTGTATATGACCAGTTTTCATGCCATGCAGGGGCAGATGTTGTTCTTTGCGACGAAAATGGCCATGGTGAAACAGGTTCCGGCGGAAGAATTTGTGACGAACAACAGGACGGTTGCGTCCACAAAACTGCAGGACGGAGACGAGCTGATCCAGGTTACGATAACAGGTCAGGAGACAGAAGTGGTGCTCCAGACAACGGATGATATGTTCCTGCGCTTTTCACTGGATGAGATTCCGGAAATGAAAAAGAATTCACGCGGTGTGCGGGGGATCAGGCTGAATGATGGTGCATGTTTGGAGCAAGTATATTTTATCGGACGAACTCCGGTCATTACTTATAAAATGAAAGAGATTCAGTTGAATCGGCTGAAAATCGCAAAGCGGGATGGAAAAGGAACCAGGACAAGATTATAAGTGTCTGCTTTGGGTGTTCCCCACAGACGTGCATTTTTCCGTTCATGCAATGAAGTGTCCGTTATATACGAACAAATGTATTTTTATGAAAGATAACTATTGCTTTTTTTGGAAATATGAGATAGTATAAACAGGAACTAAAACCGGGATATAAGACAGACGAAAGAAAACCTGGGGATATATGAGGAGAGCTTAATTATGGAAAAGAAATTGCGAGTAGGCGTGCTTGGCGCGACCGGTATGGTAGGACAGAGATTTATCTCACTTCTGGAGAATCATCCGTGGTATGAGGTAGTTACCGTGGCTGCAAGTCCACGTTCTGCAGGAAAAACGTATGAAGAGGCAGTAGGCGGACGTTGGAAAATGACGACCCCTATGCCGGAAGCAGTGAAGAATCTGATCGTTATGAATGTAAACGAGGTAGAAAAGGTTGCTGCAAGTGTAGATTTCGTTTTCAGTGCAGTGGATATGAGCAAAGATGAGATTCGTGCAATCGAGGAAGCTTATGCAAAGACCGAAACTCCGGTTGTTTCCAACAACAGCGCACATCGCTGGACCCCGGATGTTCCGATGGTAGTGCCGGAGATTAATCCAGAGCATTTCAAAGTGATCGAATTCCAGAAGAAACGTCTGGGAACCCAGAAAGGTTTCATCGCTGTTAAGCCAAACTGCTCCATCCAGAGCTATGCACCGGTTCTGACCGCATGGAAAGAGTTTGAGCCGTATGAGGTTGTCGCTACCACCTATCAGGCAATCTCCGGTGCCGGTAAGACCTTCAAGGACTGGCCGGAGATGGTTGAGAATATCATCCCATACATCGGCGGCGAGGAAGAGAAGAGTGAGCAGGAGCCGCTTCGTCTGTGGGGCGAGATCAAAGACGGCGTGATCGTAAAAGCAGAAGAGCCGAAGATCACCTGCCAGTGCATCCGTGTACCGGTACTGAACGGTCACACTGCAGCCGTATTTGTAAAATTCCGCAAGAACCCGACCAAGGAAGAGCTGATTGACCGTATGGTGAACTTCAAAGGTCTTCCTCAGGAACTGAAGCTTCCGAGTGCACCGGCTCAGTTTATCCAGTATCTGGAGGAAGATAATCGTCCGCAGGTCAGCCTTGATGTGGATTATGAGAAGGGCATGGGTATTTCTGTTGGACGTCTGAGAGAAGACAGCATTTATGATTATAAGTTCGTGGGTCTGTCCCACAACACCGTTCGCGGCGCGGCAGGCGGTGCAGTACTGTGTGCAGAACTTTTGACTGCGCAGGGTTATATTCAGGCGAAATAAGTGAAGAATATCTGGAAGAAAGCAGTAAAGATTCTTTATTGCTTTCTTTTTTATCAGTAAAAGGTCGCGTCAGGTTTTTTTGTGATAGAATCGTCGGATAAAGATGGAAGGAGCGTTGTATGCCATGTCAGAGGAACGATATTTTGAAAAAGCCTTATCCAATTTTACTTACGAAGCAGCCAGCGGCGGTGCCATCCGACATCTGTTTGACAGTGGTTTTACAGTGCAGCAGATTGTAAACCTGTTAAAGTATCCGACTCCTTTCGACCGGGTGCAGAAAACGGTCTGGGAGCATATGGTTCAGTCGGGCATGATTCTTTTGGAGAAACCCGGAACGGAGGAAGTTGAGGAGAACGTTTCTTACAGGACAGAATTTGATCGGTATGGAAAAAGAAGCTTTCGGCAGGTGCGGACTCCGTCAGAGAAAAAACAAGTTCTTTGCTGGAAAGAGCGGACATTTATGGGCGGACCTTTCTTTCATCTTCAGGACAGTTTGGCGGAGCTTTGCGAGAAAAATGGTGAGAAAACCGCATATGTTTCCTGTGATTTTGGGGTGAGAATACAAAGAGATATGCCGGATTTCGAATCGGAGCTGAGGATGTTGGATGACAGGCAAAAGGAATATATTCTTGGTATCCCCTGGAAGCCGATGGTGGTCTACCACCGGCTGAATTCCCGCATGCGGGAGATTGTCGGGCAAATGTATGAGAATGGAAGATATCATGGCGTGTGTTATTTTTCAGAGTTGGAAGAAATGATGAAGTTTTAGAGTGAGTCAGACTCAACATTGGACTTAGACCGGTAAGATGATGGCGTCATGCCGGTCTTTTTTCGGAAAACCCGGCTAAAATAACTGACATCCCGATATCCCAGATGCTGTGCAATTTCCTGAATCGAAACCGACGTGTTTTTCAGGAGCAAACGGGCATAGGTCATCTTTTTCTCAATAACGAATTCCATAACAGAGCGCCCGGTTTCATCCTTGAAAACTGCAGAAAGGTAGGTTGGTGCGAGCTGGACGTGCTCTGCCAGTTCTGACAGAGTGATTTCACAATTCAGATGTGTGAAAATATATTCAATGACCTTTTGCGCATACGTTCCGTAATGGGACAAAAAAAGGGTTTGAATCAGATCTACGGATTGGGAAATGATCTTGGAATCTAATTCATGAAGCTGGCTTATGGATTCTGTTCTGCAAATGGCATCGTGATGATGTGCTGTTGAAATATGCAGGACGGTGGGAGGCACACCGGCTTTATAGGCAGCATGGCGGCAAAGTACATTGAGCGAATAACTGTAGCTTTTTGTCAGTTCCAGATTAGAGGATACAGCAGGCGCTGAGGCAAGTACTTTTTTGTACAGATGGTCATAAGTATGTAGAGCCTGCTTCTTGTTTCCTGAACATATTTCCAGAAAAAGCTGATGCTCCAATGATGTTCTTTGTTCCAGATAGGAGAAATTCATATCCACATCGGGAACGTTCAAAAATGGATTTGACAATTTCTGTAGTTTGGAACGGTGAAAAATCTCTGTCATGGTAAAATGGGTATTTGTTCCATAATAATATTGACCGACAACACAGGCAAGATATCGGATGACTGATGTTTTCACGACTGGGAGTTGATGATAATAATTGGCAAGCAGTGTTTTAGAGGAACT
>JBJEIZ010000074.1:0-5613 GCA_051877535.1 Brotaphodocola sp.
CGTTGCCGGTCATTTCTGAGGTTGTCTGCCGCCTTTTTCAGCGGCGAGATATAGATTACCACTACCGCCGACAAAAGTCAACAACTTTTTTAGCTTTTTTGTGATTTTTATTCGCATTTGCAACTACTCAAGCATCGCTGTCTGTTCCAACGGTCAGCCATCTTCCTTTAAAAGAAAAGCCCAGACACTGAATAAAGTTCTTATTCCAAATTGCCACATCCACCTGCACAGCCCTGACATGCAGTCGGGGTTATCGCACATCCACCCATAGCAGTTTCACGATATTCGACCGGAAGTCGTTTTCCAACTGTATACATAGTACTTAACATCTCATCAAATGGAATCCGACAGTTGATACCGGCAAGCGCCATCTCTGCTGCAATCAGTGCATTGGATACTCCTGCTGCATTTCGGTTCTGGCACGGATACTCCACCAGACCTGCCACCGGATCGCATACCAGACCAAGCATATTCATCAATACCGTGGATGCCGCATCCAGGCACTGTTTCGGCGTGCCGCCCATCAACTCTACTGCTGCTGATGCCGCCATGGAAGAGGCAACTCCAACCTCTGCCTGACATCCGCCAACTGCACCTGCTACCGTCGCATTCCTC
Source organism: Brotaphodocola sp. (assembly GCA_051877535.1). GTDB lineage: Bacteria > Bacillota > Clostridia > Lachnospirales > Lachnospiraceae > Brotaphodocola. The sequence goes on from JBJEIZ010000074.1 coordinate 616, forward strand.
ATGGCAAGATAACCAACAGCACCTGCATTAAACAAAGCTGCGATCACTTCTTCATCCGGAATCTGGTATTCGTCCTGCAATGCCAGCAGTGTCCCCGGCACAATACCTGCGGACCCTGCCGTTGGAGCCGCTACGATAAGTCCCATGGAAGCATTTACTTCCAAAACGCCCATGGCATAAGCAATCCCCCTGCTCATAACATTTCCACAGATATTTTTCCCTTCCTGATAATAATTATCCAGTTTTTTTGCTTCTCCGCCAATCCATCCCCCCATAGACGTTCTCGGTTTTCGGATGGCAGATTCTGCTGACTCGCGCATGATTTCCAACGCACGTTTCATTCGAGTCACAACTGCTGTTTCTTCTGTCTCTCCCAGAACACATTCTCTCTGCTTCATGACTTCCGAGATTGGAATCTGTCTCTCACTGCAAAGAGTCAGTAATTCTTTAGCATTTTTAAAATCCATAATTTCCGTTCTCCTCACTCACTACTGAACTACCATGATATCGTAAATATTTTCATTTTCACGCAGTTTGTCCACAATATCTTCCGGCAGATGGTTGTCCGACTCCACAATCGTGTACGCCGTTTCTCCTTTTGCCTCACGGAACAGGCGCATGTATGCGATGTTCACCCCCCGGTCACTCAAACATTTTGTAATGTGAGCTACCACGCCCGGTCGGTCTTTATGGATAACGATAACCGCACTGTACTCGCCGGTAAACTGAACCTTCACCTGATTGATCCGAACAATCTTTACCTTGCCTCCGCCCAGAGACTCTCCGCGCACGGTCATCACGCGTCCGCTTTTATTTTCCATACGGATATCAACCGTATTCGGATGAACCTCCGTCTCCTCTTCGTTGGTTTTAAAGGTAAATTCCAGACCTCGCTCATGAGCGATCTGAAAAGAATCACAGATTCTGGTATCATCTGTGGAAAATCCCATAATTCCGCCAACCAGAGCACGGTCTGTACCATGACCACGGTAGGTTTTGGCAAAGGAACCGTATAAAGTAAATTCTACGGATTTCAGATCGCCACCGATCATTTTCTGAGCCAGAAATGCAATCACTGCTGCCCCCGCTGTATGGGAACTGGACGGACCGATCATATTCGGTCCAAGCACGTCAAAAACACTGATAAATGACATACAACTCTCCTAAATCATCAATTCTCACAACTGTAAGTTTCTACACAAAACACTTTCGAATCCAGCCAGGACGACGCCTCTTTCACATGGGAATTAGCAAGCACCATATCAACATATTTCTCTGGAGAAAGTTCTGCCAAAACATTAAAATGCATATAATAAGTTTGACAATCATCAATCAGTTTTTCCGGATCAACCTGCTTAAAACTTCCGCTCACGTTAACTGTTTTTCCATTCTCCAATATCGAGTGAACTACCCATTGTCGTCGAGTAGATATGCCCCTTACGAGGCATACCCCTCACAGATCCGGACGTGCGGATTTTCCGCATCCGGCTCTTTTCAAAGCTGATTCTTCAACGACTATCATCCATTTCTCCTAGATAACGTTCCGCATCTTCCTTCAAATGTTTCAGTACCATCTATATCGATGCTGACAACACTTGGTGTCAGATATTCTCCCAAAGCATTCGGAATCCGGCGGCTCTCACCATTTTCCCAGTAAGCCACCAGGCTGTTGGTTGTCCCAAGATCAATACCAATAATTCTTCCCATAGCGTACCTCCTTAATTCATACATGGTTTTATTCTAGCAAATCTGCAGACAATATACGAAGGATATTTCCCATCTTACGAAAAGATTTCAGGATCAGAATCATCCAGAATAATTGTACATAATGTTAAAAATATGATATGATGGTTACGATTATATTTTTTACAAAGGAGCAACCATCATGCCTATATTTGATTTTAGCGATGCACCAGAGACATCAAATGGCTCTGTCTGTACTTATACAACGTTTCATTCCAACGAATCCACCGCATCACCGGAAAAACCGATTCTGCTGTTAGACAATCGAAGCAGAAAATGGAAGCATCATTCCTGCGGTATTTTTACTAACCCGAGTAAACAGACTTCTTTTGAATTTAAAGAAGAAGACGGCACATTCAGCGCGGATATTTTAAAGATTGATTCCCGTTTTGTCTGTCTGTTAAAATGGCTGGGCAAAAATCACATCAATGTACGCCTGTCCGGCGAAAACCGCAGTGATGGTTATGCTGTTTACAAAATCCGCGAGATTGCTTTAAGCGGTGCCGGCAAACTTTCTGCTGACGACGGTTTTCTGCAGTTCATGATTGAGCGTTTATTTGCAAGCAATGCACCGGCAGGCGATATGGAAGAAGATGATGAACTGGATGAGACCGGTGATGACATGAAGCTGACCAGCTTACAGAGTATTTCCGATTTTATGACCTGTGCCGGAAGAACCCTGCCGGATAACATCCGCCTCTGGGCAAGAAGAAACCTTGCAGTTGCGCGTTCCCACGAAGTTACTCAGGAGGAAAGACGTCACGCACAGCGTGCACTTTCCATTATGATGAACATTCAGTGGAAGAACAATTATTTTGAATCCATCGACCCACAGGAAGCTCGCCGGATTCTTGATGAAGAACTTTACGGCATGGAGCGTGTCAAACAGCGTATCATCGAAACTATTATCCAGATCAATCGTACCCACACCCTTCCTGCTTATGGTCTTCTGCTTGTCGGTCCGGCTGGAACTGGTAAATCTCAGATTGCTTATGCAGTCGCACGTATCTTGAAACTGCCGTGGACCACCCTGGATATGAGTTCCATCAACGATCCGGAACAGCTTACAGGAAGTTCCCGAATCTATTCCAACGCAAAACCAGGCATCATTATGGAAGCCTTTTCCATGGCAGGCGAATCCAACCTGGTATTTATCATCAATGAGCTGGACAAAGCTGCTTCCGGCAAAGGCAACGGTAACCCGGCTGATGTCCTTCTGACACTGCTGGACAACCTTGGCTTCACCGATAACTACATGGAGTGTATGATCCCGACCGGCGGCGTCTACCCGATCGCAACCGCCAATGACAAGAGTCAGATCGGCGCACCGCTGATGTCACGCTTTGCAGTCATTGAGATTCCTGGGTATACCGCAGAAGAAAAGAAGATCATCTTTTCGAAATTTGCACTGCCGAAAGTTCTGAAACGCATGGGACTGAATGAAAATGAATGTATCGTGACCGATGAAGCACTGGATGCCATCGTGGAACAGTATGCCAATACCAGCGGTATCCGTGATCTGGAGCAGGCCGCAGAGCATATGGCTGCCAATGCATTGTATCAAATTGAAGTTGATCACGTTTCTCAAGTTATATTCACACCGGAAATGGTTCGGAATCTATTGGCATAAGAAATAAAAACGGCTCAGGAAGCAACGCGTATCACATGCGTTAATCCCTGAGCCGTTTGATTATCTTGCAGCATTATTCATCTTTAAATCCAGACCATACAGGTCTTCCCGAATATTTTTTCGCCTTTTCTTCTCCGCGAAGCACCCGCAATGCACCTTCTGCCATAGCTTCCTGCTCCAATTCGCCCGGATACACAGTGATTGGAGCAATCCATTCACAACGTTCCCGAATCTGTTCAACCACATCATCAAACCGAACCAATCCTCCGGTCAGAAGAATTCCGTCAACTTGTCCTTTCAATACTACGCTCATTTCACCAATATATTTACTAATCTGATAAATCATCGCATTCCAAACACGAGTCGCTTTCGGATTCCCCTCTTCTACCATCTGATGCACCACATCGGAATCGGAAGTTCCGAAATAACTGCTGAAACCTCCTGTCTGGCTGCACAATCCTTTCAGATCTTTGACTGTTCCTTTTTCCAAAAAACGAATAATGTCTACAACCGACATAGAACCCATGCGGGTAGGAGTAAATGGTCCCTCCCCGCCGCTGGCGTCATTTCCATCTATAATTCGTCCTTTTTCATGTGCGGAAACGGAAATTCCACCGTCAATGTGACAAACAATATAATTACATTCCTCATATTTTCTGCCAAGAGAGACCGCATGCTTTCTGGCTGTCGCTTTTACATTTAATACATGTGTTCCAGCTTTCCGATAAATTCCATCAACTCCTGTAACTCGCGCCAAATCACACAATTCATCAACCATAGGTGCATCAACCATAAACATTCTGCCACCATAACGTTTTTGCACCTCATATGCCATCTGCACTCCAAGAACAGATGCATGATAAATTCCACTTTTTATCGACCTGGTATCACTCAACAGCAGTTCATCAACCTCATATGTTCCACTGGAAACTGAATAGCATCCACCACCTCTTCCGACAATTGCATCCACTCCTGTTAGGTCATGTCCTTCTTCTTTTAAAAATTCCCATACGACCTGCATCCGATAATCTAACTGATCATTAATCGTAGGAAACCTTTTTAAAACAGAAGAATCATGAAAGACCGATGTTGTAATAAGATTCTCTGAGTTTTCAAACAGTGACAGTTTTGTAGATGTTGACCCTGGATTGATTACCAAAATCTTATATTTTTTACCGTTCTGTTCCATATAATACACTTCCGTTCTAACTTTAATTTCTTACATATAAGTATAGTCCTGGAAACAAAATAATTCAAGAAACATCACTACATCTTCTTTTTGTCTTTGGAGTCCCTACATCAACAAACTTTCTGCAAAAAACGGCTGGATTAGAAGCACAGTCCTAATCCAGCCTTGATAAATAATATCAAAATTTGTATCGATTAATTCTTCGCAAAAAAAGTAGTAATTTTCATACGGAATTTGTCTGGTCAACCATAGCTGCTATTAACATCATCTTCAACTCCATGGTAGTCATAATTTCCTACGAAACTTGCAGATATTCTTCCATCTTCTAAAAATTCAGTACCACTGTTTTCATTCATTTCGTTCTCCTGCAATACACCATCCGCATTTGCATCACAGAACCATTCATTATTGTGTTTTATAAACTGAAATGTTTCAT
>JBJEIZ010000075.1:0-28192 GCA_051877535.1 Brotaphodocola sp.
CCGATACGTTTTGCCTTAACCTCCAGAACAGGCATGATGTTGTTCATAGCCTCTTCGAAGACTTCTACTGCCGGCTTGCCGGTCTTCTCTTCTACGCGTGCAAATGCACCGTATACGATTTTCTGAGCAACACCCTTCTTACCATCCAGCATGATGTTGTTAATCAGCTTGGTTACAACTTTATTGTTGTATAAAGGATCTGCTAATACGTCTCTTTTCTGAATATGTCCTTTACGTGGCACGTTACTTCCCTCCTTAATTATAAATAATCAGATCATAGGTACTCACATGTTTCCATAAAATGTGTTCGCGCGGTAAATATCTATTTCCTGCAACCTACAGGTCAATATCAACTTCCGAACAATGTGGATCCCACATCCATTTTACTGCTGTTAGTGGTACAATTTAAATAGCTTTGCTGTTCCTAATTACTTTTTAGCTTTCGGTCTCTTAGCACCGTATTTGGAACGAGCCTGTTTTCTGTTAGCTACACCAGCGGTATCCAATGTACCTCTGATGATGTGATATCTGGTACCTGGTAAGTCTTTCACTCTACCACCACGGATCAGAACTACGCTATGCTCCTGAAGGTTGTGACCCTCTCCTGGAATGTAGCTGGTAACCTCGATACCGTTGCTCAGACGTACTCTGGCAATTTTACGAAGTGCAGAGTTCGGTTTTTTCGGGGTAGCAGTCTTAACTGCGGTACAAACGCCTCTCTTCTGTGGAGAAGAAGTATCAGTTGCACGTTTCTGCAAAGAGTTAAATCCTTTCTGCAGAGCCGGTGCGGTAGACTTCTTAACGGAAGTCTGTCTTCCCTTTCTAACTAACTGGTTAAATGTTGGCATTCCTTTCACCTCCTGTGATATTGTCTGTTGGTTGCCTTTTTAGCTTTTTTGCTGCAATAATACATACTGTATTTGCACACCATTTCATTATAGTCAAAACTTACATTCATGTCAAGGAACTTTTCCTTTGCTGTTTTCATTTTAATTGTTTTTTTTCAAAAACATCCCACAGAAAGTATATCCAGTTCTTCTGCTGAATAAACTGAATCAAACCATTTTTCCAAAAGGGAGTCTTATGCGTCCTTCGTTTTCCAAAATCATACTTCGTGCACTTCTCATCGCCTATATCTTATCCGGTTTTCTTCTTCTGCTGCTCGCCCTTGCACTATACAAGCTGAATCTGAGTGAAAGTCAAACCGGCATCGCCGTCTATATCATTTATGTACTTGCCTGTATGATCGGCGGACTCGTCGCCGGAAAGATCGCCGGCTCCCGCCGCTTTTTCTGGGGATTGTTCATCGGTGCCATTTACTGTCTTTTGCTCACCCTGCTGTCCCTTTTATTTGAAGACGGAACACTTCCGGATTTCCACCGGTTTCTAAAAATACTAGGCTGCTGCATGGCAAGCGGAATGTTCGGGGGAATCATCAGTTAAACCTGCCGTTGGCAGCTTCCTCCGGATGCCCGGTAACACAAACGACCTGCCATTGGCAGGTCGTTTGCATCAGGAATCAGTCTCCTCGCTTTTTTCTTCTGTTTCTTCATCTTTAGAAATATACATATGAATGGTGTCAATTCGATTCTTCTCCACGCTCTCCACCACCAGCCGCAGGTTCTCATAAGAAACTTCCTCGCCTGCCTCCGGAAGATGGTCCAGAAAACCGATCACCAGACCGCCGATCGAATCATAATCCTCTGACTCCAAATGCAGTCCCAGATGCTCATTCAAATCATCCAGTTTTGTAGAACCGTTGACCAGATATTCCCCCGGGTTCAGCTCTTTGACATCATCTTCTTCATCTTCATCGTACTCGTCTCGAATCTCACCAACAATTTCTTCCAGCATGTCCTCCAATGTGATCAGACCTGCCGTTGCTCCGTACTCATCCAGCACGATTACGATATTATTAAATGTTTTGCGCATCTCTATCATCAGCTCAGATGTCTTTTTAAACTCATAAGTATAAAGAGGCTGACGAAGATAATCGCGGATTGAAAAAGGCTGATCCTGATCGTATAGGATCAGATCTTTCATATTAATAATACCGATCACATTGTCCGTACTGCCCTCGTAAACCGGCATACGGGTAAATCGCTCCTGACGGAAAATTTCCATCAATTCTTCATACGCAGCCTCCACATCCACAAATACCATATCAATACGCGGAACCATAATATCACGTGCCACAGACTCACCGAAATCGAATACGTTGTTGATCATCTTCTTCTCTTCGCTTTCGATAACGCCTTCCTCGTGGCTGACTTCCACGATCGTGCGGAGCTCATCTTCTGTAATGGCCTCTTTCTTCTTGTTCGGATCTACCCGAAACAGCAGCAGAACACCATAGGATAACTGGTTGACCAGAAAGATCACCGGTGTGAGGATTACCATCATCCAATAAATCACACCAGAATATGCCAAAGCAATTTTTTCTGCATATAATGTAGACAGCGTCTTAGGCGTAATTTCACCAAAAACTAAAATGAACAAGGTTAAAATACCGGTTGCAATACCAACTGCAGCACTTCCGAACATCTCCATCGTCAGCGTTGTCATAAACGATGATGCGAAAAGATTTACAATATTGTTGCCTACCAAAATCGTACTTAACATCTTGCCCGGGTCATCTGTAATCTTCATAACTCTCGCTGCCGCCTTATCTCCTGCTTCCGCCAGAGAACGCATTCTCATCTTATTCACCGTCGTCAGTGCTGTTTCTGCAGACGAGAAAAATGCGGATAAACAAAGCAGCACCACCAGGACCAGAATCTGTATGCCCGTACTGTCTCCTGAATCTAACATAAGTTTCAATCAATCTCCTTCTCACATATTTGCTGGTAATTATTGGATTTTACAATGATTCCCTATCGCTGTCAACTGAAAATTTTCTAAACACTCGTGCACCGCATAAAGATACTCTGCCAAAAGAGCCTGTTCCGGAATTTTTTCCTATTTGACAAACTCAGACAAAAAACACCGGATATCGTTTATAACTGCGATCATCATCAAGATGCCGGAACCAAGAAATACGCACAAATCGCCGATATTGAATACCACCTTTTTCAACAAGCCAAACTGGAAGCTGAAGTAATCTACCACATAACGACGAATAAACCGATCATAAAGGTTGCTCAGTGCACCTCCGATCACAACTGCAAGACTGAATTTCTGCAAGGTTTTTCCTGGTTTTGAAATGAGATAAGTAAGCACACCGGTCAATCCCGACACAACCACCAGTGGAACCATACGCACTACGGTACCGTATTTTTGCAGAAATCCAAACGGAAATCCGGCATTATGATTGTGGTACAGCATGATTTTCTCTCTGGTGTGAGCAAGGGGTCTTGGAAAATTCTTCGAATCCTGCTTTTCAATCCAGTCTTTCAGAACCAGATCAACTGCTGCCAAAAGCCCTATCAAAACAAAATAGACCATAAATCCACCTCCCGCGTTCCTTTCATTTTGTCCTATCGCCAAATTTTCTTTTGCTGCATATAGTAAAAAAAAGCCCAGGTTTCCATATGCCAAACTGTGAACTCTATCCTGCTTCTGAAGAATACGCAGACTTCATTGTCCGTTATGCCACATGGAATCCGCAGACTTTGATCGATCGTGCGAGAACAGAATGCATCAATTTTATCACATCCAGCTATGCAGTAATCCACGCGCGTCTCGACCAAATCGCCCCCATGAGCATTTACCGTTACTCCTACAACGCAATTCCAAAACTGTACGGTCTTTTAGACACCACCGCCCTGGAAAGCAGCGGCATCCCGGAGGTCGTCAACCATCCGGTTCTTCAGGCAAATGGACGCGGCGTAATCCTCGGCATCATTGATACCGGTATTGATTACACAAATCCTCTTTTTCGCAATCCCGACGGAAGCAGCCGGATCCTGTCCATATGGGATCAGTCGATTCCATATGAAACGCCGCTGGAATCCATCACCGGTTTTCAGCCCTTTTACGGTTCCGTCTATGATCAGGAAACGATCAATCGTGCTCTCGCCTCCGATGACCCCTTCCAAATTGTCCCCTCGAAAGACACCCAAGGGCACGGCACTTTTCTTGCCGGTGTTGCAGCCGGAAATTTCACGGAACGACCAACGGAATTTTCCGGTGCCGCTCCGAAAGCTGATCTGGCAATTGTAAAATTAAAACCAGCGAAACAATATCTGCGAGATTTTTTTCTCATCAGACCCGACATTCCTGCATTTCAGGAAAATGACATCATGACCGGCATCAGCTTTCTTTTAAGTCTCGCCACAAAATATTTTCGCCCACTGGTCATCCTGATTGGTGTCGGAACAAATCAAGGCAGTCACGACGGTTCCTCCCCGCTGGGTTTTCAACTCCAGGGACTTCGCGGAGTCAGCGGACTTTCGGTAGTAACCGGAGCCGGAAATGAAACCGGCTACAGTCATCATTTCTTCGGAACCATAGACGGCAGCCAGACGTATCAAGAAGCAGAACTTCGCGTCGGTCCCAACGATTCCGGATTCTGTCTGGAATTTTGGGCATCCGGTCCGGAACTCTACAAAATCGGTTTCATCTCACCATCCGGAGAGGTCATTCAACAAATTCCACTTGCTTTAGGAAGCGAGGCAACAATACCATTTCGTCTGGATGCCACCACGATCACCTTAAATTATCAGCTTTACGAAGCCGGTTCCGGAAACCAGCTGATCTTCATGCGATTCCAGACTCCGGCGCAGGGCATCTGGCGCATCCGCATTTATCCCGCAGCACAGGTAAGCGGTTCTTTTCACATGTGGCTCCCCATGCATGGCTTTGTTTCTGATGATACCATATTTTTGCGCGCCGATCCCGACACCACCATCACCGATCCCGGCAATGTTCCCATGGTACTCACCGTCAGCGCCTACGACCACAAAACCAACAGCATTTACATCCACAGCAGCCGCGGCTTCAGCAGTACCGGTCAGATCAAACCGGAACTTGCTGCTCCCGGCGTCGACGTGCAGGGACCATCCTTGACCATTAGCTCCACGGTACCTGCATTCACCCGGCGCACCGGAACCTCTGTCGCTTCCGCCTTTGCTGCCGGTGCCGCTGCTGATTTCTTTACCTGGGCCATTGTTGATCAAAATAACGAAACCGCCAACGGTGCAGCAGTGAAATCACTGCTAACCCGCGGTGCTGACCGGAATCCGGATTTTTCCTATCCAAACCGGCAGTGGGGATATGGCAGTCTGAACCTTTACCAGTCTTTTCAGAATCTATGAAAAGACTTCCTATCCCCGCATCTGAATCAACGGTCCGCCCTTTTTCTCTAAATATGATCTCGTGATCACAACCGTACCGATATTCGGGTCTTTCGGAATCTCATACATGATATCCAGCATATATTCCTCCAGGATTGCCCGCAGCGCGCGGGCTCCTGTCTCACGCTTCATTGCTTCCCCTGCAATCCACTCCAGTGCTCCATCTTCAAACACCAATTTCACTTCATCCATCTCCAGGAGCTTCATATATTGCTTCAAAATCGCATTTTTCGGCTCACACAAGATTTTCACAAGAAGATCCATGGTCAGTTTTTCCAACGTAACCACCATCGGCAAACGTCCCAAAAACTCCGGAATCATACCAAATTCCCGCAGATCTGCACTCGTCACATAACGCAGGATATTGGGGTCATCCTCGTATTTGTCTTTCAGGTCCGCGCCGAATCCAATCGAACTTTTCTTCGTCAGACGTTCCTTAATAATATGATCCAAATCCGGAAACGCTCCGCCGCAAATGAATAAAATGTGATCGGTATTTACCGTTGCCATTGGAGTCAGCGCATTTTTTTGATTGGAACCGACTGGTACTTCTACCGTACTGCCTTCTAACAGTTTTAACAGTTCCTGCTGCACCGACTCTCCGCTGACATCACGAGTACGAGTTTCCTTCTTTTTCGCAATTTTATCAATTTCATCAATGAAAATGATGCCGTGCTCTGCCTTTTCCACATCATTATCCGCCGCCTGCAGCAGTTTGGAAACCACACTTTCGATATCATCACCAATATAACCTGCTTCCGTAAGAGAAGTAGCATCTGCAATTGCTAACGGCACATCTAAAAGCTTTGCCAGAGTCTTGACCAGATAAGTCTTTCCGCTTCCCGTCGGACCCACCATCAAGATGTTCGATTTCTCAATGGTCACATCATCATTTTTTTGCGCGTCATCCTTTTTCACGGCGTTCAGGCTGTCCGCGTATACGCGTTTATAGTGATTATAAACAGCGACCGCAATCACCTTCTTGGCATGTTCCTGTCCTACCACATACTCATCCAGTCTTTGCTTGATCACGTGCGGTGCCGGGATATCTTTCAGTTCAAACTCCGGCTCTGTCTTTTCTTTCCTCTTTTTCACCTGCTGCTTTTTCGGAATCTGCATCTGCGGCAGATCCTCAATATTGCTGAAATTCATATTCATATACGGTAAACCAGAAAGCTGCGACATATCAATTTTCGAAAAATCCATGCTGCTTCCCATGACCGAATCCATCGTTTTCTGCATGCAGTCATGACACAGGCACATATTGCCCGGCATAATGATCATACGTCCTGCTTTGCTTTCCGGACGTCGGCACATATAACAAATTTTTTCATATTCCTGTCGATCCTTTTGGCTCTCATCTCTTTCGTCCACAGAACAATCCTCCCTCGTCAAAAATCAGCAAAAACTCAGAGCACCCGAAGGCACCCTGAGTATGTTTCTTTCTCTGTTTTATTTATCCGGAGTAACCGGTCTGGTAGCAAGTGTAATCTCTACATTTCGCTCCACATACTGACCGTTCTCCAGAGACTGTACAGTCAATGTTACCGTAGTGCCGCCTTCATAGTAAGTCAGCATTTCCTGCAGATCCGCCATGCTGCGAACGGTCTGACCGTCGAATTTAGTAATGATATCCTTTTCTCTCAGATCCGATTTGGATGCTGCACTGTCTTCCACGATGCGGTAAACATAGACTCCTCTTGGCATTCCGTACATGGATGCCGCAGACTCATCAATATTCTGACCCTGAATTCCAAGATATCCCTGATTTGCTACGTCCACGGCAACTCTGGTTTTCTTATTCATCAGCTCATTGATAATATCCTGTGCCTGAGAAATCGGAATCGCATAGCCCATACCCTCTACCTCAGTAGAAGAATATTTTGCTGCATTAATACCGATTACCTCTCCATTCATATTCAGCAATGCACCGCCGCTGTTGCCAGGGTTGATTGCTGCATCTGTCTGAAGCAGTGTTCTCGTAGTGGAATCCTCCGCCTGCACTTCACGGTTCAGTGCGCTCACATAACCAACGGTCACAGACTGTCCATAACCCAGTGCATTACCGATGGCGATCACGCCCTGACCTACCTTCAAAGCATCAGAATCACCCAGCGTAGCTACCTTGATCTGCCCCATCGTTTCCGCCGGAATATCGCTGATTGATACCGCAATCACTGCCAGGTCACTTTCGGAATCCGTACCCTTGATGGCAGCTTTCACTTCCGAATTATCAATAAATGTAACGGAAAGTTCTTTGGAATCCTCCACCACATGATTGTTGGTAACGATCAAAAGTTCTTCCCCGTTCTGTCCAACAATAATGCCTGAACCGCTGCTCGGCACTTCTACGGTATAACTCGGACCGAACCAGGTGCGCTGTTCTACCGACATCGTATTGTGAACTGCTACAACAGACGGCATTGCCTGCTCTACGATTCCGGACACATCCATCACAACTGCGGAAGTCACCTGCCCTGATACCGGATTTGCTTGCGGTGTCTGTGGTACCGCAGCAGAAACCTGTGCCTGTGCCTGTGTCTCCGTCTGCGTCTGAGGAATCAATTGTCCTTTTACGATCTCACCTAAAGTATTGACCGTAAACATCGTACCTCCTGCAATCACGCCAAATAATAGTGCAGATGCAGCAATTGCAGCAATTTTCACACCCCAGGAACTCTTCTTCTTTGGATGCTCCTGGCGGTTCGGCTGTACATTCGGCTGGCGAGTCCAATTCTGCTGCTCCGCCTGACTTTGCTGCACCGTCTGACGCGGCTGCCATCCATACTGATTCCGGCTATTCGGTTCCTCGACATTTTGTGACCTCGGTTCCGGAGTTACAGAATTCTGACTGCTGTTCTCCGTCCATTCATCCTTATGTTCATCATTTCTGATGTTGTCTCTGTTATCTTCGTACATATTATAACCCCTTTCTCTTAAACTCTATATTGCGATCTGTTCCTTTCAACAGAAGGTTTCCTTTTCTTGTTGAAATAAAATATATCAGCAATTTGTGATTAAATTGTGATGGAATTATAATGAATTTATGAACTGCCGGCAAACATATTATATTCCTCCTGCCGCCTCTTCCCGACCGCTTTATCAATGCCCCGGAGCTGCCACAGTTCCTGTTGCCGAAGCCGCTGTAGTCGGTATCGGAACCGCTGCTGTAGGTACCGTTGATGTACCGGTTCCCGGACTTGTAATTTCTGAAGAAGAACTGCTGCTGCCCGGTGCTTTAACGGTAGTATTTCCTGTCGTCGTTCCTGTACTTGCTCCCGGTGCACTGACCACACCATTGCCGGAAGAGGTTCCTGTCGAAGGACTATTACTGCTGCCCGGTACCTGACTCGTCATATGACCGGCTGTCGTTTCTGTGGTACTTCCCGGACGCGTAGTCACACCAGTTCCGGAAGTAGTTTCTGTCTCAGAACTGCTGCTTTCCGACTTCGTTGAGCTGGTTTCTGATGCACTCGTCGGTTTTTCCGAAGTCAATGTTTCACGCTTGGCCGGATTGCCGTCCTCATCCGTCTCAGATTCTTTTGTCTCATTCTTTTTCGTTTCTGCCGGATTGCCGTCCTCATCCGTTTCCTGTTCTATCAGTTCTCCGTTCTCATCCGTCTCCGCCGCCGTCGGTTTTGTACCCGGCTTTGTTGCTGCCGTTGGACGTGTGACCGGATTGCCATCCTCATCCGTCTCCTGTTCTGTCGATTCTCCGCTCTCATCCGTCTCCGCCGCTGAGGTTTTCTCCACAGATTCCTTTGTTTCATCCGCCGCCGTCGTTGCCGCGGCTGTTGCCTTCGGTTTTTGAATGACACCCTCAGTACTTACATGATCCACATACTGGCCTTCTCTGTACATGCCAGTATCAGAAGCAATCTTGGCGCTGATATTTTTTACAGTCTGAGACGGAGTGTATTCCGCATCTCCATATAAAAACTCATGTAGTTTGATGACATTGCTCTCCAGCGTCTGAGGAACGACCACAGCACCTTTCTTTCCCATATTGGCATCTCCGCGTGCCTGAGGAAATCCTGTCGTTTCGCCGAGATGGAACTTACTGATGTTTTTTGCATTTGCTACCAGATCATCCACCCAAATACTGGTGGAAACCTGCGGAAATACCGTTCCGATCAACGTATTCAATGTCTTGAAATCTGCTGTTTTCGCTTTTTCAAATGCCTTTGCAATGACCTTTCTCTGTCGCTCCGTACGGGCATAGTCCGTATCCATCAGGCGCAGACGGCCATATGCCACTGCCTGAACACCATCCAGATGGTTCATACCGGCATGCGTCAACTGTTTCGAACCGACTCCGGTCGCTTTCACCGTCTCCGTGATAAAACTGTTAATATAGTAGAACTCCGCATTGCTCAGTTCAATATCCACACCGCCAAGTACATTGATCGCATCTGCAACTGCTTTCCAGTTGAATGTCATATAGTCATTGATCTGCAGATCCAGATTCCGGTTCAGCGCCTGTACTGCCTGTTCCGGACCGCCCACAAAATATGCCTGATTCAGCTTGTTGTAAGAGCCGCCTTCAGAAATATTCAGATAGGTATCCCTAAATACCGAGACCAGCTTAATCTCGCCTGTATCCCGATTGATGTTGCAGATCATATTAACATCCGCATTGGTTCCCTTATTGATTGCATTGTTGCGGGCATCTACACCGAATATGGCAATCGTCCAGTAACCTTTCATCGTCTCAACCGTGTCCACATTCAGTTCATTTGTCTCCAACTCACTGATCTTAAAATCCTCTGGCCGCTGAATTTTATTCAGCTGTCTTGCCACATAGGCATAGCCAAAAATAAATACCAAAGCGATGCATTCCGCAATGACCATGAGAATCATCCGTCTGCGTTTTTTTCGTTTTACCGCTTCCTCTTCCAGACGCCTGCGTACCTCAGAGCCGCCTTTTCCATCCAAACCGGTTCCCCTCGCTCCTGCACTTCTGGAATGCTTAACTGTTTCGGGTTTTATCGATGCCGCCATTTCTTCCTTCACAGACGTTTCCGGTGTTTCCCGTTTTAACGGGCGCACCGTTGCATCGCCCATGATATCCAAAGCCTTCTCCTTTTCTGCTTCTCTGGCACGCTTTCTTTTCTCCCAGAGTTCTCTTTCTCGATTCATATTTGATACCTCAATATGCGTTCTTATTTATAAAGCCTTTGAAAAATGTCAGAAAGAGTATCTTAAAGTCAAATCCCAAAGTCCAGTTTTCGATGTAATACAGGTCATGCTCGATTCGCTTAGTAATCGAAGTATCCCCTCGATACCCATTGACCTGCGCCCATCCGGTCATACCCGGACGAACCTGATGTTTGATCATATACCGCGGAATTTCTTCCTTAAAACGTTCCACAAAAAACGGTCGTTCCGGACGTGGTCCCACCATGCTCATATCACCTTTCAGTACGTTGAACAACTGCGGCATTTCATCAATACTTGTCTTGCGGATAAATCTGCCGATCGGGGTCACACGCGGGTCATGCTTTGTGGTCCACTGACCCTTCTCTTTTTCCGGTGCCTGCACTTCCATAGAGCGGAATTTGTACATACGGAACGGACGGTTATGAAGTCCGATACGCTCCTGTTTATAAATCAGCGGTCCCGGCGATGTCAACTTGATCAGAATCGCTGTCACAAGCATGATCGGAGAAAATAATGCCAGCGCCACCAGTGCCCCAAAAATATCTACCGCACGCTTTATCCCTTTATTCAGCGGATCATTGAGCGGCACATGGCGGATATTAATAACCGGAAGCCCCTGCAGATCCTCTGTATATGGTCTTGTCGGAATAACATTGTTATAATCCGGGATAAATTTGGTATGCACACCGGATTTCTCACAGGCCGCAACCAGCTTTTCCAGATTGCCGTATTCCTGAAGGCTCAATGTGATGGCAATCTCATCCAACACATTGAATTCTAAAATCCCCTTCAGGTCATCGGTTGTTCCGATCACCCGAACACCGCGGTATTCCTCCCCTCGCTCCTTGTGATCGTCCAAAATGCCTCGCACCTGATAGCCCCATTCCGGATTTGCCAGCACGCGGTCAATATAACCTTCTGCCGCACGGCTGTAGCCAACCAGCAGCACGTGCTTTTGATTGTATCCCCTGCTTCGAATCTTTCGGAGAACCGTGCGGATCACATTGCGCTCCAGAGTCTCCAGTATAATATTCATTACTGCAAATGCACCAACCAACCGGCTGGAAAAATGCATCAAAAACGGGTTGCTTCTTCCCAGATAAAGCACCATCGTTATGAGGAAAAAGCCCACGATGTTCGCCTTGCAGATATTGGCAAATTCCTGCCTGCGTCCCTGCACGCGTTTCGGCGTGAACAGATGGAAAATCGTATACAACAAAAGATACACAGGCACGATCAATACCAACGCCGACATATACATGCCCACCGGCAGGACACCGATATCCGTGCCTTTGAATGTCACCTGCACGAACAAAAACCAGCTAAGCACATATGCCGTCACAATGACCAGTGCATCCAGCACCACATGCAGGCGGTTAAATCTCCTTTGGTTATCTTTGATCATGTTTCTCACCTTGTATTTACGCATAGTAAGTCAATGATATTGATTATACACGAAAAAATACAATTGTTCTATTAAATTTCTCTTAACTTTAAGCAGCATGATATATGCTGAAACAATCTATTTCTGCACTTTTCGTATCTGCCTGCGTGTAAACTCATAAATATACAGCACTGCACCGTAAATAAGTTCCCACTCGATTGCCGCATAATTCCAGAAATCCTGCTTCCGATACGGCACTTTTCTGGTCTGCTTCACGGTCTGGAGCCCCTCAATCACACCCGCTGCATAATCTTTCTCAAATCCTCTCTTTTTAAAAAAGAAATATTTTACCACAATACCCGCCGCAATCGGCAGCGCATTGATCATAAGCTGAGGTACCGGCATATTTTTATAATTCAAATACACGTTATTGCGGGCAGCCAGCTTGACTTTAAAAGAATTGTACTTGGATCCGCTGGTTCCGCTTCCCACATGGTACACCACCGCCTGCGGACAATACCGATTATAGTATCCCGCAATTTTTGCCCGATATCCCACATCGATATCTTCCAGGTACGCAAAATGCATTTCATCAAAATAACCAATCTGATCAAACACTTCCCGGCGGTAAATGGCAGCTCCCGCACAGGCAGAAAAGATGTGGCACGGCTTATCATACCGCTCCACTTCCTGACCGACACCGCGCTGATATGCCCACCCCATGATGCTGTACATATCTCCTCCATCATCCATCAGATCCCGGTGGCAAAGCTGCACCATTTTCGGGCTGACCGAGAAAATACGGGGAGACTTTTCAATTGCCTGAAGAAGAGCCCCCACATACCCCGGTTCCGCCTCGGTATCATTATTTAATAAGATCACATACGGCGTTTTTACCGCCTGAATTCCCACATTGACTGCCCCGGAAAATCCGGTATTATCAGCCAGAAATATGGATGGGATCGCATGCTCTTTCAGCCATTCCACACTGCCGTCAGAAGAACCGTTATCTATTACCAGAAGATCAAAATCCCGGCAGATCTGGGCATCCAGCGCCTTCATACACGGCTCCATAAACCGCAGTCCATTGTAATTTGGAATGATAATCGTCACTTTGTTCATAACTCACCTCGCTGACAACAGCTCTATCTCTTTGCTTCTGCTTCCGGTGTACCAGGCAGCGGATAAGGCTCGCCAATTTTTTCTTTTAACAGATCCCGCAGTGCAAAATTAGATTTTCTGAGCGTCAGATTCGGATTATAATACGGATCACCATCGTGTAAAATATCCGGCCAACGGCGGGCAAAGGCTGCCACCTCCCGGTTGAATCTTGCAACCTTCTCCGGCGTATCCTCCAACCCGCGGGACTTGGACTCATAATGGTACATGACCGCGTATGGTGCATAGACAACCAGATAATCTGCCGCCCGCACCTTCATGCAGAAATCAATATCATTAAATGCAACCGCCAGTTCTTCGGTAAAACCGCCCACTTCACGAAAAACAGATGCTTTCGTCATCAGACATGCAGCCGTCACAGCACTGTAATCCTGAGCACACATCGCGCGGTGGAAATAACTGTTTTCCGCCTCATGCAGACCAATAAATGTGTGACCGGCGATGCCGCCAAAACCGATGACTACACCTGCGTGCTGAATGGTATCATCCTGATACAGCAGTCTGGCACCGACAATCCCTACATCCTTTCTCTGACAAAAGCCCAGCATTTCCTCAAACAGATTCGGCGCAATGATCTCCGTATCATTATTTAAGAACAGAAGATATTCGCCTTTTGCATACTGAGCGCCAAAGTTGTTGATCGCAGAGTAATTAAACTCCCGCTCCCAGTACACGACATGTACCTGCGGAAATTCTTTTTGAATCTTCTCGTAATACGCAAACGTCGCCCGATCCGTACTGTTATTTTCAATCACCACGAACTCAACATTCGGATAGGTTGCCCTCCCAATGATCGATCGGATACACAAATCTAAATCCTGAGCATGATCCTTATTCGGAATTACAACCGATACAAGCGGTGTGCCCGGAATCTCAAAGGTCGTATGATAAATGCCGTAGTCCACACCCTTTTCCACTTTTTTTGCCTGGATTCCCACGCGCTCATAATGCGCCATAATTGCTCTGGAACCAGCTTCAAACGCATACAATTTGCTCTCCGGATTACTGGCCGTAGAGTCCTGATGACAGCGCCAGTGATACAGCACTTTCGGAATATGATGAATCCCCTTCGCATTCTCCGTACAACGGAAAATAAAGTCATAATCCTGCGCGCCGTCGTATTCATGACGGAAACCTCCGACCTGATCCAGCAGTTCCCTTTTTACCACAAACAAATGGCAGATATAATTGACACTGGTCAGTAAATCCGGATTGAAATCCGGTTTAAAATGCGGGTCAAACAAGGCACCGCCATCCATATCCAGCTTATCTTCGTCAGAATAAAGCACATCACATTCCGGATGCTCATTGACAGCAGAAACCACCTCATAAAACGCATGCTCCGGAATCGTGTCATCATGGTCGGCAAGCACGATAAAATCACCCTTTGCCATTTTCAGCGCCGCGTTGGTATTGCCGGAAATGCCAAGGTTATCCCCCAGATTTTCACAGTGGAAACGGCTGTCCATCTCCATGTACTGTCTGATTACCTTCTCGACGAGCTTGCCTTCTCCTTTCGGGCTTCCGTCAGCAACACAGACCTCCCAGTTGGTGTAGGTTTGCGCCAAAATAGAGTCTAACATCTCCCGCAGATATTTTTCCGGAGTTTTATACGCCGGAATCACAATAGACAGCAGCGGCTGATATGGGAAAACAGTCTCTCTTTGCCTTGCCAGTTCCTCTTCCGTCGGTTTGGTCAGATCATACCATTCAGCATAATCATAATCGTTATCCAATCCCTGCAGTTTATGCCTGGACTTTAAAAACAACGCTTTCAGACCATGTTTTTTACCAAATTCCCATGCCACACGGACCGTTTCCATATTCATCAGATCTTTTATTTTCTCTACACGCTTATGCGCCACACTGGAACGCTTCGCAATCAGCTCTTCATTGTATTTGATTCGGGCAGTTCTGCCGTCACAACGCAAGATCAGCCAGTAGCTTTTGCCTCGTTCGTAAGGAAACTGGATATCAAATCCAAATTCTTTATCATAAACCTGTTTGAAATAAATCTGGCTCACATCATCACGTCGGGTCGCAACATACCGGAATTCTACCGGTTTTCGTTCCTCATCCAGCACCTCAAAATACGTCTTCACATCCGGTGTTTTTCCGATGATCCATCCGTTCAGAGTGATAGAATTTTCCCGGATCCTTACTACATCAATTTTATATTTCATCAGTCTTTCTCTTCCTTATCAAAATTGATACGTTCTTCTTCCACCACAAGCGGACGGTGCATCACACGCTGGTTGATGGACAAAATATACTCGCCAAGTATCCCGATAAAGAAAATCTGCACCGACCCAAGGAAAAGCATCCCGATCAACATCGGCGCCATCCCTGCCGGAAAACGATCCCACCAGATTAACTTCATGACCAGGTAAACCAGTGCCACCAACATGCTGATTCCTGCACTGAATGCACCGATAAATGTAGCCAGACGCAAACCCACCTTCGTGTAAGAAGTTACACTCAGCATTGCCGCGTCATACAGCCGGTAAAAATTGTTGTGAGTTTTACCCGCACGGCGCTGCGGCTGCTCATACGGAATTTCTTTTCTCTTAAACCCAAGTTCCGCCACAATGCCGCGCAAAAACGGAGTCGGATCATCCAGTTTTCTTAAAACTTCAATAAACTCCCGATCATACAGACCGGAACCGGTAAAATGTTCGATCTGCTCTACATCAGATAATTTCTTGATCGTCTTATAATAACAGCTGCGCAGGAAATACATGATCCTGCTTTCCTGACTGCTGGTTTTGATGCCAATAACGATTTTATATCCATTTTCCCATTCCTTCACATATTTGGGAATCAGTTCCACCGGATCCTGGAAATCTGCCACCATAGCAATCACACAATCCCCGGTCACCTGCAGCATTCCGTGATACGGGGAATTGAACTGTCCAAAATTCTTCGCATTAAAGATTGCCTTGATCTTCGGATTTTCCTGACAGAGCTGACGCAGGATCGGCCGCGTCTGATCGGTAGAATCATTATCAATAAAAACCAGCTCATAATCATACTGCGGCAAATCCCGCTCCAGAGTTTCCACCACCGCCTGACTGATCGGTCTTACATTTTCTTCTTCATTATAACAGGGAATCAGTACACTGATCTTCTTCATTTTTTCCTCCAGTTAGTTGCCTTGGGCATGAAGCATGGCACGGATCCCGTCCGCAAACGAAATCATTTCCTGCCACGTTCCGCCTGTCAGCATATTCAAAACCCCCACAGTCGGACAAATCGAAAGAGCCCCTTCCTTTGCCTGCACAAAGGTGCCAAATTCCAGCTGACCTCTTTCCCCGCAAAGTCTGTAGATTTCTTCCACAAACTCCCTGAGCACTCTCGTATCCTCACTAGCCACATTAACCGCATGACACTCCCCTGCATGCTGATCGCTGAACCGATACAGTTCCGCAACCGCCCTTGCCGCATCCCGGATATTCATAAAATTCCAGCGGTGGAGGCAGGCACTCAAAGAAACCTTCTTTCCAAGAGGCAGATCTCTCACCAGCGTGGAAATGATAGACCATGGATGGTCCCCGATTCCATAAACGCTGAAAAACCGGAGATGATAATATGTCATACCGTATTGTTTACAGATGGGAGCTGCCTGACGATAAAATTCCAGTTTTGCTTTTCCATATGCATTGACCGGACTGCACGCCCGCTCTTCCGACATCACACCATCCGGCTGAATACCATATTCCACACGGGAACCGGCATCCATAAATACCTGACATCCCAGCTTTTTCGCTGCATACACACAATCAACCGAAGCCGCGACATTGGCCGCCTGCACGATTGGAGAATCGATTTCTTCCCGGTTAACGCCTCCCCATGCAATATGAAAAAACGCATCCGCATTCCCAATCTTTTTCACACACCGTCCCACGTCAGCCAGACTGCAGGATATCTGATGCAGATGCTCATGAAGCGGAAGCAAATGTTTCTGCTTCGACTCTGGCCGGACCAACGCAAATACAACTGCCCCCCGTGACAGCAGCTCTTCCGCCACATTTCTTCCAATAAAACCGGTCGCACCGGTCATCACGATTCGTTTTCCTGTTAAATCTATCATAACTTCTGTTCCTTTACTGTTCCGGCTCCCACAACACCTCGATGTGATTGGTCATCAACGTCATGACTTTCACATCCGTGCCGAACCGCTCGCGGATGATACCGGCAATTTCCCTGCTGTAGCCCGGAGCCACAATGAGAATCGCATCCACCGGTTCTTCAAAGAAATGATCCGGCTTCACGATCGGCAGATGAGAAGCCGGCGCAAACCTGCCCTGCTTAAACGGAGCAGAATCGATGATATAGGACACTTTGTCCCCCAGCTCCATGGTTGATGCCAACGTAAATCCCTGATGACTGGCTCCCCAGATTGCAAGACTTTTATCTTCCTCATAACACTCATTCAGCAGCTTGCTCAGCTCATCTTTCAAAATCTCATAACTTTTCAGCATCGGTTCTACGGAAATCCCATTCACCGGAAGGTTTCCCGAAGCCTGCTGCTTTTCACGCATAGAAACTTTTTTTACAATCATGGAAATGGTATCGCGATTGATCATTTCCTGTTCCAACACTTCAAATCCACATCGCTCCAACAGCCCTCTCAGCGTATCAAAGGAATAATAAGCGATATGATCACGAATCAATTCATAATAACTGCCATGTTCCAGAATATATTCCAGCGCAGGGACCGTCACCACTCCCATTCCTTCCGCCGACAAATTATTCCAGATCGCTTTCAGCATCACATCCGGATGCGGCTGATGTTCCAGAAAGTTAAAAGACAAAAAAACATCAAACGGTCCGTTTGCAAATACATGATCCTCCGTCTCCGGAAAATCTTTCCACACGGAAAGTCCGTTCTCCACCGCAATATCCACCAGTTCCTGACGATGTTCCACACCATAGATTTCGACCGGAAATTCCCGCAGCGGCTGCAAAAATTCGCCTCTTCCGCAGCCCACCTCCAGAAACTTTCTGCCTTCCAGATGATAGGTTTCGATCATGTGACGGTATTGGCTGCGCCGCAGCTCCACCAACGTCGCTCCAAATCCGCTGGCACGGATTACATCGCGATAATAAGAAACAGGAATACAATCAAACTGTACCAGACCGCAATGACGGCACTGGCACAGATTCAATGTCACTCCCTGATCTGATTTTACTTCTTCCGCATCCGGAATATCCTGAGCCGATGCCGGTGCATGATTCAGCACAAACAACGGCTGCTCAGGCAATTCCCTCCCGCAGGCTATGCAATGTTTCATAGATTCCCTCCGCAAACGAGGTTCCAGGTTTCCACCCGGTTTCCTCACAGATCTTCGTGATAACCGGCATCAAATCTGCCGGTCCCTCCGCATTCTGCGGACGCTCGCCATAAACAAAACTGCCCTGACTTCCGCATAATGCATACATTTCTTCTATATATTCACGCAGTCCCCTGGTATCCTCTCCTGCTACATTGTAGACGCCGCCTTTTCCGTACTTGAGAAGGGCAATCAACGCTGCCGCCGCATCTTCAATGTAGAGAAAATTCCACTTCTGGGTACATTCTCCCAACTTCATCTCACCGCCCTGCTGCCATGTCTTCAGACAGGTATTCACCAGAGACCAGGGATGATCTCCAGGACCATACACGCTGAATATTCTCGTATGAATATACTCCATTTTTAAGATTTTGCAAAGGTTTTTCGCCTGATTTGCAAATTCTGTCTTCGCTTTTCCATATTCTGACACCGGATGACACGCCATATCCTCTGTGATCGGCTGATGATAAACGCCATACTCTGCCTGCGAACCGGTAAATAAAAACCGGCTGCAGCCAAGCTCCGCTGCCGTGCGCACTGCTTCCAGAGAATGCACAACATTCAGCTGCTGCACATCCCGTTTGGTACGGTTGTCGCTTCCGGCTCCGTCCCAACCCACATGGACAAACGCATCCCACACCGTTTCTCCAAGCAGCTTTGAAAGACATTTGATATCACACATATCCAGCTTCTGCAGTATCAGTTGTTTTTGACATTCGACCGGTATCTGCCTCATCAAATGATCCATGTTTTTTGTTCCCGGACGCACAACAGCACAAACCATGTGCCCCTCCATCAGAAGCTGGCGTACCACCACCGATCCGATAAAGCTGGTCGCTCCCGTTACTACTGCCCTCATATTTTTTCTCCCAATTATTTCATTCGCGGGATGATCATCATCGCATCCATTTCCTCTTCCGGCAGGAAAGGAGATAAATCCTCCAGCGGCGGAGATACCATCGTTCCGTCCGGCAGACGTTTCGCCGCAGACTTCGGTTCAAAATTCTGATCCATAGTCACAAATACCTCACAAATCACCGGCCCTTCCATCGCCAGAGTTTTCTCTACCGCCTCTGCCAGTTCGCTGTTGTGATGCGCTGCCACATACGGATATCCATAAGCCATCGCCAGTTTCTCCATCTCCGGGAAACTCAGATCATTGCCGTCCACACCGCTGTCCACGCCGATACCGACAAGGGGTTCGCCAAAGAAATTCTTCTGTGTCTGGCGGATGGAATGATAACCGCCATTATTGATCAGGAAAATCTTGATCGGCATTTTATGATGGATGATGGTCTGCAATTCCTGCAGATTCATCTGAATACTGCCGTCTCCAGTCAGCAGAATGATATCCTCCGGACGTCCTTCTTTTTTCACATACACCGGATCCCATGCTGCCATGCAGGCACCGATTGCTGCCGGCAGATCGTATCCCATTGATGCGATTGCGGAATTGCTGATAAAACGCTGCCCCTTCTTGATGATATAAGCATGTCCCCCTACCACGCACGCGGAACCATTGCCCACAACCGTGATCTGATTCTCGTTCAGGCGACTGCTCAATTCCTGTACCAAAGCGTAAACATTCGCTTCACGGGTATCATCCTGCTCCATATGTTTCGGCAGAACTACCGGGTATTTTTCTTTCCAGAGCCGACAGGTGTCATTCCAGCTCATGCCGGGAAGCCCTTTTCCGCCATGAAATAACGGAAGTTCTCCGCTGTATTCTTCTTTCAAAACCTGCGCCATCGTTTCCAACAGATCTTTCGCATCCGCATGTACACGCATATCTGCATGCACACTCGGTTTTTTCAGCTCTTCCGGATCGATATCATTCACTATCACATATGCCTCTCGCGCCCATGTCGTATAATTATATCCAACCTGACGAATGCTCAGACGACTTCCAACAGAAAATACCAGATCACTGTTCTGGATTGCAAAATTGCCGGGACGATCGCCCATTCCGCCGCCTCTGCCTACATACAACGGGTCCTCGCTGCACATACAGTCCTCGCTGTTCCATCCGGTCACCACAGGAATCCCCAACAATGTTACTACTTCCATAAATGCCTGATGCGCACCAGCGATGCGGATGCCATTGCCCGCATTGAACACCGGACGGTCAGAAGCTTTGATTTTTTCTATAATGGCGCGTACCTGCTCTTTCGTCACTTTTGCCGGAAGAAGCTGACGGCGCTCTCCTTTTCCTATATAATCTTCTGCAATTCCATGCGCAGACAAAGCTGCCCAGCCTGTACCGCCTGCCTCATAATCTTCCGCATCAAATCCAACCATTTCCTCCGGATCAATATACGCACCCTGCACATTTAACGGAATATCCAGCCATGCCGGACCCGGACGGCCAGACTGTGCCAGATACAGAGCTTTCTCAAGACAAAAACGGATACGCATCGGATCGATAACCATTTCGCTGTATTTTGTCATACAATCAATGGCCTTGGTAATCTCAAATTCCTGATCTCCCATAGCCCGGATATTCAAACCTGTCCAGCGCGCCGTTGTATCATAACGCACCTGTCCGGATAAAATCAGCATCGGAATTGAGTCCAGCCAGCCGCCGACCACACCTGTAATCGCATTAGTTCCTCCAGGACCGGTGGTCACGCACAGAAGACCGATTTTATTGTGAATCCTCGCATAAGCTTCCGCCGCCATCGCACATGCCTGTTCGTGATGCTGATACAGACAATGCAATCCCTCTTGATGACCAAGCGCATCATTCAAATGCATCGCTCCGCCTCCGGTAACTGTAAACACCTGATTGATACCGGCCTCCACCACTTTCTGTGCAATATAATTTGAAACCTTAATTTTCATTCTCATTCTCCTTTCGGATAAAAATCTGCTCTTCTTCTATTCATTTCGTCTAGTATATCATACTTCTTTCCACGTTGCACCTAGAAATCCACGGGCTTCCACTCCTTCCAACAACCCTCACTAGGCATGCACTCTACGTTACGTTATAATCACGAACGTATCGTAACTACGGATTTTGGAATAAACCAAATCCCAACATAGCAACTAAATCATTTCAAAAAGGAGTGTATCGAAATCATGAAAAAACATATCCAAGTGTTTACCGTACTATCTGCCGCAGCACTGATGTGCGCAGCAGCCCCTGTATATTCTGCAGGAATTCCCGGATTTGTCAACACCGCATATGCCGCAAAAGCCGGATGGGTGGAAGAAGACGGCGAACTGCGCTACAAAGACAGCGATGGCTATTACCTGACCGATTCCTGGAAGAAAAAAGACGGCGACTGGTATTATCTGGACGAAGACGGCAATACCGCACGTTCTTCCATGATCGACGAGTATTATGTTAATGAAGAAGGAAAACGTGTCTACAACCAGTGGGTCAGTGTTGCCAACGATGATGAATGGGACGATGAAGCCCCGGATGCATACTGGTATTATTACGGAAAAGATGGAAAATCTGTCGTTTCCAAATGGCATGCCATCGACGACAATTGGTATTATTTCAACAATGACGGACACATGCAAACCGGAAAACTGGAACTGGACGGGTTCACCTATTATCTGGGCGATGAGAACGACGGAGTAATGAAAACCGGCTGGATTCAGTTGGAGAACGAGTCCGAGGACCCGGAAGAAGATCTGGTATGGCACTATTTTGATTCCAAAGGCCGAATGGTCATGAATCAGGTAGACAGAAAGATTGACGGAAATTACTATACTTTTGAAAACGGAATTCTTCAAACCGGATGGTATAAACTGCCGAAACAGGCAGACGTGGCAGCTGCCGATGATACAGCAACCGATCATACGACTTTGGTTGACGCAGAAGGAGCTGACATTGCCACCGACTCCAACGCAGATGCTGCCGACCATGCTGCTGTTGCTGAGATTCCTGCAGATGCACCGGAAATCGCTTTTTATCAGTACTATGAAGCTGACGGAAAACGCGGCAATGGCTGGTATCAGATGGAAGGCGCACCGGAGATCAGCGAGGAAGGCGAAACCTTTATCTTCTATATTAAGAATGGTCGTCCATACCACGCATCCTCCGGCATTCAGACCTTTACGGTTGATTCCAAACGTTTCGGCTTCAACACCAAAGGAGAACTTCAGACCGGACTTCAGGAAGTAACCCTGGAAGAAGGCGGCACCGCCAACTTCTATTTTGGCACGGACGGCGTGATGAAAACAGGCAAACAGACCATTTACAACGAAGATCTGGGCGAAAACCAGACCTGGTACTTCCACACGGATGGAGGAAACAAAGGACGCGGCTTCCACGGCATCCGTGACAACAGCGTTTATAACAACGGACTCCGCCTGGACGCAGACCGTGACCTTCGCTACGCACCGGCTGAACTGGACGGCGTTTCCTACCTGGTAAACACCGCAGGACGTATTCAGGAAGCATCTGCTTCTTCCAAATCCACAGCAAAGCCAGAGCTTGGAACCGGATACAAAGATATCAAAGATGCAAATGATAAAATCTGGACCGTAGATGTGAACGGAATCATTCAGAAATAAAAGACAATGAAAAGGGATCAGTGCTTCACGCTCTGGTCCCTTTTTTGCGAAAAAATACACAAATAAGTATGTCTGTTTATGAAGACACCATTAATTTAAAAAAAATCGTAAAAATCTGTAATAATCTGTCAGGTTATCCGTTATAGATTATTAGATGAGGAAACTGTATTTTCCCATCACCATCACATTTTACCAATGGAGGTTTCCCATGAGAGAACTATCAGTCTACTATTGTCCGCAATGCGGACGTTATGCGTATTACCAACTGGTAAAAAATGCCGTATGCCCCAACTGCGAGATCAAAATGATCTGGCTTGACATGCGCTATCAGGACTTTATGAATCTTGGTCTGGAAGAACGGGACTCTCTGATCATCCAAAGGATTCTGGATCGCCATACGTCCATTACCGGGCGTATCGTTGCTGCCGACCGAGCGCACAACTATCGGGCTGCCATCGGCAGTTTATCTGCCCGCATACAGGAGTTGGAAGCCGAGAACCTGCAATTAAACGAAACCATCAACTGGATGCATCAGACAATCTGGGAACTTCTCAGAAAAACAAAAGACCTGGAACATCAGCTTGAAGAAACGACGCAGCTGCCGCACAGCCCCGATTCATCACACATTTCCTAACAGTTACAGCTTAACGAACCGCTACCGCATTACTCTTTTTCCTGACCGGTGAGAAAGCGGTTGAGCAGGCGATTCACCGTCCGGTTCATCTGTTCAACCGTTTTCAATAAAATATCATTTTCTTCTTTCAGACGTTTATTTTCTTCTATAAGCCGTCCCAGATCATTCATTGACACTTCCACCATTCTCTCCCCCCTATCTGTCTTCTGTCTTGTTTTAACATCTCCACTATAATCATTTTTTCTCATTTTGAAAAGCAAAACCCATCGCGCAATTCGACAAAAAACGTCGGTTTCGTCAAGAATCTGTCGTCCCACCACATCTGACCTTTCATACTCATCCACAATACCACCTCTTGTGGAACCCTTTATCCACAAATTATTGTTTTTTTTTAATGCAATCCATATTTATTAACATTTTTCTTACAATTCATCAGAAAACCTTACAATACGGCGGAAACTATTGCCAGAGCCGAATCTCGTTGTTATAATGAAACCACAATCAAGAGAGAAAGGGTGAACTGTTATGAAACGCAGAACAGGATTAACCTTGGTTTTAACCATTACCTGTCTCCTTCTCAGCACGTTCCCGGCACTTGCAGGCGAATGGCAACAGACAGAAGAAGATCAGTGGCAATACATTCAGGACGACGGTACCAAAGTGACCGGCTGGCTGGAATTGGACGGTGACCGCTATTATCTTGACAGTAAGGGCAATCGCAAGTGCGATTACTGGCTGAAAGACAGCGGTGCCTGGTACTATCTTGATGAAGATGGTGTAATGGCCGTTGATACCTGGGTGGACAACTACTATGTGGATGAAACCGGAAGGTTAGACAAGATCCGCTGATAGCACGACGGAAGACATATCCCGGAAGCCGAGATGATTCTTCATGAATCTGATTCCCGATTCCGGGATATTTTTCGGTCACAGCAAAGAATTTACGATTTCCGCACGCTTCTTAAAAAAAATGTTAAGATTCTTCATTTTTTAGGTAGTTGTGAGGACTTCCAAATTATGTTATTCTTTATACTGTCAAAGCAATAAAAGAAAATTTTGTAACTATTTCAGATTTGATGATACCGGGTTCAAAACCTTTTGCCCCAACATCATACGCTTACAGTTACACAAACAAATATATGCATGGAGGAAAACACTATGAAAAAGAAATTATTCGGACTTGGCGTATTAACTGCAGCTCTGACCCTTGCAACCGGCATCACCGCATTTGCAGGAAGCTGGCAGCAGGACGGAAACGGCTGGTACTATTTGCGTGATGACGGCTACTGGCAGGGATGCGGCTGGTTCACCGATCCGGAAGATAATTCCATCTATTACCTGGATCCGGACGGCTACATGATGTCCGCTACTACCGTAGAAGGCTACAAGCTGGGTGATGACGGTCGCCGTATCGAAAAAACCGAAGAAGACATCCGCAGAGAACAGGAAAGAAAAGAGCGTATTGCGAAAAAGGCATCCCCTGCAAAAGAGCAGGCCGCTGCTGAGCTGGCTGGCGACGCTGCAAAGAATGCAGCTGCAGCAGTAAGCACCACCCGTCTTGCTTATCAGTCCGAAATGAAGACTTTCATGGACAAATACTATATCGAAGCACTCAAAACCATGACTGAGCTGGACAGCAAGTCTGTTGTAAGAAATGTTCTTCAGGACAACCTGGAGACCACCTACAAGTTCCAGGCTGAATTTGGTCCGGTTGCAGAAGCAAGCCTGTGGAAAATGTCCAATCCGTCTAACGCAAGCTACAAACCAGAAGCTCTGATCATGAGTTATGACCGCAACCATCTGACAGAAGCTGCTGAGATCGAAACCTTCGATACTTTGAACAAAAATATGATTATCGCTGCTTTAGGCGAAACGGAAGGTCAGGCTGTTCTTGATGCTTACAACGCAGAAATCGCTGCCGGCACTTCCAGCTTCGACCGCGAAGGTACTACCGATGTCGGCAACTCCTACACCCTGAAATATCGCAATGGCAAAGTGACCATCAGCGTAATCTGCAGCGAATATGTTGCTCCGGCTGAAGGCGAAGAAGAAGCTGCTGAGGCTTCCTCCGATGCAGCCACAGTGACCGAAGAAGCATCCACTTCAAAAGTACTGGTAGCCGGTCAGGCACAGACCGTTGAGACCGAAGCAGAAACTACTGTTGAGGAAACCTCTGATGAGGCTGAAGAAACAGAGGCATCTGAAGAAGTTGTTGATAACGCCGCTGAGGAAACTGTTGAAGAATAAATATTTCTTTACACCTGCAGAACCTGCCGCTGGCAGGTTCATGGCAGCAAAAAACCGGCTGGAATTTCCAGCCGGTTTTTTGTGTCCTTTTCTTTTCCATCATTCTTCAATATCAAACGTCATATATACATCTTTCGGAACGGTAACCTCATACATCGGCTCACCATCCGCTTCATATGCAGATTCCTTATAAATTTTCAGATTGATTTCTCTCTCCTGATACAGCCCGCCAAACGTGTCCACATCAGACTCTCCAAAAGAGTAATCCTGCACGCAATACTCATCATTGACACCTTTGACTACTGTTTCCGCATAAGAAGAAGCATCCTCTGCCGAAGTATCATCTTTTACTACCACAGTAATATTTACGCATTCCTCTTCCTCATTCAGCTCCAAGTCAATCCCTGCCGCCATGGGATAGTCACTCTCATCCAGATAGATATCGCGAACATCATCTACCAGTTGATCTTCATCAATCTCAACATTAAAATAGATATTCATGTCCGGCTCTGCTGCTTCTTTCTTATCCGGCTTCACAATGTTGCTCTTCGTACATCCGCACAGCAAAACCGCACAGCCCATAATCACAAACAACTTCTTTATTTTCATGATCCTTTCCTCCTCAAACTGAAAAATCAGGCAGCACACATACCTCGTGCACAACTCATTGAATGAAACAAACAGTAAGTATTATATACGATACCCTCTTTTTTGGGTAGACCTTTCACAAAAAAGTCAGAAAATCTTCACAATTACCATAAGGTACTCCCTCAGAATCATTGCCTCTGATCAAAATCCAACCAATTTTCCCGATCATTGCCTCCGAAACGGTCTGTATCCAATACGATCGTCAAATTTCTCTGGATTCCTCCAAGTTTCATGGTCATGTGCATCATACGGCGTATCATTGCTTCATTTTTCTGCACATTTTCACCACTCGATGCCTTGTTTACATGCTCCGAAAATGGCAGACTCAATCCATAAACAGCCTGATCATTCAGTCCTTCCGGAGGAGTAAAATAAAACTTCCGATGCTGCTCATCCTGTTCCAGTTCCAAATAATACGCAATCTGATTCTCCTCACTGAGGTTCTGATAATAAATATGACCAACTGCAAGATCGGTTCCCTCAAACAATTCCTCCGGGAACTCCTGGTCACTCATCAAATGAAATACCATACCAGTATTCGTCGTCGCCATAACACTGGTCTGGATTCCCTGCACCGTCGTATACAAATGGGCCAGCACAGCAGCAGAGGTTTCTGACAGTTCATAACGCTCTGTCAACTCCGTCACACTCATATTTCCACTCATCACCGACTCAAAATCCCCCGGAAAGAAACGAGTACTCTTCTGCGCAAACAAATCATAGCTGAGATACTCACTTTCCAGCTCATCAATATCGTCTTTTATCATTTGAATGATCGGATTATTTTTATAAGAAACTGTGCGGATTCCATGGCTGTATGCCAGCCTCTCCGCCTCTGCCTGAAATCCATTTGCAGAAAAGAAAACACCAATCTCCATC
This sequence comes from Brotaphodocola sp., assembly GCA_051877535.1. Taxonomy (GTDB): domain Bacteria; phylum Bacillota; class Clostridia; order Lachnospirales; family Lachnospiraceae; genus Brotaphodocola. The sequence goes on from JBJEIZ010000075.1 coordinate 27,286, forward strand.
CGGCGTTCCCGTACCATCTCTTCTGTCAGAGAATCATCAATAAAATAATTTTCCTGAATATCCCGCAGCACACCAATAAAATTGCGAATTGCATCTTTCGTCACCGTCGTCTGATGGTAACGCACCTCACCGATCAGGCGCACCGGATACAAAAACGGCACAGTGCGATTGTAATCAAAAGGACAATCAATGGTATGCCATCCTCCCCGCCCTTTCAGTTCAATAAAATTCTCCCGCACCCGACGTACCCGGTTCCGATTATACTTGTCCGGCTTTACCAGAATCAAATCGTTTCGTTTCAACAGCAGACAGATAATCCGCTCAAAAAGATACCCTCGTACCTGACCTCTGTTTTTCTGATTTTCTTTCTTCATCTGTGTATCTCCATTTTCTTCATCTTATTATCCAGTATAACACGAACCTGCAGAACCTGCCACTGGCAGCTTCCTTCGGATGCATGGCAACTGAATAAAATTTTTCAACTTTTTCCAAAAAGCAGTCACAAATCAGATTTTCATACGTTTTAAATGATAAGAGGATATGATACACATCGAGAAAGGAGTCTCTCATGACCGAACATACATCAACATTTCAACCTCCGGAAGTTCTTCGTCTGCGCGGTATCCAGAACAACATCTATCACCTGAGAGCCGAAGAGATTTACTATATACGCGCCGACTCTCTCAAATGCTACATCATGTGCAAAGGCTGTCTTTATCATGTCCGCCACCCGATGATCCAACTGGAAGAACTGATGCCGAAAGGGTTTGTGCGCCTGGGACGCAGTTTCATTCTCAATCCTAATCACATCATAGCCGTCTACAAAGACTGTGTGGAATTCAGCGATTACAGTAAACTGGTGCTCTCGAAGGATAAAGCAAAGAGGCTGAAAGAATATTTGGGGATG
>JBJEIZ010000076.1:0-27215 GCA_051877535.1 Brotaphodocola sp.
ACTTTTGGCTACCTTAACCCACCGTCTAAAGCCAGTGGGATTGCGGTAGCCTTATTTCAATCATGTGTTTGGATATTATCCAAACATCATATATTTCACATAATACTCATTAAATTCTGTTTCATTCGCCAGAATAATTTCCTGTGATATATTTTTTAGCTGCATTGATGCAGACTGCCAGGATTCATCCGTCAGAGCACGAACGGCACCGGCAAGTGAACTGTTGCCAACCGCTGATATTTTTTCTTTTAACTGCGCCGGTAAAAGCCCGATGGAAACCGCTGCCTCCCGGCTCAATGTAAATCCCATACCTCCTGCCAGGTAAACATTCTGAATATCTTCATAATCGATCCCGTATCGCCTGATCAGAATTTCCACGCCCGCGCGTACCGCAGATTTTGCCATCTGAACCTCACGGATATCCTTCTGCGTAAAGGTGATCTCATTTCCGTCCGGCGTGATTACAACCGGATATCCTTCCTCAAAATAATCCTCAGAAAGCAGCCCCGTTTCGTCGATCAAACCGGCTTTGAACAATGCAGAAACCAATTCTATGATTCCCGTTCCACAAATGCCCAAAGGTGTCTGATCCTGAATAGTTTCGACCCTAATCCTGCGTTTTTCATCCATGGTGACATGACTGATCGCCCCTGGAATACTGCCGGTTCCGCAGGAAATATTTCCGCCTTCAAATGCCGGGCCTGCTGCCACAGAGGTGGTAAGCAGTTTTTGATGATTGCCCAGCGCCATTTCCCCATTGGTACCCAGGTCAATGAACAAATGGATTGATTCATCCGATGGAAAGTCACAGGCGTAAAGACCGGATACAATATCACCGCCCACATAAGCAGAAATACCCGGCATCAGCCAAACACCACAGTTTAATGTTGACGATGCAAAAATGTTTGAATAAATGTCATAAATGATATCTATATTTACCGGATGAAATGGGAACACTCCCAGTCCCTCGCAGGAATATCCCATCAAAAGATGACCCATGGTCGTATTGCCGGAGATCACCATTTTTTCCACCGAATCAGCAGAAACACCGGATTTTTTCAATAACTGCTGAACCAGCTTTTCCACATCACCGCGGATCAGCTGCCGTAGTTTTTCTCCCTTTCCGTGAGTCGATGCCTCAATCCTGGCAATCACGTCTGCACCGTGGATGCGCTGTCGGTTGATAGCCGAAGCTGCTGCCAGAGATTTCCCGCTAGACAGATTGATCAGCTGTGCCGCCAGGGTGGTGGTTCCAATGTCGAGCGCAATGCCTGTGCGGAGAGATGAGGTTTGAGGCGCATCATTCGCATCGTGACCTTCTTTCTGCTCGGTTTTCTGTTCTCCTGCAAATGTCCTCAGCACTTCAAATTTCGTTTCATCCTGAAAACATACTTCAATTGTACAAGCCTCTTTTGGATACGCTCTGCACGCCAGCCTATACCCCGCTTCCAGTTCTTTTTGGCTGAACATGTCTCGATCCGAATCCGTGATGGCAAGTTCCCCGGAAATGACGCGGATCTTGCATTTTCCGCACGTTCCCCTGCCACCGCACACGGCACTTCCCCGCCCTGTCTGGTGCTGATATGCCGTCAAAATACTCTCCTGATCTTCGCACAAAATCTGGCTTGTTTCGCCCTGAGACAATACTTTGATTTCCACAGGCAGAACACGGCGCATTTTGCATTTTACAGCAGGACATGTCCGACAGTCATGCCCCGCATGGAACTGGCAGCTGTCCTCCGAAACCACAAATACCACGCAGGAAGATTTGACCGGGTCATACATGTTGGCAGAAGTAATTTCCATTCCCAAAAGTTTCTTCGCCTGCAGATACTCATATGCCGTTTTCTGAACCGACATCGGCAGATCATAAGGCGATTCCAACCGCTTGCTGATTCCGATTTTCTTCCATCTGCAGAAAGATTTCAAATTCTGCATCCATGACTGTTCCATTTCAAACAAAATTGAATCTGCCATGGCATCCGCCAATATTCCTTTTACATATTCGCCCTGCGCAAAATATTCAGAACTGAGACTGCTCAGTTTTTTCCCCACCGTGGAAATAGCATAAATGACCCAGTTTCCCGCCTCGCAGCGTTCTAACACATCGGCATTTTGCAGTGTTCCCATTTCAAATACACAGCTGCATTCTGCCCAGGCAAAAATTTCCGGAAGCAGTTCCTGGTAAGCAGACAGCATCGTGCTGTAGGATGAATCTTCTGGACTGCAGCCAATGATCTGGAACACTGCATCCTGATTGATGGTTGGTTTTATATGATCAATTTTCACAGAATCCTCCAAAAACTCCTATAAATTTTATCTACAGAACCTGCTGCTGGCAGGCTCCTCCGGATGCATGGCAGCCGAAAAAAGGAGTATTATACCACAGTATAACACTCCTTGCCTGAATATAGTATTACTTTTTCGAACAATCGAAATAGAACCGGCTTGTGACAACGTCTTCTACAATCCTTTTACATCCCACAGATAATCTTCATACGCCTGCACAAGATCCATAGACGCAGACTGATAATCAGCAGTTGCTTGAAGCCATGCTGCTTCACCCTGCAGCCACGCAGTCGCATCCAGCATACCTGCCTGTTTTTTCAACTGCACCGAATTCCATGAAATTTTTGCGCTCTCATAGGCATCCAGAGCCGCCTGATAATTGGAACTTTCTGCCAAAAGCTGCTGATAGGTATCCACAATACTTGCTTCTGCACTTCCTTCTGCTTCTGCCACCGTCACCGCTTTTCGCTGAATTTCATAAGTCGTTCCGGCATTAGAGCGACGTTCATTCTGCACATTGGAATTGTTGTTTACCGCTTTTTGACGATCCGTTTCAAAATCAATGGCATCAATTGCCGCCAAATCCGGTGCCGAAACATCTGCAACTGCAACGGCCCCATCTCCATCCAGGCTGCTCAATCCCAACAGCGCCAACAATTGTCTTCTTTGCTCTTTTGTCTGCTGCTGATAAGAACTCAGCAAGTTTTTCTGCTGCTCATACTGATCTGCCGCCCGCAGCACATCATCAGCAGTTGCCAGTCCTGCTGCCTGACGTTTCAATGTTTCCTGCCAGGTGCGCTCTGCTGCCTCGGTACTCTTTGCTTTTGCTGCCGCATTCAGCTCCATTTTTTTATAAGATTTATATCGCGCCTGCGCTGTGACCAGATAGGTATCAATCACATTTTGCAGAGATGCCGCACTGCTGCGGCTGTTCAGCCGCTCAATCTGACCTGAAATGCGGCTGGCGGAACTTCCCAGCATCGCCGCATTCATCCGATACATAGATTCTTCTTCTGATCCTTTTTCGCTGGCATCTGCCAGGAAGCGCATGTAATCCTGCTCGTCGCGCAGTGTTTCCAGCATCTCCTGATACTTTTCTTTATTGCCGGTCAGGCTGTCCGTTCTTGTCTTTAAATCAAGATTTCCCGACAGAAGCAGTTCTTCCAGATTTTCATAAGTCACAGACATCTCCTGGGAGGCAGGATCTGATGCAGCTTCACCACTGACGAAACATTCCACCGCTGCTCCTACCGCCGGACCATTCACGTCTTCGCTGACCACTTTTGTACTCTCCTCGCCCGGACCTACATTGTAGCTGGATGCCTGTGCAGGAAATACCATGGACACAGTGAGCACTGTCGAAAGAACCATCTGTCTGACCATTTTTTTATTCATAGCAAGACCTCTCTTTCATCAGGACGCAGATGCCAGCCCATTCACTGCCCAATCATAATTGACCTGAGCCTGAACGAACTGCAGTTTTCTGTTTTTCAATGTCACCTCAGCAGTCAGGCAGGAATCTTCCTGTTTTGCAAAATCATTCGGTGTTATAGTGCCTGCCTGCAGCTTTCGCTGCGCGGTCTCAAACGTGCTTAACTCCAGCTCATATGCCTGCTTCGCCTGCTCATAATCCGACTGAGCCAGAACAAGACTTGCATAACTGTTCCGAACACTGGCAGCGATCGCCTCCGTCTGATTCTGCTGGGTCTGCTGCTGTGTTTCTCTCACCTTCGTTGTTCTGGCATTTTTCACGCGTTTATTGGTTAATTTCAAATCATAGTTGTTTTCCAGTGCCGTCTGAATATCGGATTCCAGATCGATGGACGCAATCTTTTCCATATCCGGCTCCGGGATTTCACCCATTTCCACATCTGCGCCATATTTCCATCCCAGCATCAGGCACAGATCTTCTTTTATTTTTACCAGACTGCTCTCTGCAGACTGCAGGGAAGCCTGAGCGGTACTGATGCTCTCCCTGGCTGTCAAAATCTTTGCCTGCGTAGACATACCGGCTGCCAGTTTATTTTCCTCCGTCTGATAGCTCTGCTCTGCCTGAGATACCCGCACCCGAAGAGTATCCAGATTATAGTAGCTGCTCCAGTAATTGATCATCTGGGTCTGTGCCTGCTTCACCAGAGAGGCCTCCGTCTTATCATATCCCAGCTTCAACGTTTCGCTGTCATCTGTACTCTCGTCTCCTCGCTCCATCATCTGCTCTGCAGACAATTCATTATTCAGCGCCGCAGACATTTTACTTCCGTAACTGCTGTCGTCCGAATCCGGATACTCAATATTTGCATAAATCTGATCTGCCGCATCGTAATAATCCTGCGCGATATCATCGTTTGTTTTATCGCGCTCATCCTTGTAGGCGATCTGATTTTTTATCACCGTATTATTATATTCGTGAACCAAATCCGCGATTTCCTCAAATTCCAGCTTGTCGTCCCGAAGTGTTTCCCATTTTTCAGCAGAATAGGCAAACTCCGGGCTGACCGCCCATGCAGAAACGGTCATCATCGACATACTTACCGCCAGTGCCAGGCATCCGGCGGTGATTCGATTTTTCTTCAAAATGAATTCCTCCTTAGATGTCAAGTACATGCAACTCTTTCTTACCATTCATAAACAGATAATATACCGGCAGAATAAACAAAGCTACCAGAATACCGACTGCAAGACCGCCAATATTTACGACCGCAAGACCCTGTGTTGTGGAACCGCTGTCACCGATTGCCAATGCCATTGGAATCATGGAAAGAATCGTAGTCAAGCTGGTCATAAGAATCGGGCGCAGACGGGTTGCACCTGCCTCAATCAGTGCTTCGTTAAGCGGCATTGTCATTCGATTCTGATTGACCGTATCCACATAGAGAATACCATTGTTTACGACTGTACCGACCAAAATCAGGAATCCCAGAATCGAAGTCATACTAATGCTGACGCCGGTCAGTTTCAGAAGTCCGAATGAACCAACCAGACTGAACGGAATCGTGGTCATAACCATAAAGGAAAACTTCGGTGATTCGAACTGTGCCGACAAAACCACAAATACCAGGAAAACTGCCGTCGCAATCGCAGTGTACAATCCGGAGAACTCTTCTTTCATCATACGGTCTCTGGAGTTGACACCCAGCGTAATAGTGCCGGACAAATTTGGGGTAATCACCTCGTTATCAATGATTGTTTTTACATTTCCATTCACATAATCCGCAGTAATGGTAATCTGATATGCCTTGTCAGTTTTGGAAATTGCTGCTGGGCTGTCACGGAAATACACTTCTGCCACATCTGTCAGCGCTACTTTTCCGCCGCCTGATTTGCTTAAAATCATCTGCTCGATCTGCGGAACCGTTTCATACAAACCTTCCGGATATTCAGCTTTTACATCGATATCCTGACCATCAATCTGCAAAGTTGCGATTTCAGCACCGTCCAGATATTGTTTTACCTGATTACCAATCTGAGATGCGGTTAATCCATGTGATGCTGCGGCAACCGGATTAACCTTGATGGCAACAACCGGTGCCGTATTTTCAATACTGGAATGTACATTTTTCACATCATCGCGTTTGATCATTTCATTTACGATGGTATTGCTGACCTCCTGGAGTTCATCATACTGAGTTCCTTTCAGAATAACCTCATATCCTTTGTTTCTTCCCATAAAACTCATGGTTGTAGAGGCACTTACATCTATCGTACAGTTATCGATTTCCAACATTTCTTTTTCCCACTGCTCGACAATCTCATCCGTAGACATCTTTCGGTTATCTTTCAAATACGCAGTAATCGTACCGCTGCCGCTATTGTAACGGAGCATGTAAGATTCCACATCTTCATGTGCTTCGACAATTGCCTCTACACGCTCTACCATTTCGTTTGCCAGTTCATTTATCAAACCTGGGCGGGTTTCAATACTGACAGAGATCGTACCGGTATCATCCGCCGTCATAAGTTCCGTCTCCATACCACTTGCCAGAAAAACAGTAATCCCGACCAAAACCACCGAACCAATCAGTACCACCACTTTCTTTTTCAGTAATTCCGGCATGATCCTGCGATACAGTTCCTGCAGTTTTTGAATCGGACGGGACATCGGAGCCCGTTCTTTTTCCTTTGGTTTGTACATCATGTAAGTCAGCGGCACGACAGACATTGCAGAAAGCAGGGATGCACACATACAGAACACAATGGTATATCCCATAGCACCAAACATCTGACCGGTCATACCCTGTAAAAATACCAGCGGAATAAATACAACACAAGTTGTCAATGTCGAACCGACAATAGACATGGTAACAATATTCGTTCCGCTTAATGCCGCTTTTGCATATCCCAGCGCACCCTTATCCTCCTGTGCATCCATGGCACGGAAACAGCTTTCCAACACTACAATAGAGTTATCAACCATCATACCTACACCCAGAACCAGACCGCTCATGGTAATAACATTTAAGGTAAATCCGGCTCTCGTCATGACGATCAGAGACAAAAGAATTGAGGTAGGTATGGAACTTCCGACAATCAGCGATGCCTTGTAATCACCAAAGAACAGAAAAATGATGATCATGGAAATGACAACTGCCAAAATCATGGTAAATGCCACATCTTTCAGCGAACTGATAATCGTATCCGCCTCATCTCGTGCAATACGGATATCCAGTTTATCATCATCCGCACGCAGCGCCTCCACGACTCCCATAACATCTTCGGATAACTCCATTGCCGTGCTGCTCTGCTGTTTGGTAAATGAAAGAGAAAGCGTTTCTTCTCCATTGTATCTGGAAATACCGCCGCGCTGTTCTTCTGCATAATACACGTTGGAGATATCCTTTAAATAAACCAATTGTCCTTTGTCAGTCGTGATCGGAACAGCAAGCAGAGCATCCAGATCATCACTTTCTGCCATAGTTGTCACAGAAAGTTCCTGATTGCCGGCAATGGCATCGCCGGACGGGTAAGAAAGATCCGCCGCATTCATCGCAGAAACGATATCATTCATAGTTACATGATACTGTTCCATGCGATCCTGCTGCAATTCTACACGAATGTACTCAGATGAACCGCCCATTGCCTCTACCTGTGCCACAGAACTTAACTTTTCAAATTCCGGAATAATATTCTGATCTACGTAGTCATAAAGATTTTCTTTTTCCGGATGCGCAATGGACATTGAAAGACCTGCACGGGCATTGTTATTCATCTGCATAATAGACGGTTCTACATCATCCGGAAGGTTTCGCAGATTATCCAGGCTCTTTTTCAAATCATCATATGCCTCGTCCATATCTGCTTCATATTCATATTCCAGCATGATCATGGAACGACCTTCTCTGGTATTAGAGGTCATGCTTTTGACACCTTCCAGTGTGCTGACCTTATCTTCAATCACCTTTGTTACCAGTTCATCCATATCTTCCGGACCCACTCCGGAATAATTTGCCATAATGATCATCATCGGCTGATCCGTATCCGGCATCTGCTCAAGATCCGCATTGAATACAGAAGAAATACCAAACACCAGCAGGCAAAGGAGCGCCATTAAAACCGTAACCGGGCGTTTTAAAACAAGTCTTGTAAATCCCATGTTTTCTGCACCCCCTTACTGCGGTGCCTTACCGCCTGCCGGCGGCTGCTGACCATTCGATTCGCTCTGACTATCCGATGACTGTTCACCATTCCGTCGACCCTGACCATCTGACGACTGTTTACCGTTAGAACCGCCGGCGTCCTCTGCAACGGCATCCTCATACAGACGGATTTTCGCCCCTTCATATAAGTTAGAACTCCATGTGCTGACCACGATATCATCCTTTGACAATCCAGAAATGATTTCCGCATAATCAGAATCATAAAGACCCACTTCTACCGGAACCATTCTCGCAACACCATCTTCATACAAGTAAACAAATCCATCACCGCCGCTGTAATAAATGGCATTGACAGGAACCAACATGGCATTTTCCACTCGCTCCGTTACAACATTCAACGTGACGGTACTTCCAATCGCAATCTCATCACTCGCCGGCATTTCTGCTTTCACCTTAAAAAGACCTGTCTGTGCATCCACCATGCTGCTGATCTCACTGATGGTTCCTTCATAGGAATTTCCGTTTGCAATAATCTCCATCGCATCGCCTACCTGCATTTCTTTCATCATGCGCTGCGTCACATAAAAAGTCAGGCGACTCTGTCCTTCACCTGCAAGCACGCAAAGCTGTGTCGATTGAGAAACACGGTCATATACATCCACATCAAACGTCTCAATACGACCGTTGATCGGTGCTGTAATCGTGCTGTATTCTACTTGCTTATCGTAAGATAATTTTGCAGACTCGTAAGAAAGCCGAGCCGATTGAACAGCATTTGTGTACTGCTCATATTCCTGCTCGGAAAGATCTCCGCCATTATATAGAATCTGCATACGATTCAGAGTACTCTGTGCCTCATCATATTTCAGTTTTGCAGAATCCATTTGATTTTTCGCAGATTCGACCTGTTCCGTATCAATTTCACAAAGTACCTGCCCCTGCTCTACCATGTCTCCTGCCTTTACATAAACCGCAGTCACATCTCCGGATGCTTTGGCATATATGTAAACAACATCGGCTGCTTCAACCGTACCAGTAAGTCCCGTAGACAGACTCAGATTACCGGTGGTCGGTTCTGCCGCCCTTACAACTGTTGCCGATGCCTGTGCCATGCCTCCGGGACCTCCCTGCATTCCTCCGGGACCTCCCATACCTCCGGTTTGTTTGCTGCCTCCTTTTACTAAAACCAGCACACCTGCTGCGAGAACCAGAACTGCAGCACCGATCAGGATTTTCTTCTTTTTATCCATATCCTTCCTCCACACTTTATTTTGCATCTTTTCCATTCATGAACACTATGAACACAAAATTTAATAATGTCATTCTATTAGATAAGTGTGTGCAAAGTGTGAAAAAAGTGTGATTATTTTTAAGAAAAGATAAAGGGTCCCTGCGCTGCCGCCAGCGTAAACCAAAACTCCACACCATCTTCCTGGTTCTCTACGCCATATTCCTGATGGTGTGCATCCATGATCGCCTTTACAATTGAAAGACCGATTCCGCTTCCTCCGTAAGTTCTTGTTCTTGCCTTGTCCACTTTATAAAACTTAGACCACAGATTCGGAATATCTTCTTCCGGAATCGGATTTCCGCTATTAAATACGCTCACTTTGACCTGTTCACCCAGACATTCGGTTTGAATTCGGATCTGTCGTTCGCCATCTAAATGGTTCATGGCATTATTCAAATAATTCGTCAATACTTCTTCAATCTTAAATTCATCCGCAATCACATACAGAATTCCCTTCTGCCCAAATATCACTTGTGCATCCTTCTGCTGAATTAAAATTCCGGCAGAACTAATGACATCCCGAATCAGTTCATTTACATCAAACATACTCATGACCGGGGCGTCATTGCCAGACTCCAACGCTGACAAGTTCAGAAGCTGCTTGACCATCGTATTCATCTTAGCTGCCTCATCCACAATGACCTCACAGTAATAATTCCGGCTTTCCTCGTCCTCGCACATGCCTTCTGACAAACCTTCCGCATAACCTTGAATCAAAGCGATCGGCGTCTTGAGTTCATGGGAAACATTTGCCACAAACTCCTTTCGCATTTCATCAATTTTAATTTTTTCTTCAATATCATGCTGCAGCTGGACATTCGCTTCCCGCAGTGCTTCTATGGTCTCTTTCAGCTTGTTTGACAATGTATTCATGCTGCGACCCAATACTCCAATCTCGTCGTTCGCATCATCCTCATAACTGACATCGAAATCCAACCTGGACATTCGCTCTGACAAGTGTGACAACTCCATGATTGGTTTTGTCACACGATTTGTCACAAAATACATCAAAATGCTCCCAAACAGCAAAACAACCAGACCGACATATGTGATAAAACGGTTTGACAACGAAGCGCTTTCTCGTATACTGGCAAGCGGCATAGACATGATAAACAGCGTCTGATTGTCCGAAAAAAAACCCCAGCTTTCCATGTACATATTGCTGGAACGAAAATCATAATTCATTTCCACCACATAATTTTCACGTTCCACCAGAGTCTGGGCGCGATTATCACTCTGTCCCAAAATATAGCGTTGTACCTTCTGTGCCAGAAAATCATTGATTCTTCCAAAATTTAAAAAGGTTTTTCCTGTCGTACTGTCAATCAATACAATTGTAACATTATTGCGTTCTCCAAATGCGCGAATCGTGCCAAGAAGCGTAACCGGTTTCTCTGCTTCAGAATCCGGTACCGATCCACCAGCTGCATATTCATTTTTCTCCGACCCATCTTTTGATTTCCTCGATGGCGGCAGAGTATCTTGCGGATAACGCGAATTCGGACGCGTTGATTCTCCCCAGCTTTCCCATTCCTGTGCAATCTCATCTGCAATGACATCGGCGATATTTTCACCGGCATTCACCCGTTCCATCACCGCTTCATTGATCTTTGTATAAGCCTGCTCCATCACTTTCAGCTTCTGATTGACGTAATACCGTTCCAGCCACCAGTTATTCAGCGCCCAAATTGCCAGAAGCATAAAAGTCATCATAGCGACAAACAGCAGCATGATCCGATGTCGAATAGAGTGACTCCATGCAAAACAACGGTCCATTTTCTGCTTCCATTTTTCTTTCATCACACATCCACCTCGAACTTATATCCCATGCCCCAGATGGTCTTGATATATTCTCCCTTATCTCCCAGCTTGCTGCGGAGTTTTTTCACATGAGTATCAATGGTGCGGGCATCACCAAAATAATCATAATTCCATACATTATTCAAAATTTTTTCTCTGGAAAGTGCAATGCCCTGATTCTCCGCAAAATAGGTCAGCAATTCAAATTCCTTGTAGCTCAGATCAATCGGTTTTCCATCAATTGTCACTGAATGAGCCACTTTGTCAATCTTAATGCCACCTAAATCTGCTGCATCCGACGGTACCCCCTTGCTGCGGCGAAGAATCGCCTCCACTCGCGCCACCAGAATTTTCGGGCTGAATGGCTTGGAAATATACTCGTCCACACCCAGTTTAAAACCTTGAAGTTCATCTCGTTCTTCTCCGCGAGCTGTCAGCATAATGATTGGCACATTGGAATACTCCCGGATGGTTTTGCACACTTGCCAACCATCCATTTTCGGCATCATCACATCTAAAATGATCAGAGCAATATCTTTTTGCTGAAAAAAAATATCCACCGCCTGTTCCCCGTCTTCTGCTTCTACAACCTGAAAACCTTTGACGGATAAGAAATCTTTTACCAATTTTCGCATTCTGGCCTCATCATCTACAACCAGGATTTTTCGTGAATCCATAATGATCTCCTCCTATTTTTCTCTTTATTCGTGATTACGTTATCTAGTCATATTGTATCAGATTGTTTTTTTCTTTTCTATCAATTCACAGAGATTTCACAATTACCTGCAGTCCTTCAAGTTTTTCCTTTATTCCTCAAATCTGCCCTTCATGAGGATTTCCCCACGCCAAAGTGCACATTTTCCTCTTGCAAACAAACTGTCAATTTCCAAATTCTCGTCCAATATCAGCAAATCCGCATCCGCACCTTCTGCCACACAGCCTTTCACACCATCTTTTGCAAGCAAGTGTGCCGGCGTAGTGGTCAACAGTTTCAGGACATCCTCCAGTTTCATTCCGCTTTTCACCAGAATCTTCACTGTTTTATGCAGGTATTTGGGCGATGCATAAGTCAAACCGATGCATTCTCCTTTTTCATCAAAACGTGGCTGACTGCCGAAGGCATCGCTGGACAAAGTCATGTGATCCAGCTGCACACCCGCTTCATCCAGCAGTTTCATCAATTTTTCAGCACCGGCATATACTTCCGCATCATCACTTTCAGCAGTACAGTCGATATAACCACCTCTGCGAACCAGCTCTGCTCCCGCCTCTATCAGATCCGGTGAACGCAAAATATGCGTCGGAAGCAGATTTCTCGCAGGAACATCCGAATGGTCAAGCACATAAAAAACCGGGTCCAACCCACCCTTTCCAGAGCCCATATGCATAGTAACAAGGCCCGCTGTTCCGCTTAAAAGTCCGGCACGGCGAGCAGATGTGGCGAGTCGAATCAATTCCTCCCCGGTCGGATTGGAGCTGCGATGATCCGAAACCGCAACCTTTACGCCAATCATCGGCGGAATCATAATAATATCTTTTTCCACACTTCCCGTCACGGTCACAGGCGGATATCCGTAAGCGCTTGTCAAAGTATAAACCGTCATGCCTTCTTCGGTCAGAGCACGAGCCTTTGCCACCAGATTTTCAATACTTCTTGTCACTCCATCCGTGCCCAAAAGACCCACTACGGTCGTGATACCATTTTTTAAAAATACACTGAGCTGCGATTCCGGAACGCGGGATGCCGGTCCCTGTTCTCCGCCGCCTCCTGTAATGTGAACATGCATATCAATATAGCCCGGAACCAGCCTCTTTCCGCACAAATCAAACACTGCTGTATCCGGCAGCACTTCATATCCTTTTATCTCATCATCAATGCGCAGGATTTTTTCTCCTGCAATTAAAATATCCTTTTTTCCCAATGGAGCCGGGGCATAAATATCGGCATTTTTTAATAATGTAATCATAACCGTCTTACGGGCCGAAAAAATTCCGGCACTCTCCCTTCTGGTTCTTACCATGTTTTTGCTGAGTCTTAACTACGCATGCCATGCCTGACTTTTGACTCTGATATCATCATATTATCATCAAAGATTACCGTTTTCAAGGCTGCGGGATGTCATGATTCTCCGAACCGTGATCTTTACAAAATTTTTACAGATCCGGCTCTTTTCACACACGTTGCTGACCTGTTATAATAAAACCCTATTATCTCATTTTTCAGGAGGGTACTATTTGAACAATTTATTATTACTTGGCTCGCTGGTCATCATTGCCTGCATTTTATGCAACCGTCTTTCCACCCGTTTTGGTTTTCCTATGCTGCTCGCGTTCATCGTTCTTGGTATGGTGTTTGGCTCCGAAGGCATTTTCCGAATTCATTTTGACAACTTCTTATTTGCAGAAAACATTTGTACCGTAGCACTCATTTTCATCATGTTCTATGGCGGATTCGGCACCCGCTGGAAAGCAGCCAGACCTGCAGCTGCAAAGGCACTTTTCATGTCCTCTTTTGGCACTGTTCTGACTGCTCTGCTCACCGGTCTGTTCTGCCATTTGGTTTTGGGCTTTGGTCTGCTGGAAGGACTTCTGACCGGTGCCGTACTTGGCTCCACAGATGCCGCCAGCGTTTTTTCTGTTCTCCGTTCCAAAAAACTATCTTTAAAATATCACACCGACTCGCTGCTTGAACTAGAAAGCGGAAGCAACGATCCGTTTGCCTATATGCTGACTCTGATTCTGTTGTCTGCCATCAAAAGCAGCACTGCAGCTGGTCATGACGGCACAGCTCTGCTAAGGCAAATCCTCGTGGCTTCCTGCTCTCAGCTTTTCTTCGGACTGGTCTGTGGCATAGGTCTTGCATGGTGTGTAAAATGGTTTCTGGAACACTTCACATTTGACACACGCGGATTTGATACAGCATTTATTCTGGCAGCGGCTCTTCTTTCTTACGCACTGCCGACTGCAATCGGCGGCAACGGCTACCTCAGCGCCTATGTGATGGGCATTCTTCTGGGCAACAGCCCAATGCCAAACAAAAAAGCTCTGGTTAATTTTTTTGACGGACTGACTAGTCTGATGCAGATGCTGATTTTCTTTCTTCTGGGTCTGCTTTCCTATCCGTCACGCATCGGAGCGGTATGGCTGCCTTCACTTGCTATTGCTCTGTTTCTGACTCTGATTGCACGTCCGCTGGCTGTGATCCTTTTGACAACTCCGTTTCGTGCACCGAAGAATCAGCAACTTCTTGTAAGCTGGTCCGGTCTGCGCGGCGCCGCATCTATCGTTTTTGCTATTATGGTAGTGTTAAGCAATGTTTCACTGGAGCACGACCTGTTCCATATCGTTTTCTGTGTGGTTCTGCTGTCAATTACGATTCAGGGTAGTCTGCTTCCCTGGTTTGCCAGACGTCTGGATATGCTGGACCAGCGCGGCAACATCCTTACGACTTTCAACGACTACACAGAAGAAACAGACATCCGCTTTATTGACATACCTGTACGAAAAAATCATCCCTGGATTGGTCTGACCGTTCGTGAACTGAAGCTTCCTCCTGCGACTCTGCTGGTATTTTTGAGGCGCGGCAAAGAGCGGCTTGTTCCCAATGGGGATACCATCATCCGGGAACAAGACTCACTGGTATTGGGCGCTTCAGCTTATACTGGAGAAGACGATATTCACCTGAAGGAAATTTCCGTTAATCACCTGCATCCCTGGTGTAATCAAATGATCAGCCAACTGGCACTTCCAAAAAATTCTCTGATCATCATGATTTGCCGCGGTGAAGAGAAATTGATTCCAAACGGGCAAACCCGTGTGCTTGCCGGGGATTTGATCGTGCTGAATTCCATTTCATAAGAAACACTCATTTGGCTGCTTTCCTTTGGACCGGAATCTGAATTTTATAAATTAATTGTTTTGTATCATGCAGCGGAAACTGGGTGAGCACTTCACAGATATAATCCCCACAGGAAAGCATACCGTGACGATTCATTTCTTTATACAATCTTTGTGCATATTCCGTTTCCAGCGAAATATCGTCCGAAACTACAGACATATACATATTCTGCGGGAGAATCCGAATACTATCCGTATGAGGATACAAGTCATCCACAAAGATAAACGCCGTGTGGGACGAATACGTCCCTTTAATAAAATGTTTCTGCTCCATGATGGTTCCAACATTAATGAAATAGGACGGCGGCAGGTGATGTTTATGCAGATAATTCTGCATATGGCGCAGCATCTTTTCATATCCTGCATAGCCCTGGGCAAAAAAATCAAATTCTGTATGCTGCTGGTCTATTTTCCGTTCCGGAACATACTCAAAAAACACTTCACCAAATGGCGGCAGAGAATGAAGCACCTGCAGATTTTTCTGAATACGAACCAGATTGCTGCGGCTCACAGATAGATTATAAATCTCTTCTGTCAGCTTGCCGGTCTGCTCTTCCAAAACCTGCAGGAGCAGTTTTTCCGAAGAAAGTTCAAAAATCTCCCTGATTTTTTCCAGAGACAGCCTGCAGCTTTTCAAAGCATGAATCAAATCCAGCTTCGCACACTGCTCCAGTGTATAATACCGGTAGCCGGTTTCCGGGTCCAGATACTGCGGCTCTAAAAGTTTATTTTTATCATAAAGTCTGAGGGTCTGTGTGCTTACATGATTCAGCTCCGCCATTTCCCCGATCCTGAAAAGTTTCTGTTTCATGCTCAATCCACTTCTTTCTATAGTTTTTATGCCCACTGTCGCGGGTATCACAATCCAGGAACAGTATACCGCTGCTGCGTTATCTTTACAACCACAGAACTGGTTTTTACCCGTTCCCAATTATTCTGAATCAGTTCTTGACTTTATACTTACTATAAGGTGTAAACTAAATATTAACAAGTGAAATCGTCAATTTTTAAGGAGGTTTTGTCTATGGAGAGAAAGATTACCTTTGCTCAGTACGGATGTGGAAAAATGGGTAAATATCTGATTCGTTATGCGATTGAGAAAGGTGCATCTCTGGTAGCTGCCTTTGATATGAATCCGGCAGTGATCGGCAAAGATGCTGCTGAAATCGTCGGTGACGGCTATCCGACAACCGGTATTGCCGTTTCCGCAGCTTCTCAGGCAGATGAAATGCTCGGCGCACTCAAACCAGACGTATGCATCATTGCTACCCGAAGCACCGTCGCAGAACTGGAAGAGATTTTTACCATTTGTGCCAAGCATGGCATCAATGCAATCACGACCTGTGAAGAAGCACTGTATCCATGGAACTCTTCTCCAGCTCTGACGCACAAGCTGGATGAACTGGCAAAACAAGGCAACTGCACCCTGACAGGAGTTGGATACTGTGATCTGGTATGGGGCACCATGGTAACCAATCTAGCCGGATCTTCCTTTAAGATCACAAAGATCCTCGGCAGCAGCTGGTACAATGTAGAAGATTATGGTATCGCTCTTGCAGAAGGGCACGGTGCCGGTTTCTCACCGGAACGCTTCGAAAAGGAAATTGCAAGCATCAACAACATGTCTTCCGATGAATTAAAAGAAATGATTGAAAGCGGCAATTATGTTCCATCCTATATGTGGAACCAGAACGGATGGCTCTGCAGCAAAATGAAACTGCACATTACTTCCCAGACTCAGAAATGCTACCCGACCACCCATTCCGCAGACCTGTTCTCCACCACACTGAACGCAACGATCAAAGCCGGTGACCCAACCGGTATGCGTGCAGTTGTTACCACAGAAACAGAAGAAGGAATTACACTCATCACAGAATGTGTCGGCAAGGTATTCGCGCCAGATGAGTTCGACCGAAATGACTGGACATTCATCGGTGAGCCGGAGACGACCGTTTCAGTCAATCGACCGGCAACAGTAGAAATGACCTGCGCAACCATCATAAACCGTATTCCTCAGCTGATCGATGCTCCTGCCGGATATGTAACAACCGATCAATATCCATACAACGAATACTGCGTTCATGATCTGAATACTTATGTGAAGAGTAAATAACGTTCTGATTGTTTATGACTACAACGGACGTATGCAAAACGAGCTGCCTTTGGCAGCTCGTTTTGCGTCAAACAATTGTATTCGTATTCTTTTATGAATTATGCTCCATCCAGCATTTCACCAACCCGAGCCAACTCTGACACTGCATCTCCACAAACTTTTCCTGACCGCCCGACGTTTCTTTCGTCCCCAGTGCCAGTCCATGCGTACCAACCGGATAAATATGAAGTTCCAGACTTACATGATGGTCGGCAAGCGCCTGTGCCAGTAAAAAAGAATTTTGTACGGGAACAGACCGATCCGTCATCATATGCCAAAGAAACGTTTTTGGTGTATGCTCTCCAACCTGAAACTCCAGCGAAACAAGATGCCGCATTGCTTCATCATCTGCATGCCTGCCCAACAGATTTTCGAATGAACCTCGATGGCAGCAGGAACCGGAGCTAACTACCGGATATCCTAAAATCATAGCATCTGGTCGGATCATTTCCGGCATCAAGCCAAGCGGCTCATACACAAACGCCCGATTCCAGAACGTACCCAGGCTGCACGCCAGATGACCGCCTGCTGAAAAACCGGACACAACAATCTGCTTCGGATTCACCTTCCACTCTGCTGCATTCTGGCGAATGTTTGCCACTAAAAGTGCCAGTTCCTGCAGTGCTGTCGGAAACCGTGCCGGTGCCACACTATAGCGAAGCACAAACGCATGATAGCCCATCGCCAGATACTGCATGGCAATCGGTTCTCCCTCACGTTTTGACAGATGCCCATACCCGCCGCCCGGACAAATAATAACCGCCGCCCTGCAACGCTTCGGATTCCCGGAGTCTTCATCCAGAAGATATGCTGTATATTCTGCTGCCTGCTTGCTGTAACAAGTTTCCTCTGCTGCAAATACATCGTTGCCGGAGTTTTCCGGCAGCAGTATTTTTTCTGTAAAACATCTCATACTACTTTTTAACTCCTATACACATGAAACGCGCAAAAGGCTGCCGCAATTACATAGTAACTGCAGCAGCCTCGGACACTTTATTCCAGGATGATTTTATTTCATCTTCATCCAGCTTTTTACTTATAATTAACGATTGCGCCAAAATCTGGTTTCAGGGAAGCGCCGCCTACCAGACCGCCATCGATATCTGGCTGTGCGAACAGTTCCGGAGCACTCTTTGCAGATACAGAACCGCCATACTGGATACGAATTGCTGCTGCAGTTGCATCATCATAAATTTCAGCGATGCATGCACGGATTGCGGAGCAAACTTCCTGTGCCTGCTCAGTAGTAGCAACTTTGCCGGTACCGATTGCCCAAATCGGCTCATAAGCTACAACTGCGGTCTTAGCCTGATCAGCAGTAACGTTCAGGAAAGCAATCTTGATCTGCTGACGAATCCAGTCAATCGTGATACCCTGCTCTCTCTGAGTCAGAGATTCGCCGCAGCAGATAATCGGAGTCAGACCATGCTCGAATGCTTTCAGCACTTTCTTGTTAACCGTCTCGTCAGTCTCTGCAAAATACTCTCTTCTCTCGGAGTGACCGATGATAACATATTTTACACCTGCATCAACCAGCATGTTCGGGGAAATCTCGCCTGTGAAAGCCCCCTTCTCTTCGAAGTACATATTCTCAGCACCAATGTTGATATTGCTGCCTTTTGCTGCTTCCATAGCCGGGATAATATCGATAGCCGGAACGCAGAATACTACATCAACATCATCGTTCACTACTAATGGTTTCAGAGTATTAACCAGAGCAACTGCCTCGGTTGGAGTCATGTTCATTTTCCAGTTTCCTGCAACAATTTTCTTTCTTGCCATTTTTGTATCCTCCCACAATTTTGGTTATACTTGATTTTATTTGTCGTCAGCAGCTGCTACACCCGGAAGTTCTTTACCCTCTAAGAATTCCAGAGAAGCGCCGCCTCCGGTAGAAATATGGCTCATCTTATCACCAAATCCCAACTGGTTTACTGCTGCTGCAGAATCACCGCCGCCGATGATGGTGATAGCATCAGTCTCAGCCAGAGATTTCGCTACAGCGATGGTACCTGCTGCCAGAGTCGGGTTCTCAAATACGCCCATCGGTCCGTTCCATACAACGGTCTTAGCAGATTTTACAGCCTCAGCATACATAGCAGCGGTCTTCGGTCCGATATCGCATCCTTCTCTGTCTGCCGGCATATCCTTTACATCACAAACCTCGGTTTCAACCGGAGCATCGATCGGGTTCGGGAACTCAGCGATGGTTACGGTATCAACCGGAAGCAGCAGCTTCTTGCCCAGTTTCTCTGCTTTTTCCATCATCTCTTTGCAGTAATCCAGCTTGGTCTCGTCTAACAGAGATTTACCAACTTCATAACCCTGAGCTTTCAGGAAGGTATATGCCATACCGCCGCCGATGATCAGAGTATCGCACTTCTCCAGCAGATTGGAGATAACGTTCAGTTTGTCAGCAACTTTCGCACCACCCAGGATTGCAACGAACGGTCTTACCGGATTCTCAACTGCATTGCCCAGGAAGTCAATCTCTTTCTGCATCAGGTAACCAACAGCATTGGTGCCTCCCTTAGCAGTGATGAATTTGGTTACACCTTCAACAGAAGCATGTGCTCTGTGGGAAGAACCAAATGCATCACATACATAGTCATCAGCCAGATCAGCCAGTTCTTTGGAGAACTCTTCGCCGTTCTTGGTCTCTTCTTTACCACGGAAACGAGTGTTCTGAAGAAGAACAACATCACCATCGTTCATAGCAGCTACAGCATTGGTTGCTGCCTCGCCGGTTACGTTGTAATCAGCAACAAAAACAACCTCTTTGCCCAGCTTCTCAGTCAGTTTTACTGCAACCGGAGCCAGAGACTCACCCTCGTTCGGACCATTTTTTACTTTACCCAGATGAGAACACAGGATAACCTTTGCACCCTCACCGATTAGTTTCTTGATGGTCGGCAGAGCTGCGTTGATACGAGTCTCATCGGTGATCACACCATTCTTTAACGGTACGTTGAAATCACAACGAACCAACACTCTTTTGCCTTTCAGATTCACTAAGTCATCTACAGTTTTCTTGTTCAGCATTATATATACTTCCCTTCTTGAAATACTTTCTATATGTTGCCTGCATACAGATAACCTGCCACTGGCAGTTTTTCGGTATGCTTCGTAAAAAAGGATCCGGTCCTTATGAGACCGGACCCTTTATCTGAGTCTTACTTTAACAGAAACAATTAAGCCAGCTCTGCGAAGTATTTAATGGTTCTTACCATCTGGCTGGTGTAAGAATTCTCGTTATCATACCATGAAACAACCTGTACTTCATACAGATCATCAGCAATCTTAGCTACCATGGTCTGAGTTGCATCGAACAGAGAACCGTATCTCATACCGATGATATCAGAAGAAACGATCGGCTCTTCGTTGTAGCCGTAGGACTCGTTAGCTGCTGCCTTCATAGCTGCGTTGATACCTTCTTTGGTGATATCGGTACCTTTAACAACTGCGGTCAGAATGGTGGTAGAACCGGTCGGTACCGGAACACGCTGTGCAGAACCGATCAGCTTGCCGTTCAGTTCCGGAATTACCAGACCGATTGCTTTTGCAGCGCCGGTGGAGTTCGGAACGATGTTAGCAGCGCCTGCTCTTGCTCTTCTCAGATCGCCTTTTCTGTGCGGGCCATCCAGGATCATCTGATCACCGGTGTAAGCATGAATGGTGCTCATGATACCAGACTGGATCGGAGCGTAGTCATTCAGAGCTTTTGCCATCGGAGCCAGGCAGTTGGTGGTGCAGGAAGCTGCGGAAATAACGGTATCCTCAGCAGTCAGTACGTCATGGTTTACATTGTAAACGATGGTCGGAAGATCGTTGCCGGCCGGAGCAGAGATAACAACTTTCTTAGCGCCTGCAGTGATGTGAGCAGATGCTTTCTCCTTAGAGGTATAGAAACCAGTACACTCCAGAACAACATCAACACCAATCTCACCCCATGGAAGGTTTGCAGCGTCTTTCTCTGCGTAAATTTTGATAGTGGTACCATCTACAGTGATAGAATCCTCACCAGCTTCTACAGTGTGAAGGTTCTCACCGATATGACCAGCATATCCGCCCTGAGCGGTATCATATTTTAATAAGTGAGCCAGCATCTTCGGAGCAGTCAGATCGTTGATTGCTACAACCTCATAACCTTCTGCGCCAAACATCTGTCTGAAAGCCAGACGACCGATACGGCCAAATCCATTGATTGCTACTTTTACTGCCATGTTACATTCCTCCTAAAAGTTTGTTAAAAAAATAATGATTGTTAAACTTTAATCAACCTACGCTATATTGTACCTAATCACAAACAAAAAGGCAAGTGCTTTTTTTCGTATTTACGGTCTCTTAACAAATTTTGTCAATTCCGACGAAAATTAAAGCTCATCCTTCACATATCCCGCCAAATTGTACGCATGGTCAGAGACTCTTTCCAGGTTGCTGATGATATCCAGGAACACAACACCCGCGGACGCAACACATTCTCCTGCTGAAAGACGTTCAATATGCTTCTCCCGAAGTTCTTCTTCCAGATTGTCAACTTCATCCTCATACTGGCTGACCTTGCGTACCGCATCCATGCTGGCATTCTGCCGTGCATCAATCGCATAACGGAACGATTTCAGTACGCTGTCGCTGATCAATTCCAGATCCGCCTTTCCCGTCTCAGAAAAATCCAGCTTATGCTCCACCGCATAGGTTGCCTGATCTGCAAGGTTTTCCGCATGGTCACCGATACGTTCGATATCACTGATGCTGTAAAACAGGTTATTTACCACTTTATTCTGTTCCTCCGTCAGGGACAGGTTACTAATCTTGACCAGGTACTCCGTCAGCATTTTCTCCATATTATTGATGGTTTTCTCTGTTTTATACACTTCCTTGATTTCATTCAGATCACCGGTCAGAACTGCATCCAGAGCCAGTTTTACATTCTGGTATGTAATCTGTCCCATGTGTACCACTTCCAGAGCCGCGGTCTCAACAGCGAAAGCCGGGGACTCAAAGATACGTTCATCCAAATGTTTGAGCGTAAGCGCCTCTTCATCCTCCACAACCGGTGTTTCTTCTTTCTCTTTTACAAGAAAGCCGGAAATCTTGACCAGCATATTGGCAAACGGGAATAATAACGTCGTCATGGTCAGGTTAAACACGGTATGAAACATGGAAATCTGCACTGCATCAATATTAGAACCTGCAAATGCCGGAAACATGGCAAATACAGCGAAACTGATCGTACCAAAGACGATTGCACCGATGATGTTAAAAGTCAGGTGCATCACTGCCGCACGTTTTGCCACGCGCGAACCTCCCATACTGGAAAGCATCGCCGTCACACAGGAACCGATATTCTGTCCCAGCGTAATATAAATTGCTGCGCTGGTCGTTACGACTCCATTCATCGCCAGCGTCTGCAAAATACCCACAGATGCCGATGAACTCTGCAAAAGCGCAGTTACTGCCATACCGGTGAGCATACCCAAAAGCGGATTTCCACCAAGCAGAGCAAACGCATTCGCAAATATCGGTGCATCCGTATACGGTTCAATCGAACCGGACATACTGTCCAGACCAATAAACAAAAATCCGAGACCCAGCAAAATCTCACCGATCGTTCTCTGTTTCTGACTCTTGCAGAATATCAGAAACAAGGCACCAAGACCAATCAAAAGCGGTGCATAAAAACCAGGTTTCATTATTGCAAACGCATCTCCCAGCTGACTCATGGATACAATCCATGCTGTGATCGTCGTACCGATATTTGCGCCCATAATGACACCCACTGCCTGATTCAGATTCAGGACACCCGCACTGACAAAACCGACTACCATAACGGTAGTGGCACCGCTGCTCTGGATAATTGCCGTAATCAAAGCACCCAGTGCGATTGCAAGAATTCGGTTGTTGGTCAGCATGCCCAGAAAACTGCTCATTTTGCTGCCTGCTGTTTTCTGCATACCGTCTGCCATAATGCTCATTCCATACAGGAACATGCCGAGACCTCCGAGAAAACCAAACAGGCTGGAAATGTCGTTGATAGACATACCTTTCTCCTTCCTTATTAAACGAAAGTTAATAGCCACATACACGCCAATCATAGCACAAAAATTTAACTTTTTTCAACCAATTTGGACTTTCTATTCATTTTTCGTTTATTTGAGGTAAAGTATTCGTAAAAAATTGACTTTTTTCGTTGCAACTGCCAATTTTATCCGTTAAAATATTTGTAGCTGTCCAGAGTCAGTGAATGATTACTTATAGGAGGAAATATTATGCTCTGTGATTGTCATCTGCATACAGAATTTTCTGCAGACTCCGATACACCTGTCCGCCGCCAGATTGAGCAGGCGATTGCTCTCGGTATGCCTGATATCTGTATCACGGATCACCACGATTATGACTCACATAATCCTGACAGTCCCTTTATCCTGAATTTACCCCGATATTTTTCCTATATGGAGACTATGCGTGAAGAATATAAAAATCTGATCCGCATCAATATTGGCATAGAACTCGGACTTTTGCTCCACGATCAGGATACGCTGAAAACTCAGGCAGAATCCTGCCCATTTGACTATATTATCGGTTCCAGCCACTTTGTAGATGACATGGACCCTTATTTTCCAGGCTATTTTAAAGGACGTTCCGAACGCCAGGCATATGAACGATATTTTGAGGTATCCTTACAACGTGTCCGTGCCATGGACTCCTTTGACGCATTCGGTCATCTCGATTATGTAGTACGGTACGGCCCGTCCAGAAATGAACACTATTCTTACTCATCCTATCGAGAATGGATCGACCCGATTTTAAAAACACTGATTGAAAAAGGAAAAGGACTGGAATGCAATACCGGCGGACTCAAATACGGACTTGGTCATCCAAACCCGTCAGAGGACATTTTAAAACGTTATCGGGAACTCGGAGGCGAAATTCTGACGATCGGTTCCGATGCACATGCACCACAGCATATCGGATACGATTTCCATCTGCTGCCTGAATTGTTAAAGTCCTGCGGATTTCGTTATTATACCATATACCGCAACCGCAAACCGGAGTTTCTTCCTTTATAAATATGACGCCGGAAAACATGCAAAACACTCTTCGGTACATTTGCAATAAAAAACAGGGCATCCTATGCCCTGCTTTTTATTGCTTTATTTATTTTCATCCAGATCGCCGGGTTTCATACTCAGACTGATCTTACCCATCTTATCAACATCCAGCACCTTAACAGTAACCGTATCACCGATGTTCACCACATCTTCCACTTTCTCAACTCTCTTGTCAGACAATCTGGAAATATGGATCATACCATCTTTCTTCGGTTTCAATTCTACAAATGCTCCAAACGGCATAATACGTACCACTCTACCGGTAATGATCTGACCCGGCTCAATATCGGTTACAATGTTCTTAATGATGCTCTTTGCACGCTCGATCATATCCTTGTCTGTACCACAGATTGCTACGTTTCCTTCTTCAGAAATATCGATCTTAACACCTGTCTCCTCGATGATCTTATTGATCACACAGCCCTGTTTGCCAACCACATCACCAATCTTCTGCGGATCGATGCTGATCTGATCGATCTTCGGTGCATATTTACCAACTTCTTTTCTCGGCTCAGAAATCACCGGTTTCATACAGGTATCCATAATAAACAATCTTGCCTCACGGCATCTTGCAATCGCACCCTCTACGATTGGTCTGGTCAGACCATGAATCTTGATATCCATCTGAATCGCAGTAATGCCATCTGTAGTACCGGTTACCTTAAAGTCCATATCACCGAAGAAATCTTCCAGTCCCTGAATATCCGTCAGCAAAATGAAATCATCGTCTGTCTCACCAGTTACCAGACCACAAGAAATACCTGCAACCATTTTCTTGATAGGAACGCCTGCTGCCATCAAGGACATACAGGAAGAACAGGTGGATGCCATGGAAGTAGAACCATTGGATTCAAAGGTTTCGGATACCGTACGGATTGCATACGGGAACTCTTCCTCGCTCGGCAGCACCGGAACCAGAGCACGCTCAGCCAGCGCACCGTGACCAATTTCACGTCTTCCCGGACCTCTGGACGGTTTGGTCTCACCTACAGAGTAAGACGGGAAATTGTAGTGATGCATATATCTCTTGGCAACTTCGTTCTCATCCAGACCATCCAGTTTCTGCTGTTCTGACAGAGGAGCCAGAGTACATACATTACAGATCTGAGTCTGTCCACGGGTAAACATTGCAGAACCATGTACACGCGGAATAATATCAATCTCAGCAGACAGCGGACGGATCTGGTTCATCTTACGTCCATCCGGACGTTTGCCGTCTTTCAAAATCATCTTGCGGACGGTCTTCTTCTGGTACTGATAAACAGCCTCACCCAGAACAGCCAGCCACTCTTCATTCTCAGCAAATGCCTCTTCCAGTTTTTCCGTAATCTGACGGATATTCTCCTCACGAACCTGCTTCTCATCGGTAAATACAGCAGCTTCCATCTCTTCCGGAGTTACGATCTCCTTCATTGCTGCAAACAGTTCTTCCGGAATCGCACAGCTCTCGTATGTGTGCTTTTCCTTGCCGCATTCAGCAACGATCTTATCAATAAATTTGATGATCTCCTGGTTCACATCATGAGCCCTGTAGATTGCCTCGATCATCTTCGCTTCCGGAATCTCATTTGCACCAGCCTCGATCATGATCACTTTCTCTCTGGTAGATGCAACCGTCAGGTTCAAATCGCCATTCTTCCACTGCTGCTGAGTCGGATTGATAACAAACTCGCCGTTGATCATACCAACCTGAGTCATCGCACACGGACCATCAAACGGAATGTCAGAAATGCAGGTTGCAATTGCAGCACCCAGCATCGCTACCAGTTCCGGACGGCAATCCGGGTCTACACTCATAACCATATTGTTCAGGGTTACGTCATTCCGGTAATCTTTCGGAAACAGCGGTCTCATCGGACGGTCGATCACACGAGAAGTCAGGATTGCGTTCTCAGATGCTTTTCCTTCTCTCTTATTAAATCCACCCGGGATTTTGCCTACTGCGTATAATTTTTCTTCATACTCCACACTCAGTGGAAAAAAGTCAATGCCTTCTCTTGGCTTGTCAGACGCAGTTGCAGTCGATAATACCACAGTATCTCCATAATGGATAAATGCTGCACCATTCGCCTGCTTTGCAACTCTGTTCACATCAACAGTCAGAGTTCTGCCCGCCAGTTCCATACTAAAACTCTTGTACATGCGTATAGTCTCCTTTTCTTTTATTTTGCACTTGGGCGATACCTGCAGAAGACTCCGCGAAACTACTGCTCTGCCTGCAAATGTTCCGCATTCTTACAGTCAGCGCAATCCCTGCACAGCCTCTGCATGCGGTCTTGATCGTTTGCATCTGTTTACAGGTACAGCAGCGGTCTCGGGACACATCTTCTGCAATCATATTTCATTAACCGGATTTCTTCCAGTACCTACAGACTCTGCCACCGGCAGCTTCCTCCAGATATATGGCAACCAAAAAGTAGGGTGGAGAAAACCTCTCCACCCTAACTCATAGACATGAATTACTTTCTGATGCCTAATTTCTGGATCAGTGCACGATAACCTTCCAAATCGGTTTTCTTTAAGTAGTTCAAAAGACCACGTCTCTGACCTACCATCTTTAACAGACCGCGTCTGGAATGATGATCTTTCTGGTTGTCCTTTAAGTGCTCGGTTAACTCTGCAATTCTAGCAGTCAGAATAGCGATCTGTACTTCCGGTGAACCGGTATCCCCTTCTTTTCTGCCGTACTCAGCAATGATTGCTGCTTTCTTCTCTTTTGAAATCATGATGATTTCCTCCTTAAAATTTATCATAATCTTACCGCAAACTAAGTCATTGGTTGGAGTATCCAAAAACTGAGCTCCGGCGTTTTCACACCTGGTTATCATAACATATTCGCATATTGATGTCAATTCATTTTCATGATTAAAACTAGAAATGTAACAGAAAATCCTGCCGCCACCATACAGAATTTTCCGGAAGACATGGATGGCAAACAGCTGACAGCTGTTGAAATGTAGAATATAAAAAGTTTCCGCAAATGTTCCGAGTCCGTCCGGAATCATTCCGGTTTGTCCTTTGAACAATTAAAAACTATCATATTTTCTTTCCATTTTCAAGCGACTTGCAGAATCAACGAC
>JBJEIZ010000077.1:0-90340 GCA_051877535.1 Brotaphodocola sp.
AAAAAATGGAGCTCGGAAATCCAACATTTATGCGGGTTTCCGGGCTCTTGTTATGTGGTTACGAATTTCCGATTTTTTCTCCATATTTCACTACGGTTTCGATACCGGCATAGGAATTTTCAAGAATATCTTCGTCAATCTGAACCATATTCTCTTTCAAAAGAAGCACTACAGTAGAACCGCCAAACTGAAAATATCCCTTTTCCTGACCGCGGGAAACTTTGCATTTTCCGTGGTGATTGATGATTTTTCCAACAAAAAGCGCACCGACTTCCATCATGAGAATATCGCCGAATTCTTCGCTGCGAAGAATGCTGTATTCCCTGGCATTTTCTTTGTATACAGGAAAATAGTCGTTGGCAATGGGATTGACTGTGTGAAGAACACCTGGAATATGGATGTTCTTGGTTTTTTTACCATCTGCGACATAGCAATAGCGGTGATAATCATCCACAGTAAGGCGAAAAATCAAAGCATATCCGTTGGCATATTCAGACGCCAATGCAGCATTTCTCAGCAAAGAACGAACCGAGTATCGAGTATGCTTCAGGGTAAAGCAGGTATCCGAATGAATAGGCAGCACGGTCAGTTTGCTGTCGCATGGACTGATCAAATGATTGGGATTTTGATCAATGGGACGGGCGTCTGTGCGGATTTTTCTGGAAAAAAATTCGTTGTAGCTACGATAGTTCTGAGACACAAATTGGGACATATCAATCCTGTTTTTTCGAATAAAGGGTTTGATCAGAATGCAGGAAGCCCTGGAAGAAAGAAACCGCCCGGCGAGGTTTGACAGGGCAGGAGCGGTCAGAGGTTTGATAATCAGGCGTCCAAGTAAGTGTCCATAAAGCAAGGCCAGCAGGCGGTCTTGTCCGTCCTGCTGGTCAATGAGTGTTCCGTTACGGAGCTTCCGTTTCATAAATTTCCTCCATAATTTCTTCTATAATCTGATTGGATTCATCAAATGGATTCGGCAGTTTGAATTTGGTATATGCAAAAATGATACTGATGGTGGCAGACACAAGTGCAATCAGGGACAGAATCATTTTTAAATCAGGCTTGGGCAGTTGGAAATCCAAAATAAACAGGAAACCAACCACGAGCAGAACCAGATGGAGCAGTATTAAAAAGCCAAAATCTGACAAAATAAACTGCAGCCAGAATGCCAGCGGAAGAACTACGGAAATGGATGTAACCGGAAGACCACGGTAGATTTTGTTGGCGCCGCCTTCCGCCTGCTGACGTTTTTCTTCCAAAACATTAAAAAAGGCAAGACGGCATACAGCACAGGTACAGTAAAAAAATACAATGATCAGACCAAGGAAACCACGTACACCAAGCAGATAACAGATCATTGCAGGAAAAACGCCAAAGCAGATGACATCACACAGAGAATCCAGCTGAATGCCAAAATTTTTCTCATCATCGGTTCGCGTCTTCTTGGTCCGGGCAATACGACCGTCAAAAGCGTCGCAGACACCGGAGAGCGCGAGACAGAAGATTGCAGTTTTATAGTCGTTATGGATGGCCTGAGTCATGCCGAATACGGAAAATATCAGGCTGATGTATGTAAGGATAACGGTGTAGTCATAAACTCCGATTAATCGTATCATAGGTTATTTCTGCCTTTCTATTGCTTTTCTTTTATAATGAAGGATGCAGCGATGGTCATAGCCGCACTTATGAGAAGCTGGGTATAATAACTGATTCCGCGGCTGATCATCATGCCGGGAAGAACCAGGGCTTCTCCAAAGATAGGCTGGAAGATATCAAGGAACAGGTTTTCACTGATGCCCATACCGCCTGGAAGCGGAAGCATATCGGAAGCCACAGAAATCATGGACTGCAGCGTTACGATCAGCACCAATGAGTGACCGGACAGATGAAATGCCCGATAGGTAAACCAGGTGACGAGAAAAAGCAGAAAACGCTGCATCAATGTGATGAAAAATACATGAATGATCACATGTTTGTGGCTGCGGTAATATTCTGCACTTCCTTGATACTGCTGGATTATACGGTCAAGCCGTGCTTTTTGTTTTTCAGGATGGCTCAGTGGACGAACCCGGTGCAGCAGTTGAAAGAACTGCTGAGAAGCGACCTGAACCATCGTTGGATGAAAGACCAGAAGCAACAGCCCGATGATGCATATGATATTTAATCCCATTCCGAGATACAGGATTGCCTCCACCGGCTCCAGATAGATCATCAGCTGCGGCGGTCGAATCAGTATGACCACGGAACCGACCAGAACCAGCACCAATTTGTAGGTGATGGTAACAATGGCCAATACAACTGTAGATACCGCGACGGGGATCCGGTCCTTGCGCATTGCTACGATCTGCATTGGCTGCCCGCCGGATGCGGAAGGTGTGATGCAGCTGTAAAAAAATCCAATAAAAGAATACAGGCAGCAATGGGAGAATGGAACGCGAGTATCAAGTGTGGTCATAAGATAAAAGATTACAATGGATTCTCCCAGGATAAAGAAGACTACACACACAATGCCGGGGGCAATGTACAGCGGATCGGCAGTGGATAAAAACCCCAGTACCTGACTGAAGTCTTCACCGTGAAAGACAGACCAGAGTGTCAGACCAAACACGGCAGCCAGAAACAGGATATTTAATATTTTTTTCCATTTAATTGTTTTCACTAAATTTTTACCTTACTCTTCAAAACATTGTAATTATATTATTATACCATTGATTGAGAAAATGCACAATCTATTCATTCTTCTTTTTCCATGAGCGAAAATATAAAAAGCCGACTGCGTCTGCAAGCATCCATCCGATTGGAATCGACCACCAGATACCAGTAACGCCGATGGAAGGAATGTCAGAAAGCACATAAGCCAGATCAATATCACATTCTTTCTTTATGTAAATCATAGGTAAACAGCATCATTAACTATAGCCCATGAATGAATATTTTTCAAGATTATTTATCCTTTTGTAGCTTGAACTACTTAAAAAATATGATAAAATTAAGTATAGTAACAGTACAGATTATTTTTTTTAAATACCGAATACTTTTTTATAAAAATTCGATTAGGGGTTCGGAACCAATCAGGAAATTCGGTTGAGGTCGAGTCTGTGCCAACAGACCGGCTCGTTTGGAAAAGGTATGAGAGTGAGCAGAATATGAAAACAGGAGCAGTGATTGTTGCCGCCGGTGTTTCTACAGGAATGGTCAATGCAAATCAATTGAAACAAGGCGGTGTTTTGTCTATGTTGGAACGCATCATCCTGAATTTTCAGCGTGCCGGGATCAAAGAAATCGTTGTAGTTACCGGGCATGAGAGTAAGCTGATACAAAAACGACTTCAGAGATATGCGATTACTTTCCTTCGAAATGAAGATTATGAAAAAACACAGATGTTTGATTCGGTAAAAATCGGTTTGCGATTCTTTCAGGACAAGTGTGAAGCGGTGTTTATCTGTCCGGCAGATATTCCCTTTTTTACGGAAGATACGGTGAAAAAACTTCTAAAAGAAAAAGGTGAGATGATTCTCCCGATGTGTGACGGTAAGGTGGGACATCCCATACGAATTGCCGGAAGTCTGATTCCTCAGATTTTGTCTTATGATGGAGCGTATGGTCTGGAGGGCGCATTGAAAACGCTTCCGGTGGAGTCGGTAAAGATATCGATTGAAGATGAGGGAGCAATCACAGAGGCTGATGCAAGAGAGGCTTATCAGCATTTGGAAATGATTCACGATGCAGAGCTTATGCGGCCGCATGTGAGTGTGTATCTGGCAGGAAAAAGGCCGTTTTTCAGTCAGATGACAAAGCGTCTTTTGAAACTGATTGATGCACTGGGGTCGGTAAAAGAGGCATGCTATAAATGTGGAATCTCCTATAGTAAAGGCTGGACGCTCATTGAAACTGCGGAAGAGGAACTGGGGTACAAGATCGTGGAGCGGCAGCAGGGAGGAAAAAATGGCGGAGTTGCCCATGTAACAGAAAAAGGAAGACGATGGGTTGCATTGTTTGAACGGTATGAGCAGCAGGTAGAAAAGGCAGCCGGGGAAATATACGAACAAATTTTTTTGGACAGTGAATTATTTTGATGATAATGGTATGAACCAGATACGAAAGAGGTGCCTATGGAAAAACAGGCTGGAATTTTTGGAGCAGGACAGGCGGGAGTGATGTTGGAAAAATGGCTGCCTGCGGATCAGATTTTGCGTTGTTATATTGACAATCATCCGGCGAAACAAGGCACAAAGATCGGCGGGATTCCAGTGTATTCCCTGAACGAAGCGCTGGGAATGAAATTGGATGTGATCGTGGTAGCGGTGCTGAATCGGGATGCCGCAAAGGATATTGCAATACAGATCCGAGAAAGTGGATTTTCAGGAGAAGTGATGCAGATTCAGACTTTCCGTGAGCGGCAGGATATTCGTCTGGCGGCGGTGCGGCTTCTGGCAGATGAGATCAAAAATCGCGGCATTCCTGGTGAGATGGCAGAACTGGGCGTGTATCAGGGAGAACTGGCAAAGGAAATGAATCGGCTCCTGCCAGATCGGAAATTGTATTTGTTTGACACCTTTGAGGGATTTTCAGAAAAAGATATCGCGATTGAACGGGAACTTGGAAGCAGGCGTGCCCGGGAGAAAGATTTTTCTGACACCAGCATGGAACTGGTGCGGAAAAAAATGACGGTTCCTGAACAGGTGATTTTCTGTAAAGGGTATTTTCCGGATTCGCTAAAAAAGGTTGAGCATCTGCCGCCTTTGGCACTTGTCAGCCTGGATCCCGATCTTTATGAACCGGTATATCAGGGGCTGTGTGTATTTTACCCGCTTTTGAGTCCGGGAGGAGTGATCGTGATTCACGATTACAATAGTGTGCAGTTTCCGGGAGTAAAAAAAGCAGTTCGGAAATATTGTGAGGAACAGGGAGTTTTTGTTGTGCCGCTCATGGACCTTCATGGTTCAGCGGTACTAATAAAGCAGGGATGAGTATGAGAGCTATTTATCTGATTCGCCATTGTGAACCTTGTCGGGACGGGATCAGCCGCTGCATCAGTCAGGCAGAAGAACATTTGAGTGATGTAGGCCGTGAGCAGGCGGAAAGTCTGGCACGCTGGTTTACAGCCGGTTCAGTCGGGAACGTTTATACCAGTCCGCAAAAGCGGTGTCAGGAAACAGCAGAAATCATGGTGTCAGGTACACGAAGACCGACTTTGCCAGGGAAAGAAATGATGGAAACAGCAGAGCAGCGTGTACGTGTGCATTCCGGGCTGGCAGAGATATCTGTGGGAGTGTGGGATGGACTTTCTTTTGGTGAGATCAAAGAAAAGTGGCCGAAGGAGTATGAAGAGAGGGGAAAGCACCCCGGAACAGCGGCACCGCCTGGAGGAGAAAGCTTTTTTCAGGCAGGGGAACGTCTGGAACAAGTGCTTCGTCAGATCACAAAAGAGACAGAGAAGGATGTGGCGATCCTGACGCATGCAGGGATTCTGCGCGGATGGCTCTGCCGATGTCTTGAAATGCCGGAGCAAGATATTTTTTCCATTTTGATTCCATTCGGGAGTATCACAGAAGTGGAGTTTGATGGTGAGAGATTCGTGATAAAAGCATTTGGCAAAAAACCGGAACCGGTGCCTGGACCGTTGGAGATAGAGGAATTATTTCAAAAATATGGAACGCCGAAGCATGTGCAGGAGCATGGACGCCGGGTGGCAAAAAAAGCAGTGCAGCTTGCAGGAAGAGAAGCGGTCGACAAAGCAATCTTAGAGACAGCCTGCATACTTCATGACCTTTGCCGTTTGGATGGCCGCAGTCACCCAAGGCTGGCACAGGAGGCCTTAAAAAAAGCAGGATATACCGAATTAGCAGAAGTTGTCCGTCAGCATCACGATCTGGATTCGAATTGCGGAAAAGAGGAGGAACTTCTTTATCTGGCAGATAAATTGATTCGGGGAACCGATGAAATTTCTCTGGAAGAGCGGTTTGAAAAATCCAGAGAAAAATGTGAAAATGAAGCAGCACTTTCTGCGTGGAGACGACGTTATGAAGAAGCAGAACGATTAATGATGAAGTATGGAGGAAAAAAATCATGAAGTTAATGAAAACAGAAGAAGCAGTTGGTCAGGTACTTTGCCACGATATTACCCAGATTATCAAAGGGGTAACGAAAGATGCCGTATTTCGCAAAGGACATGTGATTCGTGAGGAAGATATTCCGGTGCTGCTGAGTGTAGGAAAAGACCATATCTATATTTGGGAAAATAACGAAAATATGTTGCATGAAAATGACGCGGCCGATATTTTAAGAGAAATCTGCCAGGGTGAAAATATGCATCCGAGCGCTCCAAAAGAAGGTAAGATTGAGTTGATTGCAGACACGGACGGACTGCTTTTGATCGATATCGAACATTTGCGTGCCGTAAATGCTCTGGGTGAGATGATGATCGCTACCAGACCGAGCGGATTCGTGGTAAAAAAAGGTGCGAAGCTGGCAGGAACGAGAATCATCCCTCTGGTTATCGAAAAAGAAAAAATGGAAAAGGCAAGAGAGGCTGCAGGTGACAAACCTCTGCTTCGTCTTCTTCCGATCAAACCGAAAAAATATGGTGTGGTAACTACAGGAAATGAGGTATTTTATGGAAGAATCCAGGATACTTTTACTCCTGTGATCGAAGAAAAAATGAGTGAATTCGGATGTGAAATGATTGCTCATGACATCCTGGATGATGACCATGAAAAAGTAACGGCAGCTGTAAACAAAATGCTGGATGAGGGCTGCGAAATGGTTATCTGCACAGGTGGGATGAGTGTTGATCCGGATGATAAAACACCGTTGGCGATTCGAAATGCCGGCGTTGACGTTGTAAGTTATGGTGCTCCGGTTCTTCCTGGTGCCATGTTTCTGGTTGGATATGCGAAAGACGGCCGTCCGGTGTGCGGACTTCCTGGCTGTGTGATGTACGCGAAACGGACCATCTTTGATCTGGTACTTCCGTATTTGTTAGCAGATGTTCCGGTGACCAGAGAGTGGCTGGCTGGTCTTGGACATGGAGGTCTTTGTCTGAACTGCGCAGAGTGCCATTTCCCGAACTGCAGCTTTGGTAAGGGTGTGTAACTTCCATGCCCGCTGTCACAGGTGTCACTGGATAGGAAAGGAAAGCAGCATGAAAGCATTGGGAGGACTGATTCTGGCGGCGGGATTATCGTCGCGGATGGGAAGTTATAAACCGCTGATGGAAGTGGACGGACAGAGTATGATCTGCCATGTGATCTCCATGATGAGGACGGCAGGCGCAGAGGTGATCGTGGTGGTCACCGGGTATCGGAGAGAAGATTTGGAAAATCATCTTGCAGATATGAATGTGGAATTTGCGTTTAATCCGGATTTTGCCACAACGCAGCAGTTGGAATCTTTAAAAATTGGTCTTTCCCAATTGCAAAATCGTTGTGAACGAATCATGATATCACCTGCGGATGTTCCGTTGGTACATACACGGACCGTCGATCAGCTTCTGGCATTGGACGGCGATTTTATCCGTCCGCTTTATAAAGGGGAACCGGGACATCCGGTTATTTTGAAAAATAACTGGATTTCCTATGTTCTGCAGTATGATGGTCCCGGAGGATTGAAAGGGGCTATGGAGAGCAGCGGATGTGCGCTGCAGAATTATGATGTAAAAGATATGGGAGTCATTCTGGACAATGATACAAGACAGGATTTTGACCGTTTGCTCCGCTGGCATAACCGAGCGGAACAATCTTTTGAATGATTCTCCATGAACATCAGATGATCGTTTCGAACCAATATGTGTAAATCCACATTTTGGAATATATTTTGAGAAAATCAAAAAGGAGAGAAGAAACATGAAAAAAACATTATCAATCATTTTAGCAGCATCTATGGTGCTGGCAACCACAGCCTGCGGCTCCGACGCAAAAGAAACCAAAGCTCCGGAAACCACCGCAGCAGCAACCGAGGCAGCAACTGAGGCAGCAGCTGAGACAGCCGCTGAAGCAGCAACTGAGGCTGAGACTGAGGCAGAAGCAGCAGGAGAAGAGGTGGAAGTTGTTGTTTTCGCAGCAGCAAGTATGACGGAAACTCTGAATGAGATTGCAGAAATGTACAAAGAGGTTGCTCCAAATGTAACCCTGACCTTTAACTTTGATTCTTCAGGTACATTAAAGACTCAGATCGAAGAAGGTGCAGAGTGTGATGTGTTCATCAGTGCAGGACAGAAACAGATGAATCAGCTGGATATCAAAGCAGATCCTGCAGTAAACACCGACGGTCTGGATTTTGTAGAAGAAGGAACCAGAATCAACCTGTTAGAGAATAAAGTAACCCTGGCAGTTCCGGATGACAACCCGAAAGATATCCAGACCTTTGATGACATGGTAAATGGTCTGAAAGATGGTTCTATCCTGCTGGCAATGGGCAACTCTGACGTTCCGGTTGGTCAGTATACTCAGAAGATCCTGGCTTTCTATGAACTGAATGAGGAAGAACTGGCAAATGCAGGTACAATCACCTACGGCACCAACGTAAAAGAAGTTACCACTCAGGTAAAAGAAGGTACCGTTGATTGTGGCGTTATTTATTGTACAGATGCATTCAGTGCAGAATTAAATGTAGTTGACAGCGCAACTCCTGAGATGTGCGGACAGGTTATTTATCCGGCAGCAGTTCTGAATGTCAGTGACTGTAAAGAAGAGGCTCAGGCATTCCTGGATTATCTGGTAACAGATGATGCGATGGCAGTATTTGAGTCTGTTGGATTCGCACCGGTAGAATAATCTTTTAAAAGAAAAAGTGAGAAATTTGGATACGCAGGAAGAATAGTCGAGGTGTTCACGACAACGGAACGTCTGATACGTGCTTCCTGCGTATCGTCATAGGAGGAAAATATGGACTGGTTTCCGTTGTATAACAGCCTGAGAATTGCTGCGATTGCCTGCGTAATGGTATTCTTTCTGGGACTTTTTGCAGCGTATTATATAGCAAAATTACCGAGAACCATCAAGGGAATTCTGGATGTGATTCTGACGCTTCCGATGGTACTTCCACCAACGGTATGCGGCTATTTTCTGCTCATTATTTTTGGACCGAAACGTCCATTTGGACAATTTCTCGGACAGTTCGGAATTAAATTTGCAATGACCTGGTACGGCGGAATCCTGGCAGCAGCAGTGGTGGCATTTCCACTGATGTACCGCACCGCGAGAGGTGCATTTGAAAGCTTTGATGAAACACTGGCCTGGAGCGGAAAAACGCTGGGATTGTCGAACACGTTTGTATTCTGGCGGATTCGCATGCCTGCCTGCAAGCAGGGAATCATAGCAGGTACAGTGCTTGCATTTGCGAGAGCGCTGGGTGAATATGGTGCTACCAGCATGTTGATCGGATATACGCCGGGTAAGACGGCGACAATTTCTACCACAGTTTATCAATTGTGGAGAACCAATGATGATATTCATGCATTTCAGTGGGTGATGGTCAATATGGCGATCAGTACTGTGGTGCTTTTATGTGTGAATTTACTGGAACAAAAGAATAGGCAGGGAGGGAAAAAACGATGAGTCTGGAAGTAAATATTGAAAAGCGGCTTGGAAATTTTTCCCTGAAATCTGAGTTTGTCTGTGAAGGGGAGGCGACCGCTCTTTTAGGTGCATCCGGCTGCGGAAAGAGTATGACCCTTCGTTGTATCGCCGGCATTGTGACGCCGGATAAAGGCCGGATCGTGTTAAACGGCAAAGTGCTGTTTGACAGTGAGAAAAACATCAATTTACCGCCGCAGAAACGAAAGGTTGGATATCTGTTTCAGAACTATGCGCTGTTTCAGAATATGACAGTGGAACAGAATATCGCCTGCGGCATTCATGAAGAAAAAAATAAGGCAGTCCGCAAACAGGCGGTAGCTGATATGATAGAGAAAATGCAGCTTGCCGGTATGGAAAAGCGAAAACCGTTTCAGCTTTCCGGAGGTCAGCAGCAGCGTGTGGCATTGGCGAGAATCCTGGTAGGAAATCCGGAAATCCTGCTTTTAGATGAACCGTTCAGTGCTTTGGACAGTCATTTGAAAGATCAGCTATTATTGGAGGTCAAGCACCTTTTAGGAAGTTTTGGAAAAGATGTTATGATGGTGACTCACAGCCGTGATGAGGCATACACGATGTGTTCAAGGCTGATGATCATGGATCAGGGAAGTTTATGCAGAGTGGGGAAGACCAAAGAAGTATTTGCAGATCCGAGAGCGATTGCAGCAGCGATCATTACCGGGTGCAAGAATATCTACCCGGCAAGAAAAGTAGGAAATACAACGGTAGAGGTTCCGGAACTGGGAGTTGTTTTTGAAACCGGACAGGAAGTTGGCGATGACCTGAAAGCAATTGGAATCCGTGCTCATTATTTTAACTCGAGAACCAATGTAAACCGCTTTCCTGTCGTATTTGACGAGGAAGAAGAATCTCCGTTTGAGTGGACCATCAAGTTCCGATATCAGACCCAGAAGCCGAATACCCAGTCGGTCTGGTGGAGACTTGGAAAGGACAAAAAGCCGCAGCAATTTCCTGAGTATCTGGGGATTGCACCGACCAATATTTTGCTGTTGTATTCGTAACAATGCATATGACCTGCTGTCGGCAGGTATTCGAAAGAAGGAGTGAGAGTTGTGAAAAAGATCATTGATATTTTGGTGAAACGAATGGAAGCAGGAAAGGACAGTATCCTGGTGACGATCGTACAGAGCAAGGGCAGCGCACCACGGGCGATGGGTGCGGCTATGCTGGTCGGAGAAGATGGGTATCTCTGCGGAACCATCGGCGGAGGTATGCTGGAATACCGGGCTACCAATCTGGCGAGGGAGGATCTGAAGAATAAACAGGGTATTCTGCGAAAGTACCGCCTGACCAAAGAAGAAGTAGCAGGTCTTGGTATGGTGTGCGGCGGGGATGTAGACATTCTGTTCACATTTTTACAGCCGAGCGAGGAAAATAAAAAGGTGGTAATGACGATTCAGGATTGTATGAATCGATACGAAAAAATCTGGCTGATGCTGCCATTGGACGGTAATTCCATCGGATTTGCAAGGCAGGGAGAAGGAAATGCCTGCCCGATGGGAGATGGCGATGCAAAAAACGGAGGACAAAAAGAACATGCCCTGATCGAAGACGCTTTCGGAAAGAAAGTGTATGTGCGGTGTCTGGAAAATGCCAGCCGTGTTTATGTGTTTGGAGGCGGCCATCTGGCACAGGAATTGGTTCCGGTCATTTCTCATCTGGGATTCCGCTGTGTTGTAACGGATGACCGCGAAGAATTTTCTACGCGCCAGCTGTTTCCGGATGCAGAAGAAGTGCATACCATGCAGTTTGATCAGTTGGAAGGAAAGTTTGATATTTATGAAAATGATTATATTATTGCTGTGACCCGAGGACATATGGGGGATCTGGATGTTCAGAAATTTGCTTTGAAAACACCGGCATATTATATCGGTGTGGTAGGAAGCAGGAGCAAGATCAAGACCGTCAATGAAAAGCTTCGGGAGGCTGGATATACGGA
Source organism: Brotaphodocola sp. (assembly GCA_051877535.1). Lineage (GTDB taxonomy): Bacteria > Bacillota > Clostridia > Lachnospirales > Lachnospiraceae > Brotaphodocola. The sequence continues at coordinate 11,533 of JBJEIZ010000077.1, forward strand.
AGAAGATATCAATCGGGTCGTGACACCGATCGGCCTGGATATTCACAGTGAAACGCCGGCAGAAATCGCCATCAGTATTGCGGCACAATTGATTGAAAAGCGTGCGCTGAAAAGACATGCGGAAAGGAAATCATGATGGGAAAAGAATTTACGCACTTTGATGAAGCTGGAAATGCGATCATGGTGGACGTGTCCGGAAAAGCAGATACGCATCGTGTCGCAGTTGCTTCCGGAATCATTCGGGTAAGCAGGGAAGTGATGGATGCGATCGTCCATAAGACGGCGGCGAAGGGGGACGTCCTGGGCGTTGCGCGGGTTGCCGGGATTATGGGTGTCAAGCAGACCTCCAATTTGATTCCGATGTGCCACACACTGCTGATTTCCAAATGCAGCGTGGATTTTGAGGTACATGAGGAAACTCTGGAAATCAAGGCTATCTGCACCGCAAAGGTAGAAGGAAAAACAGGTGTGGAAATGGAGGCATTGACCGGAGTCAGCATTGCACTTCTGACCATTTATGATATGTGCAAGGCAATCGATAAGCGCATGGAAATTTCCGATATTCATCTGGACAGTAAGGAAGGCGGAAAGAGCGGCGTATTTAAACGATAACGATGTAAATAAAATGGGCGGAAGATGGAGAAGATGAAAGATAATGAAGGCAGAAGTATTGATTATTTGCGGATTTCCGTTACAGATCGCTGTAACCTTCGCTGCATTTACTGCATGCCGGAGGAAGGTGTGAAATGTCTTCCTCATGATAAAATCATGACTTATGATGAGATCATGAAAGTATGCAGGATATTTGCAAAACATGGACTGAAGAAGATCAAGATTACCGGAGGGGAACCTTTGGTTCGAAAAAATGTTGTGGGTCTGATCCGGGAACTGAAGGCAGTTCCCGGAATAACCAGTGTGACAATCACCACCAACGGCGTGCTTTTGGCAGACTATTATGATGCACTGGCAGATGCAGGGATCGATGCCATTACAGTCAGCCTGGATACGCTGAACCGAGACGTGTTTCGGGAAATTACCCGCAGAGATGAGCTGGAACGGGTGATGGCGGGAATTGAAAAAGCGGTCCGGGGCGATGTAAAATTTAAAATTAACTGTGTCCCTGTTCTGGGAGAGAAAAAACAGGATGTTCTGGCGCTTTTGCAGTATGCCAAAGATGTCGATGTGGATGTTCGCTTTATCGAGATGATGCCGATCGGTCTGGGAAAGAAATTTGATTTTGTTTCAGAAGATTCGATTCGTACTTTGATTGAGGAGCATTATGGTCCGATGACTTTGTGTGAAGAAAAACGTGGCAATGGCCCGTCTACCCACTACAATGTACCGGGATTGACTGGAAAAGTAGGATTTATCAGTGCGGTCAGCCATAAGTTCTGTGACAAATGCAACCGGGTGCGGCTGACTTCCGATGGATATTTAAAGACTTGTCTGCAGTATGAAAATGGTGTGGCATTAAAGCCGCTTCTGGAGCAGGGAATTTCAGAAGAGGAACTGTGGAATGTGATGCAGGAAGCAATCAAATCCAAGCCAAAGGCCCATCATTTCGAAGAAAAAAAACATGAAGATGAGGATGAAGTGAAAGGCATGTCCCAGATTGGCGGATAAAAATATGGAATGAGAGGAAGATGATACATGAAATATACGGCAGCAGTGATTACAGTCAGTGATAAAGGATCCAGAGGGGAACGAGTGGATACCAGCGGTCCCGCTATTTGTGAGATGGTTCGTGCGGCAGGTTATGATGTGGTTTATACTGCCATTATCCCGGATGAAAAAGATATCATTCAGAAAGAATTGATTAAATGTTCGGATGAAAAGCATGTCCATTTGATTCTGACGACCGGGGGAACCGGATTTTCTCCGCGGGATATCACCCCGGAGGCAACGCTGGCAGTCATTGAACGAGAAACCAGGGGAATTCCGGAAGCTATGCGGCTTGCAAGCCTTAAAATCACTCCAAAGGGATGTCTGTCTCGCAGTGTGGCCGGAATCCGGGGCGGTTCTCTGATCGTCAATCTGCCGGGCAGCAAGAAAGCATCTTCCGAGAATCTGGAAGCAGTGCTGGGGGCGATCGATCATGGACTGGAAATGCTGATGTCTGCTGGTTCTGCAAATTGTGGTGAACCCGCTGAACCTGTCAAAAAGCCGGTGCCGTCTATGGATGCATGGCTAAAGGAAGCGAAAAAAGATACGGATGCCGGTAAAGTTGGCATGTATCTGACACACAACGGGATTGTACGTGAAACAGCGAAAAAACTGGTGAGAAATCAGGAAAGCGATACGAAGCCGGTAACCGGAATGATATTTTCCTATGACCAGAAAAAAGTGGAGGCAGTGATAGAAGAAACGCGGAATCTGGACGGAATTTATTATGTGCGTGTATGGCTGAACGAAGGAACGTTACAGGTTGGCGATGATATCATGTATGTGCTTGTCGGAGGAGATATCCGCCCGCATGTGCTGGAAGGATTGAACTATCTGGTGGGAAAAATCAAATCGGAGTGTGTGATGGAGACCGAGTTGTATTGACCATGATGCAGGAAACAAAATGTGATTTTCTCTTGCAATCTCCATTCAAACGTGCTAATTTTACTAAAGCTGTAAAATAAAAGGAGATGATCGATTTGATTAAAGATTTGACGGAAGGAAACCCACGGAAGATTCTGTGGCAGTTCACGCTTCCTATGTTTGTGAGCGTGGTCTTTCAACAGCTTTATAATATCGCTGACAGTGTGATCGTGGGAAACTTTGCCGCACATGGAGAAAATGCATTGGCGGCGGTAGGGGCGTCCTATCCGATCACTATGATTTTTATGGCGATCGCTATGGGCTGCAATGTAGGATGTTCGGTGGTGATTTCCCAGCTTTTCGGGGCAAAACGTTACCGGGAAATGAAAACGGCGGTGTTTACGACCCTGCTTTCCTCTCTGGCACTTTCCGTTGGTTTGACGGTACTGGGCGTGCTTTTCAGCGGTAATATGCTAGACATGATCCATACGCCGGAAAATATTTTCGGAGATGCGGAAGTATATTTAAGCATTTATGTCGGAGGTTTTACTTTTTTATTCTTTTATAATGTTGTGACCGGAATTTTCACTTCGCTGGGTGATTCCAGAACTCCGTTATACTTCCTGATCGGATCGTCTGTAAGCAATATCTTTCTGGACTGGGTATTTGTAGCCATTCTGCACTGGGATGTGGCCGGTGTCGCGTGGGCAACATTCATCTGTCAGGGAATTGCCTGCATTCTCGCCATCTGTACATTATGGTATCGTTTAAGAGCAATTGTCTGTGAACAGAAACCAGATCTGTTTTCTCTGTTGATGTTGAAGCGGATCGCGATTTTTGCCATTCCAAGTGTGCTGCAGCAGAGTTTTATATCTGTGGGAAATATTTTTGTTCAGTCTCTGGTCAACAGCTTCGGTTCCTCCGTGATTGCCGGTTATTCCGCGGCGATCAAGGTCAATACATTTGCCATTACCTGTTTCGGAACCCTGGGCAATGCGATGTCCAATTTTACCGCGCAGAACATTGGAGCGAAGAATAATAAAAGGGCAAAAGAGGGATTGCATGCAGGCTGGATGATGGGATTTATCATTGCGATTCCGTTCTTCCTTATCTATTTTGTAAAGAGCGAGGCAGTAATCGCATTGTTTATGAAAGAATCTACATATGAGGCGATGGAGACCGGAATTCAGTTTTTAAAAATTGTTTCCCCGTTTTATTTTGTGGTATTCATGAAGCTGACCACCGATGGTTTGCTGCGCGGTTCCGGTGCTATGAAGGAATTTATGGTTGCGACTTTTAGCGACTTGATCCTGCGCGTGGGAATCGGTTATATGCTGGCAGGTCCGTTTGGTCCGACTGGTATCTGGATGTCCTGGCCGATTGGCTGGGCTATCGGAACGATCATGTCTCTGGTATTTTATGTGAAAGGAAACTGGATGGTAAAGGATTAATCGCTGCAAATTCCCTTTCTGGGTTAATTCCCTATTGATTTTTCTTTAAAAAAGTTATATTTTAATAGAATAACTCATGAAAGGAATAAAGTTATGGAAAAACGAGATTCGTTTAAATCCCGTTGGGGATTTATTCTGGCATGTATCGGTTCAGCAGTGGGAATGGGAAATCTTTGGATGTTTCCGACAAGGGTTTCACTTTATGGCGGTGGCTCTTTCCTGATTCCATATTTCATTTTTGTAATTCTGATCGGATCAACAGGTGTAATTGGTGAGATGGCATTTGGCCGTGCGGCCAAGTCCGGACCGATGCATGCATTTGGGATGGCATGTGAGAAGAGGGGCTGCAGAAGCGTCGGCGAGACGCTGGCATTAATTCCGGTATTTGGTTCACTGGCAATGGCGATCGGTTATACTGTCGTGATGGGATGGATCCTGAAATATACAGTGGGAACCTTCACGGGAGCGACCCTGGCATCTTCTGATCTGGATGGTTACAGTGCAGCATTTGGCCAAATGGCAAGTGCGTTTGGCAATAATGCATGGCTGCTTACCGCATTGGCAATCTGCATGTGCATCCTGATCTTTGGAATTGGCGATGGGATTGAGAAGGCAAATAAATTCATGATGCCGGTTTTCTTCGTGTTCTTTGTAGGAATGGGAGTTTATTTGTTCTTCCAACCAGGTGCCAGTGATGGATATCATTACATATTCCGTATTGATCCGAAGAGTTTGGCAAACATGAAAGTATGGATTTATGCTCTGGGACAGGCATTTTTCTCTTTATCTGTTGCCGGTAATGGAACACTGATCTACGGTTCTTATCTGTCTGATGAGGAAAATATTCCACAATCAGCAGGAAGAGTAGCATTATTTGATACCGTTGCAGCAATGCTGGCAGCGTTGGTTATCATTCCGGCAATGGCAACCGCAGGTTCTCAGTTGAATCAGGGCGGTCCTGGTCTTCTGTTTATTTTCCTGCCAAATCTGTTCCATACGATGCCGGGTGGTGTTGTGATTGCAATCGTGTTCTTTGTTGCAGTATTTTTTGCAGGAATGACTTCTCTGATCAACCTGTATGAAACTCCGGTAGCGACTCTGCAGGAGAAATTTAAAATGAGCCGTACAGCAGCCTGTGTGACCACGGGTATATTCAGTGCCGTTGTTTCTGTGTGTATTCAGGGCATCGTATCCGGATGGATGGATGTTCTTTCCATCTACATCTGTCCGTTGGGCGCAGGTCTTGCTGCAGTGATGTTTTTCTGGGTATGCGGCAAAGCATTTGTGGAAAAAGAGGTCAATAAAGGCTGTGAGAAACCGGTATACAATGGTTTTTACAACGTATGCAAATATGTATTTTGTCCAATCTGTTTCCTGGTTCTGATTCTTGGTGCATGCATGGGCGGTATTGGGTGAAAAAAGCGCTGTCACCGTATTTCAGTGACAGCGCTTTTTTATAACATGCCTACAAGATCAAGGCTTGGCTTCAACGTTTCAGCACCTGGCTGCCATTTTGCCGGGCACACCTCATCGCCATGTTCGTAAACGAACTGGCAAGCCTGTACTTTACGGAAAAGTTCGTCAGCGTTACGTCCGACATTGCCGGCATTTACTTCATAGCCTACGATTCTGCCTTCCGGATTGACGATAAAAGTTCCGCGCTCGGCCATGCCGTCTTCCTCGATGAGGACATCAAAATCTTTGGAGAGAGCATGGGTCGGGTCAGCAAGCATCGGGTAGTTGATTTTCTTGATGCGGTCAGAAGCATCATGCCATGCCTTGTGTACGAAATGGGAGTCGGTGGATACGGAATAAATTTCGCAGCCTAAGTCTTTGAATTCTTCGTACTTATTGGCCAGATCCTCTAATTCGGTCGGACATATGAATGTGAAGTCTGCCGGATAAAAGAAGAATACGTTCCACTTTCCGAGAATGTCATCTTTGGAGACACTTTTGAATTCGTTGTTGTGGTAAGCCTGCACGGTAAAATCAGATACTTCTTTGTTGATCATTGACATAAGCTTTCTCTCCTTTCTTTGAATTGCTTTTGAGTTGTTTCTTTTTAAAATTATTCCCACTCGATGGTGGCAGGTCCCTTCGGGCTCAGATCATACAGAACACGGCATACTCCCGGCACTTCTGAAAGAATACGGTCTGTAATCGTTTTCAGAACTGCCCAGTCAATCTCCGGAACGGTAGCGGTCATGGCGTCAACCGTGTTGACTGCCCGGATGATAACAGGCCAATCCCAGGCACGTTTGCCATTCCGAACACCGGTAGAACGAAAATCCGGAACGACAGTAAAGAACTGCCATACCTGACTGGTCAGACCGGCTTTATCAAACTCTTCCCGCAAGATCGCGTCAGATTCCCGCAGAGAATGCAGACGGTCACGAGTGATTGCGCCGGTACAGCGAACGCCAAGTCCCGGTCCCGGGAATGGCTGACGGTCTACCATAGAAGACGGAAGTCCCAGTGCTCTGCCAACAACGCGAACCTCATCCTTGAACAGGAGTTTCACTGGCTCAACCAGACCTTCAAACTGCATATTTTCCGGAAGCCCGCCTACATTGTGATGGGCTTTTACACCTTTGCTCTCAATGATATCCGGGTAAATGGTGCCCTGTCCCAGGAATGAGATGCCTTCCAGTTTGCGGGCTTCTTCTTCAAATACACGAATGAATTCACCGCCAATGATCTTGCGCTTGGTCTCCGGGTCGGAAACACCTGCCAGCTTGTCCAGGAAGCGATCCGTTGCGTCAATATAAATCAGATTGGCATCCAGCTGTTTGCCGAATACTTCAATAACCTGTTCACTTTCTCCTTTACGCATCAGACCATGATTGACATGCACACATACGAGCTGTTTGCCGATTGCCCTGATCAAAAGTGCTGCTACAACAGAACTGTCTACACCTCCGGAAAGTGCCAATAACACTTTCTTGCTGCCGACCTGCTCGCGAACTGCAGCCACCTGCTCATCGATGAACTTTGCAGCCAGCTCAGGGGTTGTGATACGCTCCATCGTATCGGGTCTTTTGTTTGAATCCATGCGTAATTCCTCCTGAATTATATAAATTTATACGCAACTGAAAACGTACGGAACCGTTGCGTTATTATTTATAATTATAATAAATTCAACCCTGTAAATCAACAATTTCCGCCTGATAAATGAATCTTTTAAACAGAACGGTTCATTTTTGCCTCATAGTCATGCAATACAGTGAGTGCAGAACCTGCCCCCGGGATAATCACCATCAGATTAAAGATCGTCATCAGACCAATCCCCACATCACTTAAATCCCATACGAACGTGTAGGCAGCCAGGCCGCCGATAAACAGCATCACCAGACATACCAGTTTATAAGCAGTCTGAGAAGTCCAGTTATCACCAAACAGGTAGGCTACGTTGGAACGTGCATAAAAAAGGATTCCGATAAAGGTTGAGAAACTAAAGAGCCATAAAACAATGACTACAAAAATCACACCAAATTCACCTAAATGATACTGCATTGCTGCCTGAAGAAGATCCATACCTCCCAGTCCCAGTACCTGATCTTCCGGGACAAGCAGCATGATAAATGCAGTACAGCTGCAGATGATGATGGTATCGATAAATACCCCAAATGCCTGGGTCAGACCAATCTTTGCCGGATGGTCGCAGTCTGCTGCGGCAGCAGAACATGGGGCAGAGCCGGAACCAGCTTCATTGGAAAACAGGCCACGTTTTACGCCGTTCATCATAACGACGCCGAAGCCTCCGGCAGCTGCCTGCCGCAGACCGAATGCTTCCTGGAAAATGCGTGTAAAAACTGCCGGCAGCTGTCCGAAGTTCTTTAAAATGATAAAAATCGTAACGAGAAAATAGCATCCCGCCATGACAGGAACCACGAGATCCAGAACTTTGACAGTTGCATTTTTTCGAAGAACGATGACAGCGGCCACGGCAACGAGAAGGATCGTGGAGTACAAAGGCGGAACTTGAAATGCATTGTTCAATGCGGTTGAAACGGAGTTACTGATCACGGTACTGATTCCGCACCAGCAAATAAGTCCGGAAATCGCAAATAATACGGCCAGGATGGAATAACGGGCGTTTCTGCCGGTTTTTTCCATTACAAAATCATGAATGTAATAAGCAGGACCTCCTCGGAAACCGCCATACAGCGGGTCTCTTTGTTTGTGAAGCTGTGCGAGTACGGATTCAATAAAAGAGGTAGAGGATCCGATCAGAGCCATGATCCACATCCAGAATACCGCTCCTGCACCGCCAGCAGATACAGCGGCAACAACACCAACCAAATTGCCCATGCCGACTCTCGTTGCAGTCGATACGATCAGGGCCTGCAGACCGGAAATCGCATCATCGCCGGTTCCCTTTTTTTCCAATGTAACGCGGATCATCTCCGGAAACATACGAACCATCAGAAATCTTGTCCGAATTGTAAAATAAATTCCTGTTGGGATCAGTAAAACAACCAGAAGCGAAAGACCAAGCGCCGCGCCTCCCGGCAGAGGCAGTGTAACCAGATTCCCCCAAAGGAACTGATATAGTCTGCCAATTGATGCAATGATGATATTCATGATAAATAAACCCTCTCTCTTGTATTTTCAATTTCTTTAGTATATAATAGAACCAGTCATTTGTAAAATGAATGGTTTTTATATGAACCATTAATAATCTCTATCTGCAAAATTTCCATTCATCGAAAGATATGTTTATGCAAGGAGTCCCCTCATGGATTTGAAAAATTTAAAGACGTTTTTATATGTAGCAGAATTGTCCAGTTTTACGCGGGCGGCTGAAATTCTGGGATATTCTCAGCCAACCATTTCCTTTCAGATCCGTCAGCTGGAAAAAGAGCTGGATACGCAGCTGTTTGAACGGATCAACCACACCGTTGTCCTGACCTCGAATGGACGTGAGGTGATGCACTATGCACAACAGATCACCAAACTGGCTCAGGAACTGGAACAGACACTGCATGCACCATCTGAAATTACCGGTCTTGTCCGTCTGGCGACTGCTGATTCCCTTTGTCCTATGCTGCTTGGAGAGTCTTTTTCCGAATTTCGCAGACATTATCCGGGAATTCGGCTGAAGATCATTACCGCAGGAATAGAAGAAATGTTCCGCCTGCTCAACCACAATGAAGTTGATCTGGTGCTGACTTTGGACAGCCACATATACCATGCAGAATATATTATCGCACACGAGGAAAAAATATCTTCGCATTTTATTGTTGGGAAAGAATATCCTCTTGCCCGTCAGGGGATTCTCACTGTTGACAGGATTTTGAACGAACCTTTCTTTCTGACGGAAAAGGGCATGAGTTATCGGCGCATGCTGGATGAAGCTCTGGCTGCCCGTTCCATGGAAATCATCCCGGTTTTGGAGACGGGCAATGCAGAACAGATCTGCCGCCTGGTGGAGGCAAATCTCGGACTTTCTTTTCTTCCGGATTATACTTCTTCAAAATCGGTTGCTGCCGGAACGATCGATTATCTGCAGGTGTCTGACATCTCCATCGATATTTGGAAACAGCTTCTATATCATCGTGATAAATGGGTATCGCCCGCGATGCAGGTCGTAATCCAGTATTGCCAGTCTGTTTAAAGCATCCGAAAGCTGTCGGGAGACAAAGTGTTCGCGAATTATAATTAGAACTAAAAGAAACTTATTATTATATTTTATTTCTCTATCTTATAAATTTGTGTTAAAGTATTAATTGAACTAATATTTTATCGTTTTTTTAAAGGAGAGTAATATAATGAAGAAAATTTACGAAGGAAAGACAAAAAATGTCTACAGCCTGGACAATGGCAACGTTATGCTGAAATTCAAAGATGACTGTACGGGAAAAGACGGCGTGTTCGATCCAGGTGAAAACTCTGTTGGATTAACCATCGAAGGAATCGGCAAAGCAAACCTGCAGACTTCCATTCATTATTTTGAACTGTTAAAGGAAGCCGGCATCAAAACCCATTATGTAAGCGCTGATGTTGAAAATGCTACCATGGAAGTGCTTCCTGCAACCGTATTCGGACATGGTCTGGAGGTAATCTGCCGTCTGGTCGCTACCGGCAGCTTCATCCGCAGATATGGCGAATATATTGAAAATGGCACTAAACTTGAGGGCGGCTATGTTGAGTGTACGTTCAAGAATGACGCTCTGGGCGATCCGCTGGTAACCGGAGAGGGTCTGGCAGCTTTAGGCATCATGACTCCGGCTATGTTTGAGAGCATGAAAGAACAGACTTTAAAAATCACAAAAATTGTTGCAGATGACTTAAAATCCATCGGTCTGGATTTGTGGGATATCAAATTTGAGTTCGGTTACAACAATGGGGAAGTAATCCTGATTGACGAAATCGCTTCCGGCAATATGCGTGTTTATAAAGACGGTACGATTGTTGAGCCGGTGGAATTGACCAAACTGATTCTGAACAGATAATGAAATAAAATCAGAATTTAAAAATCCTCTGTGAAAAGCAAGCTTCTTTGCCTGTCATCTTCACAGAGGATTTTTGATATAAAATTTGCGTGAATGTTCTGATAAGGAACTGTGGTGTTCTGGTTTGCGGCAGAGAATATTTCCGCCTTACTCTAACTCCGCAATCTCATGATACAAGTCTGCATATCTTCCTTTCATCTTCAGTAATTCTTCATGAGTACCTCTCTCTATGATCCTTCCTTTTTCCAATACCATGATCGCATTGGATTTTCGTACCGTAGAAAGACGGTGGGCGATGACAAAAGTGGTGCGGTTTTTCATCAGTGCATCCATGCCTTCTTCGATATGCCGCTCAGTTCGGGTATCGACAGAACTGGTTGCCTCGTCCAGAATCAGGATCGGTGCCCTGGAAATCGCAGCGCGCGCAATGTTTAAAAGCTGGCGCTGTCCCTGAGACAGGTTGGCACCGTCATGTTCCAGTATCGTGTCATATCCATGTTCCAGATGTTCGATAAAATAGTGTGCAGAGACGGCTTTCGCAGCTTCAATCACTTCCTCGTCGGTGGCATCCAGTCGACCGTAGCGGATATTGTCACGCACGGTTCCGGTGAACAGGTGAGTGTCCTGCAGTACCATGGCAATATGAGAACGGAGAAATGCACGGTCAATGCGTTCAATCGGAACACCGTCAATGGTGATGGTTCCCTCCTGAATGTCGTAGAACCGGGACAGAAGATTGGTCACCGTAGTTTTTCCGGCACCGGTGGAGCCGACGAAAGCGATTTTCTGACCAGGTTTGGCATAGAGGGAAATGTCGTGAAGTACCGTAACCTCCGGCGTATAGCCAAAGTTTACGTGATCCAAAACCACATGTCCCTGTATATGTTCCATCGGGATTAAATCTGTGTCAGGAGCTTCGGATTCTTCATCGAGGACTTCGAATACGCGTTCAGCACCGGCAAGGGCAGCAAATACGGTATTCATCTGCATGGAAACTTCGTTGATCGGACGGTTGAACTGTCTGGTATAGTTTAGTGAAACCGTCAGTCCACCTACATCAAATTTTCCGGCTGCGACCAGGATGCCGCCTACGCAGGCGGACACAGCGTAAACCATGTTGCAGAACTGATGAGTAACCGGTCCCATGATACCGGAACGGAATTGAGCCTGTTCCTGGGCATGACACAGTTTGTCATTCAGATAAGCAAATTCATCACAGGCAACGTCTTCATGGTTGAATACTTTTACAACTTTCTGTCCGGAGATGGTTTCTTCAGCAAAGCCGTTGAGCATGCCAAGGGTTTTCTGCTGTCGGGTGTATGCACTGCGTCCTTTTTTCATGATGGATTTACTGAAAAAGGTCAGGATCGGTGTGGCGATAATGGTAATGGAGCCAAGCATGGGATTGGTGTAAAGCATCAAAACGATCGTTCCGATGATGGTAATTGCACCAGATACAATCTGAACTAACGTGGTGTTCAGCATCTCGCCAACGGTATCTACATCATTGGTAAATCGGGACATGATATCGCCGGCAGCGTGGGTATCAAAGTATCGCACGGGAAGACTTTGTACTTTCGCAAATAATTCGGAACGCATGCGGACCAGCATTTTTTGAGATGCCTGAAGCATGAGTCTTTGTTGAAGCCATTGCGTCAGCACCGCGATTCCATAAATGACTGCCAGGAGAATCAGCCAGGATTTCAGACCGGCGATGCGGGAGGAAAGGTCAGGCTGAGCAGGGTCAAAGTAGATGAAATGATTGATGATTGGCCGCAGCAAGTAGGACGATGTCAGGGAAGCGATGGTGTAAATGACGGAGCAGCAGATGGCTGCCGTAATCAGCCCCCGTTCTTTAGTCAGGTAACGAATCAGACGGAGGATTGAAGCTTTCATATCCTTCGGCTTTCCGGATGCTGCGAGGGCACGGCTGCGTCCGGCATTGCGATCGCTCAGATCCATTTCTTTTTTCGTATTTTTAATTTTGGTGTTCTTGTATTTTGCTTCTATGCGCATGGCGCGGTCTTTATTCATAGCCGGCTGCCTCCTTTATGCATCTTTCTGAGAGTAGTAAATTTCCTGATAGGCGGCACAGGTGCGGATCAGTTCTGCGTGAGTGCCGCAGGCAACTGCCATGCCTTTGTCCATAACGATGATCTTGTCTGCATCGATGACAGAGGAGATACGCTGAGCGATGATGATTTTTGTGACATTTGGCAGTTCCTCTCGAAAAGCCCGGCGAATGCAGGCATCGGTCGCTGTATCTACTGCACTGGTGGAGTCGTCCAGGATCATAATCTTTGGATTTTTTAACAGTGCACGTGCAATACAAAGCCGCTGCTTTTGACCGCCGGAAAGATTGCTGCCGCTCTGACCGATTTCTGTTTCATAACCGTCAGGAAATCCCTGGATAAAGCTGTCTGCCTGAGCAATTTTGCAGGCAGCGGTTAATTCTTCATCTGAAGCATTTTCATTACCCCACCGCAGGTTTTCGGCAACCGTGCCGGAGAAAAGGGTATTTTTCTGAAGAACCACCGCAATTTTCCGGCGCAGTTCGTAAATAGACAGTTCCCGGACGTCCACCCCATCTACGAGTATAGTTCCCTGATCCGGGTCGTACAGGCGTGGGATCAGGGAAATCAATGTCGTTTTTCCGGAGCCGGTGGAACCGATGATTCCCACGAGTTCACCGGATTCAATCCGAAAACTGACATGATCGAGAACCGGCGTTTTTGTATCTTTAAAATAGCGGAAAGACACATTCTGAAACGTGATCGAACCGGACTGGATCGGATGGTCCTTCTGACGGGCAGTGTCATCACGAATGTCAGGAACTGTTTCCAGCACTTCGGAAATACGCCGATCGGAAGCAGCCGCACGGGTTCCCTGCTGAATGATAGTTGCAAGGGAATTCAAAGAGGTCAGAATCTGGGAAAGATAGGTGATGAAAGCGGTCAGTGTACCGATTTCCATAGTGCCTGCCATGATCTGATGACCTGCGATCCAGACGACAGCCAAAGTTGTGACATTGGTAAACAGTGCGTAGACCGGCTGCATGAGAATCAGCCATTTCAGCGCGGAAATTGTTTTTTTCATCAGCGCTTTGTTGATCATTTGAAATTTGCCCTTTTCATGATCCTCCCGAACGAAAGATTTAATGACACGTTCGTTGACAATATTTTCGCTGATACCGGTATTCAGGTGGTCCAATTGCTCCTGCATGATGGAATAGCGCGGAGCAGAAACTTTTTGAATCATCCAGGTGGCAAGTGCCAGAATCGGCACCACGATAAAAATAACCCATGCAATCTCAGAACTGAGCTGAAAAGACATGATCAGAGCACCGATCAGCATGATTGGGCTTCGGAAGAATCCACGAAACAGAGACTGTGTAAAGGTTTGGATCTGTGTGATATCGTTGGTTACGCGGGTGATCAAAGAGCCGGTGGAGAAACGGTCAATGTCTGAAAATGAGAAGGTCTGAATCTTTTGAAAGACTTCGTTTCGGATACCGGCTGCCATGCGTGCGGAGCCGCGGATGGAAAAAAATGCGCCGAGAACACCTGTGATCAGCATTCCTGCAGCGATGACCAGCATAATCAGGCTGCTTTGAAAAATGTAGGGGATGTCGCCGGTGGCAGCACCTTTGTTGATCATATTTGCGCTGAGAAATGGAAGAATAAATTCACCGCATGCTTCCAATGTCATAAAAAATGGTCCAAGCAGGAAGCAATACCAGTCTTTTTTCATATGTTTCGAATACTTTTTCATAGTGATATCTCTCATTCTTTGTAGATTGCAAAGTCATGGATGGTTTTGCATGTCATCCATGAACGTTGACAATGATATCATATCATCAAAGTTGCGTTTGGGAAAAGAGTATATTTTCGTAATTATTAGTAGGTATGTCACACGAAGAAAGGACGTATTACAGGGAGCAAAAATTTTGCTCCCCAATTAGCTGACAGACTACGCAAGATGATCAGATGACGGCAGGATCTTCTGGATACGAGAACCAAGCAAAACTGCCAGAATGGTCAAAAGAATATCTTTTGGTACGAATGCTGTGATAGAATAAAGAAAAACGGCTTCAAGGGGCATGGATTCGGCAAGGAATGACCACTGGAGCCCTCCGACTGTCTCAACAATCAAAAGACCGATGACTGCAAAAATGATTCGGCCAAAGAGATTCAGAAGACGGTTATCGGTTTTGAGCCGGATTCCGCAGAGCATGCTCATGATAGGCCATGACCAGATATATCCGCCCGTTACTCCTGTCAGGACGCCGAAACCGCCGCGAAAGTTAGAAAAAATAGGAAGTCCTACGGCGCCTAAAAGGATATAGGTCAATACAGAGCAGACTCCAAGTTTCCAGCCAAGCACGGAACCGACCAATGCGATGCCAAAGACCTGAATCGTCAGAGGCACACCGGATGGCATGGGAATGGATATTTGTGAAATCACGGCTAACACCGCAGCAAACATACCGGCCAGAACGATGTCCTGGGTGGAAAAACGGCGGCAGGCAGACGCATTTTTTGTAGTAGAGGTACTGCAATTCATTTGGTTTACTCCTTTGATATCATTTTTTATGTATGATATTTGAGTGAAAAGACCGTTTCGGCTCAAATATCTTCGCGTATTAAAATAGCATAGGCACTGCTAATTGTCAACTTTAAGTTTTAATATGGTTAACAATTATTGGCCATATAACGGAATTCTTCGGAGCAAATCTCTTCTTCGATGGATTTTTTCGACAGCGTTGTTCCGGGAGACCCCTTGGAATCTTTATGAGCGTTTCTGGCAAATAGATAACTGAGTAGTTACGCCATTCCAACTATGTGTCCCGTGTGTTTGATTGAAAGGATATGTAAAAACTATCAATTTATCAAAATCATATATTATACATAAGAAACTTTCTTCGATATAATATTATAAAAGTCCCGGACGGCAGCCGGGAACAAGCCATGCTTTCAGCGCGCTGCGTGTGGCGGGCGATGAGCTTGAGATTGCGCAAGGATAAAATGCTTCATCTCCTGCACCGCGTCGCCGGGATGGCGGTACTGATGCCATGTCAGGTAAATGTCGCGGCTTTCTGTCAGCCATGCAGGAGTCAAAATCCGTATCCGGTACAAATCCAGAGAATCCGTATGCGCCACGATGGAAATGCCCAGTCCGTGTTCTACCAGACGGGCGATAGCATCCTCGCTGTACGCGTAGGAGGTGATCGTGAGCGTAAGCCCAAGCCGCTCCATCAGCAAGGGACGTTCAGCTCCTGTTCCAGTTTTTTGATGGCAATGCTTAAACTGGGCTGGGAAATGTGTTCCTGCTCGGCGGCTTTGCCGATGTGGGACAGGGTAGCGGCGGCATGAAAATATTTGAGCTGTTCCAATGTCATATATGGGGACCTCCTGTGTGTTTAACCGTGAGCCATTTACTTATCGCTTTCCATCTCACCCTTCTTCCTCATATCTTTGAGCTTGGCCCGATATTGGATGGGCGTCATTCCGTAAAGGCTGCGGAAAGATTTGAGAAAGCTGCTGTAATTAGTGAAGCCGCTGTTGGTACAGGCATCCAAAACGCTGCGTCCGGCAGCAATCTCGCGGCAGCAGTGCTGCATGCGCAAGTTTTTAATGTAGCCGTGGATGCTTTCCATGGTGTACTCTTTGAATGCCCGGGAAAGGTGTTCACGGCTGGTGAATGTGTAGCGTGCCAGCGAGGTTGCGGTCAGGTTGGGATCGGTGTAATTGTTGCGGATGTATTCCACAGCGGTGGAGATGAGGGCGCAGGTAGCGCTGGGGGATTCGGTGCGCTGCTCCTCTACCAGTTGGTTGATGAAAAGCTGAAGCTCAATGAGTTCGCAGGTTAAGATGGTCTCCTGGCAGTCCGCTCGGATGTAGGGGATCTGCACCATGCGCTCAAGGAGCCCGCGAAGATCCCACAAGGCTACGGAGTTGGCGTTTAATATGACAATATCCCGCTGCCACTGGGGGTCGCCAAGCCCGGACTGTTGGATCGCCCGCTCCCAGGCATCGGCGTTGATCTGCACCACAAGGCGGTCTGATACCGTGTTTGTCACGGTATATCGCCCGGAATGATAGACTTCTGCCGGGAAGAGCACCATCTCCCCCGGATGCAGGGTGAAAAGGTTTCCTAAATAGGAGTACAACACGTCGCTTCCTGAGATGGGAAGGATAATTTCATAATAGGGGTGGGAATGAACCACGGACTGCTTGTTGTTTTGGTTGGTGAACCAAGTTACAGCTACTTGGCATTCTTCCAGATTGATTCGCGCCATCTCCTGCGTTAAAAGGGAATCCGTGCAGTGAGTAATTTTTTGTACGATCATAATGGACCTCCCGTAATAATAAATGCGTTATCACATCCAGTGTCTGTTTATCTATTATCTGCATATTGAAAGATGGCTCTCTGGCATTTATCGCCAAAGGGCCTGTTGTTGTTTCCAGTATATCTATAATTATCACATTTTGCAAGTTCTCGGTCACAAAAGGACGAGATTTATTTCTCATTTATTTAGTAAAATTAGACGAAACAAAGCAGAAACAAAGAAACAATACAAGGAATAGTTACAAATTTCTGTAGAACCGGAGGGGGTGAAAAAAGCGAAAACTGCATATTTTGACATACAGATGACTTTTGACGACGACACCATCCGGCGCATGTTCCGGGCAGAGTATTACACTTATGAAACCGTGCAGCGTTTACTGCGTTTTTGCTTGGGAACTGCAGGAGTTATGGCGGCGTTATTTGCGCCGGTGCCTACGGCAGCTAAGGTAGTTTTTCTGATGATTGGCGTATGGCTTCTGGTGGCTGGAGATTTTCCCAGCAAGGTGCAGGCAGAGGGCATCATCAGCAGGCGGGGTGGTCAGAGCAGCCGGGTCACCTATCACGTCGAAACGGAGGGCCTTCGTATTAAGGGCGGCGGTTACATTGCCTATAAAAGCCTGGACAAGCTGGTATATGACGACGAGTACCTGTACCTGTTTGTAAACCGCCAAAATGCGGTGATGCTTCCGGTAAAAGCCATAGGAAGCGAGCGGCTGGAGCCTTTCAAAAAGACTGTTCAGGAAAAGAGCGGCGGAACCTTTCGACGGCTTACCACAGGCATTTTGGAATACAACTTAAAAGACCTTCTGGAAGCTGCGGGCAGCAGGAAGGGTAAAAACAAAAGCAACAGTTGACAGCGGGAAACCGGTCTGCAAGCTGCTTTCAATAGTAACAAATTAACAATATTATTTATTTCAGGAGGGTTTAATTATGAAATCACGTAAGCACGTAATGACAGCATTAGTAGTGGCAGGCGCATTGGCACTGACTGCTTGTGGAGGAAGCAGCAGTTCAGGTTCCACACAGGCAGCAGGTGGCGACAGCTCCGCACAGGCATCTTCCAGCGAGCAGACATTTAACTTGAAGCTGAGCCACGGACTGGCTGAGGACCATGCTGTACACATCCAGATGACCGAGTGGGCAGAGGATGTTAAGACCAAATCCAACGGCTCCATCAATATCCAGATCATCCCGAACGGACAGTTGGGCAGCGAGGCCGACAACATTGCTTCCATTCAGGCAGGCGCACTTGACATGGCGAAAGTTTCCGCTTCCACCCTTGGAAACTTCAACAATACTTGGAATGCACTTTCTGTTCCGTATGTATTTAACGATAAGGATCATTTCTACAATGTAATGGACGGCGAGATTGCACAGGAACTGTACAACATCACCGAGGGTGACGGCTTTATCGGTCTGACTTGGCTGGATTCCGGCGCACGTTCCTTCTACACCGCGAATACTCCGATCCGTGTACCGGATGATTTGAAGGGCTTAAAGATTCGTACCATGGACAGCCAGATGGCAATTGATATGATGAACGCACTGGGCGGCTCCGCAACGGTTATGAGCTACTCCGAGATTTACACCGGCATGCAGCAGGGTGTTGTTGATGGTGCTGAGAACAATATTACCGCTATGCGTGACCACAGTGACGTTACCAAGTACTACTGCTACGACGAGCATACCCGTATCCCGGATGTTATAGTTATTTCCACGAAAGTTTGGAATTCCATGAGCGACAACCAGAAGAGCATCATGACCGAGACCGTTAAGGCAGCTACCGAGGCTTATAAGACCCGTTGGGCTGATTTCGAGGCAGAGGTGAAGGCTGCTGCAGAGCAGAACAATGTTACTTTCGTTGAAGATGTAGATACTGCAGCTTTCCAGAGCGCATGCCAGACTATCTATGACAATTTGAAGAGCAGCGATCCGGATGTATATGCGATTGTTGAGAAGATTCAGGCGGCTGGAAAATAATTAAGAATCGTTACTTAGGAACAACAAAAAAGGAGATGAAACCTTGAAAAAGTTCGATCAGATTTTGGATAATGTCATGCGTTTTATCATGGCGGTAGCTATGTTTGCGCTGTTAGCCGGAGGTACATGGCAGATTACTTCCCGGTGGATTTTAAAGAATCCGTCTACCTTTACCGATGAGTTTTTGCGTTATGTGTTGATCTGGGCATCCATGCTGGGTTCTGCTTATTGCTTCTACAAGGACGAGCATCTGGCACTGGATCTGGTGAAGGATCGCGTAAAGGGCAAGGTGCGTGTTGCGCTGTTGGTTTTCATTGAAGCAGCAATCTTGTTCTTCGTATGCTATGTGTTTATTTTCGGAGGCTTCAAACTGGTTATGAACGCGACCAACAAGTCTTCCGTTATGCATATTTCCTTTAAACTGCTGTATGCGTGCCTTCCAATCTCCGGCATCTTCATCGTATTTGCCCGGGTGATCAAGTACATTCAGCTCTATTTGAATAGCAAAGGAGGGAAATAAGCATGGTTGCTCAAGCTACATTAATGCTGTTTGGTTCATTCTTCGTCATGCTGTTTGCCGGCGTACCGATTTCGGCAGGCATTGGTATCGCGTCCATTATCACCGCGATTATGAGCGGCATGGACGGCAACATCTTTGCTTTGACTGCAGCACAGAGATGCTTCTCCGGCTGTGACTCTTTCTCCCTGTTGGCTCTGCCTTTCTTCTCTCTGGGCGGAAATATCATGAACAAGGGTGGTATTGCAAAGAGACTGGTTCGGTTGGCAAGACTGCTGGTGGGCTGGGTTCCCGGCTATCTGGCAGCAACTAACGTACTGGCAAATATGTTCTTTGGCGCTGTATCCGGTTCCTCTGTTGCGGCTACGTCTGCAATGGGATCCATTATGAGCCCCCTGGAGGCAGACGAGGGTTACGACCCTAACTACTCCGCAGCTGTTAATATTTGTTCCGCACCGACCGGTATCCTGATTCCGCCGTCCGGTCCGTTGATCCTTTACTCCATTACGGCTGGCGGCGTTTCCGTAGCAGCTTTGTTTATGGGCGGATACCTGACCGGAGCTCTGCTTGGTATTGCCGTAGCCGGTCTGGCTATTTTCCT
The DNA here is from genome assembly GCA_051877535.1 of Brotaphodocola sp. Lineage (GTDB taxonomy): Bacteria > Bacillota > Clostridia > Lachnospirales > Lachnospiraceae > Brotaphodocola. Next base: position 31,411 of record JBJEIZ010000077.1, read on the forward strand.
GGCGATCCGAAAAGGTTACAAGGCATCCTCTGTGAAAGAAGCGGATCCGGCCTGGAAGATTTGGCTGGACGCTGTTCCTTCTCTGTTGGCTGTTATCATCGTTATGGGCGGTATCCTGACCGGTATTTTCACCGCTACCGAGGCAGGTGTGGTTATGTGCCTGTACTGCGGACTGCTGGCGATTATTTATCGTGAGATGGATCTCAAGACCTTTTATAACCTGCTGTCCGACACCATGAGAAGTTCTGCGACCATCCTTTTCCTGATCGCGTCCTCATCCATTATGTCCTATGTGATGTCTTATTCCGGCATCCCGGCAGCAATCAGCGGCGCTCTGATGAGTATTTCCAGCAACCGCTTTGTCATCATTCTGATCATGAACGTATTCCTTCTGGTGATGGGTATGTTCCTGGATCTGACTCCTGCGGTACTGATCTTCACACCGATCTTCCTTCCGATCGCGACCAGCGTAGGAATGAGTCCGGTACACTTCGGCTTAATGCTGATCATGAATTTAGGTATTGGTTCCGTAACGCCGCCGGTAGGCTCCTGTCTGTTTGTAGGATGCGGTGTTGGTCATGTGAAGATTGAGGGTGTTACCAAGTACATTGTGCCGATCTTTATTGCAATGGTTGTGGCGCTGCTGCTGGTAAGCTTCATTCCGCCGATCCCGCTGCTGATCCCTTACCTGTGCGGTCTGGTACCGAGCATGTGGTAAAAGGTGCGAAAAGTCCCCAAATAATCATATTGAGAAGGAACGGAGACCAAAAATGGATGTTTGTACAAAATTTACTGGTATTGAGAAGTTACAGGGCGCGTGGTTGATTCACACCAACTGCGCCGATATCAAGGTGGTATTTGTCACAGACGAGATCGTGCGTGTGCGTACTTCCTTTGATAGGGAATTTGCGGAGGAATCCTATGTATTGATGACCACCGCGTGGGAGGATCGTCTGGATCCTCTGTTTGAAGGAGAGCGGACCCGCGTGGAGCCGGTGATCCCGGAGACTGTGGAGAATGACAAGGAAATCAGCTTCAGCACGGGAAAAATCAAGCTGGTATTCACAAAGGATCCCATCGGTTTTGACCTTTATGATGCGGACGGCAGCCTGCTTTACAGCGACCTGCACGGAAATCCCTGCACACTGGATTCCAACCACAGGGTCAATCATTACTCCTGTATGGAGGAGGATGACTGCTTCTATGGATTTGGCGAAAAGGCAGGGCTTTTGAATAAGAACAAGTCATTCCTGCGTGAGCGTGCAACCGACGCTCTGGGCTATGACGCGGAGAAGATGGATACGCTTTATAAGCACATTCCTTTCTATATTCGCTTAAGCCGCAGCACTCAGAAAGCTGTAGGCGTATTCTACCACAACTTCTATGAGTCCTGCTTTAACATGGGCTGTGAGAAGAGTAATTACTGGCACCGCTACACCTACTGGCAGGCGGACGGCGGGGATATCGATATGTTCCTGCTGGGCGGCAATACCATTTCTCGTATTGTGGACAACTACACGTTGATTACCGGACGTCCGGCATTGCTTCCGAAGCGTGCAATCGGCTATCAGGGAAGCTCCATGTATTATCCGGAACTGGAGAAGGACAGCGATGACGCTGTGTTAGGCTTTATCGACACCATCAAGGAGGAAGGTTTCCCCATCGACGGATTCCATTTATCCTCCGGCTACACCAGCTACGAGAATAAGAGATGCGTGTTCACTTGGAATACCACCCGTTTTAAAGATCCTTCTGCTTACTTCCATGCAATGCAGGACAAAGGTGCGGAAAATGTTCCGAATATCAAGCCCGGTATCCTGCTGTGCCATCCTTGGTTTGACGAGTTTGTCAGCAAGGGCGTATTTGCAAAGGACAGCAAAAATCCGGAGCAGTATGCGGTAGGAAGCTGGTGGGGCGGTCCCGGCGCATTCTGGGATTTCACAAAGCCGGAAGCGCGGGAAGCCTGGAAACAGTATGTGATCGAGAATTTGGTTGCGGTAGGCACCAATTCCATCTGGAACGATAACTGCGAGTACGACAGCCTTCTGGACAAGGATACCATCCTGGACTTTGACGGCAAGGGCGGAACTGTCGGGCAGTTAAAGCCGCTGATGAGTACTCTGATGTGCAAACTCAGCAACGATGCTGTGAAAGAGCATGATGAAAACGCAAGACCTTACTCTGTATGCCGCAGCGGGAGCAGCGGAATCCAGCGTTATGCGCAGACGTGGTGCGGCGACAACTACACGAGTTGGAAGACGTTAAAATACAACATTCCGATTATTACCGGTATGGGACTTTCCGGTCAGCCCAACGAGGGTGCGGATATCGGCGGTTTCGCAGGTCCTGCTCCGGAAGAAGAGCTGTTTGTGCGTTGGGTACAGCAGGGTATTTTCCAGGCCCGCTTCTCCATCCACTCTGCCAGCAATGATAACACGGTGACGGAGCCTTGGATGTTCCGGGACAGCACGGATCTTGTCCGCGACGCGATTTTGCTGCGTTATCGCATGGAGCCGTACATCTACTCGGCAGAGTACGAAGCTTCCCAGACGGGCGCTCCTATCATGCGTGCATTGGTATATGAGTTCCAGAATGATGAGAATACCTATGACAACAGCTTTGACTTTATGTTCGGCAAGAGCCTGCTTGTAGCCAATGTGATCGAGAAGAGCGCCGTGAGCCGAAGCGTATATCTGCCTAAGGGCTGCAAGTGGTATGACATGAACGATAACTACCGCTGCTATGAGGGCGGGCAGACCATCGAGGTTCCGGTAACCATGGAGACGATCCCCATGTTCCTGCGCGAAGGCGGTATCATGGTTATGGCTGACAACCAGCTCATGAATATGGAAAAGGACTGCGTGAAGAATCTGCACCTGATCATTGCTCCGGCTGTTGAGGGATCCCAGTTCGTGATGTACGAGGATGACGGACGGACCAATGACTTTAAAAAAGGTATTTTCCGCAAGACCACCATTGATGTAAACGGAACCGATGTGGTGAAGGTAGACTTTGCCGGTGAGGGAAGCTATCAGGATACGGTTGAAACAGTTACAGTTGAGATGATCCGCAAGGACAGAAGCCCCTTCTGGGTAAGCTTAGACGAACAGAAACTGGAGCACTATTTGAACCGCCGGAAATTTGAGGCGGCAGAGACCGGATGGTATTACAGCCAGACGAAAAAAGCTGTGATGGTAAAATACAAAAATCCGTGCAGGGATACCAGACTGACCGTTTCCTTTGAGGATTTTGATTTGATCGGTATGTAACAGTGATTTGGCAGCCGCCCTGATTTGGGGCGGCTGCTTTGTTGTTTTATTTACGAGAAAAAATATTAAGGAGATAGAAATATGCTGCTGCGTGAACTGAAATCCATTGAAAAGACGGAAGCGGGCTACATGCTCCACGGAGATGCCGCCGACATTCTTCTGATTTTTATGACAGACGATATTATCCGTATCCGTGTGAGCTTTCGGAGGGACTTTAAGGAGGAGTCTTATACCCTTGTGACCACGGCTTGGGCAGACCGGATGGATGATCTGCTCAAAGAGGAGCGCGTGCGCATCCGACCTTTAGACATTTCTTGCGAGGAAACGGAGAAAAAGTTGGTATTTTCCACCGGAACCTGCATGCTGGAGGTGTCGAAAAAGCCGCTTCATTTCACCTTGAAAACGTTGGACGGCAAGATCGTTTATCAGGACTTGAAAGAGCGTGCGTTTGAGGAGGACCAGTTGGGGCGTTTGTCCCATTATTCCAAGGTGGACATGGCGTCAGATCATTTCTATGGTTTTGGCGAAAAGACCGGTTATCTGGACAAGAAGGGAAGACGCCTGCGGATGTCTCCTAAGGATGCGATCGGTCATGATCCGGAGCACGGCGATCCCATGTACAAGCACATCCCGTTTTATATTCGGGTCAATGAGAACAATCTTCATGCAGTTGGTTTGTTCTATCATAATTCATTCGATAGTGTGTTTGATATGGGGCAGGAACTGTCCGGATACTGGGATCGTTACTGCTACTACCAGACCGACGGCGGGGATATCGATTTGTTCCTGATCAACGGACCGGAGATGGCTGCTGTTATCGACCGCTATACGATGCTGACCGGCCGCAGTGCCCTTCCGACTAAGCAGTCTCTGGGCTACTGCGCTTCCACCATGTACTATGCGGAATTGGAGAAGGATTGTGATAAGGAAATCTATCAGGTGATCGATAAGCATGAGAAAGAGAAAATCCTGATTGACAATTTCTGGCTGGCTTCCGGCTATTCCAGCGGAGAGGAAGACAACCTGCGTTATGTATTTAACTGGAACCACAAGAGATTTCCGGAGCCGAAGAAATTTTTCGATGAGATGAATGCCAGAGGCATCAACGTGATTCCGAACCTGAAACCGGGCATTTTGAAAAATCATCCGTACATGGAGTTGTTTGAGAAGAACGATGTGTTTATCAAGAATCCGGATGGAAACGGCGACTACTACGGCAGATGGTGGGGCGGAGAGGGACGCTTCTTCGACTTCACCAACCCGAAAGCCCGCGAGACCTGGAAGGGATTGCTGGAGGAAAATATCCTGCGCATGGGTACCAAGACGGTATGGAACGACAACTGCGAGATGGACGGTGTGGAAGATCGAAATGCAAAATGTGACTTCGATGGCGGCAACGGAACTATGGCGGAGCTTAAGATTCTCCACTCCAATATGATGGCATTTTTGGCAAAACAGGCGATTGCAGACGTATATCCCGGCGAGCGCCCGTACATCATCAACCGGGCAGGATACGCGGGTATCCAGCGCTACGCTCAGGTATGGGGCGGCGACAACCTGACCGACTGGAGGACTGTGAAATTTAATATTGCAACGATCATGGGTATGGGACTTTCCGGCTGTGCCAATATGGGCTGTGATATCGGCGGATTTGCAGGAGGAGCGCCGGAGGCAGAGCTTCTTCTTCGTTGGATTCAGAGCGGTATTTTTCAGCCGCGGTTCTGCTTGAACTCGGCGAACAACGACAACACCGTGACTCAGCCGTGGATGTATGAGGAGAACATGGAGTATGTGAGAGCGGCTTATGCACAACGTTACCGCATGCTTCCGTATCTCTACAGTTTAATGTATGAAGCGAACCAGAACGGTATGCCGGCGATGCGCCCGCTGTTCTTGGAGTTCCCGGAGGATGTGAAGTGCTACAGCGATGAAAATCTGACCTTCATGTTTGGTAAGAGCGTGCTGGTAGCCAACGTGGTAGAACCGGGGGCAACCACCCGCACCATCTATCTGCCCGCAGGATGCCGTTGGTTTGACATGAACGACAATTTGAAGGAGTATGAGGGCGGACAGACCATCACGATTCCGGTGGATTTGGGAAGCATTCCTATGTTCCTGCGGGGCAGCGGTGTGTACGTGACCAGCGAGGATGTGAAACATATTCTGGCAGACACCATGAGACAGGTGGATATGCTGGTAAGCGCAGATACGGACACCGGCTTTGTCCTTTACGATGATGACGGTCATACCGAAGACTATAAGAAAGGCGTGTACGCGCGTACTGCCATCGATGTAAAGGCAGGCGACCAGACTGTGATCACCTTTGATACGGAAGGTACCTATGAGAGTCCTGTGGAGAGAATGACCATCAAGCTGGTGAGCAAGTTGAAGGGCGCTTTCTGGGTAACGGTTGACGGAGAGCGCATTACCCGCTATATTGTAAGAGACGGCTGGGAGGCAGCAGAATCCGGCTGGTATTATAACCTTTCCGACCGGACCATCTGGGTGAAATACCCTGTTCCGGCAAAGAAGAACTATAAGGTAGTGATTTCTACGGAGAAATTTGACCTGATCGGAATGGTGGAAGAGTAAAAAATAAAAGGCAGGGAAAGAAAATTATGGACAAAGGAACTATGGATTTGACGGTAGGAAGCCCCATCAGGCAGATTTTTCTGTTTTCCATTCCATTGGTGCTTGGAACGGTATTTCAGCAGCTTTATAGCTTTGCGGATACGGTGATCGTAGGACGGTTCATCGGAGTTTCGGCGCTGGCGGCAGTGGGCACCACCTATTCCTTAAATTTTCTCATTTTAGGCTTTGTCCAAGGACTTTGCGTGGGATTTGGCATCCTGCTTTCCCAAAGCTTTGGTGCCCATGACAGAAAGGAATTGCAGCGTTTCTTCGTAAACGGCTGCTTCCTTGTCTGCCTGATCGGGGCGGTACTGACTGTGGTGACAGTGCTGATGGCAGAGCCGCTGCTGCGGCTGATTCGAACGCCGGAAGATATTCTGACCATGGCGGTGAACTACGTGAAAATCATTTTTATCGGCATTCCAGCCACCATGCTGTACAACTATTCTGCCGGGGCGCTGCGGGCGGTGGGGGATTCGAAACATCCTTTCTATTTCCTGCTGTTTTCCAGTGCGCTCAATATTGTGTTGGACTATATTTTTATTGTTCCGCTGGGCGGCGGCGTGGCGGGCGCTGCGTGGGCTACGGTGATCAGCCAGTTGGTCAGCGGCTTGCTGGATCTGTACTGGCTCCTGTTCCGAATCCGTCTGATGGAAGGTTGGAAAGAGGGCTGGGCGATCAGCATCCAGCATGTCAAGCGGCTCTGCGTCGTGGGGCTTCCCATGGGCTTTGAGTATTCCGTGTCAGCTATTGGTGCCGTGGTCATGCAGGGCGCCATCAACAGCCTGGGAAGTGTCGCCGTGGCGGCACAGACCGCGGGCGAAAAAATCCGCCAGATGTTCACCCTTCCCATGGAAAGCGTAGGCATGGCGATGGCAACCTACACTGGTCAGAACTACGGGGCGAAGCGTATTGACCGGATCCGGGAAGGCATCCGCAGCGGGCTGAAAATCCAGTATAGCTACTGCGCAGTGGTATGGGTGGTGATTTTCTTCGTAAAAGGAGCCTGCGTTGGTTTGGTGTTGGGGGAGACTACGAGCGAGGTTGCGCTGGGAGCCATCCAATATCTTACGATTATGAGCGTTCTTTTCTTCATCCACGGTTCGCTGATGATTATGAGAAATACATTGCAGGGTCTGGGCTATAGCCTGCAAGCGATTGTTTCCGGAATCGGAGAGCTGGTGGGACGCAGCTTGGGCGGTTTTCTGGCGGTGTGGGGATTCGGGTTTACGGCGATTTGCCTGTCCAACCCCTTGGCTTGGGGATTGGCGCTGGTTTATTGCTGCGTGATGGTGCGGCATTATTTGAGGAAGATGGTTACAGAATCATAGAACAGATATGAAAGGAGAACCCCCAACATCATGACTCAGACTATTTTATTATCCAATGACCCGTCAATTCACCTGATCCGGACCGACTGCCCGGATGTCCGGCAGCGCGGCGATATCTCCCGACTGGTAACCATTTGCCAGCAGCATGACAACATCTCTGTCAGCTGCCCGTTGGATCCGGAAGATGCCGCCATCTATTTTCTTCTTTATCAAACATCCGGAACGATCTGCAGTCTGGTCAGTGTGCTTTCCCTCCTGCCCGATCACGCAGATACGGTCGAATGCAGCGCCTTCACACATCCCGGCCATCGGCATCAGGGTTTTTTTTCCGAACTTCTGGAACATGCGCTGGAATGGGTCGGTGAACGTGACATCCTTTTCCTTGTATCCGGTCAATGCCCGGATACGCTTGCAGTATTGGAGTCCCTTGAGGCAGAACCAGTCTCCGAGGAACTGCAGATGGAACTGGATATCCATGCAGTCAGCACCCTCGGACGAGAATCCTGTCAAACCAGTATTTGCAGAATTCCGCATCATCCGGATCTGCAGCTAACCTCCTGCATCGACAAAGAGCAGGGACTCCAGGAATGGGTACTTTCCAAACGTTCCTCTTTTTTACAGACACTTGGTTCATGTCAGACATCTGTCCTGTCGGACACGGCTGTCTGCCTGCACCATGTAGAAATTCTGCCGCAATTTCGCGGCTGCGGATATGGGACCATCCTGATACAGCAGCTGATCCTGGCTCTCAAGGAACAGGGGTTTTCAAAAATCATCCTGCAGGTTTCCGGTGACAATTCTGCTGCCCTGGCACTCTATAAAAAACAGGGCTTCCGCATTACGGAAACCCTGTCCTTTTACCTGTATTAAGTATATTTCATCCGGGAAAATGGTTCCTGCCTCACATGCCCCGGTCAATCCTTCACTGTGCCGCCGTTTGCTTCGATCCGCTGTCGAATCTCCAGCATATGGCGGTCTGTACGCGCAATGACCTCTGCACACTCCCGCAACTCTGCAATAATCGCATCTGCTTCTTCCCCAACATCTTTCTTGTACTTGAGCTGATGGTCCAGACTCGCCCAGAAATCCATGGCAATGGTACGAATCTGAACTTCCACCCTCATATATTTCTTTCGGTCGGAGAAAAAGACAGGAATTTCCAAAATCAGATGATAGCTTCGATAACCATTTGGCTTCGGATTGCGGATATAATCCTTGACGGCGATTACCGTCACATCGTCCTGATTGACTAACATCTCTGCCACTGCATAGATATCATCAACAAAGGAACAGATGACACGGATACCGGCAACATCATCCAAATGGTTGATCATAGACTCAAGCGTCACCGGAAGATTCCGGCGCTTAAGCTTGTCGACAATACTGGCCGGCTTCTTTACACGGGACTTGATCATTTCGATCGGATTACGCTGATTCCGTATAGAAAGTTCATCATTCAGAACTTCCAGCTTGGTCTTTACTTCACGAATCGCACAGGTATACATCATGATCGCTTCCTGGAACTCGCGCGCCTGATTCAGCAGGTCCTCCGGTACTTCAGCAAGATCCGGAACATTGACTGCTGACTGGACTAATTGACCGTTAGGATTCAAATTCATATTCATTGGTACACCTCGTCCTTTTACTACTTTTATTATAACAGAAATCTCATTCCATACAAGAAACAAATCATTAAAATTTCTGAAAGTTTTTTAAATTCCGCGGAGTTTATTTTTGACATATTCCATTTATTATTATTCAAAACTCTTTACTTTTCTGAAAAATATGGTATTCTTTTAGTGAAGCTGTCCATATCTTCGCACACATACGGACAGCATAGAATTGGAGGAATCTTACATGAGTACAAATTGTTCAGGCAATTGCAGCAGCTGCGGCGAGACTTGCAGCAGCCGCACTGCAGATCGCACAAGTTTTCTGGAGCCGCTGAATCCGGCAAGCTCCGTAAAAAAAGTTATCGGTATCGTGAGTGGTAAGGGTGGCGTAGGTAAATCTCTGGTTACCTCCCTGATGGCAGTTAAAATGAACAGCTTAGGCAAACATACAGCAATTCTGGATGCAGATATTACCGGTCCATCCATTCCGAAAGCATTCGGTCTTGGCACGGACGGCATCAGCGTTACGCAGGATGGTCTGATGGTTCCGCCGACCACTGCAACCGGCATCGACATCATGTCCGCAAACCTGCTTCTGGATAAGGAAACCGATCCGGTCATCTGGAGAGGCCCGGTTATCGCAGGCGCAGTAAAACAGTTCTGGCAGGAAGCACTTTGGGAGAACGTAGATTACATGTTCGTGGATATGCCTCCTGGAACCGGCGATGTTCCGCTGACGGTATTCCAGTCGCTTCCGATCGACGGCATCATCATCGTTACCTCTCCGCAGGATCTGGTATCCATGATCGTTGCAAAAGCAGTCAACATGGCGAAGAAAATGAATATTCCGATCATCGGTCTGGTAGAGAACATGAGCTATCTGGAGTGCCCTGACTGCGGCAAAAAAATCTCCGTATTCGGTGAGAGCCACATTGATGAAGTTGCAGATGAGCTGGATCTGACTGTCCTTGCAAAACTTCCGATCGACCCGGAGATTGCACAGAACGTAGATGCCGGAACCATCGAATTTATCGAAAAAGACTGGATGAATCTGGCTGCAGAAAAGATTCTTGCACTGTAATGTTTAAACTGGAAAAGCCGCCATTGGCGGCTTTTCAAATTTTATTTTTCATTTTTCAGAACCCGGAAAATTCCGGATGCCTCCATCGCCTTGGCAACGGTATAAAAGAGCATGGAGTTGATCGGCCACATGATCAGATTTTTCAGCGCCCGCATCGGGAGCAGTACCATAAATCCTTTGCCATACAGCATACTCAGCCACAAGGTACTCATCAACACATTGCATACCAGACATACCGTAAATTCTGCAATCAGCACCCGCACCAGTGTGATGGGCTTCTTATAAAAAAAGAATCCGTAAATCAGACCGCCAACCATGGCTGTCAACGTAAATCCCGGAAAGAACTCGCCGGTCGGCTTGATCAGATATTTCAAAATATCCAGTGCACCGCCAAAGACACATCCAAATACCGGACCAAACAGATAATACACAAACTGATTGGCAATCGTGGAAAACCCGATTTTGATAAAACTGCCGATTTCAATCGAGAAATATCCCAGAACGACCGATATGGCACCAAACATGGCTGCAGTCGTAATGGTTTTCACATAACGGAATTCTCTGTAAGAATCGGTGAACAAAGTTGCTAATTTTGTCATAAAAAATTACCTCCTTTGCAGAATTCTCATACCACAAAGGAGATAACCTTCTATCCTCTTTGCAGCGGGATGCGAACTATGTACCGCAAAGACTTCTTCGTCCTCTTCGTCCGGCTGGCAACTCCCCGTCCACCCGGCACTTAACGCACACAGATCTACTCTGCTTTTCTATGAAATTTTCGGTATGCAGCAAAGAGTCTATTACATCTTTTGCAATTGTCCCCTGCTGTATTGTGTACAGTATAGCATATTTTCCCAATTTGTAAAGGTTCTTTTCGAGTGTCAATCACTTTTTCATATTTGATCAAAATAGGATTGTGATTTTTGGTACAGAGTGGTAAAATACCAAAAAAATTGTGTATGAAGTATACAAGGAGAGAAGTCATGAAGGTGATGAAAGAGTGTGCCATTATTTTTGGAATCACACTGGCAGGAGAAGGACTGAATTACCTGCTTCCGCTGCCGGTTCCTGCAGGTGTGTATGGATTATTTTTATTATTATTCCTGCTCTGCAGTGGTATTTTAAAGTTGGAAGATGTGGAGGCAACCGGCAATTTTTTGCTGGATATCATGCCCGTTCTCTTTGTCCCGGCAGCAGTAGGTCTTATGGAAAGTTTTGATTTAATGAGATCCATCCTGATTCCTTTGGCTGTGACAGTTGTGATTTCCACGATTATCGTTATGGTAGTGACCGGAAAGGTTGCGGAGTTTGTCATGAATCATCAGAAAAAAGGAGGTGACAAGCGATGACATTTGCACAGCAATCCATGTATTTTGGCTTTATTTTGACATTATTTGCTTACCTGGCAGGGGTCTGGTTAAAGAAGAAGACCGGATGGGTCATCATGAACCCGCTGCTGGTCGCTTCGGTTCTGTTGATTGCCGGGCTTTCCGCTGCCAAAGTTTCGTATCAGGATTATAATACCGGAGCAAAATATATCAGCTATCTGCTGACTCCGTCAACGGTATGCCTGGCAATTCCGCTTTATAAACAGCTGGAACTGTTAAAGAAAAATATGGCAGCTGTCATCACGGCAATTTTGTCCGGTGTCCTTGCCAGCGCAGGCAGTATTATTGTGCTCAGCCTGGCTTTCCGGCTGAATCATGAGCAGTATGTATCTCTGCTTCCAAAGTCCATCACGACAGCAATCGCCATGGGCGTTACAGAAGAAGCAGGGGGCATTGTGACGATTACAGTCGTATGTGTGATCATTACCGGAATTCTTGGCAATATCATTGCGGAGACCGTTTTTAAAATTGCCGGAATTCAAAATTCCATCGCCCGTGGTCTGGCGCTTGGAACGTCGGCCCATGCGATCGGTACAGCTAAAGCGCTGGAACTGGGTGAGGTGGAAGGCGCTATGAGCAGTTTGTCGATCGCGGTGTCCGGTCTGATGACTGTGATTGCGGTACCGCTTGTATCCGGTTTGATTTAATCTTGAAAGCATATTGGAGATATGATAAAATAAAATGGATTATGAGGTACAATAACTGAATAAAAATATACTTAACGATTAGGAGGACATCATGATTCAGAAATTGATTCAGAAAATTCAGGAAACAAAAGCACCGATCTGTGTAGGTCTTGATCCGATGTTAAACTACATTCCGGAGCATATTTTGAAAAAATCCTTCCAGGAGTACGGTGAGACCTTAGAGGGCGCTGCAGATGCAATCTGGAATTTTAATAAGGAGATTATCGATCATACCTGGGATCTGATTCCTTCTGTAAAACCGCAGATTGCCATGTATGAGCAGTTCGGCATTGAAGGTCTGAAGGTTTACGAGAAGACGGTTCGTTACTGCCAGGACAAAGGTCTGGTTGTGATCGGTGATGCGAAGAGAGGCGATATCGGTTCTACTTCTGCAGCATATGCGACTGCACATCTGGGTAAGGTAAAAGTTGGCAGCAATCTTTGTACTGCATTCAATACAGATTTTCTGACTGTAAATCCGTATCTTGGAACGGATGGTGTAAAACCGTTTGTAGATGTATGCAAAGCAGAAGATAAGGGTCTGTTTGTACTGGTTAAGACTTCCAATCCTTCCAGCGGTGAATTCCAGGATAAGCTGTTTGATGGAAGACCGCTTTATGAGCTGGTTGCTGAGAAAGTGGTTGAGTGGGGTTCTGACTGTATGGACGGCGAGTACAGCAATGTAGGTGCAGTTGTGGGTGCTACTTATCCGGAGATGGGCGCAATCCTCAGAAAACTGATGCCGAAGACCTATTTCCTGGTACCGGGTTACGGTGCACAGGGCGGTACTGCAAAAGATCTGAAAGCCTGCTTCAATCCGGATGGTCTGGGAGCAGTTGTTAACTCTTCCCGCGGAATCATCGCAGCTTATAAGCAGGAAAAATACGCAAAGTTTGGCGCGGAGCATTTTGCGGAAGCATCCAGACAGGCGGTCATTGATATGGCAGCTGATATAGGCAGCGTACTGTAGGAGGAAATGATGGAGAAGACCAAACTGACAGCAATGGTGGTCAGCCAGGAAAAGCTGACGGATGATATCTGCAGCATGTGGATTCAGGCTGACGAAATTGCAAAGTATGCAAAGCCGGGACAATTTATTTCTGTGTATACAAAAGATGCGAGCAAGCTGCTGCCGCGTCCGATCAGCCTTTGTGAGGTGGACAAGGAACAGGGCAGGCTTCGTATCGTTTATCGTGTTGCAGGAGCGGGAACTGCAGAATTTTCGGAATACCAGGCAGGGGATGACATTTCTGTTATGGGACCTCTGGGCAATGGATTTTCACTGAAGGATAAGAAAGCATTTCTGATCGGCGGAGGTATCGGTATCCCGCCGATGCTGGAATTGGCAAAGCAGCTGGACTGTGAGAAGCAGATGGTGCTTGGTTATCGCGATGTGCTGTTTTTAAATCATGAATTTGAAAAATACGGCAAGGTATATATTGCAACGGAGGACGGAAGCGCCGGAACTAAGGGCAATGTCATCGATGCCATCAAGGAGAACGGTCTGGATGCGGAAGTTATTTATGCATGCGGTCCGACTCCGATGCTGCGTGCGCTGAAAGCCTTCGCGGAAGAGCGCGGAATCGAGTGCTGGCTGTCTCTGGAGGAAAAAATGGCATGCGGCATAGGCGCATGTCTGGCATGTGTATGCAAATCCAAAGAAACGGATCATCACACCAATGTTCACAACAAACGGATCTGTAAAGACGGTCCGGTATTTCTGGCGCAGGAGGTGGAGCTGTGATTAGTACAAAAGTAAATCTTGCCGGTGTAGAATTGAAGAATCCGGTCATGACAGCTTCCGGAACCTTTGGAAGCGGTTCAGAATACAGCGAATTTGTAGACTTGAGCCGACTGGGGGCAGTGGTAACAAAAGGTGTTGCCAATGTTCCGTGGCCGGGCAATCCGACTCCACGTATCGCAGAAGTATACGGTGGCATGCTGAATGCCATCGGTCTGCAGAATCCGGGCATCGATGTATTTGTTAAGAGAGATATTCCGTTCTTAAAGCAGTACGATACCAAGATCATTGTCAACGTCTGCGGTAAGACAACGGAAGATTATATTGAAGTGGTGGAGCGTCTGGGAGATGAACCGGTGGATATGCTGGAAATCAATATTTCCTGTCCGAATGTCAAAGAAGGCGGCATCGCTTTTGGTCAGGATCCGAAAGCAGTTGAGACAATCACCAGAGAAGTGAAAAAGCATGCAAAGCAGCCGATCATCATGAAATTGAGTCCGAATGTTACCGACATTACGGTGATGGCGAAGGCAGCTGAAGCAGGAGGCGCAGATGTGCTTTCTCTGATCAATACACTGACCGGCATGAAGATCGATATCAATCGCAGAACCTTTGCGATTGCCAACAAGACCGGCGGTATGTCCGGTCCGGCAGTGAAGCCGATCGCAGTGCGTATGGTTTATCAGGTTGCTAATGCGGTCAAGCTCCCGATCATCGGTATGGGCGGCATTGCAACTGCGGAGGATGCGCTGGAGTTTATAATGGCAGGTGCAGCGGCAGTATCTGTAGGAACTGCTAATTTTTATAATCCGTATGCAACGATTGAGATTGCGGAAGGCATTGAACGTTATATGAAGAACCATCAGGTCAAAGATATTCAGGAACTGATCGGATGTGTAAAATAGGATAAAAGGAGACTATCATGCAGGATTACAAGAAAGAATTTATTGAATTTATGATCGACTGTGAAGTTCTGAAGTTCGGTGATTTCGTTACCAAGAGCGGCCGCAAAACTCCGTTCTTTGTAAACACCGGTTTCTATCGAACCGGTACCCAGCTTCGTCGTCTGGGCGAATATTATGCAAAGGCAATCCAGGATACATTCGGCACAGAGTTTGATGTGCTGTTTGGACCGGCTTATAAGGGTATTCCGTTAACCGTTGCTGCAACCATGGCATTGAGTGAGTTTTACGATGCAGATATCAAATACTGTTCCAACCGAAAAGAAGTAAAAGACCATGGCGATAAGGGAATCTTATTGGGCAGTCCGATCAAAGACGGCGATAAGGTTGTGATCATCGAAGATGTTACCACTGCCGGTACTTCCATCGGAGAAACACTGCCGATCATTAAAGCGCAGGGTGATGTGGATGTGATGGGACTGGTTGTATCTGTAGACCGCATGGAGCGCGGACAGGGAACCAAATCTGCACTGAAAGAAATTGAAGAAAAATATGGTTTTAAGACCACTGCGATCGTTACGATGGCGGATGTGGTTGAACATCTTTACAACAAACCTTACAAAGGAAAGGTCATCATCGATGATAAATTAAAAGAGGCAATTGACGCTTATTATGAGCAGTATGGCGCAGAATAAGGAGCGATCTGAATGGAGAGAGTTTACACGACCATGAAAAATGCAGGTGCCTGCAATATTACAATTGGTATCATTATTCTGGTGATCGGTTTGATCACGGGAATTATTTCTATTGTATACGGCAGTGTACTGTTAAAGCGTAAGAATGACATTGTATTTTAAGGTTAAAAACCGGAGGCAGTTTCTGTGACGTGAGGACGCAGGGACTGCCCCTCTTGCCTTTTTCATAGAAAAGTGGATTGTCCCGGAAATGTCCGGGTGGGGAGAGACTGTATTATGATCAGGAATACGACCAGGATTCAGAAGCTGGGATGGGTGCTTTTCATTACCTATCTGGCAGCCTTGGTATATTTTATGTTTTTTGCCGAATCCTTTGGACGGGATCCGGTAGAGCGTGACTATGCATATAATCTGGAACTGTTTAAGGAAATAAGACGGTTCTATATCTATAGACATCAACTTGGGATGAAAGCATTTTTGCTGAATGTAGTGGGAAATGTGGTTGCATTTATTCCGTGCGGCTTCTTCCTTCCGGTGGTCAGTCGGAGAAGCCGCAGATGGTATAATGCAGTACTTCTTTGTTTTGGACTAAGCCTTGGAATTGAGGTGACGCAGTTGATATTTAAGGTGGGAAGTTTTGATGTAGATGACCTGTTTTTAAATACGGCAGGCGGTATTCTTGGATTTATTTGGAACCGGATCGTTCAGCGATACCGGATAAGGAGGAAACAACGTGCCCAGAAATCAGCGTAAAATATCATATATCAAAAAGCCGTTTGCCCGCAAAAGTTTTGCAAGCCTTGGATTTTTAGCAGTGGCGCTTGTCTCGTTTGCTATGAGCATAGGGCTGAGTGTTCAGAATCAGGGAAACGGGGAAGTCAATGTAGCTGCCTGGGGACTTACCAGCATGATATTTGCTGTGACAGCGATTGTCTATGGTGTTGGATCATTTCTGGAAAAAGAAATGAATTATATTCTTTCGAAGATCAGTCTGGTGATCAGCAGTCTTTTGCTGATTTTATGGATCGGGATGATGATCGCTGGACTGTTCGCATAAGGAAAGGAGCAGTATGAATTATCAGGAATTATGGAATGAAGAAAATACGCAGATCATGGAGCGCTATGATCTGGCGATGGAACGTATCGCCGGTATGGAAGCAGAGCTGAATGCGGATACGGAAAAAGCTGCGGTAGAAGAACCATACCGTGGGTATTTCCTGAAAATGGCACAGTTTGTCGGGCAGATTGAAACATTGGCCAGACGCCGGATGAGGGATGAACTGGAAGGCTGTTCTCTGGAAGAACTGAAAAAGATGAATCACGATCTGTATGAAGATATTCTGCCGGAACATTATGAGACGAGCTATGCAAATCCGGCGTGGGCAGTCCGGCAGTTGGGACAGGATTTTGGTGCATTGCTGTCAGCATTTTATGCACAGCTTCGTGAGGCAATCATTTTCGCATATGAATGCCGCCTGACGGATATCACCATTCTATGCGAGACGCTGATCTCCATTTATTGTGAATTTGAGGATGGAATTCCATCCAAAAAGAGCATTCACGATATTTTGTACTGGTTTCACAGTGACTATACGGATGTGACGCTGACGTACCGGATTCGTGAGCAGTTAGATCCGGAACTGTCGTTTGCGAAAGACATCATTCTGGGGCAGGATCTGTCCGACTTGCGTTATCTCTACCGGTTTGGCGATTACATTTCTGATTCGGAACTGCAGATTGCAGGATTTTTGAATCGTCTGCCGCAGGAAACTATTGAGAAGATGGCATCTGCCTATACAGAAGGTTACCGCAAGGGATTTGAGGTTATGGGACGGGATATGTCCAAAAAGAAGACGGTTGCGATTCGTTATGAATTGGGATTTGAGCGGATGATCCGGGAGGCGATCTTACAGTTCCGGGAGATGGGACTGGAGACCATTCTGTACCGTGCGGCGACCTGGTCTGTGACAAAGAGTCCGAACCGAAAGATTGGCTATCATGGTTCTTCACCGAATCGTCAGTATGAATATGATCATCGGTATGATCAAGCGATTTATCTGGACAAGGCATTTAAGGAGAGAAAACTCTCTGTGCTGCGCACTGCTTATGAGATGTATAAAAAGCAGGCTGCTCAGTATGCAGGACCTGCTGTGGCAGAGACGTTTGGCGAGGATGGATTTCAGCCGGTCAACAAGCCGGAGTGCTATGCGTTGAATGAAAAACAGCAGAAGCTGAATATTGCTTATGCCAATGAATCGATGCAGGTGATGAATCAGTATATCCCGGGTGAGGAGACCAGCTTTACCATTATCGCATTTCCGATTCCGGCAATCGGTCCGGATTTTGAGAAGATTTTTGAGGAAACGATTCGTATCAATACCTTGGATTATGAGATTTATAAGGAAATCCAGCAGAACATCATTCAGGTGTTGGATCAGGCATCTTATGTGCATATTACCGGAAGAAACGGCAACCGCACCGATTTGAAGGTGTCGCTGCATACGCTTTCGGATGTTTCAAAGGAAACGAATTTTGAAAATTGTGTTGCGGATGTCAATATCCCGCTGGGGGAGGTTTTTACTTCTCCTGTGTTAAAAGGGACCAGCGGTATTTTGCAGGTAAGCAAAGTGTACTTGTTTGATTTTCAGTTTGAAAATCTGGAAATCAGCTTTGAGGATGGTATGGTGAAAACATATTCCTGTGACAACTTTGAAGATCCGGAAGAGGGAAAGACTTTGATCCGTCAGGAGATCCTCAAGAATCACGACACTTTGCCGATGGGAGAATTTGCCATCGGAACTAATACAGCAGCATATGCTATGGCGGAAAAATTTGGAATTCTGAACAAGCTGCCGATTCTGATCGCGGAGAAGATGGGACCGCATTTTGCGGTAGGCGACACGTGCTACAGCTGGAGTGAGGATTCACCGGTGTATAATCCGGATGGACGGGAAATCATTGCCAGGGATAACGAAATTTCGATCCTGCGAAAGGAGGATGTGTCTCAGGCATACTTCGGATGCCATCTGGATATTACCATTCCGTATTCGGAGCTTGGTGATATTGTGGCAGTCTGTCTGGACGGAACAAAACTTCCAGTCATTCAAAATGGCCGTTTTGTGGTCAAAGGTACAGAGCGGCTGAACAGGGAACTGGACGATATGTGAAGAAAGGAGGATTTCATGAAGAAACAATGGTTGCTGACAGCGCTGACAACGGGGCTTCTGGTCACATCGGTGGTGATGCCGACGTTTGCAGCTGATTGGAATCAGGATGAGACTGGCTGGCGGTATCAGCAGGATGACGGCAGTTATCTGAAAGAAGGTTGGAACTGGGTGGATGGACGATGCTATTATTTTGATGAGGAAGGATACTGCCTTTTGGATACTGTGACCCCGGATGGGTATACAGTGGATGCAAGCGGTGCGTGGACGGTCAATGGAGTGGTTCAGACACAGGAAGCTGAGGAAGAAACAAGTAATCCCGTGCAGATGACGATAGGAAGTTTGAATTTTATCGTGCCGCATGGATTCAGCAAATCAGAAACGTTATCTTCGGAATCCATCAGCTATTTTGTGAATGGTTCTCTGGAAGCCATATTAGGTGTTGTCTCGGAAGAGATTCCGAACGTCAGCGGGTATGAAAAACTTGTAGACGCTCTGGAAGAGGATGTTCTGGATGTCGCGATGAAGACATTTGGAACCATTGATGAGAAAACGAAGGATACATTTACAACCGGAACCTGGTATCGGTATCGCTATGCCAATACAGATGTTCTGGGCATTCCGGGACAGTTCTATGCATACGGACGAATTCAGAATGCAAGACTGGAGATGGTCATATTTGCAGGCAATATCGCAGGTATTGATATGAATGGGATCATGAATCAGAATCTTCGCCTTTTTTCTATTGACGATAAGAATAAAATTTAGTATCATATTGATAAGTATTATGCTAAATATTAGATATACTTATTAGAAAAACTTATATAAAAACAACCATAAACGAATCATAAAAGAAGGAGAACAAACGATGGCAAAAGTAGGAATTGTAATGGGCAGCGATTCGGATATGCCGATCATGGCGAAGGCAGCAGAGATTCTGGATCAGTTTGGGATTGACTATGAGATGACGATTATCTCCGCTCATCGCGAGCCAGATATCTTTTTCGACTGGGCAAAAGCTGCAGAGGGAAAAGGAATCAAAGTAATCATTGCAGGTGCAGGTAAGGCTGCTCATCTGCCGGGTATGTGTGCAGCACTGTTCCCGATGCCGGTTATCGGTATTCCGATGAAGACTTCGGATCTGGGTGGTGTGGATTCCTTGTATTCCATCGTACAGATGCCGTCTGGAGTTCCGGTTGCAACCGTAGCAATCAATGGCGGTGCCAATGCGGGCATTTTGGCAGCAAAGATTCTGGCAACTTCTGATGACGTGCTGCTTGGCAAGTTAAAAGATTATATCGAAGGTTTGAAGAATGATGTTGTGAAGAAGGCAGAGAAGCTGGACAGTATTGGTTACAAAGAGTATACAGCACAGATGAAGAAATAAATTTGGAGGAATAAGTGATGGATTACAAGAAAGCCGGTGTTGATATTGAGGCAGGTTACAAGTCAGTAGAATTGATGAAAGAACATGTAAAGAAAACCATGCGAGAGGAAGTACTGGGCGGACTGGGCGGATTTTCCGGTGCATTTTCTCTGGCAAAGATCAAAGAGATGGAAGAGCCGGTTTTACTGTCTGGTACAGACGGCTGCGGAACAAAAGTAAAACTGGCAATCATCATGGACAAGCATGATACCATCGGTATTGATGCAGTAGCAATGTGTGTCAATGATATTGCATGTGCCGGCGGTGAGCCGTTGTTTTTCCTGGATTACATTGCATGCGGCAAGAATTATCCGGAGAAGATTGCTGATATCGTAAAGGGTGTTGCAGAAGGCTGTCTGCAGTCTGAGGCAGCGCTGATCGGCGGCGAGACTGCGGAGCATCCGGGACTGATGCCGGAGGAAGATTACGACCTGGCAGGTTTTGCAGTAGGTGTAAGTGATAAAAAGGATATGATTACAGGTGAGAACCTGAAAGCTGGTGATGTTCTGGTAGGTATGGCTTCTACCGGTGTGCATTCCAATGGCTTCTCTCTGGTAAGAAAGGTATTTGAAAAAGAGCTGACCAGAGAAGGTCTGAATACTTATTATGATGAGCTGGGCAAAACTCTGGGCGAAGCACTTCTCGCTCCGACCAGAATTTATGTAAAGGCATTGAAGGCAGTGAAAAAAGCAGGTGTTACCGTGAAAGCATGCAGCCACATTACCGGCGGCGGTTTTTATGAGAATGTTCCGCGTATGTTAAAAGAAGGCACCCGTGCAGTGATCAAGAAAGACAGCTATGAGGTTCCGGCTATTTTCTGCATGTTGGCAAAGAAGGGAGATATCGCAGAACAGATGATGTACAATACGTTTAATATGGGTATTGGCATGGTCGTTGCAGTCGATCCGGCTGATGTAGAGAAGACGATGGAAGCAATGAGATCTGCAGGTGATATTCCATATGTGATCGGTTCCATTGAAGAAGGCGAAAAAGGAGTTACCTTATGTTAAGAGTTGGTGTCATGGTATCTGGCGGAGGTACGAATCTGCAGGCAATCCTGGATGCAGTGGATGCAGGCAAGATTACCAATGCGGAAATTGCCGTTGTGATCAGCAACAATCCGAATGCTTACGCATTGGAACGTGCAAAGCAGCATGGAATCGAAGCAATCTGCATGTCTCCGAAAACTTACGAAAGCCGCGATGCGTTTAATGAAGCATTTCTGGCAAAGGTAGATGAATATCATCTGGATCTGATCGTTTTGGCCGGTTTCCTTGTGAAGATTCCGGAAGCGATGATTGAGAAATATGAAAGACGCATTATTAATATTCATCCGTCCCTGATTCCGTCTTTTTGCGGTGTGGGATATTATGGATTGAAAGTGCATGAGGCGGCACTGGCACGAGGCGTTAAACTGACTGGTGCTACGGTTCATTTTGTGGACAGCGGCATGGATACCGGTCCGATCATTGCACAGAAGGCTGTAGAAGTACTGCCTGGAGATACTCCTAAAGTGCTGCAGCAGAGAGTGATGGAGCAGGCGGAGTGGATTCTGCTTCCGCAGGCGATTGATATGATTGCAAATCAGAAGATATAATGAAAGAAACAGACCGGTGAGATTCCGGTCTGTTCGTGGTCAAGGAGGAAATGAAGAAGATGAAAGTATTGATTGTTGGAAGCGGCGGAAGAGAGCATGCGATTGCGTGGAAGGTAGCGCAAAGCCCGAAAGTAGATAAGATTTACTGTGCACCGGGAAATGCAGGTATTTCTTCTGTGGCAGAATGTGTTCCGATCGGTGCAATGGAGTTTGATAAGCTGGTCGCATTTGCAAAGGAAAAAGAGATTGATCTGACCGTGATCGGCATGGATGATCCGCTGGTAGGCGGCATTGTGGATGAGTTTGAAAAAGCAGGTCTGCGTGTATTTGGACCGAGAAAGAATGCGGCTATTCTGGAAGGCTCCAAAGCATTTTCTAAGAATCTGATGAAGAAATACAACATTCCGACAGCCGCTTATGAAACATTTACCGATCCGGAAGAGGCACTGAAATATCTGGAAACTGCAAAGATGCCGATCGTTCTGAAAGCGGACGGACTGGCACTGGGTAAGGGCGTGCTGATCTGTCAAAATCTGGAAGAAGCAAAAGCCGGCGTGCAGGAGCTGATGTTGGATAAGAAATTTGGCTCTGCAGGTGATGAGATTGTCATTGAAGAATTCATGACTGGTCGTGAGGTGTCGGTACTGTCTTTCGTGGACGGAAATATTGTCAAGATTATGAGTTCTGCCCAGGATCATAAACGTGCTAAGGATGGAGATCAGGGTCTGAACACCGGCGGTATGGGTAATTTCTCTCCAAGTCCGTTCTATACAGAGGAAGTGGATGCATTCTGCAAAAAATACATTTATCAGCCGACCGTAGATGCCATGAAAGCAGAAGGAAGACCGTTTAAAGGTGTGATCTTCTTCGGTCTGATGCTGACTCCGGATGGTCCGAAGGTACTGGAGTATAATGCACGCTTTGGAGATCCGGAGGCCCAGGTGGTGCTTCCGAGACTGGAAAATGATATTGTAGAAGTATTTGAGGCTTGTGTGGATGGTACGCTTGATCAGATGGATCTGAAGTTTGACAATGACCGTGCAACCGTTTGTGTGATTTTGGCTTCCGATGGCTATCCGGTTGCTTATGAGAAAGGATTTCCGATTGAAGGTCTGGAAAGCTTTGAGGGCAAGGATGATTACTATGTATTCCATTCCGGCACAAAGTTCAACGACAAAGATCAGATCGTTACCAATGGCGGCCGTGTGCTGGGTGTGACAGCAACAGGCAGCAGTCTGAAAGAAGCACGTGCAAAAGCTTACGAGGCAACCGAGTGGGTGAAGTTTGCCAATAAATATATGAGAACGGATATTGGTAAGGCGATTGATGAGGCGTAAGATGGAAAACATCACATAAAGGGAGTGTTTTATGTTTGTACACAAATATAAAATCGTTATTTTGGATGGTTATTCCGTTAATCCGGGTGATATTACCTGGGAACCGATTCAGGCATTGGGCGACGTGACCGTCTATGAATCGACTTCTCCGGATGAAACGGTCGCGCACATCGGTGATGCAGAGGTAGTTCTGACCAATAAAACGGAAATCACAAAAGAAATCCTGGATGCTTGTCCAGGTATTCGCTATATTGGTGTTCTGGCAACCGGATATAACGTGATTGATTTAAAGGCGGCAAAAGAGCGAGGAATTCCGGTGACGAATGTTCCGGCGTACAGCACGACTACCGTTGCGCAATTTACATTTGGATTGATCCTGGAACTGTGCCACCATATCGGTCTTCATGATGTCAGTGTCAAGCAGGGAGATTGGGTGAAAAGTACTGGTTTTTGTTATTGGAAGACTCCAATGATTGAACTGGTGGGCAAGACCCTTGGAATCATCGGTTTTGGTCAGATCGGAAGAGCAGTGGCGTCGATTGCACCGGCATTTGGCATGAAAGTTCTTGTGTTCACGCCGCATCCGAAATCAGAATATGCTTCAGACAATCTGAAATTTGTATCTTTGGATGAAGTGCTTGGGCAATCGGATATCGTTACCCTGCATTGTCTTCTGAATAAAAATACAAAGGGAATGATGAATAAAGATACACTGGCGAAGATGAAAAAAGGTGCCATGCTGATCAATGTATCCCGCGGTCCGCTGGTGGAAGAGACCGATTTGAAAGAGTCTCTGGAATCTGGGCATCTTGCAGGTGCTGCCTGCGATGTTATTTCTGTGGAACCGATGAAGGCGGATAATCCGCTTCTTACTGCGCCGAATATCATTCTGACGCCGCATATGGCATGGGCGTCTGTGGAGGCTCGCGAGCGGCTTTTGAATATTGCGGCAGCCAATATTTCCGGGTGGATGGAAGGAAAAGCACAGAATGTGGTTTTTTAAACTTCTCTTGACAAATCCTGTTTTTTAAGGCATAATACCTAATATATCTGCATGACTGACGGATTTCGCGGATTACCGCGGGGGAATGCAGATAGTTATTATGCCGACCGTCTGGGCGATTCAGAATTTATCCTGAATCGCCCTTTTTTGTGCCATGCATCCGGAGAAAACTGCCGGCGGCAGCTTCTGCAGGCTTATCAAAAAAGGGGATTCAGTCAATTGAAGGAGGAAAAACAGATGGAACACAAAAACTGGAATGGATTTGCCGGTGGAATCTGGCAGGAAGAAATCAATGTGCGCAGCTTTATTCAGACCAACTACAAGGAGTATACAGGAGATGCAGAATTTCTTGCAGGACCGACGGAACGCACCAGAAGCCTGATGAAAAAAGCAGAGTCCTTGTTTGCGCTGGAACGTCAGTTTGGCGGTGTGCTGGACATTGATACTTCGACCGTTTCTTCTCTGACGCATTATGCTCCGGGATATATAGATAAGGAACATGAGCTGATTGTAGGTCTGCAGACGAATCGTCCGCTGAAGCGCGGTGTCAATCCTTTTGGAGGCATGCGTATGGCACGTCAGGCTTGTGAGGCGTATGGCTATAAGCTGAGTTCCAAGATTGAGGAAGAATTCCGTTTTCGTACCACCCACAATGAAGGTGTATACCGTGCTTATACGGATGAAATGCGTGCTGCACGGAAATGCCATGTGATCACCGGACTCCCGGATGCGTATGGAAGAGGGCGTATCATTGGCGATTATCGCCGTGTGGCACTGTATGGTATTGATCGGCTGATTGAAGAAAAGAAAAAAGATAAAGCAGAGCTGGCAAAGGGAAATTTTGATACCGAAACCATCCGTCTGGATGAGGAATTGTACCAGCAGATTGCTTTTTTAGGATATATGAAAGAAATGGCGTCCATGTACGGTTACGATATCAGCCAGCCTGCAGCAAATGCCCGTGAAGCGATTCAATGGACTTATTTTGCATATCTTGGTGCGATAAAAGAGCAGAATGGTGCGGCGATGTCATTGGGAAGAGTCAGCACATTCTTTGACATTTATGTGGAACGTGACCTGGAAAATGGGACACTGGATGAGGAAGGCGCACAGGAGCTGATAGATGATTTTGTCATGAAGCTTCGCATGGCGCGTCACCTGCGTACTCCGGAATATAATGAACTGTTTGGCGGTGATCCGATGTGGATTACCGAGGCTGTCGGAGGTATGGGGGAAGACGGCAGAACCCTGGTTACCAAAAACAGCTATCGCATGCTGAATACTCTTTATACTCTGGGTTCTGCACCGGAACCGAATCTGACGGTTCTGTGGTCGAAGAGTCTGCCTGAAAGCTTTAAAAAATTCTGTGCAAAGCTGTCTGCAGATACCGATTCTCTGCAGTATGAAAATGATGATCTGATGCGTCCGATTTACGGAGATGATTATGCGATTGCATGCTGTGTTTCTGCTATGAAAGTGGGCAAACAGATGCAGTTCTTTGGTGCCCGCTGCAATCTGGCAAAGCTTTTGCTGATTGCTTTGAATGGTGGCTATGATACGACCAGCAAAATGCATATCGGTCCTCAGATGCCGGTTATGAATGTGGAAAAGCTGGATTTTGAAGCAGTGATGGAACGTTATCAGATTTATATCGAATGGCTCAGCCATCTGTATGTAAATACCATGAATATTATTCATTACATGCATGATAAATATGCTTATGAGAAGACGCAGATGGCACTGCATGATACCAGCGTTGGTCGTTTTATGGCGTTTGGCATCGCAGGATTGTCGGTTGTGGCGGATTCTCTGAGCGCGATAAAATATGCAAATGTTCGTCCGATTAAAAACGAGGACGGCTTTCTTACTGATTTTGAAACGACCGGTGATTTTCCGAAATTTGGAAATGATGATGACCGTGTAGATGAAATCGCAAAGGATATGACTCATCGTGTCATCACAGAACTGAGAAAGACCCCGGCTTATCGTAATGCAGTCCATACGTTGTCTGTACTGACGATCACTTCCAATGTGATGTATGGCAAGCATACAGGTGCAACACCAGATGGAAGAAAAGCAGGAGAGCCGTTTGCACCGGGCGCAAATCCTATGCATAACCGAGAGGAAAATGGTGCACTGGCTTCCCTGAATTCTGTGGCAAAACTCAGCTATGATGACTGCCGCGATGGTATTTCCAATACCTTTTCCATTACCCCGGATGCACTGGGAAGAGAAGAAGAAGATCGGACCAGCAATCTGGTGGGGATCCTGGATGGGTATTTTGCAAAGAAGGCTCATCACATCAATGTCAATGTGATGAACCGTGAAACCTTGATGAAGGCGTATGAGGATCCGGAAAGCTATCCGAACCTGACCATTCGTGTATCCGGATACGCAGTGAATTTCCACAAGCTGTCGAGAGAGCAGCAGCGAGAGGTCATCAGCCGTACCTTCCACGAGAGTATGTAATAGGAAAACAGAAATGAACAATCATGAAAATACTTTGACAGGACGTGTCCATTCTCTGCAGAGCCTGGGCACCCTGGACGGTCCCGGAATCCGTTTTTTAGTCTTTATGCAGGGATGCAATCTGCGCTGTGGCTGCTGTCATAATCCGGACACCTGGCAGCTTTCCGGCGGTACTGTTTATACCGCCGAGACGTTGGTGCAGAAAGTTTTGCGCTATCGGGAATATTTTGGTGAATCGGGGGGTATTACAGTATCTGGAGGAGAACCGCTTTTACAGGCAGAATTTGTCCGGGAACTGTTCCGGATCTGCCATGAAAATGGCATCAATACCTGTCTGGATACGTCTGGAAGTCTGCTCAATGAGGCTTGCAGAGCACTTTTAGAAGAAACGGACCGTGTGCTGCTGGACGTGAAATATACGTCTGAAGAACTTTATAAAAGGTATGTGGGCTGTGGTTTACAGCCGGTTATGGAGTTTCTTTCTTATCTGAATGAGAAGAAGATCCCGGTGACATTGAGACAGGTGATCATTCCTGCATTAAACGATAATGAGGAAAATATTCTGGAATTGAAGCGGATCGCAGAAATGTATCCGTGTGTGGAAAAGACAGAACTTCTGCCGTTTAAGAAAATTTGTCAGGTAAAATATGATAATATGAACTTGAAATTTCCGTTTGGAGATTTTCCTGTGCCGGAAAAAGAGAGGATGGAAAAGCTGAGGACCCTGTTGGAACGGGTATAGGCAGCTTGCAGAAAGGGACGCATTTTGCGTCCCTTTTGAGTTGCCATACATCCGGAGAACCTGCCGGTGGCAGGTTCTGCAGGTGAGCAAAAATTATACGGTTTTGCCTTTTGCAATGAATACCGGGTAGGTATCGCTGCCTTTCAGCTCTTTACCAGTGATCGTAACGTTCTTATCGGTAATGATGTATTCGATATCAGCACCTGCCTCAACAACGGTACCCTGCATCAGAACACAGTTCTTAACCTTAGCGCCTTTGGCAACCTTAACACCACGGAACAGTACGCTGTCCTCAACTTCACCTTCAATGACGCAGCCATCAGCAGCCATAATGTTGCAGACTTTAGCATCGTTGAAGTAACGGGTCGGGTTGTCATCACGAATCTTGGTGTAGATCGGATTTACGCCGAACAGAGCATCTACATTCGCATCATCAAGCATCTTCATGTTCTCGTCGAAGTAATCCTTCATGCTGGTAATGTGAGCAGTATAGCCATCAAATTTGAATGCCTGTACATTCAGGTTGTCCAGATCATGAGCCAGAATATCACGTTCGAAGAAGACATAACCGTTGGAGAATGCGTCGCCAACCATGTCGATCAGTTTCTCACGGTCAACAACAAAAATATTCAGAGCGAAATTCTGAGTTCCTTCATCCTTCGGATTGATGTTGATCTTGTTGATACGTCCGTTATCAATGCCGTAGGTGTAGTAGTAAACGCTCTTTTCCTTGCGGTCTGCCAGGAAAGCTGCAGGAATTGCTTCCTCTTTGTAAGCAACGGTAACGTCAGCACCGCTTGCGATATGAGCATCGATCATAGCCTTGAAATCAAAGTTCATAGCAGTGTTGGCATCAGACATAACCACATATTTCTCTTTCTGAGAACGAAGGAAAGAAAGAATGCTTGCCAGAGCTTCGATACGACCATAATAAACTTTTACATTTTTCTCTGCGAACGGAGGAACGATATTCAGACCGCCGTTCTTGCGGGTCAGATCCCATTCACGTCCGGATCCAAGATGATCCATCAGAGAATGATAATTCTTACGAACGATAACGGAAACGTTATCAATGCCGCAGTTGACCATGCTGGACAGAACAAAGTCAATCAGACGATAACGGCTTGCAAACGGAATGGAAGCCATAGTGCGTTCGTTAACCAGTTCCGGAACCATAGTATCATAGCTGTTTGGGAAAATGATACCCAGAGCGTTAGAATTGGAGTTTACCATTGTTCTTCACCATCCTTTACATTTTCGCTGATCATCGCATTTGGACCGATCTTAGCTCCTGCGCCGATGATAACGCCAGAACCAATGGTAGCAACACCCTTATTGTCTCCTTCAGGCATTGCACCAACAACAGCATTTTCGTTGATGACAACGTTTTCAGCAACAATACAGTGTTTTACAACAGCGCCGGATTTGATAACGGTACCGCCCATAACAACCGCATCTTCAACAACAGCACCTTCTTCTACAGTAACACCTGCGTACAGGATAGAGTGTTTTACATTACCATTGACACGGCAGCCATCAGTGATCATGGAATTTTCAACCTTGGCAGTCTTACCGATCTTGTGACCGGTCATACCGCTGTTGCGGCTGTAAACTTTCCAGTTTTCATCAAATAAGTCAATACCGCTATGCTCTGGATCCAGAACTTCCATGTTAGCTTCCCACAGAGAAGAGATGGTTCCTACATCTTTCCAGTAACCGTTGAAACGGTGCGCATACATTCTGCGTCCGTCGCGCAGCAGGTTCGGGATGATGTTGTTGCCAAAGTCATTCTCAGAATTCGGATCTGCTTCATCTTCGATCAGATACTGTCTTAAGATATCCCAGTTAAAGATGTAGATACCCATGGATGCCAGGTTAGACTTCGGATTCTTCGGTTTCTCCTGGAATTCGGTAATCTTGTCGTTTTCATCCGTTACCATCAGACCGAAACGGGATGCCTCTTCCCACGGAACTTCCATAACAGCTACAGAGAATTCTGCATTTTTTGCTTTGTGGAACTGAAGGAATTCGTTGTAATCCTGCTTACAGATCTGGTCACCGGACAGAATGATTACATATTCTGGATTGTAACGATCAATAAAGGAAATATGCTGATAAATCGCGTTTGCAGTTCCTTTGAACCAGTCAGAGCCGCTTGCTTTCTGATAAGGCGGCAATACGTGAACACCACCGTACAGACGGTCCAGATCCCAAGGCTGACCATTGCCGATATACTCATTCAGAACAACCGGCTGATACTGAGTAAGAATACCTACGGTATCAATGCCGGAATTAACGCAGTTAGAAAGCGGAAAATCGATGATACGATATTTACCGCCAAAAGGAACTGCAGGTTTTGCCAGCTTCTGCGTCAGTGCATACAGACGAGAACCTTGTCCGCCGGCAAGAAGCATTGCAATCATTTCTTTTGCCATGATGTTACCTCCCCCATAAAGGTTATTATACTTATTGTTAAATTGTATCATAAAATTGTAAAAACTCATAGGTTTTTAGGTAAAATAATTTAAAAATACTGTATTCAAACAGTGACAAGCTTTCAAATGTCACAAAATGGATAAAATTGGAAAAAAGACGATTGTATCGTTAAAAAAACGGGAAAACGGAACGGATTTGGAGTAGAATAATAAAAGAGTCACGGAAACTGTGCGGAAACAGAAAAAGAAAGAGGGGTAGAAATGAATCAAAAATATAAGGGTATTATCTGCATTCTGATATCGGCGGCATGTTTCGCATTGATGAATGTGTTTGTACGTCTGTCAGGGGACTTGCCGTCTATGCAAAAAAGCTTTTTCCGGAATCTTGTGGCATTTTTCTTTGCGCTGTTCATGATGAAAAAGAACCACGTGGGATTTTCTGGAGATAAAAAGAATCTTCTGCTGCTGATCGGCCGTTCTTCTTTTGGATTGATCGGCATTTTGTGTAATTTTTATGCAGTTGATCATCTGGTGATGGCAGATGCTTCTATGCTGAATAAGATGTCTCCGTTTTTTGCTATTTTATTCAGCTATATTTTGTTGAAAGAAAAAGTTTCACTGAAACAGGCGGCAGCCGTTGCAGGGGCCTTTATCGGAAGTCTGCTGATTATTAAGCCGACTGGTTTCAATCTTGCAAACATGCCGGCTCTGATTGGTCTGATGGGCGGTCTGGGAGCCGGAATTGCATACACGTTTGTACGGATTCTGGGAACGAGGGGAGAAAAGGGTGCGTTCATCGTGTGCTTCTTTTCTGGTTTTTCGACACTGGTGCTGCTTCCGGTGATGATTTTTCATTTCACGCCGATGACGATGCGGCAGGTGGGAATCCTCCTTATGGCAGGTCTGGCGGCAGCCGGTGGGCAATTTGGCGTGACGGCGGCCTACACTTATGCTCCGGCAAAGGAAATTTCTGTGTTTGATTACACGCAGATTTTGTATTCGGCGCTGTTTGGATTTATTCTGTTTGGACAGGTTCCGGATGTACTTAGCTGGATAGGATACGCGATCATCTGCGGAATGGGTATATGGATGTTTTTACAACAGAAGAAAGCCTGATAGAGAAACGGCGACGGTCCTTGTATTGACCATCGCCGTTTTCATTGCCATGCATTCAGAGGAAGCTGCCAGCGGCAGCTTCTGCAGGTTAAAAATCTTTGCAGAAATGGCAGGCAACAAAATGTCCTGGCTCATTTTCAACAAGTTCCGGAGATTTTTCAAAGCAGCATGGCTGTGCGTATTCACAGCGCGGTGCAAAACGGCAGCCGGGTTTCGGATTGATCGGAGAGGTGATCTCGCCTTTCAGCAGGATACGCTCTTTTTTCGCCCCAATGCTCGGAACCGGGATTGCAGAGAGCAGTGCTTTGGTGTACGGATGGGTTGGATGATTGAACAGATCCACGGAGGAAGCATGTTCAACAACCTTACCAAGGTACATAACAATGATCTCATCGGAGAAATAGTTTACTACGGACAGATCGTGGGTAATGAACATATAAGTCAGTCCGAAGTTTCTCTGAAGATGTTTCAGCAGGTTCAGGATCTGTGCCTGGATGGAAACGTCCAGTGCAGATACCGGCTCGTCGCATACGATGAATTTCGGATTCATAGCCAGTGCGCGGGCGATACCGATACGCTGACGACGACCGCCGTCCAGCTCGTGAGGATAGGAGTTGACCAGACGTTCAGAAAGGCCTACCAGTTCCATCAGTTCCTGGACACGTTTGTCCTGATCTTTTTTGTTTTTGTAAACTTTGTGAAGACGCAGCGGCTCACCGATGATCTCGCTGACGGTCTTACGCGGGTTCAGAGAGGCGAATGGATCCTGAAAGATCATCTGCATCTCGGAACGAAGTTTTGTCATTTCTTTGGAAGAAATTTTCGTAATGTCGCGGCCTTCGAAAATGATTTCGCCGCTGGTGGGCTCATGCAGTCTTAAAATCGCACGGCCGGTTGTGGATTTGCCGCATCCGGACTCACCTACGACGCCGAGGGTTTTACCACGTTCCAGCTGAAAGGTAAGACCGTCTACCGCGTGCAGGGTGCCGGCTGGAGTGTCGAAATACTTTTTGAGGTCCTTTACCTCCAATAAAATATCGCTCATTACTGGTCACCTCCTAAAGATACACCGGTTCCTTCTTCATATGCCAGGCAGCATACGGTGTGAGTATCGCTTAAAGCTGTCTGTACCGGCTGTCTGCTGGAACAGATATCTTTTGCATATTTACAGCGCGGATGGAACGGGCATCCGGTCGGGAGATTGGTCGGGTCCGGCATCAGTCCCGGAATCGGCTTCAGCTCCTCGGTTCGTTTTTCAATGTTCGGAAGAGATCCGAACAATCCTTCGGTGTAAGGATGGCTGGTATGATTAAAAATATCTTCCAGGGTACCATGTTCAACAATTCGTCCGGCGTACATAATGCTGACTTCGTCACAAACTTCAGCAACAATGCCCAGGTCGTGAGTGATCATCAGCATGGAAGTGCCGTATTTTTCTTTCAGTTTCTGCATCAGATCCAGAACCTGTGCCTGAATGGTAACATCCAGAGCTGTGGTCGGCTCATCTGCAATCAGAAGATGAGGGTTGCAAACAAGTGCCATCGCGATGATAACACGTTGTTTCATGCCTCCGGAAAACTGGTGCGGATATTCATCTGCACGTGCCCCGGGGATACCAACCATTTCCAGCATTTCTTTGGCTTTTTGTACAGCGCCTTTGGCATCGATTTTCTCATGAAGCTGGATTACTTCAGCAATCTGTTCGCCGACGGTCATAACCGGATTTAAAGAGGTCATTGGGTCCTGGAAAATCATGGATACCTGTTTTCCTCGGATGGACTCCATC
The DNA here is from genome assembly GCA_051877535.1 of Brotaphodocola sp. Lineage (GTDB taxonomy): Bacteria > Bacillota > Clostridia > Lachnospirales > Lachnospiraceae > Brotaphodocola. The sequence continues at coordinate 63,823 of JBJEIZ010000077.1, forward strand.
TCTTTTTCCGTGTAATCAAAAATGTTTTTGCCTTCCAGAATGATCGTACCATTTGTAATCTCACCTGGAGGATTTGGAACCAGACGCAGGATCGAGAGAGCGGTCGTGGTTTTGCCGGCACCGGTCTCGCCTACCAGTCCTAAAGTTTTTCCCTTTTCAATCTGAAGATCTACACCGTTGATGGCATGTACCACGCCATCCATCGTGGTGAATTTTACTTCAAGGTCTTTAATATCAATACAATACTGTTTGTCTGCCATAATGTCCTCCTACTGTTTCAATCGTGGATCCAGTGCATCACGCAGACCATCACCTAAAAGGTTCAGGGCAAGGATTGTGATTACGATGGAAAGTCCAGGGAACAGGGTCAGGTGCACAGCATCACGCAGGAAGTTGCGTCCGCTGGAAAGCATCGCGCCCCATTCCGGTGACGGCGGCTGTACACCAAGTCCGATAAAGCTTAAAGAAGCGGTGGACAGGATCGCACTTGCTACAGACAAGGTTGCCTGTACGATGATCGGAGCCATACAGTTCGGCAGGATCTCGCGGAAAATGATGGTCGGACTGTTGGTACCGATGGCACGTGCGGATTCAACGAATTCCTGATCTTTTACGCTCATAACGGCTGCGCGGACGATACGGGCGAAGTTTGGAACACCGGAGATACCAATTGCCAGCATGACAAATACCAGATCCGTACCCAGAGCAGCTACAATGGTGATGGCCATCAGGATACTTGGAACTGCCAGGAAAATGTCCATGATACGCATGATGACCATATCTACGCGTTTGCCGTAATAACCGGCAAATGCACCCAGGGTGCCGCCGATGGTCAGGGATACGGATACGGAAATCAGGCCAACGACCAGGGATACGCGGGAACCGTGAACCAGGCGGGCAAAGATGTCACGACCGAATTCATCGGTACCGCACCAGTGTGCTTTACTTGGTCCCTGAAGACGGTTAGCAATATCCTGAGCAACGACTTTGGTATCGTAGTCAGCGATGACATCTGCAAAGATTGCCATCAGAGCCAATGCTACAAGGATAAAAAGTCCCAGCATGGCCATTTTATTGCGGCACAGACGCTGCCAGATCTCTGCAGCCTGGCTGCGCTTTTTTGTATGATTTGCACTCATGCCAGTTCCTCCTTATTTGTACTTGGATTTGATACGTGGGTCAATAAATGCGTAAAGCAAGTCAACGCACAGGTTTACAATACTGAAACAGATAGAGAAAATGATAACACAGCCAAGAACGGCGGGGGTATCTTTTGCTTTGATGCTGTTAACCAGATATGTACCGACACCAGGCCATGCGAATACAGTTTCAGTCAGAACTGCACCGCCAAGCAGAGAGCCGAACTGCAGACCGATAACGGTAACAACCGGGATCAGTGCATTTTTCAGTGCATGCTTGTTGATTACTTTGTTATGTGAAACACCCTTTGCTTTCGCAGTGCGGATGTAGTCCTGACGGATTACTTCCAGCATGGAGGAGCGGGTGGTACGGGTGATGTTCGCCATACACCCGGTGCCTACAGTAATTACCGGAAGAATGACGGAACGCCAGCCTTCTGCACCATTGGACGGGAACCAGCCCAGATGCAGGGAAAATACGATGATCAGCATAAGACCAAGCCAAAAGTTCGGGGTAGCTACACCTAACAGTGCAAGTACCATGCTGACATTGTCCAGTGTGGTATACTGTTTGGTAGCAGAAATAGTACCGATCGGGATAGATAAAATAACTGCAAATACCATTCCCCAGAATGCCAGTTTTAAAGTGGTCGGGAAACGGGATGCGATTTCAGTAAATACAGGGCGGCCGGATTTGTACGAGGTACCCAGATCGCCATGGAGCAGATCCAGCATGTAATTGCAGTAACGAACCACAACCGGATCATTTAAGCCAAGTTCTTCACGCAGTGCTTCTACAGCTTCAATCGGAGCGTTTTCACCCAGGATAGCTCGTGCGGTATCACCTGGTGCCAGAGACATGATGAAAAAGACCAGGAAAGATACACCGAGGATAACCGGGATCAGCATAACAAGACGCTTGATGACATATTTATGCATACTCAAGACTCCTTTATAGTGTACTTTGTAGTGTAAAATTGACGGGTTTCTCTAATCGCCGTATGCCCTGTTCCATAACAGAACAGGGCATACGGAATCAGATTATAATGGTCTCATTCAAACCATCTGCATCTTAGTAGTGCAGACTTGCAAGGTCATGCATGATGATGGAAGACGGAACAAAGCCCTGAAGATTTGCATTGCGGGCTGCCAGACCATTTTTGGAGTACAGCGGTACCCAGATCGCATCCTCAGAGATGATTTTTGTGATCTCCTCGTAATCTTTTTGAACAGCAGCAGCATCGCGATTGGTTGCAGCATCATCGACCAGAGCATCTACTTCCGGATTCATGTAGAAAGCACGGTTGCCGCCTGCACCTGCTCTGGAGCTGGTAAACAGCGGACGATAGGTGTTGTCCGGCTCTGCATTGGCAACCCAGCCTGCCAGACAGGAGTCATGCTCGCCGTTGCCGGTCTTCTCGTAGAAAGTGGAAGCTTCCATCTGTTCGATGGTCATATTGATACCCAACTGAGCCAGAGCAGCCTGGATGATGGTAGCGCTTCTTGCACGGGTGTCATTGGATACATAGCAGTTGAAGTCAAAACCATTTTCGTAGCCGGCTTCAGCTAACAGTTCTTTTGCTTTCTCCAGATCGTTATCATAGGTTACATAGGTATCATAATAACCAATAGCAGAAGGTCCGATATAACCGCTGAAAACCTCGCCTTCACCGTCGATTGCAGCGATAACAATGTCATTTTTGTTGATAGCGTAGTTCAAAGCCTGACGAACCTTTAAGTTGTCAAACGGAGCTTTGGTCATGTTCATAGCCAGGTACTCAACGTGAGTGGTCGGATACTCATCCAGTGCCAGGGTCTGGCTTTCACGGATACGTTTTGCATCAGTCGTGCCTACATCAAGCAGCAGATCCAGCTCCCCATTTTCCAGAGCGATGGTTCTTGCAGACTCTTCCGGGATAACCTTGAATGTCAGCTTGTCGTTCTGAGCGGCTTTATCAGGGTTATAGTAGTCATCAAATTTGACCAGAGAGAAACTTGCGCCAGGAGTCCAGGAATCGAATTTGTACGGACCGCAGCCCATTGGTGCGCTCTCCAGAGTCTTGCCTTCTGCTTCCAGTGCTTCCGTGTAGGATTTACACAGAACAGCAGCGCCGCTGTGATTCAGAGAAGAAATCAGTGCGTTGGACGGAGTATTCATATGAATAATGAAGTGCAGGTCGTCAACAACTTCAACATTGTCGATCATATCTACCAGATGACCAACTTTAGCAGAATTTTTCTGTCTCTCTAAAGAAAACTTAACGTCTTCAGCAGTAACGGTCTCTCCGTTATGGAATTTGACGCCTTCTTTCAGGGTAAACGATACGGTGACATCATCTAAGAACTCCCAGCTTTCAGCTACTGCCGGCTCGAACTCGTTGGTCTCTTCGTTCAGAGCAACCAGATTGTTGTAGATATGTCTGGTAGCATAAGCAGAGGTGGTGTCGTTGTGGTTCTGTGGGTCCAGGGAGGTTAAGTCTACCTGAACACCAATGTTGATGTTGGAGTTGTCGCCAGCTTTTGCAGATGTCTCGGTTTTTGCTGCATCACTGCCGGCTGCGTTGCCTTCACTGGAAGTGCCGCCGCCGCAGGCCGTCAGGACGCTTGCGCACATAGCACTTGCCAGTAATACACTTACTAATTTTTTCACGTTTTTCATTTCCTCCTTAAATATAGATTGCTTTTTATCTTAACACTATGAGAAGATCATGTGCCGAAGATTATAGGGATCATGCCTCCTGCAGGAATGCTGCAAGAAGTTTGGCGGTCTCCATGACACCGCTTATGTGAGTTCTTTCTACTCCGTGCGAGCAGAGGGTTCCCATTCCAAATGCTGCAGCCTGAATGTTGTTGCCGGAACGAACAGCAGCGTTGGCATCGGTACCGTAGCGGTAGAAAATATCTACGGCATAGTTCAGGTTGTTGGCTTTTGCGATATTGATCAGATGACTGGTCAGTTCGTAATCATACGGAGAGAAGTTGTCTTTGCAGCAGATGCTGACTTTGTCCTCGCTGCCGTCGTAATCCGGACCGATCAGTGCGATATCCAGTGCAATGTACTGGCTGATTTCAGGCGGAAGATAAGCGCCGCCGTGACCGATCTCCTCATAATAAGGAAATGCAAACCATACGTTGCAGGATGGGGTGATATTGTTTTCTTTCATATATTTAATGACTGCCAATGCAGCTGCTACGCAGGCTTTATCATCAATAAAGCGGGATTTGATGTAACCGTTTGGAGTAACGGTAAAACGCGGTTCAAGATAGATCATATCACCGTGCTGAATGCCCAATGCTCTGACATCATCATCACTCTTGATTGGTTCGTCCAGAATCAGTATCATGGAGTTTTCATTACGTTCCAGCGTCCTTGCGTCATCAAATACATGTACGGAATGAGATTGACTTGCCAGAAGACCGGTATATCTGCGGCCGTCACGTGTAATGACAGTAGCTGTCTCACCTTCGACGTTATTGTAATTGATACCGCCCAGATTGCGGGTACGAATCATGCCGTCCTTATCAATCCGGCGAACCATAAGACCCAGGGTGTCCATATGGGCACCGATGCAGATGGTTCTCTCGGAATCCTTTCCGGGTACCTTGATGTAACCGGTTTTTTTATTGTCGAATTCTACGTTGTATCCCAGTTCTTCTGCATAGCGCTCAAGAAGCGGATTGGCTTCCTTATAGTAACCAACAGGGCTTGGAGTCCGGATGAATTCGCGCATGGTATTTAAGATGTAATCCTGATTAATGTAAGTTTCCATTGTTTCCTCCCGAAAGACCAGTGTTCATTAGATAAAAAATGTTATAATAATCCAGCTGCATATTATACAATAAAATAAGACAAAAATCTACAGGAAAACAAAAAATATCCAAATTAAAAAACAGGAAATTTAACCCAGAAAAGGGAGGAGCCGACAGCTCTCGCGAGAAAACTGTCGGCGATTATGAAAAAAATTTATCAAATTGTGATTAGCAGCATCATTATCTGATGGTTATAGTATATCGGCTAAATATGAAGGAAGTTTAGCCTAATTGTAGAAAAATTGTGGATGAATTATGAATAATTCATGAACAAAAAATTCCTCCCTGTAAATGCACAGATCTACAGAATCGCTGCATCCGTCCGTTTACTCTTGTTCATCTTCGTCTAAAGCACCGTTTTTGTAGCTGTCTAACAGCTGTCGTCTCATATGCCACAACTCATTGGATAAGTCCACATGAACTTTATGCGGGAATTCCAGACGTAAGGATTCTTCCCAAAGGGTTGCTTTTTCCCGTGAGCAGTAGTCACGGATTTCCATGACCTTCGGAGATTCGTAAACGCACTCGCCATTTAAAAATACCGGTACGAGCAGTTCGCGCATGGTGTAGCTGTTTGGTGCCAGATGCGTTTTTTTCCAGGTGGAAATCGGGTCGAAGAGCAGCAGGGATTTGCCGGTGTCAAATTTCTCATCTGCCAGACAGATCAGGTCGGCGATGATTTTGTTGTTCTTCTTATCATAAATACGGTAGATCGTCTTATTGCCCGGGTTGGTGATCTTTTCTGCATTTTCGGACAATTTGATCTTCGGGATGAATTCGCCGGTATTTTTATCTTTGATTGCAGCAAGTTTGTAGACACCGCCGAAAGACGGGCAGTCTTTGGAAGTGATCAGGTGGGTACCGACGCCCCAGGAATGAATTTCTGCGCCCTGCAGTTTCAGGGATGTGATCAGATTTTCATCCAGATCATTGGAAGCGGAGATGACTGCATCCGGAAAACCTGCTTCATCTAACATCTTTCTGGCTTTTTTGGAAAGATAAGCCAGATCGCCGCTGTCGAGACGGATGCCGTAGCTGGTCAGTTTGATGCCTGCATCGCGCATTTCCTGGAATACCTGAATGGCATGCGGAACGCCGGAATTGAGGGTATCATAAGTATCAACCAGCAGTGTACATGCATTTGGATATAGTTTTGCATAGGTACGGAACGCGGTAAGTTCATCCGGAAAACTCATGATCCAACTGTGTGCGTGGGTTCCTTTAACCGGGACATCAAACATTTTGCCGCAAAGGACGTTGGATGTGCCGATACAGCCGGCAATCACGGCAGCACGTGCGCCGTAGGTGCCTGCGTCCGGACCCTGGGCGCGTCGAAGACCAAATTCCATCACACCGTCGCCCTGTGCGGCGTAAACAACACGAGAAGCCTTGGTTGCAATCAGAGACTGATGGTTGATGATGTTGAGCAGAGCGGTTTCGATCAACTGTGCCTCCATGATTGGTGCGATGACTTTTACAAGCGGTTCCCGCGGAAAGATGACAGTGCCTTCCGGAATTGCGTAAATATCGCCGGAAAAGCGGAAGTTACGGAGATAATCCAGAAAGTCTTCTTCAAATAAACCGGTAGAGCGGAGATAATCGATGTCATCTTCGGAAAAATGAAGCCCCTTGATATACTCAATTGCCTGCTGCAGACCTGCACAGATCGCATAACCGCCATTCTGTGGATTGTCACGGTAAAATGCATCGAAAATAACAGTTTCATTGGCATCTTTTTCTTTGAAGTAACCCTGCATCATGGTCAACTCATAAAGGTCCGTTAATAAGGTAAGGTTCGGTTGGTTCATACTATACTCCTTTGTATTTTTTTTGTACAACAATGAAAACATAAAACTTTCTTAAACTATACGGAGAAAGTGCTAAAAAGTTACAGCTTTCGTAAATTTAGGGAGAGTATAGCATTATTGACAGAAAAAATAAACAGTTCGTTAATTGCGTAACAAAAAATACATAAGAAATACCGGCACTTTCCAAGGCTAACGCTTGACAATCCGATATTTGAACCATATAATGTACCTGAATATCAAAAAACGTTGACGGAGACAGTAGTTTCGTTGGAACACCTCAGCGAGCCGGAGATGGTGAGAGCCCGGTGTCAGTACAGCGATGTATGAAGATCACTCCTGAGTTGCAGGCTGAACCTTTAGTAAGCCGAGCCGGATTTCCCCCGTTAAAAGGAACTCATATGTTGGTATGCAGTAATAGGTGGTTAAAAGGCAAGATGATTCGGGGCACTTTTCCTGTTGGCGGGGAATGGCCTCTTTTTTTTAAAACTTCCACTAAGGCTGCGAATACAAAGAATGGAGGTCAAGCAATATGTACGAGAAAGTACCTACAAATCTTAATTTTGTAGAACGTGAGAAAAACGTTGAAAAATTCTGGAATGATAATCAGATTTTCCAGAAGAGCATGGATTCCAGAAAAGAGGGTCCGACCTATACTTTTTATGATGGACCGCCAACAGCAAATGGTAAGCCGCATATTGGTCATGTGCTTACCCGTGTAATCAAGGACATGATTCCACGTTACCGTACCATGAAAGGATATATGGTTCCGCGTAAGGCAGGATGGGATACCCACGGTCTTCCGGTAGAACTGGAAGTCGAGAAAATGCTGGGACTTGATGGCAAGGAACAGATTGAGCAGTATGGTCTGGAGCCGTTCATCGCGCATTGTAAAGAAAGCGTATGGAAATACAAAGGCATGTGGGAGGATTTTTCCGGCACGGTTGGTTTCTGGGCTGATATGGACAATCCGTATGTAACTTACCATAATGACTTTATTGAGTCGGAATGGTGGGCTCTGAAGCAGATTTGGGAAAAGGGACTCCTGTATAAGGGATTTAAGATCGTTCCTTACTGTCCGCGCTGTGGTACTCCGCTGTCTTCTCATGAGGTTGCGCAGGGATACAAAGATGTAAAAGAGCGTTCTGCTGTTGCACGTTTCAAAGTGAAAGGCGAGGATGCTTATATTCTGGCATGGACCACGACTCCGTGGACGCTTCCATCCAACGTGGCACTGTGCGTGAATCCGAACGAGACTTATGTAAAAGTTCAGAATGGCGAATATATCTATTATATGGCAGAGGCACTGTGCGATACAGTACTGCAGGGAGAATATACAGTACTGGAGCGCTGCAAAGGAAAAGATCTGGAATACAAAGAGTACGAGCCGCTGTTTGACTGTGCAAAGGGAATTTGCGAGAAACAGCACAAGAAAGCGTATTATGTTGTATGTGATACGTATGTAACACTGACAGATGGTACCGGCGTGGTACACATTGCACCGGCATTTGGTGAGGATGACTCCAAGGTGGGACGCAAATATGACCTGCCATTCGTTCAATTGGTAGATGCGAAGGGTGAAATGACTGCGGAAACTCCGTGGGCAGGCACATTTGTGAAAAAGGCAGATCCGCTTGTATTAAAAGCACTGGATGAGAAGGGACTCTTATTCTCTGCTCCGAATTTTGAACACAGCTATCCGCATTGCTGGAGATGTGATACTCCACTGATCTACTATGCGCGTGAGTCCTGGTTTATCAAGATGACTGCGGTTAAGGATGATCTGATCCGCAACAACAATACCATCAACTGGATTCCGGAGAGCATCGGTAAGGGACGTTTCGGCGACTGGCTGGAAAATGTTCAGGACTGGGGTGTAAGCCGTAACCGTTATTGGGGAACTCCTCTGAATATCTGGGAATGTGAATGCGGCAAGCAGCATTCGATCGGAAGCATTGAAGAGTTAAAGCGCATGTCTCCGAATTGCCCGGATAACATTGAACTGCACCGTCCATTTATTGATCAGGTGACCATCACTTGTCCGGATTGCGGCAAGCAGATGAAACGAGTTCCGGAAGTAATCGACTGCTGGTTTGATTCCGGCTCCATGCCATTTGCACAGCATCATTACCCGTTTGAGAATCAGGACCTGTTTGAGCAGCAGTTCCCGGCAGATTTTATTTCTGAGGCGGTCGATCAGACCCGTGGATGGTTCTATTCTCTACTGGCAATCTCGACTCTGATCTTTAATAAGGCACCATACAAAAACGTTATTGTTTTGGGTCATGTACAGGATGAGAATGGACAGAAGATGAGTAAGTCGAAAGGAAATGCCGTAGATCCGTTTGATGCACTGGAGACTTACGGTGCAGATGCGATCCGCTGGTATTTCTATATTAACAGTGCACCATGGCTTCCAAATCGTTTCCATGGAAAAGCTGTGCAGGAAGGACAGCGTAAATTCATGGGTACTCTGTGGAATACTTATGCGTTCTTCGTATTATATGCAAATATTGACAACTTTGATGCGACAAAATACAGTCTGGAATATGATAAACTTCCGGTTATGGATAAATGGATGCTCTCCAAGCTGAATTCTATGGTAAAAGCTGTGGATGAGAATCTGGGTAATTACCGCATTCCGGAGGCTGCAAGAGCATTGCAGGAGTTTGTGGATGACATGAGCAACTGGTATGTAAGACGCAGCAGAGAACGTTTCTGGGCAAAAGGCATGGAGCAGGATAAGATCAATGCTTATATGACTCTGTATACCGCACTTGTGACGGTTGCAAAGGCAGCAGCTCCGATGATTCCGTTCATGACGGAAGATATTTACCAGAATCTGGTAAGAAGTATCGATAAAAACGCTCCGGAAAGCGTACATTTGTGTGATTTCCCGGCAGTGGAAGAAGCACATATCGATAAGAAACTGGAAGCTGATATGGATGAGGTTCTGAATGTTGTTGTTCTTGGCCGAGCTGCCAGAAATACCGCGAACATCAAGAATCGTCAGCCGATTGGCAAGATGTATGTGAAAGCGGAAGAAAAACTGGGTGAGTTCTATGTGAAAATCATCGAAGATGAACTGAATGTGAAGTCAGTAGAGTTCGTCGATGATGCACGTAAATTTACTTCTTACAGTTTTAAGCCGCAGCTCAAAACTGTTGGTCCGAAATATGGCAAACAGCTGGGCAATATCCGTAAGGCGCTGTCTGAAATCGACGGCAATGCAGCAATGGATACGCTGAAAGCGGAAGGCGCATTGAAGTTCGATTTTGGCGGACAGGAAGTGATCCTTACGGAAGATGATTTATTGATTGATATGGCGCAGACGGAAGGATATGTTTCCGAAGGCGACAATAAAGTTATCGTTGCATTAGATACTAATCTGACACCGGAACTGGTGGAGGAAGGATTTGTGCGCGAAGTGATCAGTAAGATTCAGACCATGAGGAAAGAGGCTGGTTTTGAAGTAACTGACCATATCAATATTTATCAGAATGCAAATGATAAGATTGCCGAGATTCTGACAAAATACGAGGATACCATTCGGACGGAGGTTCTCGCAGAGAACATTTTTGTCGGCCAGATGGGCGGATACGCAAAAGAATGGAATATCAACGGTGAGAAAGGAATGTTAGGCGTAGAGAAGACTGACTGCAACTAAGAGTGCAGCAGATTAGGAGGATTAGTCAGCTATGAGTAAAGGATTTGACAAAGAAACCTTTAAACAGGAAGTCATTTACAATGTAAAGAGCCTGTTCCGCAGAACGATTGAAGATGCGACCCAGCAGCAGGTGTTCCAGGCAGTTGCTTATGCTGTAAAGGACACGATCATTGACCATTGGATCGCAACCCACAAAACTTATGAAAAAGAGGATGTAAAAACAGTTTATTACATGTCTATGGAGTTTTTGATGGGTCGTGCCCTGGGCAACAACATGATCAACCTGACATACTACAAGGAAATTAAAGAAGTTCTGGATGAGATGGGATTTGATCTGAATGTTATCGAAGACCAGGAGCCGGATGCAGCACTTGGTAATGGCGGTCTTGGCCGTCTGGCTGCATGTTTCCTGGATTCCCTGGCAAGCCTGGGATATCCGGCATACGGCTGCGGCATCCGTTATCGTTATGGTATGTTCAAACAGCAGATCAGAGATGGTTATCAGGTTGAGGTACCGGATGAGTGGCTGAAAGACGGCAACCCGTTCGAGGTGCGTCGTCCGGAGTATGCGACCGAGGTAAAATTTGGCGGTTATGTAAGAACTGTGCGCGAGAACGGTCGTGAGAAATATATTCAGGAAGGTTATCAGTCTGTTCTGGCAGTTCCGTATGACATGCCGGTTGTCGGATATGGCAATAATGTAGTAAATACTCTGCGTATCTGGGATGCTCAGCCGATCAATACCTTCAACCTGGAAGCATTTGACCGTGGTGATTATCATAAAGCTGTTGAGCAGGAAAACCTGGCTAAGAACATTGTAGAGGTTCTGTACCCGAATGATAACCACACCGCCGGTAAGGAACTTCGTCTGAGACAGCAGTATTTCTTCATTTCTGCAAGTGTACAGACTGCAGTTAAGAAATACATGGAAAAACATGATGATATCCGCAAGTTCTACGAGAAGAATGTATTCCAGTTGAATGATACCCATCCGACCGTAGCAGTAGCAGAATTGATGCGTATCCTGCTGGACGAGTATGGTCTTAACTGGGATGAGGCGTGGGCTGTAACAACCAAGACTTGTGCTTATACGAACCATACCATCATGGCTGAAGCATTGGAAAAATGGCCGATCGAGCTGTTCTCCAGACTGCTTCCGCGTGTATACCAGATTGTTGAAGAGATCAATCGTCGTTTTGTTATGGAAATCCAGGCAAAATATCCGGGCGACCAGCGCAAAGTTGCAAACATGGCAATTATTTACGATGGACAGGTTAAGATGGCTCATATGGCAATCGCAGGCAGCTTCTCTGTCAATGGCGTAGCACAGCTGCATACGGAAATCTTAAAGAGCCAGACTCTGAGAGATTTTTACGAGATGACTCCTGAGAAATTCAATAACAAGACCAACGGCATCACACAGAGACGTTTCCTGCTGCATGGCAACCAGCTCTTAGCTGACTGGATAACCGATAAGATTGGCGATGAGTGGATCACTGATCTTCCGGCACTCAAGAAACTGGCTCTGTATGCTGATGATGAGAAGGCTCAGCATGAGTTCATGAACATTAAATATCAGAATAAAGTTCGTCTGGCCAAATACATCAAAGAACATAACGGCATCGATGTAGATCCGCGATCCATTTTCGATGTACAGGTAAAACGTCTGCATGAGTACAAGCGTCAGCTGATGAATATTCTGCATATCATGCATATGTACAACATGCTGAAAGATAACCCCAATATGGATATGGTTCCGAGAACCTTCATTTTTGGTGCGAAAGCAGCAGCTGGATATAAACGTGCAAAACTGACAATCAAATTGATCAATGCAGTTGCTGATGTGATCAACAATGATAAGTCCATCAACGGAAAGATTAAAGTCGTATTCATTGAGGATTATCGTGTATCCAATGCAGAGATCATCTTTGCTGCAGCAGATGTCAGCGAACAGATTTCTACTGCAAGTAAAGAGGCTTCCGGTACCGGCAACATGAAGTTCATGCTGAATGGTGCTCTGACGATCGGTACTATGGATGGTGCTAACGTTGAAATCGTTGAAGAAGTAGGCAAGGAGAATGCTTTCATTTTCGGTACCTCTTCCAATGAGATCATTGAACTGGAGCATAATCGTCAGTACAATCCGATGGATATCTTTAACAATGACCAGGATATCCGCCGTGTCCTGATGCAGCTGATCAATGGTTACTATGCTCCGTATAATCCGGAACTGTTCCGCGATCTGTATAATTCTCTGCTGAATACATTAAGCAGCGACCGTGCAGATACTTACTTCATCCTGAAAGATTTCCGTATGTACGATGAAGCACATCAGAAGATTGACGCTGCATATCGTGATCAGAAACAGTGGGCAAAATCCGCTATTTTGAATACAGCTTGCAGTGGTAAGTTCTCTTCTGACCGTACCATTGAAGAGTATGTAAGAGACATCTGGCATCTGGAAAAAGTAAAAGTAGAACTGTAATAACATAAAATCTTAGGAATAAAGGAAAACCCTCGCAGATTATAATATCTGCGGGGGATTTTTTATGGGGAGAAATGTGTGGCGATGGCTGACTGCGTGGCTGATAGCATTGATTTTGCCGTGGGTTGTGGCGATGGCATGTATGCGAAGTGTGGCTGTAAAAACAACATCTGCGGATGAAAGAGCGGTGGATGAAGAATTTGCAGAGGAGATAGGTACAGATGAAAAAAATTCATCGGTGGAAGTTTTCGCGGAACGTAGGATTTTGATGGAACAAAATGGTGTTCACACTTATATAAATTTAGAAGATTATCTTCCGGGTATGATTTTGTGTCAGATTGAACCTGAAATGGAAATGGAGGCATTAAAATGCCAGGCGGTGATCGCCCGGACGTATATCTGCCGCTTGATGGAAGGGAGATCGGAGGTGGATGAAAAAGAATTGGATCTTACTTATCCTGGAAAATTTGACAGAAAAATTTTGTTGGATTATCAGAACCGGGAGCGAGCGGTTGCTGAGCTTGAACGATGTGAGTCGGCTGTGCGGGCAACTGCCGGGGTGGTGATGAAGTACGAAGAGCGCTATATCCTGCCGATGTTTCATAAGATCAGTGCAGGGAGAACCCGGACAGGTGAGTCGGATTTCCCTTATTTGCAGGGGATAGAAAGTGTGTATGATGGTAGGGCAGAGGGGTATTTGACGGAAATGGAATGGAATGTGGAGGTGTTTGCAGAGAAAATAAAGGAAATTTCCGGAGGACAGAGTAACCTCTCTTTGGAAACCCTGTCTTCACAGATCCAAATTGTGAAAAAGGATGATTCCGGATATGTTCAGCAGATTCAGATAGGACCGAAGACTTATAGCGGGGAAGAGGTGCAGTACGCACTTGGTCTGCCGTCTTGTTGTTTCTCGATTTTTGTCAGTCAGGGAAAAGTGCATGCAAGGGTACAAGGCGTGGGACATGGCTATGGATTGAGTCAGGCAGGTGCGCAGGCGATGGCAAAAGATGGATGGGGATATGAAGAAATTTTACGCTATTATTATAAAAATATTTCTCTTGTTTCTGAATAACCAGAGTCACTTTGGTAAAACTACTATCGAGGTGATAAACGGTGAAAGAGAAAATCAATCAGATGTTCAAGGACAAATTGTTTCTTGTAATGTTGGTGCTGGGCCTGTTGACAATAGTAGCTGCAGCGGGCGTCGTTACGATTCAAAGAGGAAACGGACAGCAGGAAAATCCATATCTGGATATGCAGGGGCAGGAAAAGTTGCTTGCAGAGGATGAGGATTTGTCCCTGGCCGGGACATCCAATGCAAATGAGGAGTGGGTAGCGCTGGAAGAACAGAATGCCGGCACAGGTGAGTCTGACAGAGTTACGTCAGGGAGTGATGTCACATCAGGTCAGAATCTGCAGTCCGTGGGGGAATATGTGGCAGAGGAAACGTCTGAAATTCAGGCAGAAGCAGTTGGTGCAGGTCTCGATGCTGCTACTGCTTTGGTTTTGGATTTTTCCGAGACGAGCAAAATAACCTGGCCGCACAGGGGCAATATCGTGCTGGATTACAGCATGGATTCCACGATCTATTTTCCGACTCTGGAACAGTATAAGTGCAATCCGGGACTTGTCATTCAGGCGGATATCAGTGAACCGGTCTATGCACCGGCAAATGCGCGGGTGATGGAAACCGGAATGAATGAAGAAATCGGAAACTTTGTGGTACTGGATCTGGGAAATGAGTACTCTGCTGTCTGCGGACAGCTGAAGGAAATTCCGGTTTGCGAAGGCGAGTATCTGGAAAAAGGACAATTGTTGGGTTACGTTGCAGAACCGACGAAATATTATACGATTGAGGGAAGCAATGTATATTTTCAAATGAAACATCAGGAGAAAGCGGTGGATCCGCTGGATTATCTGGAGTAAGGGAATGAGAAAGCAAGGCGGTCGGCAGCGGCCGCCTTTTTGTTGCCATGTATACGGAGGAAGCTGCCAGTGGCAGGTTCTGTAGGTTTTGTGCAGTATGTTCTGATAAAAACCAGGGTCAAAAGTCGATTGCCCTATTATAATAATATCAAGGGGTGATAAAACATGAATTCTTGTGAATTTGCCACGACAATTTCTGCCATGGCATGCTGCATTGCCAAAGGAAAAAGCGAGGAAGAAATTGCACTTTTAGGAGCTGTATTTATGCAGTTGGGAGATACCCTGACCACGATTTCTGCACATCAGGCATTATGTGAGGTGAAAATGTGCGAAAAAGGATGAACTTGAATTTCACTTCGTTCATAGTATGGATTAGATGACTGATTATGAAGGGAGCTATCTATTTATGGATTGCAGCAACAATCAACCAGGCGTCTGGACCCGCAGACCGCAAGTACAGCCGCCATACGGAAACACCAATTTCGGATGTCCGTCTGTGACTCTTTATCCACAAATGCCGTCAGAAACGTCTCGTCCGGATAGAAATTATTCGAATGTGATGCCAGCATCTTCTTTGCGAAGAAGGGAACGTTCCGGTCAAACGTCATGTATGACGCAGCCCAAAGATGATTTTTCCAACATGCCGATTGGCATGGGGTATGTACCGTGGCAGCGCTGGGGGCAGGTCTATTCACTGAAACAGGGTTTTGACCGTGGTACCATTTTCCCGGAACTTGATTTTCCGTTTACGATGGGGAGGTGTCCGAAATGATGCAAAGCAATCGAAATAGTCTGCTGAGAAATGTTTATGAAACCGGGTTTGCCCTGGATGATATTATTCTTTATTTGGATACTCATCCGACAGATCAGGATGCTATGAATTATTATCGTCAAGTGCAGATGGCAAATCAGCAGGCAGTCAGAGCCTATGAGCAGATGAATGGACCACTTATGGCTGACCGCGCTGCTTCAGATCATTGGGATTGGATTCAGAGTCCGTGGCCGTGGGAAGGAGATGAGCGATAAATGTGGAAATATGAAAAACGATTACAGTATCCGGTAAACATCAGTCAAACGAATCCGAAACTGGCAATGTTTATTATCAGTCAGTATGGCGGTCCAGATGGGGAATCTGCTGCTGCTATGCGCTATCTTTCCCAACGTTATGTCATGCCGTATGAGAAGGGAAAAGCAATTCTCACAGATATTGGTACGGAAGAACTAGGACATTGGGAGATTATTGCTGCCATTGTTCATCAGCTGACCCGGAATCTGACTCCTCAGGAAATCGAAGAATCCGGGTTTGGACCTTATTATATCGACCATACAACAGGAATCTGGCCTCAGGCGGCAGGCGGCATTCCGTTTAATGCCTGTGAATTTCAATCGAAAGGCGATCCGATTACGGACCTTTTTGAAAACCTTGCGGCAGAGCAGAAGGCCCGAACGACTTACGATAACATATTGCGCATGGTAAAGGATCAGGAAGTTGCAGACCCGATTCGTTTTTTACGTCAACGGGAGATCAATCATTTTCAGAGATTCGGCGAAGCACTGCGTGATGTGCAAGATCATCTGGACAGCCGGAATTTCTATGCATTTAACCCGGCATTTGATCATCAGACGGACACCTGCAGCTGCTGACGAGAGTTCATTATCTTTCATGTGTTCCTGAATAGCAAAACTGAGATTTACGAAGAATTTCAGGTTGTCACGCTCGTCCGGCTTTTTGCATATATTACACTACAAAGCAAGAGATAGGTGGAATGTTTTATGTGTAGAAATAATCGATGCAGAAACTGTGACAGATGCGAAAACTGGAATCAAAATCGGGATAGTAATCAGAGATGCGGCTGTGGAAATTGCTGGAATAATAATGAAAACAATTGGGGCAGTGGCGGCAGAGATGACTGGAGCCGAAACTTCAATGACAACAGGTTCAGTTCCAGATCGTTTAATGAAGGATTTACCCGCGGTTTTCGTGAGGGATTACAAAGCTGCAGAAATGAGAATTCTGATGGTGATGATGATCGCAGAGGTCATGGCTGCAGAAGATAATTCAGGCTCAGGGTTCGGATCCTGCCGGCGACAGATCGTTTGTATACTTGAATATACAAGGCAATCTGCTGCCGGCAGTTTGCTTTTATGGAAGAATGGGATTGAAAAGAGATTATATACAAAAACAAAGGGGAGAATTTGTACAAACTGCCAGTTGCAAACGTTTTCGAATTGTGGTACTTTATATATGCAAGAAACTTGTATACAATATAACAAAAATGTATACTAAACAAACATATCAAGAGAAGGAGAGGTTATCATGGATTACATCAAAAACTATTCCCTGGAAGGCAAAGTAGCTTTAGTTACCGGCGCATCCTATGGTATTGGCTTTGCTATTGCAAAAGCTATGGCTGGTGCAGGAGCAACCATTGTATTCAACGATCTCAAGCAGGAGCTTGTTGACAAGGGTGTGGCAGCTTATGCAGAAGCAGGTATTAAAGCACATGGATACGTTTGCAACGTATGTGATGAGGATGCTGTAAATGCAATGGTAGCAAAGATTGAGGAAGAAGTTGGTGTTATTGATATCCTGGTAAACAATGCGGGCATCATCAAGAGAATTCCTATGATTGAGATGAGCGCAGCTGAATTCCGTCAGGTTATCGATGTAGACTTAAATGCTCCGTTTATCGTTGCGAAAGCAGTCATTCCGTCCATGATCAAAAAGGGACACGGTAAAATCATCAACATCTGCTCTATGATGTCTGAGTTTGGCCGAGAGACCGTATCTGCATATGCAGCAGCAAAAGGCGGCTTGAAGATGCTGACAAGAAACATCTGTTCTGAGTATGGTGAGTATAACATTCAGTGTAACGGTATCGGACCTGGCTATATTGCAACTCCGCAGACCGCACCGCTGCGTGAAAAACAGGCTGATGGTTCCAGACATCCGTTTGATCAGTTTATCGTTTCCAAAACTCCGGCAGGACGTTGGGGCGAAGCTGAGGATCTTGGCGGTCCGGCAGTATTCCTGGCATCTGATGCTTCCAACTTTGTAAATGGTCAGATTCTGTACGTAGATGGTGGTATTCAGGCTTACATCGGAAAACAGCCGTCCTAATCGAAAAGCACAAGGGAGGACTGACATTGGGAGAAAAATGTTACAAAAACCGTGGAGAATTTGTATTCAACACGCTGAAACACGAAATCCTGAAACTGGAATTGAAACCAGGGCAGTCCATCAGTGAAAATGAGATATGTATGCGTTTCGATGTTTCCCGGACTCCGGTCCGGGAAGCGCTGCGCAGGCTGCAGGAACAGGGATTTGTACATACAGTTCCCTATTCCGGCACCTACGTTACACTTCTGAATCTGAAGAATATCAAAGAAATGATTTACATGCGTGTTGCAGTTGAACTGATGGTGATTCGCGATTTTATGAAAATAGCTACCCCTCTTTTATACGAGGAAGTACGCCATCAGATTCGCTGTCAAGAACTGATGATTCAGGAGACTGGTTTTGAACCGGAATCATTTTACAAAATGGACGCACAGATGCACGCAATCTGGTTTCAGGCAACGCAGAAAGATTCGCTGTGGGAATTTATACAGGCGCAGCAGCTGCATTATACCAGATTTCGTATGTTGGATTTTGTGACGGAGACAGACTTTACCCGCATTGTGAAAGAACATGCGGAGCTGCTTGCACGAATGGAAGCAAACGATGAACCGGGATTAGAAGAAGTATTAAAACGTCATCTTTATATTAGTATGACTCGCATGAAAGATGTGATTGAATCGGAATATAAAAGTTATTTTGAAGAAGGCTAATGCCCGTACTTTGGGATCAGCCTTCTTTTTTTTGTATAAGAAAATATGACTTTTTTGTGAAGAATCTTGAAATATTTTCCTGAGGTGATACAATAAAAAGAAACATTAGTTCTGGGAGGTTTTTATATGAAGAAACAGATGGTAATGTTAGCATTGGCAGGTACGATGAGTCTGGCAGCAGGAATGAATGCGTATGCAGGTCAATGGATCCAGACAGGTGATATATGGAGATATTTGAATGACGAGGGACAGCTTCAGGCAGATGGATGGAAATGGATTGATGAAAAATGCTATTATTTCGATGCGACCGGCAATCTTCTGACAGCAACGACGACACCGGACGAGTATATCGTAAATGAGGATGGTGCCTGGATGGTTGACGGTGTGGTGCAGACCCAGTCAGAAGAACAGCGGCAGATGGCGACATTGACCAGAAATGAATTATCTGAAGATGAGGAAACATATGATTGCGACGATGATGATTGTGACCATGTTGATTATGAAGACATGGGATATGATTCTGATGATGATTACGGTGATGAAAATAGCGGTCCGGGAGTTTCGGGCAGCAGTTCCTCGAAAAAGACTTCTTCCAGTTCTACGGTAAGATCATCATCTTCTTCGGATGACGAGAATGGATGGAGCAAAGAAGACGGTGAATGGTATTATTATGAAAATGGAAGACTGGTTTGTAATGCATGGCGCAGCATAGATGGTAAGTGGTACTATTTTGATGGGTCCGGAGTCATGGCAACTGGATTTTACAGCGTCAATCGTGTGACATATTATTTCGAAGAAAGTGGTGCAATGAGAGATCACTCTTTTATCATGGACGGAGTTCGCTACACGGTAGATTCTAACGGTGCAATTACGAAAGAAGAAGATACAGATGAAGCGGATACGGAGAGCAACAGCAGCGGTCCATCTTCTTTCAGTTCTTCTGATAGCAGTTACAGTAAAGGACCTTCTGGCAGTTCCGGCAGTTCTACTGTAAAGAAGACTGATTTTGAATACTGGTATGATTATCGGAATGCAGATGATTATTATTACGATGACAGCTATTATTATGAAGAAGAAGAGGATTACGACGAGTCCGAAGTTGATGAAGATTATGACGAGGATGAAGATGAATGATCACTGACATTACTGTGAAGTCCCGTCATGCAGGTGGGTGCGGAGCAATCGACTTTCATGTCTGGTGTTTTTTGGGAAACAGACATGGAAGGTTATAAGAGAAAGGGGTTGATACAATGGTTCTGAATATACCATGTACCAACTCCTTTTATAATATCCGTGTATATTTCAAAAAGAAAAAATCGGAGTAACAGGATTTGAACCTGCGACCTCTCGGCCCCCAGCCGAGCGCGCTACCAAACTACGCCATACTCCGATGTCTGATAAGAAAACGATATTAGTATAGCAGATTTTTTTCATTTTGAAAAGAGGTAAAGCCATACTTTTTTGATGATCCGGATGATTGTTTTTATGTTTTCTTTTTTAAAGGTTTACTTTATGTTTTTATTTTGCTATCATTAATGATGATGAAATAGTGACTGTGAAGATGCTGAACGGTTACATGAAAGAAATGAGTACACAGACGAGGAGAAACATGAAGGGAATTGTCAGTTTTGATATGGATATGACACTCCTGGATCATGCAGATTACAAGATCCCGGAGAGTGCCTTGCGTGCGCTGAAGCGACTGAGAGATAATTACTATATTGTGATCGCAACCGGGCGGGATCTGGACAGCAAGTACAGTGCAGGATTGAAAGAAATGGTGAATCCAGATGCCGTGATTCATCTGAACGGTACTAAGATTACAGTTGGTGAAAAAATGATATATGAGCATTGTATGAAGCCAGAATTGGTACGTCGTTTGCTAGATTTCACAAAAGGAAAAGCATTTGCGATGGGAATCACGAACGGAACAGAAGATTATTTTATCAATCCGGAATATGTGGTTCGCCATGATATGCGCCGGTGGGGAGAATCGGATCGAAATTTTAAAGATCCGGAGAAATTATATGACATGAATATACGAACACTTTGCTATATTGGTCACGAATCCGGTGCGAAACTGGTGGAACAAGCATTTCCGGAGGTAAAGCTTCCACTGTTTTCCAGTAAAGAAGGAGCAGATGTGATAGAAAAAGAGGCATCCAAAGCGAAGGGACTGAAACGCCTCTGTGCATATTATGGAATACCGCTTTCAGAGACAGTTGCGTTCGGTGACAGTATGAATGATTTTGAAATCATTCAGGAGGCAGGTATTGGCGTAGCGATGGGAAATAGTGTAGAAGAACTGAAACAAGTGGCAGATTATGTGACATCTTCCATTGGTGAGGATGGTGTCTGGAATGCATGTGTGCATTTGCACTTGCTGTCGGAAAAATAGATTGGGGGGAACATATTATGGCTAAAAATTATGATTTGGTCGTAATCGGTGCTGGACCGGGCGGATATACAGCAGCGGTAAAAGCAGCCGGATTTGGACAAAAGGTAGTCGTAATTGATGAGGATAAGATCGGGGGTGTCTGTGTCAATCGTGGATGTATTCCGACGAAATCATTGCTTTATGCATCAAAACAGTTTTCTATGATGCAGCACTGCGATCAGTTTGGTGTATTCACAGATTTCATTTCCTTTGATTTTAAGAAAATGCAGGCGTATAAACGGCGTTCTGTACAGCAGTATCGCAAAAAGATTGAAAAACTTTTTGAAGTGAATAACATTGATTTTGTACGAGGAACGGCAACCATTCGCCGTGATAAAACGGTTGAGGTGAATGGTGAGGATGGACGTGAGTATTATCATGGAGAAAATATTATCATTGCTACCGGTGCAAAGCCGATGATGCCGTGGATTCCGGGAATCAATCTTCCGGGAGTAGTTAACAGTGATCGGCTGCTCAGCGCGAAAAACTGGAATTTTGAGCGTGTCGTGATCATCGGCGGAGGTGTTATCGGCGTTGAATTTGCCACGATTTTTCAGGCACTTTGCTCTCGGGTAACGATTGTTGAGAAGGGATCGCATCTGTTGGGGCCGATGGATGCAGAAGTTGCAAAGAATCTGGAGAAGCAGCTTGTAAAAAAAGGTATTGTGGTTCACTGCAACAGTACTGTTACAGAAATCACAAAAGATGATATTTTAAATTGTCAGATTGAGAACCACAAAACCGGTGAGGTTCATAAGCTGAAAGCAAGTCAGGTCATTGTTGCGATAGGCAGAAAGCCTTATATGGGAAAACTGGTGGGGGATGATGTGACATTGGCTTCCTATTCAAACGGAACTTTGATTCTGGATAAGAATTTTATGACCAGTGAGCCGGGAGTTTATGCGATCGGGGATGTTACCGGCAGTACGATGCTGGCGCATGGAGCGATGGCTCAGGCGACTTTTGTAGTGGAAAATCTTGCCGGAAGACCGCATACGGTTCGTCTGGAAGCAGTTCCGAATGGTATGTATGTGTCTCTTCCGATTGTTCCGAATTGTATTTATACATTTCCGGAGGTTGCTACAGTTGGACTTTCGGAGCAGAAAGCAGAGCAGCTTGGACTTAAGGTACGCTGCGGCATCTGTTCTATGAGCGAGAATGGAAAGTCAATTATTACGAATGAGGAAGATGGGTTTATCCGTCTGATTTTTGAGGCATATACGAATTCTCTGGTCGGTGCACAGATTGTATGTCCGCGTGCTACGGATATGATCGGAGAGATGGCAACAGCGATTGCGAATGGATTGACAGCAGAACAATTGCTCCGTGCAATGCGTGCACATCCGACGTACAGTGAAGGCATTACGGTAGCGATTGAAGATGCTATGAAAAAAGAAGTATCATAGAGATTGCAAAAATCCGGTTGGAAAATATAAGGCGGATGGTGTGAGAAGAAGCCTGAAACAGGGAATAAAAAAGAAGCGTCTATGAAGAACAGCTGTTTTGAGAAAGGATATTACGACATGAATACGATTGTGGAACGACTTTCAAAGCTTAGAAATCTGATGAAAGAGCGTGGTATTGATGCGTATCTGGTACCGACATCAGATTATCATGAATCTGAGTATGTGGGAGAGCATTTTGCCTGCCGTAAATACATCACTGGATTTACCGGATCAGCAGGAACCGCGTTGATCACGGAGGACTGGGCAGGCGTCTGGACGGATGGCCGTTATTTTGTACAGGCAGCAGCAGAGTTAAAAGATACCGGAATAGAATTGATGAAGATGAATCAGCCGGGTGTTCCTAAAGTGGAAGAATTCCTGGAAAAGAATATGAGGGTCAATGGGATACTCGGTTTTGACGGTCGTGTGATCAATGCTCAGATGGGTGAGCGTTTGGAAGAAGCGCTTTCTCATAAGTTTGGAAGGATTCATTATTCGGAGGAATTGATTGGGGAGATTTGGGAGAATCGTCCGGAACTCCCTGCAGAGCCAATCTGGATTTTGGATGAGCGTTATGCAGGAAAAAGTGCTGCTGAGAAAATTTCGGATCTGAGAAGAGAAATGGAGAAGCAACACGCGAATGTTCATATCATTACGACTCTGGATGACATTGTCTGGCTGTTAAATATCCGTGGAAATGATATTCCATGTAATCCGGTTGTACTTTCTTATCTGATTATAACAATGGATACCATTTATCTGTTCATTAACGAGCGTGTAGTTTCTGATGAGGTCCGCAAATATCTGCATGGACTCGGTGTAATGCTCATGCCGTATGATGGTATTTATGAGTTTGTGGAGCATATTACGGACAGTGTGGTACTGTTAGAGAAAGCGAAGGTTAACTATGCGATTGTCAGCAATCTGGATGATACCGATCGGATCATCGATCAGATGAATCCAACGGTACTGATGAAAGCGAAGAAAAATCCGATTGAAATTGAAAATTTGAAAGCAGCGCACATCAAAGACGGCATTGTAATGACCAAATTTATCTATTGGCTGAAACATAACATAGGAAAGAGAACGATAACCGAGTGTGATGCTGCAGATATGGTTGACCGCATGAGGATTGAACAGGGGGCGTTGGATGAGAGTTTTACGACGATTTCCGCGTATGGTCCGAATGCAGCGATGTGTCATTATCATGCGGTTCCGGAATCCTGTGCGCTTTTGGAGCCGAAAGGACTGTATCTTATTGACTCCGGAGGACAGTATCTGGAAGGAACCACGGATATTACAAGAACCGTTGCGTTGGGACCGGTAACGGATGAAGAAAAACTTCATTATACGCTGGTGCTGATGAGTATGCTTCGTTTGGGAAATGTAAAATTTCTGGAAGGATGCAGCGGTTTAAGTCTGGATTATGTGGCGCGAGAACCGCTTTGGTCGCGCGGGTTGGATTATGATCATGGAACAGGACATGGAATTGGCTATTTGCTGAATGTGCATGAGCGTCCGGTGGGAATTCGCTATCGCATTGTACCGGAACGTCAGGACAGCTTGCCGTTTATGTCGGGAGCAGTGGTTTCTGATGAGCCAGGTCTTTATATAGAGGGCAAATATGGAATCCGCACAGAAAATCAGATGTTCTGTAAAGAGGATGAGAAGAATGCGTATGGTCAGTTCTTGAAATTTGAATTTTTGACCTGTGTTCCGATTGATTTGGAACCGGTGGATATCAGTATTATGGAAGAAAGGGATATTGCATATTTGAATGCGTACCACGCGAAAGTGTATGAAAATATTGCACCGTATTTGACAGAGGAAGAAGCTGAGTGGCTGAAAGAAGTGACAAGACCGGTAGGAAAATAAAATCGAACAAATTTGAAGTTAGAGCAGAATGCGTCATTGGACGCATTCTGTTGGACTTTTTGGACATTTAATCTTCCCATGGGAGTTCTACAAGCGTATATGGATGTTCCACATAGGGAAGAAATTTTTCCAAAATATCAGAGGTAGCAACTTTGATACTGGAAGTGTTGATGCATGGATGGCAGCCGATAAATGCATGGTGATCTACTACATCTTTGTCAATCAGAAGACGCACACGCTTATTTTTATCATTCATCAGACCGAGGACGCTGACAGAACCAGGGGTAATATCCAGAAATTCTTCCATAAATTCAGGACCGGCGAAAGAAAGTCTGGCACTGCCGATTTGACTGGAAAGTTTTGCTGTCTTAAATTTCTTGTGACCTGGCATCATCAACAGGTAAAAGTCTGTTTTTTGCGCATTGCAGAGAAATAG
Source organism: Brotaphodocola sp. (assembly GCA_051877535.1). Lineage (GTDB taxonomy): Bacteria > Bacillota > Clostridia > Lachnospirales > Lachnospiraceae > Brotaphodocola. The sequence goes on from JBJEIZ010000077.1 coordinate 88,679, forward strand.
ATTCTTGCAGATTTCGATATCCAGACGTTTGTCTACATCGTGACATGCTTCAATGGAAAATGTAGCATCGTGGTCCAGACGCCAATATGGGATCTGCAGTTGATCGAGCAGATCGTAGGTGCGAATTTCTTTTGGAAGGCGGCCGGTCTCGTCCGTTGGGCGTCCTTCGTATAAAATGGGATCCATGTAAAATGAATCTTTCGATTCAGCAGAATTGATTGTGTTTTTTATTGTATCATCCATTAGGAAAACCTCCTGAAAAAGTTTGGAGTCAAAAATTCTCCTGCAAGCAAGCTTGCGTCAGATTTCTGACCTTTTGACCTGGTATCATATCAATTTATTATACAGAAATTGTAGAAAATTGCAAGGCTGCCGGTGAGTGGTCTTTTCGGGTGGCTTAGGGAGTGTGCAATCAGGAAGCAATCGACTTTCCTATATGGTCGATGTCCGCGGCGGCGGACATGAAAGTTTAGATATAAGGAGTAAAAAATGGCAGAAAAAAAGATAGAAGATAAGAAGGACAGGAAATATAGTAAAGTGGGGCATTCGGAAGCCAGTCTTTGTCCTGTTTCCCGCAGATGCGGCGGTTGTCAGTATCTGGACAAACCATATGAGGAACAATTGAAAATGAAGCAGAGCCGGATGCAAAAACTTCTTGGTTCGTACTGTAAGGTTTATCCGATTATGGAAATGGAAAATCCGTTTCATTATCGCAATAAAGTCCATGCCGTATTTGGGCATCGTAAGGGTGAAATCATTTCTGGCGTTTATGAGGCAGGAACCCACAATATCGTCCCGGTCGAGAAATGTATGATCGAAGACGAAAGAGCTGACGAGATCATCGGAACCGTTCGTTATTTACTGAAATCGTTTAAAATTAAAACATTTGATGAAGATACAGGTTATGGTCTGATGCGCCATATACTGATTCGCCGAGGTTTCAGCTCTGGTCAGATCATGGTCGTTCTGGTTACTGCATCGCCGGTTTTTCCGTCTAAAAATCATTTTGTAAAAGCGTTGCGTGAGCGACATCCGGAAATTACTACCATTATCCAGAATATTAATGGAAGAGGAACCAGTATGGTTTTAGGAGATAAGGAACAGGTACTGTTCGGCAAAGGTTATATTGAAGATGATCTTTGTGGATGCAGGTTTCGTATTTCTTCCAAATCCTTTTACCAGATCAATCCGGTGCAGACTGAAAAATTGTATGAAAAAGCGGTGGAACTTGCTGGGCTGACCGGAAGCGAACTGGTTTTGGATGCGTATTGCGGCATTGGAACCATCGGTATCATTGCAAGTAAAAAAGCAAAGACTGTGATCGGCGTGGAGCTGAATGCGGATGCAGTAAAAGATGCGGTCCAGAATGCACAATGTAATCATATTAAAAATATTCGTTTCTTTTGTAATGATGCGACACGTTTTATGGGGCAGATGGCGACTGCCGGAGATCGCGTCGATGTGGTGCTGATGGATCCGCCGCGCAGCGGCAGCACGGAGGATTTTATTCGTGCGGTGGCAGCAGTCAGAGCAAAACGGGTTGTATATGTTTCCTGCGGACCAGATACTCTGGCACGGGATATTGGCGTTTTTAAGAAGTATGGATATCAGGCGAAAGGGGCGTGGCCGGTGGATATGTTTCCGGGGACGGAGCATGTGGAG